>NZ_CANNAI010000005.1:0-359871 GCF_947502515.1 uncultured Pontibacter sp. | reverse complement strand
AAGAGTTAAGTGTGATTCCAAAAGATAGCCCTTATCCGCTGCTTTTTAAAACCAGCTACCGAAGGTTTAGTGCAACACTGTGCATAATATAGGCTTCGGCCATGCCTCACCCACATTATAGCACGAACCCGTTGGGTGATACTATAAATTATGAAAATTGAAAGTCACTAAAGTAATAAACCAGTTAGGTCAGGTAGCTTATAAATGTGCATGCTGCGGTATGGAACTTGGCAGTCTACCGTTGACTTTTGGCAGCGACTACCCTGAATATTATTTTACTATTCCAGAAGAGGAAAGAGAAACAAGGGTTGAAGAAACTAAAAGCCTATATGTAGTGGACGAAGAATACTTCTTTATCCGTGGCAGGTTGACTATACCTATAATCGACTATGAAGAAGACCTAATATTCGATGTCTGGACTACTTTAAGCGAGAAAAACTTCATCAGAACGAATGAATTGTGGAATGACAAAGACAGAGTAAACGAGCTTCCATACTTTGGTTGGCTGCAAACATACATTCCTACCTACGGCAATACCCTGAACATAAAAACTGAAGTCATCACACAGGAAGTTGGAGTTATACCTAAAGTAGTCGTGATAGAAGAAAACCACCCTCTAGCTCTTGACCAAACAAACGGGATAACTTTAGAAAAGGCTTTGTCAATTGTTACTGAAATCATACCTGACTTACATCAGGAAACGAACAAAGAATAGCAATACCCAACAAGGTTTATACCCTATGCTTCGGCTGACTGCCTCGCACAGGTATACACAAGTCCGTTAATTGCAATTCATAAAATGAAAAGCTTCAGAATCATCATCTTTACTCTAGTAGTTTTAACTTCCTGTAAATCTGATGACTTTATCAGTGTGACTAAGACTATAGAAGCGCCCGAACAGATTGAAGTAAATGAACCATTCGAGGTTAAACTTATCCTCACAAATAATACAACAGCACATTTGCCTCTGACTCTAGATCAGGATATAACAAAGTCGATCCATCTTATGCCACATTGGTATTGTGGAGATGAATACCTGTCTGACAGGACACCAAACCCAAAGGATAAAATACACACCTACTATTCTGTTGAACTTGCTCCAAAGGAGTCATTGACATTTGATTTAATGGCTGAATTAAGCGTTTTTTCAAATGGAGACAGTTTAAGGTTAGTGATTGACAATTATGAAAAGGATTTTAAGCTTGCCAATCCTAATTGTGAAAACTTCAATCTGACTTTGGGGGGAATGTGGATTCCGGGTAACGGCCCTTTTGGAGATTCAATGGAAGGGTACGATTTCAAAACAAAAATTAAAATAAAACCTCCCGCCAACTAAATCCACAAGCTGTAACCTACTGCTGGCTATTAGTGTTCATATTAAATGTTGTATGCAACTTAATTGATAGGTGTATGAACAGGTGTAAAGAGGTTTTGCAACAACAACTACGGTATGCTATCATTCTTATCGCTGTTGTGTTGCTTCCTACTAAACTTCTTGCACAAAGAGAGTTTTATACTCCAAAATCACTGTTAATCCCGCTCCACGATCAAAAAAATCAATTGCATGTTTCATTTGGCAGAGGTGGTGGCTACGACTTTAATCTATCCTATGCCTTTTCAAATAAGCTGGCACTGTTCTCAGCTGCTACCTTCGACAATGACACCAAGAAAAGAATAAGCATACTTGGAGACAGGTATAATGTTGACAGGAATGATTATGCCCTCAAGGGCGGCTTGGGTTATTTCACCAATACTGACAATCCGGTTTTCCCCATCATAGAGGTATATGTGGGCGCAGGTATAACCAAGGTAGACAACTATTGGCATTTTACAGGTAACACAGATGGAGAAGTCACGCAGGCACAATACTGGAGCCTGTTAGGGCAATTTAATGCAGGCAAGAGGATGGCAAAAAGTGAGTATGGTCTAGGACTAAGGTTCGCCTATTCACAGTATACTGATTTCAATTTCTATGACACCTATTCCATTTCCACGAAGAGTAGTTATAAAAACCTGACAGGCTTGACTGCTGATCCAGTAATTAGCGCGGGCTACACGTTATATGGTGTAAATATAAACGCACAGTTAGGGGTAGCAATTCCTTTGATAGCTCCATCTGTAGAACGAACAGATACTCATACCGCTTATGAAGGAAGCAATGAAATAAGTACATTGATTCATTCACAGGAAGAGGTTCGCCTATACTCTGTTATAGGTAGGCTGGCCTTACAGTATAAATTAAACCTTCACAAGAAAAGGTAATAAATACTGCCTGATCGCTAACCGATTCTTTTTGATAAGGTAGAGAACGGACTGATGCTTAACCGCATCGACTGATCAATTCCCTGTTTTTTCCTCTTTTGCAACCGCACAGGTTCAATCCAGTAAAAGATGCGTATACCTGCAACTTAAAAAAGCGGACCTCACACCTTATGGAACAATTCTTTTTCGACAACTGGGAGAGCATCTTCAGAACATTTACCATCACCATTCTAGCGTACATTGCCATGGTTCTGCTCCTGAGGGCATCCGGCAAACGAACACTCTCCAAGATGAACGCATTTGATTTCATTGTGACAGTGGCTTTGGGTTCGGCACTCGCCGCAGTTTCACTTAACAAAAATATTGCGCTGTTAGATGGTGTTTTAGCATTCTTCCTGCTGATTTTCCTGCAATATGCCATTACCTGGCTTTCAGTACGCGTCAAGTATGTTAAGCATATCATAACTAGCAAGCCAACCCTGTTGCTATACAAAGGAGAATTACTGGATGATGCCCTCAAAAGAGAACGCGTGACAATAGAGGAGATCAATTCGGCCGCACGCAACGGCGGGCATGGAGATCTCTCTCAAATTGAAGTGATGATACTGGAATCCACGGGTGAGATCACAGTAATCTCAAACATTAAAGCAGACTCCACCAATGCACTGAAAGACGCTGAGAATTTCCCGCGATGAGGCTAACACATGCGCCCACCGTTTGACAGTGCTTACTGCTGCTTTTTTTAACGAATCAGTTCAACCCAACCTTTCCAATTCTGCCCGTTACTGGTGGTGGCGTGATAGAAATAAATACCGCTTCGCTGATTTCCGCCATCCCAGTTTTGTTTATAGTCCGCCTGCTCAAAAACCAGTTTCCCCCATCGGTCAAACACTTTTAAATCAAGGGGATGGCAGGATACATTCAGGACGAAGTAATCATTCAAGCCGTCGCCATTCGGAGTAAATACGTTGGCGTTCTCGTTCCGGCGCTCGACTTGCACTGTTGTTACCTGCTGTCTGCTGCTGCAATCATTTCCATAATAGGTAGTCAGGTACACATCAAAGTTGCCGATTGTATTGTAGGTATGGTCAGGCGTAGCTTCCTGTGAAGTAGCGCCATCGCCAAACTCCCATAAATAGGCAGTAGCGCCGCTTGTGCTGTTGGTAAACTTTACCTGCAGCGGGGCGAGTCCCGACGGGCTTTCAGTAGTACCGCACTCAACTGGTTCGAAACCTGCCTGGATAGTAGGTATAGGCGTAACCCGCACCTCTTTTGTACTGTAACCCGCGCAATGCCCATTGTCAAAGGTATAGGTCAGGGTGTGAGTTCCTGCACCTGCCGACGAGGGATTGAATACTCCTGCAGCACTTACTCCTGCTCCACTCCAAGTGCCACCTGCCGGGCTAAATCCTGTCAGCTGCACCTCACCTCCGCCCATACATAGTTCAGCATCGCTGCCCGCCTGCACATTCAGCGCAGAATCAATGGTAGCCGTTACCAGCGTTCGCTCACTTTCGCAGCCCGTGCTGTTTACAAGTGATACATAGTAGTGTGTGGTGCTGTTGATAGGTGGTGTCCTGAAAGCAGGGCCAGTGGCAAGTACTTCATCTCCTGTGGCGTTGGCATACCAATGGTAGGCTTCATCGCCACGAGCTCCTGAAACTGCAAGGGTTACGTTACCGGTGCCACAACTTGCAGTAGGTATAGCAACAGGCGCCATAGGTCTTGCTACAATACTGACAGGTATGCTACTCTCCCGGCCTATTACAGCTGGCACTCCGGCCACTACCCGGATCTTATAGCCAGCGCCTGGCGCTATACCTGCCGGTAACTCAGCCATAATTGGAGCCGATTGACCAGTACCTATCGTCACAGGGTTAGCAAACGAACCGGAGGCATCGGAGAGTTGGGCCATGAAGGTGTTGCCAGCTGCGTAAGAACCGGATTTGAGAAATGAAACAGGCACGATTGCGCCAGCACAGTACTCCAGTTCAGGCAGGTTGCTGGTCAGAATGGCAGGGTTGTCCTCTGATTCGAGTTTAGCCACGAAAGCACTGAATCCCTCTGACTTATGCAAGAGTCTTGTTTCCCCGAAAGAAGTATCTACTCCATACACCCCATGCAGGTATACACCTCCCAAAGCATCTACTGCCAAGCCGTAGCCCAGGCCATGGGTGTTGTTCCCGTCAAAGGTTTTTACCCATACCACCTTTCCGTAAGTATCATGTTTGGCTATAAAAAAGCTCCCTCCCAAACTGTTCTGAATGACGAATGGCCCAAAGTCAGCCTTGTACGAAAAAAAACCTGAAACATAGGTGTTGCCTTTGTAGTCTGTAGCCAGTCCCTGCGCCGCATCTGGTCCTGAACCGCCTGCTCTACGAGCCCAAATGACTTCACCGTCTGGCGTGTATTTAGCGACAAACACTTCCTGCTCTTGCGAGTCAAAACTGTAAGAACCGAAGCTGGCGTTAGAAAAAAAATAACCCGTCAGCAGAATGTTGCCTCGGGGGTCCAAATCAATTTTATAGCTCTGAGTACGGACTCCGCCCGTTTGTTTTACCCATTCCAACTTGCCTGCAGCATTGTATTTTGCTATAAATATCGCATCCTCCTGTGGACCAAAAGGACTGGAGATAGAAACCGTTTCAAACTGGGCCACTCCCTGAAATCTGCCTGTCAGGTAACTATTGCCCTCCCCGTCTACTGTAATATCGGAGGCAATATCGTAGTCTTGTCCCCCTATTTTTCTGACCCAGATCTCTTTACCCTCAGGGTCATACTTGACCAGGAAGATATCCGATGACTGACTGGAGAAATCAGTATTTTCAAAGAAAATACGTGTGTCGGCAAAGGAACCGGTAACGTATATGTATCCCGCACGATCAATCCCAAGTCCTACGCCATGCGAAGCAGGAGTACTTTTAACCCATAAAACGTTACCTGCGGGGTTTAGCTTAACCAAAAAAAAGTTGTTTGTACCAGAGCCTGAAATCGTGAAAGCGCCAAAAACGCCAACTCCTGTAAAATTTCCGGTGACATAAATATTGCCCGATGCATCCAATGCAATATCCCTACCTATACCTCCAATCTTAGTGGCCCATATCTCTTTTCCAGCATTATCATACTTCGCGACATAACCATTTACAACGCCACCTAAACCTGTTAGACTGATATCCCCAAAGTTGGCTGATTGCTGAAACATGCCCGTCACAAAGGTATTACCTGCGTTATCCACCGCAATTTCATGGCTGACTGTGGCATAGCCCGTAATACTGTTGGCCCACTCCCACCCCGGAGGGTTATTCGTTTGTGCTGATAAGGATGTAGCGATGACACACAAAGTGAACAGTAACAGTGTAAAATTTTTAAGCATAAGCTGCTGATGTGAACTTGAATAAGGGAGATACAGACTGTCACCTACAGATGATAAGGTATGGCAGCCATTGTCCTGCAAATATACAATATCTCCACTCTCCCAAAACCCGCTTCAACTGCTAATTGCCAGGCCGGATTTTTAACAGCTAAGGCAAGTATTGAGGGCAAAACAAATCTGTTTTTCCTAACTTGCATTTTTAACAGGTTCTTATTCACCCTTGCTTAACCCTACGCACGCTCGATGAACATCATCCGAAACCTGAAGATCAGGGATAAACTCCTCCTCCTGCTGGCCCTGCTCCTTTTTCCGCTTGTCTATTTTGTGGCTGTTACCGTGCAGCGCGAAATAGAGGAGAATAACAAACTGCAGGACGAGATTGCTCAACTCACCGAGTCAGAAAAAATATCCTCTCTGTTGCACGCCTTTCAGCGCGAGCGTGCCCGTATACTGGCAGCTGCTTCCGGCGATTCCATTTTCATGCTCGATGCACGTGCGCAAAGAAACCTGACCGATGCCGCCACACTCGACCTGACAGACTTCCTGAGCAACACCAGCCGCACCTTGCCTGCCATCTCCATGATGCAGGATATCAATAAATACCGCAGTGACCTCGATAAGGGAAATCTGGATGTGGACGACTTTCGCCGCTATTCAAATGAGCTGATTTTTAGCATGCTTAACCGCATGGACGCCAGTGCAACTGCACTTAGCAACGTCGAGATCAGTCGCCAGCTGATCGGTTTCAAAAGTCTTTCTGAAGCCAAAATCCACCTGGGTCGCATGCGTAGTCTGCTGATGAAGTCTATGCAGGAAGGCATATTCTCTTATCAGGATTATGCCCTCCTGATGACGCAATACAACAGCCACACAACAGCCTTGGAAAGCTTTTACCGCTACGCCGATCGTGGCACCGTGAGCGAAGTGCAGGAGATATTAGTGTCTGATGATTATAAACGTGCCGTTGCTGTTGTACAGCGCCTTGAACAGAACCCGGACACAGATCTGAACACCTTTGATGCAGGCTCTGTCTACAGCTTGTATACCTCCAATATCGAGGCGCTTCGCGGAGCCGAAAAGCACCTCATACAAAACATCAGAGAGCAGGTACAGGATGAAAGCAATCGCAAGGAGCGCTATCTGCAGGTGCTGTTTGTAGCGCTGCTGTTTATTCTGACGCTTGTAGGTTTCCTTTCCTACTTCATCATCAGCCTGATCTCTACCTCACTGGCCACACTCAAAAACGCGGCCGACCGTATCCGGCTGGGTGCCACAGACGTGGTGGTTAATATTGAAAGCGAAGACGAGATCGGTAGTGTGGCCTCTTCATTCAGAGGGGTGGTGAACAAAACCGTGTCGCTGTCGCAGGTGGCGCAGGCTATTGGCGAGGGCCGGTATGATGTAGAGGTAGAGGTGCAAAGCAAGGAGGATATGCTGAGCCTTGCCATCCGGGACATGAAAAATAACCTGGAGCACTTCACCACCGAGAATGCAAATCGCAACTGGGTGCTGACAGGCGTAGCCGAGCTGAGTAATCTGATCGGGGGCGAAACTACACTGGACAAAGTCTCCAGGCACGCCCTCTCCTACCTCTGCAACTACACTGACTCTGAGGCCGGTGTGCTGTACCTGCACAACAACAATGGCAAACTGGAACCTGCCGCCAGCCATGGTCTGCAACAGAACAAGGCGCAATTGCCTGTGTTTGAAGTTGGAACCGGTTTGGTAGGCCAGGCAGTGGCCGAACGCAAGGTGAAAGTGCTGGAGGAAGTGCAGGAGGAGTACCTGCGCATTCGCACCGGACTTTCAGACATTGAGCCAGCTACGGTCATCATCATCCCATTATACTTTGGCAACACCATTATAGGCGCACTGGAGCTGGCCTCCCGCCGACCGTATTCGGAGGTGCAGCGCCGTCTGCTCGACTCCGCAGCCGAGCGTATTTCGGTGCTCATCCATACCCTGAAAGCACACCTGCAAACGCAGGAACTGCTTTACGAAACGCAAAACCAGGCTGAGGAACTGGAGACGCAGCAGGAAGAGCTGCGCCAACTCAACGCTGAACTCAAGGCATCGGAAGAAGAGCTGCGTGTAAACCAGGAGGAATTGCAGGAGAAGAACGCTGAACTGGAAGAGAAGGCGCAACTGCTGGAAGAACAGTACGAGGCGCTGGGTGCTAAGAATAAGGCCCTGGAGGATGCCCGCGAAGCCATCGAACTGAAGATACAGCAGGTAGAGACCGTGAGCAAGTACAAGAGTGACTTCCTGGCCAACATGAGCCACGAACTACGCACCCCGCTCAACAGCATCCTCATCCTGTCGCGCCTGCTGGCCGACAACAACGAAAACACGCTCTCCACGAAGCAGATCGACCACGCCCAGATCATTCATAAATCAGGCAATGATCTGCTCAGGCTGATCAACGAAATACTGGACCTCTCCAAGATCGAGTCCGGTATGGTGAAGCTGGAGACGGAAGAGCTGCGCCTGACTGACGTATCCCTGGAGCCGATGTTTAAGGAACTGGCCGCCAAGAAGAAGATCAACTTCAAGGAGCACCACGTGCCGGGTACCTTCGACAGCATCGTGACCGACCGTTTCCGGCTGGAGCAGATCCTCAAAAACTTCATTGGCAATGCTATCAAATTTACCGACGAGGGCGGCGAAGTCGAGTTCAAGGTATACCCGGTTACGCAGCGGCCTAAGTTTAAGTCGGAGCAGCTGCGCGACGCCCAGGATGTGGTAGCCTTTGCTGTGCGCGACACGGGCATTGGTATACCTGCTGAGAAGCAAAGTATGGTGTTTGAGGCCTTCCAGCAAGCCGACACGTCCACTACCCGCAAGTATGGCGGCACTGGTCTGGGACTGACAATCAGCAAAGAGCTGGCTACCTTGCTGGGCGGTGAACTGATGCTGGAAAGTGAGCCGGGCAAGGGCAGTACCTTTACGCTATACCTGCCGCGTGTGCCTTTCGGTGCAACAAATGGCGCCGCTATACCTGAGCAGCGTCAGGCTCCTGCCTATACCCCGCCAGCTGCACAGCCTGTCGCTGTAACTAGCCCATCGCCGGCGCAACAAAAAAGCCAGAGCATGGGACAAGTGTTCCTCAACATGGAGCGACAGAACAAGACAGACATCTGCGTGCTGATCGTGGAGGATGACAAAGGCTTCAGCGACATCCTGGCGGATTTTGCCAAGGCCAAAAACTTCAAAGTACACCAGGCCTTTACAGGGCGTGACGGCCTGCGCATGGCTCTGGAGCACAAGCCTGACGCCATGCTGCTCGACATCCAGCTGCCGGATATGACAGGTTGGGATGTGCTCAAAAAAGTGCGTGAAGACAAAGACCTGCGAAACATCAATGTGCACGTAATGTCGGCTTACGATAAGGAGGTGATCGGCGAGCATGCTGAGAATGAAGAGTACCTTCCCAAGCCAGTCACGCTCGAGATGCTCAACAAAGCTTTTGGCTCTATCGTGAGCAAATCGGGAGCAAACATTGAGAACATCCTGATCGTGGAAGACAACGAGATCGAGAACAAAGCCGTGGCCGAGCTGCTGCTGGCACACGGACTCAAGTCGACTTCCGCCTACTCTGCTGAAGAAGCCGAAAAGGTGCTGGCTAAGCAAAAAGTAGACTGCATCATCCTCGACCTCAACCTGCCGGGCATGAAAGGCTATGACTGGATGAAGAAGATCAAGTCGCAGACCAAACTCGGCGATATTCCGATCATCATCTACTCGGGCAAGGACCTGAGTGAAGAGGAAGAGACGAAGCTGAAGGAGTTTGCCAACACGATCATTATCAAAAACGAGTACTCATACCTGCGCCTGCTCGACGAGGTGCAGCTCTTCCTGCACAAGGTAAACCAGAAGCTGCCACCGGGCAACGAGTTCAAGATGAAGCTGCACGTGCCGGAGGAAGTACTGCGCGGCAAGAAGATACTGGTGGTGGACGACGACGTGCGCAACATCTACTCACTGAGCAGCCTGCTGGAAATGCACGGCATGCAGGTCATAGCGGCTTATGATGGCAAGGAAGCACTCGAAAAACTTGACACAGAAACAGGTATAGACATGGTGCTGATGGACGTGATGATGCCGGAAATGGATGGGATAGAAGCGACAAAACGAATCCGCAAGGATTTACGTTTTAAGCAACTGCCGATTATTTCACTCACCGCGAAGGCTATGAAAGAAGACAGAGAAAAATGCATAGAAGCCGGGGCTTCTGACTATATACCTAAACCAGTGGATACCGATAAGTTGCTTACCCTTATGCGGGTTTGGTTGTATGAAGCTTGAGAACGAGGAGCTGTTTGAGCTGGAGGTAGAGGCGCTCATCAAAGAAATACACACACAGTACGGTTACGATTTCAGCGGCTATGCACGGGCCTCGGTGTACCGCCGCATTAAGCGTTTTCTGGGTCAGAAACATTTGCAGAGCATCGACGAACTACGCAAGTTTCTGTTCACGGACAGCTTCTTTTTTGAGAATTTCCTGCAGGAAGTCACCGTGAATGTAACGGAGATGTTCCGCGACCCGACTTTCTATAAGTCGCTTCGAGAGAACGTGCTGCCTATACTTTCGACCTATCCATTTATCAAGGTATGGGACGCGGGTTGCTCCACCGGCGAGGAACTGTTTTCGCTGGCGATTCTGCTGGAGGAGGAAGGGCTGCTGAGTCGAACCAAGATCTACGCCACAGACATCAACCAGAAGGTGCTGCGGCAGGCGAAAGACGGCATCTTTTCCGCTACGCACATGACGGCCTACACCGCCGCCTATTACGCGGCCGGTGGCAAGCGCGATTTTGCAGAATACTATACCAGCAACTACGGCAGCGTGAAGTTCAACTCCTCGCTTGTCAAAAATGTAGTATTCTATCCGCATAATCTGGCGACTGATACTTCGTTCAATGAGTTCCACCTGATCGTGTGCCGCAACGTGCTCATCTACTTTAACCGGGCATTGCAGGAGCGTGTATACCAGCTTTTTGATGAGAGTCTGGTGAGCCTGGGCTACCTGGCATTGGGCAAAAAGGAAACACTGGCCATGTCAGAGATCAGTAGCAAGTATAACTTTGTAGACAAGAACAACCGCATATACCGCAAGAACTCCTGATGCGCGACAATACCCGACTGATCGTACTAGGTGGCTCCTGGGGTGGCATACAGGCCTCCATGAAGATACTGCAAGGGCTGCCCGCGGACTATAGTATCCCCATCGTATTGGTGCTGCACCGCTTGCGCAATCAAGAAGGCAGCCTGCAGGAGCTTTTTGACAAGAAGCTGGTACTGAAAGCGGTCGAGATCGATGACAAAGCGCCACTGGAGGCAGGCCACGTATACATTGCCCCGTCCAACTACCACGTGCTGCTTGAAAAAGATCTTACTTTCTCGCTCGACGCCTCCGAATTGGAGAACTACTCCCGCCCTTCCATCGACGTGACCTTTACCAGCGCAGCCGATGTTTTCGGGAAAAATACAGTTGGAATACTACTTAGTGGGGCCAGTAAGGATGGAAGTTCAGGATTAAAGTATATATTTGAGAAACGGGGCACTGCCATCGTGCAGCATCCCGGCGAAGCGGAGATTGCCACCATGCCGCTGGCAGCCATCAATAGCACACCCGGCTGTAGTATCATGAATGTTGAGCGCATACAAGCTTATTTGCTAACTTTACATGAACACTGACCACGATATCATACCTATAACATCCTTGCCTACAGCTACCCACCCGGTAAAGATATTGCTAGTCGACGACAAGGAAGAAAACCTTGTCAGTCTGGCGAGTCTGCTCTCTGAGGAAGGCGATAATACGGAATACCTGTTTGCCAACTCGGGCGAAGAAGCCCTGAAGCTGGCGCTGCAGGAAGAAATAGCGCTGATCCTGCTGGACGTGCAAATGCCCGGCATGAATGGCTATGAAGTTGCCCGCTACCTGCGCGATATTTCTAAAACACGGGATATACCCATTATTTTCGTGACAGCCATCCACCAGCAGGACGTGCATGTGATGGAAGGTTTTGAGGCCGGTGCCGTGGACTTTCTTTTCAAACCGCTGCACCCTGCCATTACCAAGGCAAAGGTAGCGGCATTTGTTCGCTTTTACCTGCAGAAGAAAGAAGTGGAGCTTGCCCACAAACGTACCCAGGAAATCAACCGCGAACTGGAAGAACGAGTGAAGGCCCGCACAGCGGAACTTACCCGCGTGAACAAAGACCTCGACAATTTTGTATACACTGCCTCGCACGATCTCAAGGCCCCTATCAACAACATCGAGGGACTGGCGGTGGCGCTGAAAGAAATACTCGAAAGCCCGGAACCTGATCACAATGAACTGAATATCATCATGGCTATGATTCAGGATGCCATCAGCAGGTTTAAACACACGCTGATGGACCTGACCGAAGTGGCCAAGCTACAGCATCAGGATGAAACAGCCATCGAAAGCGTCCGATTTGAGGAATTGCTAGAGGATGTGACCCTCAATATCCAGGAGCTGATCACCAAATATGACGCTGAGATAAAGACGGACTTTTCGGAGGCCCCCGAAATGGTTTTTTCCCGCAAAAACCTTCGCAGCATCGTCTACAACCTGGTATCAAATGCCATCAAGTACAGCTCACCGGAACGTAAACCATTGATTGAGGTCAGCACATACCGTGAGGGCACTTATACTGTGTTCCGGGTAAAAGACAATGGACTCGGTTTGAAACCAGAAGATCGGGACAAGGTATTTGACATGTTCAAGCGCCTGCATGCGCATGTGGAAGGTACCGGCGTAGGCCTCGCTATCGTGAAACGGATCGTAGAGAACTGTGACGGTAAAATTGAGTGCGACAGCCAGCAAGGTAAAGGCTCTGAATTCAGAGTTTATCTGAAGAATTAACAAGATCCTGTCTCCTACATAAGGTATAGCACATCATGGCTAATCTCTCTGCAGCGCTCACGATTCTTTAGGCCATGATTACCCGGCCTTTCAGATCATGGCCAGTGGAAGAGTTCGCAAACCGACCGAGCAATACAGCACACTTACTGCTAAAAAAACCCTCTCCCAGGCCGATAACGCAGGAAAGGGCTTTCTGTTGGAGCTATTTAAAACAGAAGAGCCGCTCTTTGCATTTGCAGGAGCGGCTCTTCTGTTTCAGGTTTCTATTACGCTTTAGCAGGTATACGCTTCAGTGTATCCAGCAGGAAATCCCAGTACTTCTGCACCGAGCTGATCTGCACTTTTTCATCTGGTGAGTGAGCACCGCGAATGTTCGGACCGAAAGAGATCATTTCCATCTCAGGGTAGTTGGCACCGATGATACCGCATTCCAGACCAGCATGGCAGGCGTTCACATGGGCTTCGCCGTTATACTTCTCTTTGTAAAGGTCGCTCATCAGCTGCACAATGCCTGCACCCGGACGAGGCATCCAACCCGGATACATACCACTGAGCGATACTGATGCGCCACCCAATTCGAGGGCACTTTGAATAGCTGCAGCCAGATCCATTTTCTCGCTGTCTACAGAGCTACGGGTGAGGCACTGAACGGTCAGTTTTCCATCCTGTACCAATACGCGGGCCACGTTATTGGAAGTCTGCACCAAGTGCTGGATATCCGGGCTCATACGGTATACCCCGTTATGGCATGCGTAGAGGGCACGCAATAAATTCGCCTGATAGTCGGCTGGTAAAACCTGTGCAGGTGTTTCTGTCTGCTCTACTGTCACGGCCAGATTCGGGTCTGTCGTAGCGTGCTCGTTTTTAAAGATGGCTGTCAGCTCCTCCACAAAATTCTCAAAAGCTCTAGCCTCCCCTGTAGGTATAGCTACCACGGCTACGGACTCACGAGGGATCGCATTGCGCAGTCCGCCGCCATCGATCGAGCCGATGCGCAAGCCAACTTTTTCAGTAGCTTGGTGCAGCAGTCGGTTCATCAGTTTGTTCGCGTTGCCGCGACCGAGGTATATGTCCATACCGGAGTGACCGCCCGTCAGGCCTTTGATGTTTACTTTGTAACCTTTCATGTCACCGCTTATACCTTCAGGCTGGTAAGTGCCGCTGGCATTGATGTCCACTCCGCCGGCGCAACCTATTGTCAGTTCGGTATCATCTTCGGTATCGAGGTTGAGCATGATATCGGCTTCCAGCATACCGCCTTTCAGGCCGAGGGCACCGGTCATACCTGTTTCTTCGTCTACTGTGAACAGCGCCTCGATGGCTGGATGCTCAATGTCAGTAGAGGCCAGAAGCGCCATGATCGTGGCCACACCCAAACCATTGTCGGCTCCCAGTGTCGTGCCGCGGGCTTTTACCCAGTCACCGTCCACATACATGTCGATGCCTTGCTTATCGAAGTCAAAATCAGTGTCGGCATTCTTTTGATGCACCATGTCCACGTGGCTCTGAATCAGCACCGTCTTGCGGTCTTCCATACCTGCGGTGGCGGGTTTCTTGATGATGACATTGCCGATTTCGTCCTGTATAGTTTCAAGGCCAAGTTTTTGACCAAATTCCATCATAAAGGCGATCACACGCTCTTCTTTTTTGGAAGGACGCGGAACGGCGTTCAGGTCGGCGAAATTATTCCAAAGGGCTTTCGGTTCGAGTGCTCTTACTTCAGTGCTCATGTATGGGTTTTATTTTGATTGCGATTCTAAGCTATACCTGTTGTCAAGAGGTATAGGATTGGGTGCCGCTAAGGTACTAAGTTTATGGTGAAAGCCCCAGCAAGAGTGCAGCGTGACAGCCGATTAATTTACCAGACAGAATAATTCTCAAAAAAAATTTCTGAACCCTGCGTCTTTCCGGCATCCTCCCCGTCATCCTGATGAATTTGAAACCAAAACATTAATAACAATTCATCATATGGAACCGATTTATCAATTCGCAACGCCACAGTCAATCGAAAATCAGAAAGCAGCACAGAGCAAGCAAGCTCAGGATGCCACAGAGCAAACGGCCTCATGCCAAAACTGCAAAGAATCGAAGACGGACAGATCTTCTACCACTACCACCCTGTTGGCTATCGCCATCCTACTGGTTACGGGCTTCTGCACCAGTTTCTCCGCAACAGCTCAAACAGCTTTCGCCAGCAACAACGGTCCTAACAAGCCAGCTAAAGAAAACAAGTCGGATGTAGCCATTCGCTCACTGGATGACATCACCTTCCCGGAGGCTGACTTCAAACGTGGCGCCTACCTGAAGCTGCGCACGGTATACGTGGATGTGCCGGTGAGCAAATTCAAAATCAAGCCTTTCCCGGCCAACAGTTCGGCTGAAACCCGCGCTGAACTTGACTTCCTGCTGCACCTGCAAAAAACCCGCAACGCCGAAGCCATCAACCGCACTGAGACCATGGCCAACATATACTTCGACCCATTGACCACCAACCCGGCCGACGCCGACTATACCCGCAACATCAACAGCCTTTTCTTCATTGGCCGCGATCTGGGTCCCTGGTTCAATGCGCAGCAGTTGCCGGTTACATCGCGGGTATTGCAACAGGTGATTCAGGATGCTACTTACTACATCTTCTCCCTCAAAGCCGACTTTAGCCGCCCTCGTCCTTACCAGTTGGATAGCCGACTGGAGAACCTGGAAGCGCCGGGCCACGCCTCCTACCCTAGCGGACACTCTTCTACTTCGCACGTGCATGCCTATATTCTGAGCCACATTTTCCCGGAGTATAAAGACCACTTCATGGGTGTTGCCAGCGACATGGCCTTCTCCAGAGAAACCCGCGGCGTGCACTACCCAAGCGACTCGGAAGCCGGTAAGGAGTTTGCCCACCAGTTTGTGGACGAACTGATGAAGAGCCGTCAATTCCGCACTGACCTGGAAGCCATGAAGGCGGAAATAGTACAGGTAAGAGCTGCTAATCAACTCACAAAAAAATAAGGTAGAAAGCCACACAAAAATTCCGAGCAGAATTAGTTGGAGAGTGTAAAACCTGTCGTACTATTGCAGCCTGAAATTTAGAGGATAATGGAATCTTGGTTAGGATACGCACTCGTTGCCATGCTCACAGGGGGCGTGGCAATGGTGTTTGCGAAGATGGGCATGAATAACAACGCCAACGAGCATTTGGCGCTGGTGATACGCACAGGGGTATTATTTATGATGGTGCTGGGCCACGCACTCTACGCAGGTGGCCTCAAGTCAGCCCGGTTGATCGACAACAAAACGCTCACTTGGTTTATACTGGCAGGAGCCTGCACGGCAGTGTATTGGATACTCTATTTTAAAGCCATCAAAACAGCCGATGTATCGGTAGTGGCTACCATAGACCGGGCAGGTATACTGGTCACGGTGGGACTCTCCTACTTTCTGCTGAACGAGCCGCTCACGCCACGTCTGCTGCTGGGTATGGGCGTGATCTTGTGTGGCACTTTGATTCTGATCTGGAAATAAACGATGATACAGCTTGCAACAATGCAGCAGGAGCATGCGCATGAGGTGCTCCGCATTTACGGGGAGGGCCTGGAAACCGGCTTTTCGACCTTCAACACCGAGGTGCCCACCTGGGAGGAATGGGACCGTAACCATCTGCCGCATACCCGAATCGTCGCTGTTGAAAATGAGGAAGTGCTGGGTTGGGTGGCGCTCCTACCCGTCTCCTCCCGGGCCTGTTACCGGGGAGTGGCTGAGTTCAGCATTTACATTGCCTCCCTCCACCGTGGCAGAGGTATAGCCGATAGGCTCATGCAAGCCATGATTGAGGAGAGCGAAGCCAACGGCATCTGGACACTGCAGTCATCCACTTTTTCTGATAATACCACCAGCCTGCGCCTGCAGGAGCGGCACGGCTTCCGGCAGATCGGCTACCGCGATCGTATCGCTCAGTTGCACGGAGTTTGGCGCAACACTATATTACTTGAGCGACGCAGCAACTTATTTTGACCTGAAACTCGTTCTCAGCCTAAAAAGCCCATGGAAATCAGCAGCATACCTTCTTTTCTGGATTACTACAGCAAGATCAGGCAGCGCACCGAGCGTGTCATCGCCTGTATACCTGCCGACCAGTTCGATTGGACCTACCGGGAAGGGAAATTCACCTTTGCAGACCAGATCCGGCACATTGCGGCCATAGAGCGCTACCTGTATGCGGAAACCGTGCAAGGCAGACCTGCCGCTTATACCGGTTGCGGCAAGGCGCTGGCGGATGGTCCGGAATATGTACTGGCCTTTTTCAGGGAAAAGCATCAGGAAAGTCTCGCTATTTTCAACAGCCTGTCTGACCAGGACCTGCAGCAGAAAATACAAACACCGGGAGGCGGTCAAATCACGTGCTGGAAATGGCTTCGCGCGTTGGTTGAGCATGAAATTCATCACCGGGCGCACATCTATACCTATCTGGGCATACTTGGTGTACCGACACCCCCTATTTTTGGCCTCACCTCAGAGCAGGTACAGGAGCAAAGCACTCAGGCAGCCAAAAGTTAATACATAAAAAAACGCCACTACAATGAGCAGTGGCGTTTTTCTGTTGGCTATACCTCTTAGCAGGTATAGCAACTATATCGTTCGCATAGTAAGGGCCTTGTAATCCCATACACGTACATCATGCCCGTACTGTGTCTGGTCGATGAACGGGCCCCGGCAGATTTTGTCTTTTGGTGGTTCCACATCATACTGCTCTCTGGCCCGCAGCAGCAGTTCGTCCATTAGCCAACGGGGTATGATGTCCCGGTCGGATGGATATACGAACTGGAAACTCATGAACTGGGCCAGTAACAGCTGCCAGTGCTGTTCTGTGTAGGACCACAGCCGGTTCCAGTCCAGCTTATCGCCGCAGCTCAAGATGATGTGGTTGATGTCAGAACCGTCGTAGCGTTCCCGATTCTGCACATACAGTTTACACCAGATCAGCTCTTCGGCAGGCATAAATTTCACTTTTACACCGTACAGCTCGCCTTCTGTGGCATACTCAAACCAACGGTCATCCACCGGGCACATGCTGGCGGGGTTATTGAAGATCAGGTCCATGAGGTGCTCCCCTTTTTTGGCTTTGGCCAGCCAACGGGCGTCTGTCATTTCGGTATAGTAACCCTCTTCGGCAAAGGTCTTGAGAATGCGGGGGCACTCTCCCACCTTGCAGAAAATGTCCATGTCTTTTGTTGCCCTGTTGATCCCCGTGTACATGTCAAGGGCCAGACCGCCACCTACCAGGAACTTGGCCTCACTCTTGACCAACAGGCTCAGTGCTTCTTTGTAAAAGCTCTCTGCGGTTAGTTCGCTATCGCCAGGGGGAGTCTGCTCTGCTTTCACAGTCTTTTTTTTAATTTTTACCGGGTCTTGGGCAGTTTTTACTTTTGTATGATTCAGTTGCTTATTCATGTGTCAAATTCAGGCTCTGTGATGGATGTAATCTTCAGCAGGAGACAGCATTGCCTGAAGACCGCCTCTGTCAGAAACAGTCTAAATTGTACTACTCCTTAATCTAAAACTGAGGTAAGTGGTTTACTCATAAAGCGCTGAATTAGTTGTAGCACTGACTAAATAAACAATCAGGTAAGGTATAGTCACAATTTTCCCTTGAAAGGCAAAATTTAATTTGGATAAAACCTGGAATATATCAATAGAAATCCAATGCTGAGCTGAAGGTGTTGCCAGCCTTCACATAGAAAGGAAAGTTGGCCGTGGCAACGTTTCCCTGCCCGTCATAAACATAGGCATAGAGTCGGTAGGCCCCGTCACGCTGCGGGGCTTTGAGAGTGACGTTGTTGCCAGTTGTTTTCTGGATCGCATCAGGTATAGCGTCAGGCTTTTCTTCTTTGATGGCATTGCCGTCTTCACTTACCGTTTCCGGCAGTAGCTCCCACTGCACTTGCAAACTATCGCCGTCAGGGTCAGTAGCGAACACTGCTGCTGAGGACAATTCACCGGGTTGCAGGTATACCTGGTCCGTTGGAAAGATGTCTTTGAGCGAGAGATAGGCGATGTGCGGCGCCCGGTTAAAATCCCGCTTCCCGCTCCAGATCTCCCGCATCACCTGTGCTAACTCCGTTTCTTCGCCGGTCTCGGTCATAATGCTGAACCAGGTCGGGGTGGTTTCGTACTTGTAGCCCCAAATAAAAGCATAGGCACCCAAACAACGGTTAGGGTCAGCCAACACGGTATTTTCATACCTTTCGCGGGCAAAGGAGGCTTTTTCGGAGCTAGTCTGCTCGATCGGGGCATACCACCAGGTCGTGTAAGTCTCCCAGTAGCCTCTGCCTCCGAACTCAGCTATCACATAAGGCCCGCTCCAGTTGGTTTCACGGATTTCAGCCGGCAGGTCGTTCAGGGCTCCGAAGGAGTTGATGGAGAGAATGTCGATGGCCGGGCAGCGTCGCTTGATCAGGTTGACAACCTGCTTTGGCACGTTCATGACAGTAGTGGTCGTCGGGTGGTTCGGATCTATTTCATGGATCATTTCGGCAATGCCGTTCACGGCATCCCATACCTTCACATTGGAGCCTTCCGCGTAAAGTTCATTGCCTACTACCCACATCAGTAAGGCCGGATGGTCCTTGTATTTGAGGACTTCTGCACGTAAACGCTCCTTCTGAGCCGCCACGTCCTCTTTGTCGTAGTAGTTGAAGCCTTCCCGCTCCCGTTCCATCCAAAGTCCCAGCATAACGGTTAGCCCTTGTTCATGCGCTTCGTCCAGAATGCGCTGCGCATCATCCGTGTGCCACACCCGGATAGAGTTGCCACCATAAGCAGCTACCTTGTCAAAATGCTCGTATCCGGCGGCTCCCTTTATAAAGTAGGGTTCGCCATTCCGGTATAAAGTATACTTCTCCCCCTCCTTCACGACTTCTACTGTGCGCCCCAGTTTGTTATACTGTTGATCATCAGATGTTATAAAAGCACAAGAACTTAAAACAGATAAGCAAAAGATAACAATTGTACTAAAACGGATAGAATAAACCATGTAGCTGGTCAGCATAAAGTCAAGAAAGTAAGGCGTAAGCGATTAAATACAGGGTAAAGCAATGGAACTTTTGAGGATAATACGAGTATAAACCACAGATGTTATTGTACCAAATAATCACAAAACAGGCAAAACAGCTAGTGCATAAAAATTAAGCTATCCTAAAAAAATACACGTTCCCGTTCGCTGATGTATAACATTCCTGCCAGTAACCCTAAAGTACAGCATACTTCCATTCCCGGCGTTGTCCCTAAGCCGAAGGATGTCCTGACCATCCGCCTCATGATCGTGATGGGCTTGATCACCATGGTGCTGTTCCTGTACTGGTTTATCGACGCAGACCATATCGGCTACCTGCCGCTCTATATACTTCTGACTACTGCCCTCGGCTTTAAACTGCTGCGCACCCTGCACGAATGGTACCACTATTTTGATGTGAGCGTACCGGTCAAGCCTAAGCTGCGAACTAAGTTTAAGGTGGATGTGCTCACTACTTTTTGTGCCGGCGAGCCTTATGACATGATCATTAACACACTGGAGGCCATTCAGCGCATCCGCTATCCGCATACCACTTACCTGTGCGACGAAGCCGATGATCCATACCTGAAGGAACAGTGCGAACGATTGGGTGTGATCCATGTGACCCGTACCAAAAAGATCAACGCCAAGGCAGGAAACATCAACAACGCCCTGAAACAGGCCACCGGTGACATCTGCCTGATTCTCGACCCGGACCATGTGCCGGTGCCGGAATTTCTGGACGAGGTGCTACCTTATTTTGAAGATCCGGAGATTGGCTATGTGCAGTGCGTGCAGGCGTATTACAACCAGAAGGAAAGCCTGGTGGCTTATGGTGCCGCCGAGCAGACTTATAACTTCTATGGCCCCATGATGATGGGCATGAATGCACACGGTACGGCGCAGGCCATCGGGGCCAACTGCGTTTTCCGACGCAGCGCCCTCGACAGCATTGGTGGTCACGCAGCGGGTCTGGCCGAAGACATGCATACGGCCATGCAGTTGCATGCCAAAGGATGGAAATCAGTATACGTACCCAAAATCCTGAACAGAGGCCTGGTACCCGGCACGCTGGCCGCCTACTACAAGCAGCAGGTAAAGTGGAGCCGTGGCACCTTTGAGTTGCTCTTCACCACATATCCGAAACTGTTCAAACACTTTACCTGGCGGCAGCGCATCCACTACGGCACACTGCCGCTCTACTACCTGTTTGGGGTTTTCAACCTGATTGATTTCCTGATTCCTTCCCTGGCGCTGATCATGGCTGAATTTCCCTGGTATGTGTCTTTGGGTGAGTTCCTGATCATGTTCACGCCTTTCTTCCTGATCTCCATTGCTATCCGGCAATATGCGCAGCGCTGGTACCACGAGAAAAATGAAAAGGGCTTTCACATGTTCGGGGGCATTCTGCGTACCGGCACCTGGTGGATCTTCCTGCTGGGGCTCGTTTACTCTATTTTCCGGGTAAAAGTACCTTATATACCCACCCCTAAAGATGACAAGCCAAAAAACAACTGGTTGCTGAGTCTGCCCAACATACTGATGGTCGGACTGATGCTCGGAGCCATTGCCTACAGCCAGCACCTGTACGGGCACCTGTACACCAATCCGTATGTACAGATGATGGCCATGTTTTCGCTCGTGAACGTATTCATATTGGGTTCTGTGGTGGTGATCGGACAGGAGAAATTCATACAATGGGTGCGACACAACATCCTGCACGCCCACCTGCTGCAGCCTGTCCTGCAACCGCTCCGACTGGCAATCTGGCGTACGCGTCACAGCTTTTACGACGGCATCCGCTACGTAGCTATTTTGATCACCATGGTCTCTGTGGCTGTTTCTACCAGTTTTTTGCTCTTTGGCTACAAGCCTTACAATACCTCTCAGGAACAGGACAAGCCGCTGGTACAAAAACCTGTTAACACTGGCGCCCGCCCCCATACCATACTTCCCGCCAGTTTGCTGCCCAGCCCCCAATAAGTACAGACACAAATTCCCCAACAGTTGACGGTTGCTCTCGTTAATAAGTATAATGTATTGATGTAGAACGCTAAAACTTAGAACTATGAACAGACATTCATCAGACCGGGATCACGACCGTCATGAAAGAGATTTCCATACCCGTCGCTCAGAGCGCTACCGTCATCCTGAGCAGGACAGCGGCTACCGATTCGACGACTACGGCTCTGCAGCGCATGGCGGCTATGGCAATGAAACCTATCAGGACACTTGGGGTAACCAGGGCAATGAGCGGGGCGGATCGCGCAACTATTCCAGAAGAAACATCACCGACAACGATACCTACAGCTCATCCCGCAACTACGGCAACATGGGCAGCTATGGCGGTGCCCAGGGCTTTGGCGACATCCGCGGCGGCCGCCACGATTCTGACCACCCGTTTGACAGCGGCATGGGATCTCAGCGCAGGTATGGCAGTGAAGGCAGAGGATCGATGGGTAACCGTGGCTACCGCGAGGAAGGCCGTGACTACAGTCGCCACAACAGGTATGGCTCCGACCGCGAAGACCTGTACGGCAACGAAGTATCGCGCCGCTTTGAAGGCAGCAGCGGGCAGGGCCGCTACGACTTTGAACGGGACGACTACTACAGCTCCAACTATGGCGATGATCAGGGCAACTACATGGGCAGCGGCTACAACCGCGAAACCCGCAGCCGATATGGCGAAGGCGACTACGGCTCGAGTGGCTTCATGCAGTCAGGAAACCGGTCTGGTAGCCAAGGCCGCAGAGACCGCGACCGTGACCGTAACCGCGATGACCGTCGCCCACGTGAGTTTAATACAGCTCAAAACCGCTGGAGCAACGACTGGTAGACCAGCATAGAAACCATAAAAAACAGCAAAGGCGCAGCTTATCGTTGCGCCTTTGCTGTTTTGGGGGAGTCTTTCGGATCTATAGTTTCTTTAGGCTGGATGCATAATTTGAGGATATCCTTTTTGGTTCCGTAGAAAATATTGCAGTCTACCGGCCCCCGTATACCTTCTATCACGCCGCGGTCAGTGTGCTGCCAGAACGATAGCAAGGCCCGGTCCGTACGTTGCATCTTTAGCTCTTTCACGTTGTAGTGCGCGATCCAGAGCGTGTATTCGTCAAAAAAGCCCTCCAAGTAATCCTTGTAAAAGCTATAGCCAGTATAGATGATCGGCTTTGTGCCATAGGCCCGCTCCACATGCACCAGCCACTCTTTGATATCGCCCCGGAAGTGGTTGAGCGGTTGCTTACCACGGACCTCCACATCCAGTACAGGCGGCAAGTCACCGGGCTGCAGCACCACTGTCTGGATGAAGTTGCGGGCCTGCTCCTCAGGCGAGACGCTGGGACGGTAAAAATGGTAAGCCCCTCGGATGATGCCCACCTCCTGTGTGCCCTCCCAGTTTCGCTCATAGTGACTGTCTTTTAGCTTCACGCCTTCAGTGGCCTTGATAAAGGCGAAAGACACGTCGTTGTCGCGCACCTTCTCCCAGTTGATCTTGCGCTGGTACTTGGACACGTCTATACCCAGAATCGTATTACCAAGCGGACTGTGCCCTTCCGGCCAGATAGGCTGCTTCTTTTCAGTGAAGAACTCCACATACAGAACCAGCAAACCAATAGCCGCGACCACGCCCAGCCCGACCCAGAAAGGCAGCTTAGACTGCTTCTTCTTAGGCTTCTTGCGTTTAGGCGCAGCACGGGGAGCCTTTGGGGCTGGTGTAGCCTTGGGCGTCCGGATGGCCTTGATCGGGTGAGGAGTTTTGACTGTACTCATAGCTTCCTGAGGGAAAGCAAAGATATACCTTTCAGACAAATGGAAGGTATAGCCCTGTTTAAAAAAGATTAGCTGCTCATGCGGCTATACCTTGCAGTTGCCCTAAAAAGCGGTGCTATACCTGCTATTGCCAATTAAACAGATTTTGCTAAAACCGTAAAAGGAAGTTCACAGACAATGAAAGGCATGACAAACAGCAAGCACAGACTTCACCGTGATGTAGAGCAACTGACAGGTATACAGCCTGCCCGAAACTACCAGAACATAGAGGCCCTGGAGACAGCGGTCAGGTATATCAAAGGTGAATTTGAGAGGCTGGATTGTGAAGTGGTGGAGCAACCATTTAAAGTTGACAACAGGACTTATAAAAATGTGGTAGCTATGTTTAAAGGCCAAAGCAGTGCTGAACGCATTGTGGTAGGCGCCCACTACGACGTGTGCGGTGACCAACCCGGTGCCGACGACAATGCCAGTGGTGTGGCCGGTCTGCTCGAAACGGCTCGGCTCCTGCACGAGCATAAGCCTGATCTAAAACACGACATTGAACTGGTCGCTTACTGTCTGGAAGAGCCTCCTTTCTTTGCCAGCGAAGCCATGGGCAGCGCCGTGCATGCCCGAAAACTGCACGAACAGCAAGTAATGGTGCGGGCCATGATCTGCTACGAAATGATCGGCTACTTTTCGGATGAGCCTAATTCACAGAAGTTTCCCGACCCGGAGCTGGCCAAGCACTATCCTAATAAGGGCAATTTTATAGTCGTAGTCGGAAAGACAGGGCAGGAAGGCTATACCCAGCAGGTGCGTGACCTGATGCGCCAGCATACCTCCATCGATGTGCAATCGGTTAACCTTCCAGCCGGTTTTGGGCTGGTGGGTCTCTCCGACCACCGCAACTACTGGAAGTACGACATCAACGCCATCATGATCAACGACTCCTCCTTTCTGCGCAACCCACACTATCACCAGACCAGCGATACCATCGATACGCTTGACTTCGACAAAATGGCGGCTGTGGTAGAGGGAGTGTACGGTGCCTTAACCAAGCTATAAAAAAGCCGACACTTCACAGGATATACCCCGCTAAAGTACCGGCTACTTATACCTGACGGTAGGTCTTGCTTATACAGGTTGCCCCTGCTGCCCTATACCTGACAGATGCTCCAGTCGCTTGCCCTCGAGGGTCGTGTAGCTTCCCATCACGTCAGCAGTAAGGCAGGAATGGATCGGCAGTATTCCCATCAGGTCACCTATTTTATACCTGTCGAAGAGCTCCTTGCTGGCCCGTATGGTGCCGTGCTCCTGCGAGAGGGACACTAGTTCTATACCTTCCAGGGGTTCTGACCAGCCGTTTTCCGTCAGCTCGACCACGCGTCCGAAGATCAGCGAGCCATCTGCCCCCACCAAGCTGTCTTTTGAGAAATGCACACTGCCGCCGTGCACAATGATCTCGTTACGCTCCGGATGCTTTGCGATAACCGGGCAGGCCATGCATACCGCTATCTGCTCGAAACTGCAGGAGCCGATGTGCTGTTGCGTCAGGTCATAGAACACATAGTTGCCCGGGCGGATCTCGTCAACCCCAGTGATGGTCTGCAAGATGCTGCACGAAGGCGTGTCCCCGATAGATACCTGCAACTCCGGGAAGCGCGCCTTATACCTGTCGCGTACCAAATTCAGGAGAAAAACTGTGGTGTGGTGAATAGTCCGAATAGCTTCTGCATCGGTTTGTTTGTAGGTATGGCCGTCGTGGGCGAGCACGCCTGTGAACTTTAGCTTGTCATTCTGCTCCAGCAAGGCCACAATCGCATCGAGTTCTTCGTGGCTGTGTGGCAGAATGCCCGTGCGGCGGTAGCCTGTATCGATCTTGAGCCAGAGATTCACCGGATGCTTCAGCTGCTCTGTCAGCGCCTGCACTGTTTCAATATTTACGGCCACCAAATGCAGTTTTATCTTTGCCGCCAGTTCGTTTACCAACGCCATCTCGCGGATGTTCACAGGTATAGCCACCATGATGTCATCCCAGCCGTGCTTGGCAAAGTAGCGGGCCATTTTGAGTGAAGAGACAGTAATGGCTTCTGTTCCAGCCTCCCGAAACCAATCCCCCACCTGTGCGGACTGGTGCGTTTTAAAATGCGGACGCAGCCGAATGTTGTTGCGTGCAGCTTTTTCGGCCATCATGGCGATGTTCCGGCGGCATTTCTTTTCGTCCAGTAAGAGGATGGTTTCTGTGATATGGTCAAGCATGTCTATCTAGTTTTACAGGTATAGCGGATACTAAGGGAGGGCCTCAAACTCTGTCGGAAACTATCCTCTTGAGGACAAGTGAGAACCTGTTAGAATTTAATGCCACAAACAGGCTTTAGGCAGGCTCATGACAGGTATAGCGTCTAACAATTCAGTCACAAAATTTCTTTTCATGACAAATATCATCCCTTAGCCCTGCCCTAAAGTTCATAAAAAGCAGCTTGACTGACAAATGTCATTTCTTAGGTGACGGGGGTGCCCGACCTTTGTAACCGTAATGAAGCAGCAATTGCTTCAATGTACCAATTTAGAAGAAACGATTATGAAAACTGCTGTCACTCCTGCTGAACTACTGGCCAAGTACGATGTACCTTCGCCACGCTATACCAGCTACCCTACTGTGCCGTTCTGGGACGAAAAACCCCTGACCGAAGCCCGTTGGAAGAGCCATGTGCAGCAGGCTTTCCGAGCCACAAATAAGAAAGAAGGCATCAGTCTATACCTGCACCTGCCTTTTTGTGAGGCTTTGTGTACGTATTGTGGCTGTAACAAGCGCATCACCAAAAACCACGCGGTAGAGTCACCTTACCTGGAGGCCCTACTGAAAGAGTGGGACCAGTATCTGGAACTGTTCGATGAGAAGCCACGCATTACGGAACTGCACCTGGGTGGTGGTACTCCGACTTTCTTCAGCGCAGCCAACCTCAAAAACCTGCTGGAGCGATTGCTCGAAAAAACTGAGACTACGCCTAATGCGGCTTTCAGCATCGAAGTGCACCCGAACGCCACGAATCGCGAACAGCTGCAGGTACTTTACGACCTGGGTTTTCGCAGACTGAGTGTGGGTATACAGGACTTCGACCCCTACGTGCAACTGATTATCAACCGCATCCAGACGTTTGAAAAGACGAAAGAGATATTTGACATAGCCCGTGAAATCGGCTATACCTCCATCAACGGCGACATTATCTACGGACTGCCGCACCAGACCGAAAAGAGCGTGCGCCATACCATCGAGAAAGTGAAAGAGCTGCGTCCGGAGCGCATCGCCTTCTACAGCTACGCTCACGTGCCCTGGAAGAGCAAAGGCCAACGTCGCTACTCAGAGGCTGACCTGCCTGCACCGGAAGTAAAGCGTGGTCTTTACGAACTGGGCAGAGCCATGCTGGAAGAGGCTGGTTACATCGAAACAGGTATGGACCACTTTGCTCTACCGGAAGACGAGCTTTGTATCGCAGCCGCCAATGGCACGCTGCATCGCAATTTCATGGGCTATACCCCGCGTCATACTCAACTGCTAATCGGCTTGGGCTGCTCCAGCATTTCCGACACCGGCACGGCCTTTATGCAGAACATCAAGGAAGTGGAAGCCTACGAAGAAGTCGTGCTGACTGGTCATCTCCCAATCTTCAAAGGTCACGAGCTGACCGGCGAGGACATGCTGTTGCGCACCCACATCCAGAACCTGATGTGTCGCGATTACACCAGCTGGGAACCTGAGGAATTGCCTTACTTTGTGGATGCGCTAATGCGCCTGCAACCATTAGCCGACGATGGTCTGGTAGAGTACAGCAACCAGGACATACAAGTACTGCCTGCCGGCAAGCCCTTCGTGCGCAACATCGCCATGTGCCTGGATGCCCGACTATGGGCCGGAAAAATGACGGTGCCGGTTTTTAGTAAGTCTGTTTAAGGTGATTTGATAGGATTGATTTTTTGATTATTCAGACCGAAGAACAAAGTCCGGATACCCTTAGGTATGCCGGGCTTTTGTTTTTATGTACCTTTGCCGAAACAGCATCCTGACGGTCTATGTCCTTTTTATACCTCAAAGCCCTGCACATTATATTTGTGGTTACCTGGTTTGCCGGCCTGTTCTACATCGTGCGCCTGTTCATCTATTATGCTGAGGCACAGGAGAAACCGGAGCCGGAACGGAGTATTCTGCAGAATCAGTTCAGCATCATGCAGAAGCGGCTCTGGTATGGCATTACCTGGCCATCGGCTGTGCTTACGCTTATTTTTGGTACCAGCATTGTTATCACGCTTGGACTTTACGACCCTTTTCCGGGCTGGCTTATCTGGAAACTGGCTTTCGTGGTAGGGCTGTACGCATACCACTTCCTTTGTCACAGTATTTTCAAGCAACAGCAAAGCGGCATCATCAAGTATAGCTCCACCCAACTGCGCATCTGGAACGAGGTGGCCACCGTCTTCCTGATCGCCATTGTGTTTTTGGTAGTGCTCAAAAGTGCGCTAAGCATGGCCTGGGGCATTGTGGGTCTGCTGCTGTTTTCGGCATTGCTGATGCTGGCCATTCGCATCTATAAGCGCACCCGGGAAGCGAAGCAGGCGCGTTAAACGACTGAACAATTCGTGCTTTGCCACGGATTTTGTAACTTTGAACAAACACCTGATACATGAAACAACCCGCACTGAAGCCCAACGAGAGAGAACTGATCAAACTGATACGCTTTTTCAGTAAGCGTGCCGCACGACTGATGGAAGAGGGAGAACTCAGCGCGGAGCATACACAAATGACAGCCGCGTGCGAGAATCTGGAGACGCAGCTGATCACGCATGCTGCCAATCGCGCCGCCATCATGGATAAGCGGGAGCGCCTGCTCAACATCATCGAGGACAATGCCCAGTGCCCGAAATGCAACAAAGCCGATATGCTGAAACGCACCGGTGCTACCACCAACGAGCACGGCTGGAAATGCAATACCTATAAGTGCCGCCGATGCAATACCGCCTTTACCTGGAATCGCCCCAACAACCCCTGGGATATGGTGGAGTTTCTGGAAATGTACATCGGTCAGCTGCAACTGGCCATGGCTGCTGAGCAAAACCAGGATGTGATCAACCACACCGAAGATGCTGTGGCCCAAATGAAGGATAGCCTAAGCCGCCTGCGTCCGGTGCTGCAAACATCAGACGAAGAGGTAGACGCCCTGCAGCAAAAAGAAAAGGAGATGGACAAGCTGATTCACCAGTTCAAAACCTACCTACAGATCGAGAAGATCAAATTAAATGCCTATCCGGGAGAGGAAGACGCTGAAGAAGAGGAAGAAGATAATCAGTAATTTTCTTGTTAAATTATCTTAGAAAAGGGCTAGGGCATTTCAAAAACAGCTTGCCTCTGATCGATTGAGTTTTTAATACGCTGTGTAGGCTTTAAATTTACTTTAATGAATTAATCAGGTATAGCGGTTTTAATGGCTTATACCTGTTGAAGCTAGTAGAAGCAAATTCCTATCGGATTAATCAACTCAATGAAAAAGCCGGTGCATCAGGCAGGTCTTACACCTATACCTAATGCACCGGCTTTTCAATATTGCCAGTAGCCTAACGTCTCTTTTTTCCGCCGCCCTTGGCTGCTGGTGCGTTTCTGCTGGCCCCTCTAGAGCCTGCACTGCTTTTCCCTCCTGATTTCTTGGCCCCCGGCCCTTTAGAGGCGCCGCGTTGGCCTCTTCCGCCTTTTGAGTCGCTTGATCCAAAACCACTTTTCTTGCCTGCACCGCCTTCTTTTCGTGGCGGTCTGCTGCCCGAAGAAGATTTTTTGCGAGCTGGCTGTGAAGTTTGCGTTTGGTTCGCAGCCGCCTTTTTCTTGCCCACTGAGCCTTCTTCTGTCATCACGGAATCAGCCACCATGCTTTGCAACATGTCAATCTCGCTTTCGGTGAGCTCTCGCCACTGGCCTAGCGGGAGCTTTGCCAGGGTAATGTTCATGATGCGAATACGCTGCAGGGTCTGCACTTCGTAGCCCAGTGCCTCAGTCATACGGCGGATCTGGCGGTTCATGCCTTGCGTCAGGATAATGCGAAACTTGTTCGGACCCAATTGCTCTACAAAGCACTTCTTCGTGTTCACCCCAAGTATCGACACGCCATTGCTCATCTTCTGAACAAAATCCTCGTTGATCGGCTTGTCCACCGTCACAATGTACTCTTTCTCGTGCTTGTTACCAGCCCGCAGGATTTTATTTACGATGTCGCCGTCGTTGGTCAGAAAGATCAGGCCTTCGGAGTCTTTATCGAGGCGGCCGATCGGGAAGATGCGCTCCGGGTAATTGACAAAGCGGATGATGTTGTCGCGCTGCGAGAGGTCAGTGGTCGTCTCTATACCTGCCGGTTTATTGAGTGCCAGGTATACGGGTGCCACCTGGTTCCATTGCAGCGTTTTGCCGTCTACCTGAATTTTGTCTTTGCCTTTAATCCTGGCTCCGACTTCGGGCGGCTTGCCATTCACCAGTATCCTCCCCTGCTCTATCAGTTTATCTGCTTCGCGACGGGAGCATATGCCTGCGTCGCTTATGAACTTGTTTAAGCGGATGCCGTCGGATGTGTGTTGTGTCATAATCTGAAATGGCCGTACTCTATACCTGTCGGCCGTGTGTTTATACTTGTAAAATAACGAGAAAACTTCAGGAATAGCTAAAGCTTGTCCCTACAGCCCCTGCACCAGCAGGTACCAGACGGCCAGCGTGATAAAGGAAAGCGGAATTCCGAAGCCCACCATCATAGAAGCCAACCGGGGTTTGAGGCCGTAGGAAATAGCTACGATAGAGGCCGTGATCATGGGCGCCATACCTGCTTCCAGTATGCTCACCTGCACCACCGGGCCGCGCATGCCCAGCACCAATGCGTAAAGCACATAAATAAGCAGTGGTGCCAGTATAAGTTGAAAAGCAAGGCCCAAAGCCAGAAAGCGCCAGTGTTTGCTCTTACGCTCAATCCGTAATTGCATGCCCACACTTACCAGCGCCAGCGGCGTCACCGTGCTGCCAAGGCGATTGAAAACATCCTTCAGATCATCCGAAAAATGTAAGTTCGCTACGTTCATGGCAAAGGCGATCACGAACACGAGGAAAGGCGGGAAAGTCAGTATTTTAAGACCGATCGCTTTAAAATCCGGCTGCCCCTTGGAGAAGTAGGCAGCTAAGGCTATACCTAGGGTCGAGACCACCACAAAGGTGCCGGGCAGGTCGACAAGGATAGCTGTCTGCAAACCTTGTTTGCCGTACAGTGCCTCGATGATCGGGAAGCCTACAAAAGAAGTGTTGCCGAGACCGGCGGTAAGAATCAGGCAACCAATCAGCTTCTTGGACCAGCCATAGATCCGGCCCAAGGTATAGAAAAAGGCCGCAGCCGCCCCAAAACAGATCCAGGCCACGCCCACAGGCAGCAAAACCGTACTATCAAGTTCCACTTCAGGTATAGCATACAGGGCCAGCGCCGGAAGCGAGATATGAATAATAAACTGGTTGAGCACCACCGGAGAAGTGCTCGGGAAAGCCGGTACCCGGCGCAGCAGCACCCCCACAATCAGACAAAGAAAAAGTAAAATGATACTGCTCATGCAGGCTCCGATAAAAATGAAACCGCAAAGCTAGGTATACGGGGAATGGGATGGGGCATGATGTAAAAGAAAAATTATGGAGCCATGTCTTCGTGAAAAGCTTCAACAGCAACATACCCAAGTATAACAGGTCCGGCCCACTTCTGCTAATCAAAGGTGAGCGCCTGAAAGCATACCTAATGTTCTAAATCATCGCTTCTTAAACAACTCCGCGATCATGCACCGGATGCTGCCGCCCCCGGCTTTCTCGATCATGTGGATAGGCAGGTATAGTATGTGCTCATTGTGCGCTTGCATACGTTCCAACTGCTTCGGCGTCAGGCTCTGATAGGCTGCCTTCGACATCACCAGAATACGCTCGCCCTGCTGGTTTTCTATTTGGAGCATGTTGCCAGCAAAATGCTGGTAGGTTTGCTCTTTGCTGATCTCGATAATCTCTTTGCCGCTTCCAACTAAACTAGTGTACAGCTTTTTGCGGTCCCGTGCATCCACCACATCGAGCGCCACCACCGCATAGGTATCGCCCACACACATCATCACATTGGTATGGTAGATCAGTTCACCTGCCGGGCCGTAGGCTTCGAAGGTAACCGCTTCGTAGCCGAGCTTGTCGCAGAAGTGCTGCAATGCCACCAGACTCGTGCGAGGTGAAACCGCAGCATAAGCGATCTTGTTCACGCGGTCCAGCACCAGGCTGCCTGTGCCTTCCAGGTATACAGGCGCTTCCTGCTCTTCAAAAAACTCCAGTGTCACATGCTCTCCACATTGGCAAGCATGCTTTATCTGTTCTATTACCTCCTTGCGCCGCTCATTGCGTCTGCTGGGTGATGCCATGGGGTAGGTTACCAGTTGCCCCTCGGCATGGGTAGAGAACCAGTTATTCGGAAAAACAGAGTCGGGTGTGCCTGCGTTTTCAGGGTCCCGCATTGTGATGACTTCTACCCCCAGATTGCGCAACTCAGCCACCGCATTCTTAAACTCAAGCAGGGCAATGTCCTGCACCTGATCAGGTGTGAAGTCCTGCAGCTCTTGTTGAAAGCTGTTGGTTTCGGCTGCCTCCGGGTTAAAGGCAAAGCCTGTCGGCTCGATCATCAAAATGGTGCTGGTGGTTTGTTTCATAACAGGATTTTTTCAAATATACTTCGTTTTCCAGGAAAGTGTAACTTGTAAGCCAGACAAGTCGGGATTACTCTCTGCTCTAAAAGAAAAAACCGGCTATACCCTCAACAGGTATAGCCGGTCTAACAATTAGCAATCAAAAATTAAATCGCCTTAGCCTTTTCCTTCAGCCAATTCAACTCGTCCTCTGTCAGCTGCGGTCCGAGCTTGTCTACCACCAGTTGGTTGTAGTCGTTCAGCCATTTGATCTGGCGCTCGTCGAGCAGCTCTTTTTTCACTGGCGCCGTGTCGATCAGTGCTAAGGTCAAGTGCTCGAAGGTATAGAACTCACCGAAGTCATTGGCCTCGTCAGGTATAGTCAGCACAAGGTTCTCAATGCGGATGCCGTACTGGTTCGGACGATAAAGCCCCGGCTCCACCGAAGTGATCATGCCCAGCTCAATATCCACTGGAGTTGGCGAAGGGTTAAATACGTGTGGACCTTCGTGTACGTTCAGGAAGAAACCTACGCCGTGGCCGGTGCCGTGGCCGTAGTTGCGGGCATGGTCCCAGAGCGGTTTGCGCGTGATGGCGTCAATCTGGTAGCCGCGCGTGCCTTTCGGGAAGCGGGCGGTAGCGCCGTCGATCATGCCTTTCAGCACCAGGGTATAGTCAATCTTTTCTTCTTCGGTCAGGTTGCCCAGTGAAACTACGCGGGTAATATCGGTAGTACCCGTCGTATACTGTCCGCCGGAGTCGAGCAGGAACAGGCCATCTGCCTTCAGCTCCACATCACTCTCGGGTGTGGCTTTATAATGCGGCAAAGCACCGTGCGCTTTGTAACCGGCAATGGTATCGAAGCTCTCGCCTACAAAACCCTCCTGCTCTGCCCTAAACTCCAGCACCTTGTCAGCAACTGATAGCTCGGTGATGGTTTCTTTGCCCAGATGCTCCTCCAACCATTTGAAGAAGCGCGTCAGGGCCACGCCGTCTTTCACCATCGTTTTGCGGGTGTTCTCTACCTCCACTTCATTCTTGATGGCCTTTAAGAAGGTAGTAGGGTTAGTAGTTTGGATCACGCGCACCTCAGTCGGTAGTTGCTTGTACAGGGCATAGCAATTGCGTTTTGGATCGATCAGGATGGACGAGCTGGCTGGCAGTTCGGCGAGTAGGCGATCCACCATCTCGTATGGCTGCAGCTCCACACCATCGGCCATCAGTTGTTTTTTGTCTGCCTCACTCAGTTTGGACTGATCAATAAACAGAATCGCATTGTCCTGACTGATCAGCGCAAAACTCAGCACCACCGGGTTGCACTTCACGTCGGAGCCGCGCATGTTAAAAAGCCAGGCCATATCGTCCAAGGAAGAGATCAGGTGGTAGTCGGCTCTTTGCTTTTTAAGTGCTTTGCGCAGCGCTTCCAGTTTTGCGGTAGTTGACTGACCGGTTGTCTCCTCTCCTATCAGGTAGGCCGAGGCAGTTGGCAATTCCGGACGGTCGTCCCAAATGGCGTCCAGCAAATCGCGGTCCGTGGCCAGTTCTATACCTAGTGGTGCCAACTCCTGCTCCAGCAGCTCAGCCAGTCCCACCGAGATCAGTTTGGCATCGTACGCCACCACTTCTCCCTCCTCCAGACGGTCAGCCAGCCAGCCGATGTACTCGGGTGCATGCTGCGCCTGCAGTTTCACAAGCTCAAAGCCGTTGCCTGCCAGTTGGTCTTTGGCCTGCACAAAGTAGCGGGCGTCGGTCCAGAGGCCAGCAAAGTCTTGTGTGATCACTAGTGTGCCTGCTGAACCAGTAAAGCCCGAGGCAAAGTAAATGCATTTGTAACGATCAGGCAGGTACTCGCTGATGTGCGGGTCAGCCGAAGGAATGATATAGGCGCTCAGTCCCTGCTCTTTCATTTGCTGGCGTATGGCAGCCAGTCTTTCTTTATGACTCATAGTTTATGTGGCTTAGTGAAAGAGGCAAATTAAGGAAAGATGCGGAGAAATACGCAGTTTCGCACAGGGTTTGGCTGGTTTGCATGAGAAAGACAACTATGCCTGAGGCTATAAAACTGCCGGCGTTGAACGTAGTTGCACAACATGGGCCCTCCTGCGTCTCTCACCTTACTTTTGAGATATTTTAATTTCCACCCTCCTGTTCAGCGCCCTATTCTCCTCGGTATCGTTAGCTACCTTTGGCTTACTTTCACCAAAACCTTCTGTCGAAATCCTGTCCTCCGCTATACCACTGTTCGTCAGGTATTCCCTAACAGCTTCTGTTCTGCGCACCGAAAGCTCCAGGTTGTCCTCTTCTGAACCTACGTCATCGGTATGTCCTGTAATGTGCACCACCGCCTCCTGTTCATTTCTCATAAAAGCTGCCAGCGAGTCGAGCATGGGGTAGGCCACGGACAGTATGTGATGATCTCCGGAAGTGAAGTTGATGTCTTCCAGCGTGATCGTCTCTCCAATGGCAAAAGGTAAAGGCTGGCTTTTTCTGCTTGCGGTTGCAGCAGAGCTTGGCTGTGCTTCTTCCTGCGCTGCCTCCGACTTCAGCACCACACTGATATTGTCGTAGCAATAGTAGGTGCCTTTGATCTTGCTGCCTTTCTCTTCCTGCTCCTCATCAGGGTTCATGGACTCGAGAGCCGCTGCGTTAGCTCCTATAAAGTTACCGATAACCAGATAGCGTTCCCCTCCTTTGGCTTTATAAATGGCACTTACTTTTGTCCATACCTGCCGCGATGCCAGTGGTCCCGGCGGTGTAGCTTTTAACGACAGGTAAGGTATGCTGGCCCCGGTTAGCGGATGCTCTTTGAGTCCGTATACCTGGCGGGTAAACCGTTGTGGTCTGTTGGTGAAATGCACGGTGATCTCACTGATGGGCGGCTCAATGGTGGAGGCTTTGATTGTATAAAGCGATACCAGGTACTCTTTGTTCTTCTGAAGTGGGCGTGTCAGTTCTGCCTGCGTCAGTTCGCTGGCGCCGTAGCTAAACCACTGGCATAGGCAGACCTCTCCAAATGCGATGTTTGTCAACTGTCTGCCAGGTGTTTCGGAGCGATACGCGTTGAAGTAAGGCGGATACATGATTACCTTGCTTTCTACAGACGCGATATCAGGTGTGCCGCTCACACCCCTGAAACCAACGATACCGCCTTTCAGTTGCTCAAGACTTGGGTTCTTGACCAGGTTCTGCGCCAGGGCCTGACTTAGGTATAAACTGAAGAGAAAGTATAGCAGAAATGCTTTCATTTCAGTTATTACGGGGAGAAATGCCAGAAGGTGTGTTGTAAGCTCAGGCAAGGAACTAATCGAATCGTTCGACTACTTAGTCTCTTTTCATGAGGCTGGCTTCAGGTACTATCGGATTTTTTTCCCTTATCCGTTCTATAATTTGGCCAATCCAATCTGACTCGTGTTCCAGTTCGATAGCCGGTTCGATCCCATAATCCTCGTATGCCAGAAACTGCCTTTTGTTTTGTGTGTCAGTGATGTAAAGTGTATATCGACCACTTGGCAATATTACTCTTTTACCGTAATTACTGCCATAACTCAGCATACCCTTCGTAGTTTGCCCTGCAGTTGTGGTATTTTTCAGTCTCATCAGCTTCAACGTAAAAATCTCTGCCTGGCTGAGTGTCTCGTTGTTTAAAAGCACATAGATGTTACCTTTTTTTGAATAACTTTTAAGTAGTTTAAAGTACTTCAGCATCTCTTTAGGAGCTCCACCCTCGTTGTTTCTTAAGTCCAGAATTACATTGGCTGCCGTTAGGGAGTCCTTTATGGATTCATAAAAAGCCTGTGACTGCTGCCTGGTAGCCTCGTTTATCTGAAAACTTCTAATCATTAGGTATTGCACATCAGCCGCTACGCGTTTCAGCTCAAATTTAGATGCCTTAATCGGGATGTTTACATAGTCTTTTTGGTACTGCTGCTTGCTATACTGATTGTAAGCTCCGTAAGCGTAAAACTGGGAGTTTAGTAATGTTTGGTTCCGGAGCTTTTCGTTATTCTGAAAAGTAAAGTATTTTTGAACTGGATGACCATAAACAGCTTTGTATGCACTCGGTCCTGATTGGTAGAGCCGAACAGCGATTTGCCCCTTTTGCCAAAACTTAACATTAGAATCCACTACCACTCCCAAATATTCCTTTTCGCTGCTCCGGAAAAGCCCCACAATGTATGAGTTGCCATAGTGATAGATTCCCTCGGTGGAGTCAGCGTGTTTCTGCATCAACTCGTTCTTTAAAGAATCTATATTAAGCTCAACTTTTGGGTAAAGCTGGAATTCCTCGGAGGCGATATAGTTATTTATACTGACAGAGTCCTTGAAATGGCTAAACACTGGAGTCTGATAAAAGCCCAGATGGTTGTCCCGAATCAGAAACAGAAGATGTGACAGCTTGAAAAATTGCTCGTAATTACTCAAGTCACCTGCTGTGTCAGTCGCCAAGGACTTATATAGTTCGTTGTAAGATATAAGTTCACTACCCTGAATCTGCGCTTTATAGGAAGGTGTTTTTTGCAAGAGTAACCTTAGAGCGCTTAAGTCAGACAGATAGTTATCATTCTGTGCTTTCGCTACAGTGGCTGTGAATAATAGTGCTAGTGTCAGAAGTATCTTCATGATTTTAACTAAGTGCTTTAATGATACTACTGTTCAAGATTTAGGTATAGCAAAATGTCTTGTTAATACTCTTTAACAAACCATGCCTACAAACAGCTGCAGCCGAAATTATCGATATCGCTGTACCACAGTTTTAGCCACGCTCCATTCTCTCCTTTCGCTACTAATGCGCGTAAGGGCGTATGCAACTCCCTGTTATTTGGAAAAGCATCCACATATATAAAATAGAGATTCTCAGTGCCGGTCAGTTTGGCGAAAGAGACGGCTTTGTCATGGCTGCTGGGGCAATCGGCACAGTCTGGCATCAGCTTAGACCTGTACCAGCTATCAAAGGCAGGATTGTTTTCATAAGTCAGGTCGAGCGGAAAACGGCTGGCAAAAAGCACTTCATCCCCGCTTTCTAATGCCTGCTCATCAAAGGTATAGTGATAATATTCAGAACACTCATTTTGATAATGGCCCAGGTCCTGTATACGTGATTTGCGGGTTGTCTTAGTTGTGTAAAGGAAAACCTGTGGTTTGCCGGTAGGGTATAAAGAATCGAGCAATTCCGGGAAATGCACTAGCCTGGTTGAGTCAAAGTAACCTTTTTGGTAACCGGGCCGACTGCTCAACAATACTTTTTCAGCTGAAAGATCATGATATTCCATTGGCCGCTCCATGTCCGGTATTGGCTGACCGATAATACCTGCTCTTTGGTTCGGAATCCTGAATACAGGAAACAGCGCCTGCTCTATAGTCAGGCGGGGCTGCTTAGGATTGCTGTTAATGAACTGCTGTCTAAGCTGCATCAGAAACTGGCGGTTGTTAGCAGTGAGCCTGCTCTTCTTATCCGCTAATAACCTGTCGAGGTAGGCTACCCGCACCGAATCGTGTACATACAGGGAAGCGTAGTAGTCTTCACATTTTTGCCTCCAGTCTTCCATTTCTTCATCCGTGAGCTCTATAGCTACTTCGACTGACTGCGTAGTATCGGCAGTTGCAGTAGCAGGCAGTTCCTGTACCGGCTTATCACCACAAGCAGTCAGCAGCAGTGCCACCAGGTATAGCACATAGTTTATTTTCATAATTCCTTAAGATTACCGGTTACCCAATAGGCATATTAAAACCAATCTATACCTAAAGCTAATAAAAATAAGCTATGTTCTATATACAATATATTTACTCAAAGCTCCCTCACAAAACCGCACAAACTGTTCATTATTGAACAGGTACAAAGTGCTAAAAATCAATTATTTACAGTATAAATGTCTGATTATCAATAATATATAAACCTGGCATCCAAATTGGCTATACCCTCACGAGCAAAGCACAAAATAAGACTATGGATCGTGAATTATCAGCCAGCACCAGACAAGCCCAGAAGCGGAAGCGCATTTGGCAAATAGGTATAGCTGTTGCCCTAGTGGCAGTAGCCATCTTTGGGTTTAGAAGCCTGATCACCCCGAGCATCGCTAGAACAGAAATCAGTACGGTGCAAGTTGAAGAGGGGCCGGTGGTGGCTACGATCACTGCTTCTGGCACAGTGGTGCCGGAGCACGAGCAGGTGATCACCAGTCCCATACAGGCGCGAATTGAGCAGGTCGTGCACTCTACTGGCGAGCAGGTACAGTCCGGCGACCAGATCCTGCTCCTCGACAGGGCCTATACCCAGTTAGCCTATGACAAACTGAAAGACGAGCAGGAACAGAGTCGACACAAAAGCGTGCAGCTCAACCTTAACCTCGAAAAGAAACTGAACGCGCTGGCCTCGCAGCTGGAAATAAAACGGATGCGGGTGAAGAGCCTGCAGGCGCAGCTCGAAGATGAGCAGTACCTCCTCAAGATCGGGGGCGGCACACAGGAAAGCGTAAAACAAGCCGAACTCAACCTCAGAATTGCGCAGCAGGAACTCGAGCAGATTGAGCGCGACATCGTAACAGAACGTCAACTCCTGAAAGCTGACCAGCAGGAGCTGCGCTATACCCTGGCCATGCAGAGCCGCTCGATTGAGGAACTGCAGCGCAAAATGGAACAGGCCGAAGTGCGCGCCAAACAGCCGGGAGTTATCACCTGGGTGAAAAACGAGATCGGCAGTAATGTAAATGCCGGCGATATCATCGCCCGTTTAGCTGACCTGAGCAGCTACCGGGTGCAGGCCACCATCTCAGACGCCTTCGCCAGTCAGATCAGCGTCGGCAGCAGCGTGTTGGTGCGCATCAACGACACAAACCTCAAGGGCAGTATTGCCTCCATCAAACCAACTGTCGAAAACGGCATCGTCACCTTTTTTGTGGTCCTCGAAGAGAAAGCACACCAACTGCTGCGCCCTAGCCTTCGCGTGGATGTATACGTGCACACTGTCGCCAAACCGAATACGCTGCGTGTGAAGAACGGCCCTTACTTCAAAACAGCCAATAAACCCCAGGTATACCTGCTGCGCGACGGCGAACTGATCCGAAGAGAAGCAAGGATCGGTGTGAGCAACATAGACTATGTAGAGCTGGAAAGCGGCGTGCAAGCCGGTGATGAAGTCGTGATATCCGACCTGGTCGATTATCAACACCTCGATAAAGTGAAAGTGAAGTAAGATTGATAATTGGACAAAAGACTTTGTGACAAAAGACAATAAATGTGAAAAAGAAAAGTCCTCTGTCTCTTCCCAAGAAGAAGTCGTGATACGAACCTGTGATACGCAAATAAAACGATGAAAGACCTATACAAAATTTGTTTGCTGTTTGTGACGCTGCTGCCCTGTCTGCCAGGTATAGCACAGCCTGCGACGCGTACCTTGCGTCTGCAGGAGGTAATCGCCCTAGCACAGGAGCAGTCGGCAGCGGCACGGCAGGCCGAAACCAGCCGCGAAAACAGCTACTGGCAATGGCGCAGCTTCAAGTCTGACTACAAGCCGCAGCTAAGCCTGACGGGTACCCTCCCCGACTTCAGCCGCACGATCATGCCCGTAACGCAACCCGACGGTACCACTGACTTCAAACCGGTGTCGATAAATAACTCTGAGCTTGGACTAAGCCTGAGCCAGGTGGTGAGTCCAACCGGAGGTCGTGTGTTTGTCACGTCGCTGATGCAGCGCTTCGACGACTTTGACCGCCAGCAGACCCGCTACAACGGCAATCCGGCCATTATCGGTCTGGAGCAACCGCTGTTTGCCTACAACCAGCTAGCCTGGGCCAAAAAGATAGAGCCGCTCCGCTACCAGGAGTCACAAAGAGAATTTCTGGAGGAGCGCGAAAAGATAGCCGTGAATGCCACCCGACTGTACTTTGATCTGCTATTGGCCCAAACAAACCAGCGCATCGCCAGCCAGAACCAGTCGAGCAACGACACGCTATACCAGATCGCGCAGGAGAAGTATAAGCTCGGCCGCTTTTCCAAAAACGACTTGCTACAGCTGCGTCTGGCCGTGCTGAACGCCGAGCTTGCCATGGCGCAGGCTGCCCTTGATCAGCAGACTGCGGCACTTGCCCTCAAAACCTACATCGGCATGAAAGAGACAGACCAACTCGAACTGCATACGCCCGAAGGTATACCTGCCACTACCGTGCTTGCGGAGGTAGCCCTGGCCGAAGCCCGCAAAAACCGCAAAGAAAGCATCAATTTCAGCAGAAGGCTTTTGGAGGCCGAGGCGCTGATGGCCAAAGCCCATGGCGACAATGGTTTTAACGCCAGCCTGTTTGCCACCTTTGGCCTCACGAACCGCGGCGCCTCTTTCACCGACATCTATACCCGCCCTGAGAACCAGCAACGGGCCCGCATCGGCTTCAGCATGCCGATCATGGACTGGGGGCGGCAGCGCTCTATTTATAAAGTGGCCGAGCTGAACAAGCAGCTGGTGCAGTACACCGTGGATCAGGAAGACGCCAATTTCGAACAGGCCGTGCTCACGCAGGTGAACCAGTACAATACTCTGAAAGCCCGCATTGCCACCACTGCCGAAGCCGACGCCATCGCACAGGAACGTTACGAGATCGCCCGCAACACTTTCCTGATCGGCCGCATCAGCATCACCGACCTCAACATCGCCCTGGCCGAAAAAGACCAGGCCCGACGCGCCCACATCACCTCGCTCAGTGCATTCTGGACAGCCCACTATACCCTGCGACAGCTCACCCTCTTTGACTTTGAACAACAACAGGTGATTTTAATAGAGACACAACATTGAGATGATAGATCTATTAAAGACCAAAACACTACCTGTCAGTTCGAGTGCAACGAGAAATCTGGGTTACTGCATGCTTTCAAAAATATTCCAGATTTCTCCCAAGGGTCGAAATGACAAGAAAAACCAAGCATATATGCATCAAAAAATTTACAGATATTAGAACCAAGGTATAAAACTATGATCACGTTAAAGAACATCGAAAAAGTCTACCAGACCAAGACGATTGAAACGGTAGCGCTGCACAACGTCAACCTGCACATACCTAAAGGGGAATTTGTGTCAGTGATGGGTCCATCGGGTTGCGGCAAATCCACACTACTCAATATTATGGGCCTGCTCGACGAGCCGACTAACGGCATTGTGGAGATAGATGGCAACCCCATCAGCAGGTACAGAGACAAAGAGCTGGCGCACATCCGCAATCAGAAGATCGGGTTTGTGTTCCAGAGTTATCACCTGATCAACGACCTGAGCGTGATCGACAATGTGGAGCTCCCGCTACTCTACCGCAGTGGTACATCTGCAGCCGAAACAAGAAGACTCGCCCTCACGGCTTTGGAAAAAGTAGGCCTCAGCGCCCGCACCAAGCACTACCCTACGCAGCTTTCCGGTGGACAGCGCCAGCGGGTAGCCATTGCCCGTGCACTGATCGGTCAGCCGGAAATCATTTTAGCTGACGAACCCACTGGTAACCTCGACTCGGTAATGGGCGAGGAAATCATGAACATCCTGCTCACGCTCAACCGCGAAGACGGCACTACCATCGTGATGGTGACGCACGACGAGAACATGGCCCATAAGACCGAGCGCCTCGTACGCTTCTTCGATGGCCAGCAGGTATCGGATGCTAAAACCACTGCCTACGACTATCAAAAGGTATAGCCATGCTGAAGAATTACATCAAAATAGCCTGGAAGGTGCTCTTGCGGCGCAAGTTCTTTACCTTCATCAGCCTCTTCGGTATCAGCTTTACGTTGCTGGTGCTCATGGTGGCCTCTTCTCTCTTCGACCATACCTTTGGTCCGCAGATGCCGGAGCGCGAAACAGACAAGCTTCTCTTTGTGAATATCCTGCGTGAGCAACGTGAAGGTGGTTTCTCGAGCAGTGGCCCTCCCAGCTACCGCTTTCTCGACCAGCATGTGCGCATCATGAAAACGCCTGAAATGGTGTCCATCAACTCCATGTTCTTTCAGGTGAACAGCTACATCAACAACCGTAAGCTTGCCTTGGACATCAAGTACACAGACCGGGCGTTCTGGGATATCCTGGACTTCAACTTCCTGGAAGGGAACGGCTTTAGTGAGCAGGATGTGCGCGGCGCCAACCGTGTGGCCGTGATCAACGAAAACACCCGCAAGCAGTACTTCGGCACAGATAAGGCAGTGGGACAGTACATCGTGGTGGACCAGGTGCGGTACAAAGTAGTAGGCGTGGTAGAAGACGTACCGGCGCTGCGCCTGCACTCCTACGCCGATGTGTGGGTGCCGATTTCAATGAAGAGTCAGGAGTTTAACAGGCCTGGCCTTCGGGGTACTTACTTTGCCACTATTAAGGCGAAGTCAGCTGATGACGTTCCCAAAATAAAGGAGGAGTATGCGGGCATCATGCAGGAGGTAGAACGCCAGCAAGCAGAAAAAGGCACGACGCTCTCCTCCCACCCCGATACGTTTCTGGAAAGCATTGCCCGCACCTTTCTGAGCAACGGCAAGGACTCCGGTTTAGGTATACTGTATGTGATCATGGCAGGTCTTGCACTGCTGTTCATGCTGCTGCCCACCATCAACCTGGTCAACATTAACATTAGTCGCATCATGGAGCGCTCATCGGAAATCGGTGTGCGCAAGGCCTTCGGTGCCACCTCTTCCACCATTATTGGGCAGTTTATCATCGAGAACGTTTTCCTGACACTGCTTGGTGGCTTGCTGGGCTTTGCGCTGTCAGCGGGAGTGCTCTGGCTGATCAACGACAGCGGCGTCATCGTCTATGCAAACCTGGGGCTCAACATCCGTGTGTTTGCCTTCGGTCTGTTGCTCTGCCTGGTTTTCGGGCTAATTTCCGGAGTGTATCCGGCCTATAAAATGTCACGCTTAAATGCCGTAGAGGCGCTGAAAGGAGGTACAAAATGATACGCCATTTATTTAAACTGATCTGGAACCGCAAAAAGAGCAATTTCCTGCTCATGACCGAGATCTTCTTTTGCTTCCTGGTGCTCTTCGGGGTGGTCAGTCTGATCGTGTACAATGTACGCAACTATACTAAGCCCTTGGGATTTGAGTATGACAACGTATGGTTGCTCACCATGCGCCCTAGTGCCGACTCCGCTGCCCTCAACCACCAGAACCTAGTACAGGCGGTGCAGCAGGTGCGCGCATACCCAGAGGTCGAGTATGCCGCCCTCACAAACAGTAATGCCCCCTTTGCCTTCAGCCAGATGACGGATAACCTGTCGTATGACAACAAGCGAAGCACGCAGGCAGACCACTACCAGGTAGACGACGACTATGCCGATGTGCTGCAGGTACAGCCTAGCCAGGGTCGCTGGTTTGGCCCGGAGGACAATGCCGCCCACCACCAGCCCATCGTAATTAACCGCGAAATGCAAAGGCAGCTTTTTGGAGAAGAAGATCCCCTTGGCAAGCTAATCCCCCAAAACGACTCGGTGAACTACCAGGTGGTGGGGGTCGTGGACCACTTCCGAGGCTACAGCGAGTATTCAGCCGAGCGACCAGCCTTTTTCACTCGGATCAACCTCCAGCAAAGTGACAAGTCTTTTTGGGGTGAACTCCTGATTCGGGTAAAGCCTGGTACCGGGATTGCTTTCGAGGAGAAAATGGTGCGTGAGGTTTCAGGTATCGGCAAAGACTGGACATTGGAGGTGGCTACCCTGGAGAAAATGCGCCAGAACAAATCGAAACTCACCATGGTGCCCATGATCGCCCTAGGGCTTGTCTGCGGCTTTCTGATCCTTAATGTAGCGTTGGGCCTGTTTGGAGTGCTGTGGTATAACATCAGCCGACGCAATGGTGAGATCGGGCTTCGCAGGGCGCTGGGCGCTTCCGCCAACCAGGTATACCGGCAGTTTATCGGCGAGGTACTGGTGCTGGCCACTTTCGGTCTGTTGTTGGGTGTGGCCTTTGCCGTGCAGTTTCCGTTGCTGCAGGTGTTTGAGGTCGAGTCAGTGGTTTACTTCTTAGCTTTAGGTATAAGCGTGGTTGTTATCTATATATTGGTGGTTGGTTGTGCCCTCTACCCTAGCCGACAGGCAGCAGCCATCCACCCTGCCATCGCCCTGCACGAAGAATAATAGCAATTTATACCTTAAAAAATTATCTTTATACCTGATTTAGCAGCTCCCATTCCATGATCCTGATAATAGATGATGATATAGCCGTTCGCGCCTCTTTGAGCATTTTGCTAAAGCAGCACGGCTTCAAGACTAAAGAAGCAGCCTCTCCGAGGGAGGCGCTTGAAGTGGCGCAGGCACATCCTCTACAACTCGTGGTCATGGACATGAACTTTTCCATTGAGACGACAGGTCATGACGGGCTTCGGCTGCTGGAGACTTTCAAGCAGCAGCTGCCACAGGTACCGGTCATTCTCATCACAGGCTGGGGCTCCATAAGTCTGGCAGTGGAAGGTATGCGCCTGGGTGCGGCAGATTTCATTACCAAGCCCTGGAGTAACGACTACCTGGTGCAGGCAGTGCGCACGGCTTTGAGTCTGTCGCAGCAGGCTCCAACCAAAGATGAAGGCCTGAGCCGCAAAAAGCTCGACCAGCAGTATAATTTTAAGAACATCGTAGGTCAGGACCCGCAGCTGCTCCGGATACTGAAGCGGATCGGGCAGATCGCCCCAACCGATGCCTCTGTGCTGATCGAAGGCGAAAGCGGTACGGGCAAGGAACTGATAGCGGAGGCGGTGCATCGCAACAGCCTCCGCAAGTCCCAGCCATTCGTGAAGGTGAACCTGGGCGGCATTTCAGCCAGTCTTTTTGAGAGTGAGATGTTCGGCCACAAACGAGGCGCCTTCACCGATGCCAAAGCCGACCGGGTAGGCCGTTTCGAGATGGCCAACAAGGGCACCATCTTTCTCGACGAGATTGGTGAGCTGGACATGAACAGCCAGGTAAAATTGCTGCGCGTGCTGCAGGACCGCACCTACGAAGTGCTTGGCGACAGTCGCTCCCGCAAACTCGACATCCGGGTGGTGTGCGCTACCAACCGCAACCTGGAGCAGATGGTGGAGGAAGGCAAATTCCGCGAAGACCTCTTCTACCGCATCAACCTGATCAAGGTGCGTATATCTGCTTTGCGTGAGCGCCCGGATGACATTCCGCTACTGGTGCAGTTCTTTGTGGAGAACATGAAGCAGACTTACCACCGGCCTGAGTTGGAGGTTAGCCCCCGAGCCCTGCAGTGGCTGAAGGAGCTCACCTTCCCTGGCAACATACGCGAGCTGAAGAACCTGGTGGAGCGGACCGTGCTGGTTGCCGAGGACGATATACTGCGTGCCGAGGATTTTCAGGCGCAGTCGCAACAGGGGCCTGTAAAAGCTGGCGATAAAACGCTGCCAGCCGTGGGCACCATGACGCTTGACGAGATGGAAGCCTCCATGATCCGAAAGTCCATGGCCTATTACCATAACAATGTTAGCAAAGTAGCCCGTGCGCTTGGTCTGAGCAGGGCCGCACTATACCGTCGCCTCGAAAAGTTTGGCATCCCCTATGAATCTCAGGACTAAGTTCATCCTTTTTGCGGTTGCAGTACACGGCCTGCTAGCAGCTATGGCTTACTTCCTGCTGCAGGAGAACAAGCTGCTGTTCATAGGTATGGAGGTGCTGGTGTTGATCTCTGTTGTGATAACGGTGAACCTGTACTTTGCCTTCTTTAAACCGCTCAACCTGATCCGGGCAGGTATAGAGTCCATCCGCGACAAGGACTTCTCTACAAAGTTTGTACAGGTGGGGCAGCCCGAGTTGGATGAATTGGTAGACGTGTACAACCGCATGATTGAGCAGCTGCGGCAGGAACGGGTGGCACAGGCTGAAAAAAGCTTTCTGCTCGATAAGATTATCCGAGCCTCTCCTGCCGGCATCATCCTCCTCGACTTTGATGACCTCATCGAAAGCATCAACCCCGCCGCCGAGCGTTACCTGAGTCTGTCTGGCCACACATTGCAAGGCAGCGCACTGGAAGAACTGCCCAATACCTGGTCCCGTGAGCTGACGCAGGTACAAGCCGGACAACCCTATACCTTCCGCCTCAATGGCATTCGGACGTTCAGGGCACACCGGGCCCACTTCATCGACCGTGGCTTTCAGCGTGCCTTTATTATGTTGGAAGAACTAACTGAAGCTATTATCAAAAATGAGCGGCAGGCTTATGAAAAAGTGATCCGGATGATGTCGCATGAAGTAAACAACTCGACCGGCGCCATCAACTCGATCCTGGATTCGGTGCAGTACTATACCCCACAGATTGAAGTGGAGCACCGCGAAGATTTTACTTACGCCCTGCAGGTAGCCATCGACCGCAATACCAACCTGAGCAGGTTCATGGCCAACTTTGCCGATGTAGTTCGCCTGCCCCCCCCTTCCAAAAAGCCGGTACAGGTACAGGCGCTGCTGAAGCGGCTTGAGCGCCTGATGCTGCCACAGTTGGAGCAGCGACAGATTACTCTGTCTCTACTGCTTCCCGCTACCCCCCTCTGCATACCGATGGACGAGCAGCAGATAGAACAAGCCCTGCTCAACATTCTCAAAAACGCCATGGAAGCTGTGAAGTCAGAAGGAAACATCTGGGTGGAGCTGCAGCAGGACCCGCCTTGCCTGACCATCACCGACGATGGCGAAGGTATACCGGAGCATGTCCGCCCCATGCTGTTTACGCCATTCTTCAGCACCAAAGAAACTGGCCAGGGCATCGGCCTGACCATGATCCGGGAGATTTTGCTGAGCCACGGCTTCCAGTTTTCACTCGAATCAAATGAGGATAAGCTCACCACTTTCAGAATACGCTTCGCCACAAGAGGAGCTAAATAGAACTAATCCAGCAAAAAGAGCCAAAACACTATGTTTATTTTGAATCATTTTAATAATCAGCTAAATTTTATTCTGAATGTAACCCCATTCACTAAATTTCCGTAGCCACCCGCATACAACCTATGTTATAATCCGCTATATTAGTTCTATAGTTTGTTTATTTACTCACAAGATGGAATACAATATAGTAGTAGCCCCTAACCTCGAAACACTGGCAACAGAGGTTGCCGTATTATTTCCGCAAGGCTGGAAGCTGAAAGGTGGAATAATTGAGCATGCTGAAGGATTTTCGCAGCAGCTGATACGCAAAACGTCTGACAAACTGAAACATCGCCAGATGCCTGAGCCCCGCGCCAGACATCGCCGCACTAAATGGATTGAATAGTTAAGCATACTGTATACCCTTTATATATGTATCGAAACCACCTTTTCTGTACCTCGTGTATGGGAAAGGTGGTTTTGTTTTGCACTCCCCCTATCTACAAGTAACACCGGTTGCCTACTACCTAACCTCCCTGTTCATTTAATCTCTCTAATTCACCCCTTTCCATACATTAATTGCACTTTACTTATAATATAGTTATATTAATTTAACGCCCTAATTTCACTACTGCTTTTCTAAAATTTTAATTTACAAACTTTTTACATTCCACAAAATATTAAATATCAGCTACTTAAAATAAAAAACAAGTAATCACAACATTAAAAGCACATAATATTTTCCAAAATCAGAATCTTTTTGCGGCTCCTATAGTATATATGGCTGATACAATTTTTTGGGTATGCATGCTGCCATCCTTAAACAGTATGTAGCCCTGGAGTGCTGTAAATGAGCAGCCTCTATACAATCTTCACCATATACAACACCCTAACCAAAACAAATGAGACGAGTCGTATACTTTCTACTCCTACTGATAAGCGCCTCTTCGTGCCTGAGCAAAAAGGAGCTCGTATACATGCAAAATGAGAACCTGAAAGAAACAGCGGCAACCTCTATGCAAACCAGCTACAAGCCTTACCAGCTGCAGCCTGCCGATGTGCTTTCTATTAAGGTGCAGAGTTTAGAACCTGAAATATCCAATATATACAACATCGTGCCCCCCTCAAGCGCCTTCGGTTTTGCTGATCCGGGCACCATGTTCCTGAGTGGCTACTCCGTGGACGACGAGGGCAACGTGAATCTTCCTAATGTGGGCAAAGTGAAGGTGTCAGGACTTACCCTGCAGCAAACCCAGGAACTGATTCAGCGCAACGTAGACCGCTACATCACCAATGCGACTGTAGTAGTGAAGCTGATCAACTTCAGAGTAAGTGTGCTGGGAGAGGTAAACCGTCCGGGCCAGTACTTTGTGTACAACGAGCGGGCTACCCTCTTCGACGCGCTCGGCATGGCGGGTGACCTGACACGCGGTGCTGCCCGCGAGAACGTAAAGCTGGTGCGCCAGACCCCTGGTGGATCTGAAGTAGTACTTATCGACCTTAAAGACCCGAATATCGTACAATCTAGATACTACTTTATGCAGCCCAATGATGTGCTGTATGTAGAGCCGTCCGTGGCGCAGGTTAAACGCGACAACCTGGTGTCGCTTAACGTGGTCACCATTGCATTGGGGGTTATTTCTACGGCGGCAGTTATCCTGAATTATTTTAAGTAAGAATCCTCCATGAAACGAAAAAATAAAGAGCACGAAATAGATCTGCGAAGCTGGCTTTTCAAGTTCCGAACCAGATGGTATCTGTTTCTGGCTTTTGTACTGGTGGCACTGGCAGGGGCTTATGTCTATGTTAAAAGCTCTACCCGCATTTATGCTTTTAAGTCAACACTTCTGCTGGGAGATCAGCACACCGGTTCCAAAAAAGCACAGGAGCTGCTGAACCTACTGGATGTACAGAATAAAGGGATCAAAGTGGAAGATGAAGTCGGCATTCTGACCTCAGCCGACATGATTCGCAGCACCCTTAAGCAGCTTGATTTCTCGGTGTCGTACTATAAAGTGCCTGACCACTGGCTCAACACGGGGATAGACCTTATCAAAGAGGAGCAGTACGAAAACGCTCCATTCGTGGTACGCCTTGACACCAGTTCGCTCCAATTAGTGGACATTCCGCTGGAGGTGCGTGTGCTGAACGACAAAGAGTACGAACTGACTGTAAAGGCTGAAACTCCTCCTCTATATGATTTCAGAAAGCATACCGTTGAGCAGATCATTACTGAGGTAGACTACACCAAAGTGCTGGAGTTTGGCAAGCCTTACAAAGACAAATACCTGAGCATTACGATTGAGCGAGCCAATCCTGAGGACAAGATTGACGCCAAGAAGCACTATTTCGTGCTCAACAGCATGGAAAGCCAGGTGGCCCAGTATGCCAGCACATTGCATGTCAAGCCGATTGAGCGTGAGGCACGTGTACTAGAACTGAGCACCAAAGGCGCCATTCCACAGAAGGAGTTGCTTTTCCTTAACACGCTGATGGAAACTTACGTGAAGCGTGACTTGGACGAGAAAAACATGAATGGCCAGAAAACACTGGAATTCATTGATAGCCAGATCGCAACCCTGACAGACTCGCTGCGTCAGAGCAAGCAGGCTCTTTCTACTTTCCGCTCTACCAACCGCATCGCCAACATCGACATGCAGTCGAACATCAGCTACGAAAAAATGGCGCAGTTGGAGATGGAAAGGTCCAAGCTGACAACCGAGAAGCAGTACTACGTGACGGTGCTTGACCAGATAGAAGACGACGAAAGCTTTACGCAGGCTGTGTCGCCGGCTGTGGCAGGTATACAGAACCCTAACCTGGCCAACCTGTTCAACGAGCTCTCGCGCCTGAACCAGCAGAAGGCCTCCTATAGTGTGAGTGCTACTGCCGAAAACCCACGCATCCGGGTGATCGAAAGCGAGATCAAAAGCACACGCAATGCCATCATTGCAAACATCCGCAACCTGGTGCGCTCTACAGACATCTCCATTGCGAACGTAGACAAGCGCATCAATCAGCTGGAGTCCAGCATTGCAAAGGTGCCAGAGAACGAGCGCCGCCTGATGGAACTGCAGAGCCAGGCTGACTTTGTGAACAAGAAGTACGACTTCCTGCTCGAAAAACGCGCCGAAGCGGCTATTGCATTGGCTACGAACACCACTGACAAGAAAGTAGTCGACAAGGCTGCAATGTGGGGAGCCGGGCCGGTGAACGTGAAGCCGAAGATGATCTTTATGCTGGCTTTCATACTGGGCCTGATCATCCCTGCCGCCCTCATCGTGCTGCTCGACAATGTAGACAATACTATACAGGGTAAGAATGACCTGAACAATGTGACCAACATTCCGTTCCTGGGCGTGATCGCGCATGGCACTAAAGCTGACAAGCTCGCCGTGAAAAACAATCCGCGCTCTGCCATTGCCGAGTCATTCAGGTCCATCCGTATTAACCTGCAGTACCTGATGTCCGAAACCGACTTCAAAATTGTAGGCGTGACTTCATCGGTGTCAGGCGAGGGCAAGACTTTTACCTCTGTCAACCTGAGCAGTGAGATGGCCATGGCCGGCAAACGCACCATCCTGATCGAATCGGATATGCGCAAGCCTACTTTTGGCAAGTACTTTAACACGCACAATGCGGCTGGTCTGTCCTCATACCTGAGCCAGGGACTGCCGCTGGAGGAAGTGATTCAGAAAACCGATATCGAGAACCTGGATATTATTTCCTGCGGTCCTATACCTGACAATGCCATCAAGCTGTTGGAGCACAAGCGTATGGCTGAGCTGATCGCCAAGCTGAAGGAACAGTACGAATATGTGGTGATCGATACACCGCCAATCGGATTTGTGGCTGAGTACTTTATCCTGATGAAGCACATGGACGTAAACCTGTATGTAGTGAAGCACAAGTACACCAGCAAGGACATGCTCACACAGGTGAACGAACTGTACGCAGCCCGAAAGCTGAAGAACATCTACATGGTGATCAATGACCTGGACTACAACAACACCTACGAATACGGATACAAGAAAAAAGGCAGCTACTATTACGTATAGCGCCTAAGCAATACATACATGTGCGCTTGATCTTAAAGGTGCTGTGGGATGCAGATTCCTGCAGCACCTTTTTTGAGAAGGACACGATTACCTGAATCTATACATGAGTAAAAATTTAGCTTCGAAGGCGGTTAGTGGTTTGAAGTGGAGCTCGGCTGGCACCATTGCCAATGCCGTGATGCAGATTGGCTATACCTCGGCTATGGCTCGCTTACTCGCTCCTGAAGCCTTTGGTCTGGTCGCCCTTTCAGCTGTTATCCTGCGCTTCGGCTACTATTTTGCCAATCTGGGCCTGAACCAGGCTATCATCCAAAAAGAAGAACTGACCTCTGAGAACATCCGAGCAGCGTTTACCTCCTCGGCTCTGCTGGGTGTTGTATTTACAGTGCTGGCCTGGGCACTGGCGCCTTATGCCACCATGATATTCGACATGCCGGAAGTGGTGCCTATTGTGCGTGTCATGGCGCTGGCATTTGTTGTCGGGGGCGTGTCGGCCACAGCGACCAGCTTGCTGCAGCGCAACATGCGATTCAAAGCACTGAGCATCGTAGAAACGGGATCTTATGTGGTTTCATACCTGGGAGTGGGTATTCTGTTGGCCTGGCTGGATTTTGGGGTATGGAGCCTTGTGTATGCCTCGCTGGTACAGCAGGCACTGGTGGCACTGGGAGCGTACGCCATGGCACGTCACAATGTACTGCCGGTCGTGCGGTGGGAAGCTTACAGAGCCCTGCTCGCCTACGGCAGCAAAATGTCTGTCATCAGTTTTTTTGAGTTTATCTACACTGAACTGGCCACACTTCTGATAGGCCGTGTATTTGGTGCCTACCGACTGGGTATCTACAACCGGGCCTTTATGCTTGTCAACCTGCCCATGTACAACCTGACGCGCACCGTATCGCGTGTTGTCTTTCCTTCGTTCAGCAAGCTGCAATCCGAAACTGACAAACTGGCCAAGGTATACCTCTCCAGCACTACCCTGCTGGCGACCCTGATCATACCAGTTTGCCTGGGTATAATGATTGCGGCACCCGAGATCGTGTACGTGGTGCTGGGCGACCAGTGGGTCGAAGCTATCCCTGTGCTGCAGGTGCTGAGTCTGGCTATTCCGCTTAGCTTCATCACCATGTTTGCCGGCATCGTGTGCGATGCCAAGGCTGTACTTAACTGGAAGATTGTGATCACGATAACCCTGATCATTGTGATCAGTGGCTTATTCTTTCTACTGAAAGAATATGGCCTGGTAGGCTTCGGCTTTGCGCTGCTGATCAGTGAGCTCATCCGGATCGGCATGTACCAGACCCTGATGAAGAAAATACTGTACCTCTCATACTGGAAGCAGCTGCGGGTATACCTGCCAGGTTTACTGAATGGTGCTGTCGTAGCTGTAGTCGTATACCTGGTGAGCACCTTGCTGCGTGGCATGGAACTGCCACACCTGGTGATCCTGCTAGCACAGATGATCACGGGTGCCTTTGTATTTCTTGCCATGATACTGCTCTTCCCGCACAGTGCACTCAAAGAGCAGCTGCATATGATCTTTTCCAAGCTGGGCGTACAGGACAATCCAACCTCCTACTATGGAAGAATGCTGATGCGATATAGAAAGAGTTTGGTAAAAGAAACTGAGCATGTATAAACAAGGTATAAATGAAAGATGTGTCGACGGTTAGCCAGCCTTGTCTGACCTAATGCATACTAAATAACCTTAGGATAAAACCAAATGACTATAGGAGTAGCCGGACCCGTTAATTTACAAATACTTAACTGGGATCTTAAAGATAAAAACTTACCTCAGACCAATGCGTTTCCTCTAACCTCGCATTTCATCAATGCATTGCTGAAAAGAGGCTTTAAAGTAATTGCCTATACCAACTCAACCGAGATTGCGGAGCCAATGGTGCTGGAGAGCGGCAACCTCAAGGTTTGCATTAGCCGCCAGAAACCACAGCCAGGCCGTCGCCTCTTCCTTTTTGAGGTTGAGGATCTTCGTAAGATGATGGTAGCTCATCCGGCAGATTTTATCAGTGCATTCTGGAGCTATGAATATGCCTGGGCAGCCTTAAAAACAGGGAAGCCAACAGCCGTCAGTTTTCACGACGTTGCGTTCCAGATTCTGCTTAACATTCCGGATATGTTCCGGGTGGTGCGCTGGTTAATCAACTCCATTGTAGTCTCTAAGGCGAAGTATCTTATTGCCAACTCATCCTATACCTATAACCAATTGGCAAGGCGCACACAGAAAAAGACGCGCATCATCGACAATTTCTACACAAGCGAACTGGAGGAGAGTATACCTGAGCCGTTGATCAAGGGTAACTACATCACTACCGCTGTGCAGGGCTTTACACATCGCAAAAATGTGCAGAATGCCCTCCATGCCTTTGCGCAGGTACGGGCCAGACATCCCGAACTGACCTATCATTTAATAGGAGTAGACATGGAGGAAGGTGGCCTGGCGCAGCAGTATGCCCAAGCCAATGGTCTGACGGAAGGCGTGCGCTTTTTAGGCCCGCTGCCTTTCGACAAGGTATATCAGCAAATAGTGCATGCGCGTGTGCTGCTTCACCCCGCCCGGGAGGAGTCGTTTGGCATGGTGCCTCTGGAGGCCATGGTGGGGGGCACGCCTGTAGTAGGCGGCAGTAAAAGTGGTTTTATACCTGATCTGCTTGACCATGGTAAGGCTGGCCTGCTCTGCAATGTGGAGTCGCCCGACGACATAGCTGCTGCGCTGCTGCGGCTGCTGGAAGATGAGCAACTGGCTGCGGAAATGACGGAGAAAGGCCGTGCTTTTGCCCGTGCCAGTTTTTCTGAGGACGTGATCATAGACAAGCACCTGGCTTACTACAGCGACATAGTGGGCAGACCCATTCAGCCTGATAACTCACAGTACGAACCTGAAGACGCTTTACACCGTAACACCATACACACTGCCAAATAGCTGCAGTAGATGTTGGATTGCCCGCTACAATGAAAATTAACTACAGCTTTCTCTTTATTATCCCCATCGCCCTGATCCTGCTCATGGACAACATGTTCACGGAGCTGGCCTTTCCGAACAACCTGGAGGCGCAGGGAAACATGCTGAACATGCTGATGAAAGGTATGGCGGCCTTATCGTTTGGCTACAGCGCCGTGTACTTCATGCGCATGTCGCCTGTAATGCGGGTAGCGTTTGGACTTACTACGCTGTATGTGTTCGCGATGGTTTTTGAGTCGTATTACTTCTATGGCACCCCGATGGTATACCCGCACGTGTTCCAGAAGCTTTTCCTGTTTTACTTTATCTTCTTTGTCTATACCTTTTACAAAGGCAATTTTTACCTCAAGTTCTCGCATCTGGTTTGGTTCATCCTGGGTGGTTTCTGGCTTAGTGTGGTTGTGGTGCACCCCGATAAACTGAGCCTCGGCGCCTTTACCTCGCATGAGCGCGGAGTATACGCCTCCTCGGTTTATATGCTGGTCATTCCGTTTATGTATTTCCTGAGCAAGTACATTTTCGAGGGCAAGCTTTTCAGCTTGTTCATGGCTTTCTTTATCCTGGTGTCTATCGTGTTCTTCCAGCACCGTACCGTCTGGATCTCGACAGCAATCATTCTGATTGTTTACTACCTGCTGATCCGATTCAAGTCAGGTCTTTCCATCAACTTCGTCGCCAAGTTCATGCCCATCGGCATTGTGATGCTCATAGCAGGTATAGCGAGCAGCGCCTTTTTATTCTCCACCAACCCCGAGATCATCACCAAAATAGAGGAGAGCTTTTCTGACATCGAAAATTTTGACTCGCAGGGTACGGGAGGCTGGCGTTATATACAATGGATGTCATACCTGCCCTTTATACAGGATAACTGGCTGATAGGCATGCGCTTCGAGGGTTTCGAGCTGCCCATCCAGTTCTGGCGTGACGACACCAACGAACCCGTGTTTGACGACGGCCAGGGGCATCACTTCCATAGCTTTTATGTCGATGTGCTGTTCTATACAGGTTTTGTGGGATTGGCGATCTACTCGATCATGCCTATTTACGCTATTGCGAAAGGCTTGCGTTCCAAAGCGATGACCGTGCACCAGATCATCCTGGTAGCATTTATCAGTACAGGTTTCGTGTATGGTTTCTCTTACGTGCTGCCCGTATTCTACTATGCCATACTTGGCTGGACGATTGTGTACATGGAAGAAGATGGCGTTGAGCGAACGACCTACCTGCGCGACTTCGGCTCCCGCTGGAAGGCAAAAGCAATTGGACAGTACCGCAAATTAACAGCTGCCTGAGCGTAACAACTTCTGACAGCGATTTCAGTATACAATTCCAAACATATTGTTATACCTTAATATTATGAGTAATTCTATTCCCAATACCCCTTTGCACACACCTGTGTTGCTAATCATATTCAATAGAGCTCATACCACACAACAAGTATTCGACCGTATCCGACAGGTAAAGCCCTCGCGACTGTATGTAGCCGCTGACGGCCCGAGACCTAGTGTGGAGACAGATATAGAGAAGTGCGCCGAAACCCGACGCATTGTAGAACAGGTAGACTGGGACTGCGAAGTGAAAACGCTGTTTCAGGAGAAAAACCTGAAGTGTGGTGTAGCTCCGGCTACGGCAATAAGCTGGTTCTTCGAGCATGAAGAATCGGGCATAATTCTCGAAGATGATTGTGTGCCTTCTAAAAGTTTTTTCTGGTTCTGCCAGGAGCTTCTCGAAAAGTACAAGCACGACACGCGCATCATGCATGTCAGCGGCAACAACTACCTGAATGGCTGGCGCAAGGACAATGACTACTCCTATTACTTCTCGAACAAGGTGAATGCCTGGGGCTGGGCTACCTGGCGCAGAGCCTGGCAGCTATTCGATTTTAACCTCAGAGCCTACCCGGAGCTCAAAGAAAAAGGCTATCTGAAAGGGCTTTTCCTGAATAAGTTTGAAGAGACGTACCGCCTGAGCAAACTCGAGGAGGCATTTGCCAGCATTCCGAACGGAGACATCTGGGATTATCAGTGGGAGTTTACCGTGTACAGCAACTCAGGACTCTGTATTGTGCCAGAAGTCAACCTGGTCCGCAATATTGGATTCGGTGAGGATGCCACGCACACGTTTAACACGCATGATAACAAGGCACAGATCAAAGAGAATGAAATCTCATTCCCGCTGCGCCACCCTCGCTTTGTCGTGCGTGATATCGAGTCAGACACCAAGAACTTTAACCATTTGATTAAGGGTAAGGTAAGCTCCAAGCTAAAGAGTCTGCTGAGCTTTAATTTGTAAAAAAACTACTATTCCATAAGCTGATATTTTCGTAGACGGTACTGTCTGCAAGGTTTCGTTGCAAATTTGGCAACAGCAGCCGTACCCATACCTAAGCTTTATACCTGAATAATATGATAAGCATTGTTATACCTGTTTTTAACAGAAAAGAATACACCAGGGACTGTCTTCAGTCTCTAAAAAAACAAACCGACCAGCGTTTTAAAGTCATAATTGTAGACGATGGCTCAACAGACGGTACTGAAGATATGCTTCGGGAAGAGTTTCCGGAAGTGGAAGTACTCAAAGGCAGTGGCAACCTGTTCTGGACGGCTGGGGTGAACATGGGCATCCGGCATGCACTGAAGCAAGATGCGCAACTCATCATGACCATGAACAATGATGTGATTACGGATGAGCGTCTGCTGGAAAAGATGTATTACTGGCACGAGCAGAAACCTGCTGCGCTGCTGGGGGCACTCGAAATGGACGCCAATACAAAACAGCCCATTTTTGGAGGAGAACGGCTTAACTGGCTGTTGAACACCATCGACGAAGTACTCCCAACGCTATCAGCGGAAGAGCAGAAAGGCCTGCACCCTGTAACGCACCTGCCTGGTAGAGGCCTGCTTATACCTCGGGCAGTATTTGAGAAGATAGGGCTCTTCGACCAGGACCGCTTCCCGCATTATATAGCCGATTACGACTATACCCATACTGCCAGAAGAGCCGGATTTGAGCTGTATGTGAATTATGATGCAAGACTGCTCACGTATCCGGAAGAAAGCGGTGAGCGACAGATCAGAAGTGAAAAGAGCTTTAAAAATTACTACAAGCACTTGTTTGACTTGAAGGGTGGCGGCAACCTGCGTGACTTTACCAGGTTCACACTCAAGAACTGCCCCACGCCTTACATCCCATTTCACCTGGCGAATGGCTACACGCGCCGGCTCTTTGGTTATTTTTTAAAGTAGCACCACTTGGTTTACTAAACAATTGATTTGAAGCTAGATTCACCATACATTAAAATACTGAGCATTGCTATTCCCCTGTTGGTAGTAGCAATGCTTTTTACTTACTATTATACCCAGGGGCACCTTCCCGGAGCCAAAAGGAGCGCCAAAGCCACAACGGTTGGCTATGACAACCCGATCGTGATTAGTAAAGGAGGCACCTACTCCGGCAATTGGGAATCAAGAAATTCTGAGGTGGCCGCTGTGGAAATCAGGACATCCGAACCAGTCATCATTGAGAATTCAAGTATAAGAGGGGCCGGCTACCTGATTAAAAGCTGGGGGCACGCAGCCAATATTACTGTCAGACATACCAAAGGCTATGGTCTCACCCCCACCCCATGGATTATATATGAGAAGCCACGGCGTTTTTTGATCGTCAACGACTTCAAACATGTGGTGGTAGAGAACTGCTACATGGAGAATACAGCCGGCATCTACATAGGTGATGCATACAAGGGCGACAGCAGCCCAAACAACACCATCAAGATCCGCTACAACAAAGCCAGGAACATTGATGGACGTATTTATGATGGCTGGTACCGGTCACAATTTGTGCAGTTCAATTTCCGCAACTCAATACAGTATGCCGAGATTGCCTGGAACGAAGTAATCAACGAGCCAAACAAGTCGCTTGTAGAAGACAACATCAATCTTTCAAATTCACGAGGCACACCGGCTTCACCTATCCGCATCCATAACAACTACATCCAGGGAGCCTATCCCTACCCAGCTGACAGCAAAGACTACTCAGGTGGTGGCATCATTGCTGACTCCTGGCACGAAGACGGCATGGGCGATCCCAAGGAGGTAGCTACCGCCTATGTAAAAATACACGACAACCAGACGGTAAACCTCGGCAACTATAACTACGCTATCGCCGGCGGTAATAACATAGAGATCTATGACAACCGTGCCGTAAACGCCGCGCGCTTCGAGAATGGCGAAAAATTCAGGATGTGGACCCAAGGGCTCTATGGGTACGACTTTTATAAAAAGAAATCGACCTTCAACAACACCTTCCGCAACAATGTGATCGGAATCATGGGTCAGGACGGCAGAAACGACAACCATTATTTTCCGGATGGAACAGTCCAAGAGCGCAACAACACCTTCATTGAAGGTGAAATAACAAAAGAAAGCGAGCGCGCAGAGTATCAGCTCTGGAAATCTAAGCTAGAGAGGAATGATATCTCCCTTGGTCCTCGTATAACAACGCCTACCTCAGGATCGGATAAGTCCGTTAGTTTTCAGTAACTGGCTTACTAACCTGGCTTCGCGATAAATTCCCCGTCTAACGTTTTGCACTGCCTCCTCTGATTTACGACTCCGATTTTTATCCTCAAGCTACCGATCCAAAGTTATAACATCTATAAAAAACATAACGGCTAAACCCCCATTATTAAATATATTATATTTTATATATTAAGCATTTTCACTGAATTTGCCATCTAAAACCGAACTTGTATCTTATATTTTAGATTAATAATTATATGTATAATTATATGATTAATATCTATAATCATATTAAAAAGTTTGGACTTTTAAAATTTTTGTAACTTTTTTCAAACATCACCTCAGCAACAAAACACTCAAAACAGGCTTAAAAAGCACTTTTTGCATCTTTTATAAATTGAAATATACAAAGTGTCTATGATTTAAGTAAGAATTTATCATAAAAGACTGGTTTTTCTAAAAAATTCATACTTATATTTGCAACAACTTATATATGAAGATAAGGACAAGGATTAGTCTAGCTCAATATTTTCATAAAAAGCACCAGGCAGATTACCTGCTACACTTATAGAAAACGGTAGTTTACTTGGGGCCTTATAAGGAGTACATTTTTTAATTTTTCAACTTTTAGCCAAAAAGATGAATACAATTTCCACTAAGGTGACTAAGTGGACGGGGACAACTCTGTCTGCTTTCATGCTCACACTCGTAGCCTTTCTACTCTCGACAGGCTTCGTAAACGCCCAGACTTACAGCGGGCCATTAGTAATCACAAAAGGAGGTACTTACACAGGTAACTGGGAGTCAAAAGACTCTGAGGTAGCTGCTGTAGACGTGCGTACTTCTGAACCTGTTGTCATTGTCAATTCGAACATCAGAGGGGCCGGTTACCTGATCAAAAGCTGGGGCCATGCCGCTAATATTACTGTCAGACACACCAAAGGTTACGGCCTAACTCCTACCCCTTGGCGTGATTACAAGAAGCCACGCCGCTTCTTAACAGTTAACAACTTTAAGAACATTGTAGTAGAGAACTGCTACCTGGAAGGTACAGCTGGTATCTATGTGGGTACACGTTACGAGGGCAATGGTTCTACAAACGAAACCGTAAAGATCCGCTACAACAAAGCCAAGAACATCGACGGTCGCGTTCACGGTGGTGCTGAGCACTCGCAGTTTGCGCAGTTTAACTACCGCGGTAACCTGCCACACGCTGAGATTGCCTGGAACGAGATAATCAACGAGCCAAACAAGTCGCTTGTAGAAGACAACATCAACTTGTCAAACGCTCGTGGTACTTCTGCTTCACCTATCCGCATCCACAACAACTTCATCAAGGGTGCTTACCCAATCCCTGCTTCAGAAACTAAATTCTCAGGTGGTGGTATCATTGCTGACTCCTGGTACCAAGATGGCATGGGCGATCCGGCTTCAGTAGCCACAGCTCACGTGAAGGTATTTGACAACCAGACGGTAAACGTTGGTAACTATAACTACGCCATTGCTGGTGGTAACAACATCGAGGTATATAACAACCGTGGAGTAAACTCTGGTTTGTTTGACGATGGCACCCGCATGAACACACACAACGTAGGCCTATATGGCTACGACTACTACAAGAAGGGTGCTACCTTCAATGCCGTAATGCGTAACAATGTTACAGGCGTTATGAGCCAGGGCAACCTTTTCGACAAGAACTACTTCCCTGATGGTCTGGTTAAAAACGAGAACAACCCATACGTTGGTGGTAACATCACAAAGCAGCACGAGCAAAATGAATACAGCGCCTGGTTGTCAAAGCTGAGCCGCAATGGTATCGCACTTGGTCCTAACGGATCAGCTCCGGCTACTTCTCCGTCGCAGCCAACACAAGATGCGCCGGTAGCAACTGCACCTGCTGAGCAGACTCCATCTGCATCAACTTCACCATCAACTGGAACTACAACTGGTACTGCTGGTACTGGCAAGATCACGCGTGACTTCTGGTCAAACGTACACGGTTCAACCATCAGCGTGGTACCAGTGAACACGAACCCAACTTCTTCGAGCGCAATAAGCTCGTTCGAGGCGCCAACAGGCCAGGGCAACAACTACGGCCAGCGCATCCGCGGCTACGTGACAGCTCCTGCCTCAGGCCAGTACACTTTCTGGATCGCGGCCGACGACGTGGCTGAGCTGTACCTGAGCACAAGCGAGGACCCAGCCAAGAAGACGCGCATCGCCCTGTCAAGCACCTGGACCAACCCACGTGAGTGGACCAAGAACGCAAGCCAGCAGTCTGCCAAGATCACCCTGGAGGCCGGCAAGCGCTACTACATCGAGGCGATCATGCTGCAGGGCGGCGGCGGCGACAACCTGGCCGTGGGCTGGCAGTTGCCGGATGGCTCTATGGAGCGCCCGATCGCTGGTAACAGACTGTCTGAAATGGGAAGCACTGCTCCTGCAACAACAACTCCTGTAGCAACGGCTCCAGCAGCTACTACAACTCCTGTAGGCAAGATCACACGTGACTTCTGGTCAAATGTGCATGGCTCTACAATCAGTGTAGTTCCTGTGAACACAAAGCCTGTTTCAACTACTGAGCTTAACTCATTCGAGGCGCCAACAGGCCAGGGCAACAACTACGGCCAGCGCATCCGCGGCTACGTGACGGCTCCTGCCTCAGGCCAGTACACTTTCTGGATCGCGGCCGACGACGTGGCTGAGCTGTACCTGAGCACAAGCGAGGACCCAGCCAAGAAGACGCGCATCGCCCTGTCAAGCACCTGGACCAACCCACGTGAGTGGACCAAGAACGCAAGCCAGCAGTCTGCCAAGATCACCCTGGAGGCCGGCAAGCGCTACTACATCGAGGCGATCATGCTGCAGGGCGGCGGCGGCGACAACCTGGCCGTGGGCTGGCAGTTGCCGGACGGCTCTATGGAGCGCCCGATCGCTGGTAACAGACTGTCACCAATCGAGACTCTGACAGCTTCTGCTTCTTCATCACTTTCTGCTGAGACAACTGATACGAACATCAGCTTTGAGAAAGTAAGCGCTTATCCTAACCCATTCAACGACGTGGTAACACTCGACCTGGGCAAAGAGGAGATCAAGCTGCAGGAAGTAGTAATCCTGGATCAGGCTGGCACAGTAGTATACAAAGAAGCTAACCTGAAAGTAGAAAACAACAAGCTGGTGATGAACCTGGCTGCCAGCGGTCTCAGAGCAGGTCTGTACTTCCTGAAGTATACTGACAACGCCGGTAAGAGCGCTACAATCAAGCTTATCAAAGAGTAAGCTTGGCTTAAAATAAAAATGGATCTTTCCGAACTCTTATAGAGGGGTAGAAACATAGATCCCAAAGTTGGCCGGTGTGCCTACTGGAAATAAGAAAACTCCCGCCTTAGTCGATGTATTGACTAAAGCGGGAGTTTTTCTTTATTCACACCATGCTTAAAGCACAGGGTATTTCATGCAATACTAGTTTTTGCGAACAAACTTCCAGGTATACAAACCAAGTCTGGATGTTGTTTTTTCTGATTCCGGCGCCTCCTCTGGAAAGCCAGCCCATGGCTTTTCCTCTACCCAAGTCATTTCCGTATCTGAAATAGAAGTTACTTTATACTGTCCTTTATCATTGCCCCGCTGTAGTTCGATGATGGTGGTATCGGCTGGGTCTGGGAAACTGTAATTCATTACTTCTGGAGTGCCTCCTGGTACAGTAACAGTCAGGCGTTTTCCGTCAAAACTGAAGTTTGTCTGGTATTGAACTGAGTCAGTGAACATGACTTCATCATCAATTGAATAATACACTCTTTTGATCATCGTGTTTGTCCAGTCGCCACGCATCTGCGCATCAATTTCCGAAACTGCTGGTTCAACCGTTTCATTGTCGTCGTCGTCACTGCATGAAGTGAAGACAAGAGCAAATAATATTGGTAATAGAAATAACTTTTTCATAAAAAATTAAAATTTAGATAAGTAAAGGCATTTTAAACTTGATGATAATTCATTGGTAAAACGGAGCACATGTAATGTTTTTTCACCCATAGTACGAACCGCGCTTTGCAGGGTTTATTAAAAATTTCATAAATACAATATTAGATTCATAAGTGGTTGTTATTCATTACGATATAGAAAATTTAAAAGTTTTAACCGGAATTTTTATCCATTTTTAGAACGACAGTTTCTAACCCTGAACAGCATTAAAGACCATTACTTGCATGCTTCCCCACTACCAGGTTGATAAAAGGCCCGTTCCCATAATGTAGGTTATACTTCTCCTACTATGGTTTAGACTGCACTAGCGGGCCACCACTAGCTTACGATTAAGGGTTTTGTTACTGCCAGCCACCGTCAGGTTGTATATACCTGGCTTTAAAGACATACCGACTGGCAGTGTCAGGCGTAGCTCCCCAAACTCATCGGTTCGGACCTGCTGGCTGAGCACTTGCTTGCCGGAGGCATCCGTTATCATAAAGGTCACATCTTCGCTTTCTTTCAGGTTGGCGATCTCAATGGTCACCTCGTCCCCCACTGCGGCGGGATTCGGGTATACCCTAAAGGATGATGCAGCTGGTGAGCGGTCTTGTAACAGTATGGTGTTGGAGTAGGAAAAGGTACCATCCAGCCGAACCAGCCGAAGCCTGTAATACCCTTGCTCTTTAAGCGGCATGTCGTCGGTAAAGGTATAATCTATGGCAGCCGTAGTAGTGCCGGAAGCTTTCACCTGCCCAATAGCTGTAAAATTCTCACCGTCTTCGGATCGCTCTACCTCAAAGAAATCTGTTCCAAGCTCATAAAGTGTTCTCCATTCTAGGTTTACAATTTTCTGATTAAGGGTTTCTCCATCTGTATAGCGCCCCTCAAAGCTTAAGAACTCAGTCAGGTTGTTGTATACATCAGCGAAACGCTCCCTGATTTCCTCCGGCGAAAGTGCTCTGCCGAAAAGCTTCACCTCATCCAGCTCGCCTTCGTAGTGATAACTGTTGAGCATACTGGCGTTAAAGTAGCCAATGGTAACAGGCGAGCGGCTACTAAATCCATGATCGTGTGCAAAGTTGCTGGTGGCTATTTGCTCACCATCCACATACAGTCTGATAGCTCCTGAGTTACCCTCCCGCACCACTACCAGCTGATGCCAGGATCCGTCGTTAAGCTTCGGGCCACTGTTCCCCACATAAGCACCTTTAAACTCGATGTCGGGCAAGTAAAAGCCGGCTCGTCGGTCTTTGTCGAGCCCCAGCCACCACTGCGACGGAGAGTCCGTGGCATGGCGACCCATCAGCACCTGGTTCTGGGCTTCGCTACTTCCTTCCTTGGTTTCTGTGCGAAGCCACAGTTCGATCGTAAAAGTTTCGTTTGCCTCCCAGTCAAAGTTCGGACTACCGATCACATCAAGCCCGGTGTCACGTCCATTAAACCGCTGCCCTCCGCCTACTACGCCTTTTACCGGGGCAGGACGGCTTCTTGCCTGTGCAATGGCATCGATAGGCGTATACACATCCCGGTAGTTAGATCCTGAAGATTCATTCAGCATCCAGTGGTGCAGCATCCCTATCCCCTCTTCCGTGGCAGCCTTCACCTCAATTTGAAAGCGTTGCGGGGCGCTCTCTCCCTGGCTGTTATTCGCTCTTACCTCTACTGCAAAGTTTCCGGCTGTTTGTGGCACCCAGGTAATCAAGCCCGTACCTGCATTGATCGTCATTCCAGCAGGGCCTGAGATCAGAATATAGCGAGGATCGGGTTTGCCTGACGCATTTACATCATACTTGTATTGCTGATTAACCGTGCCGTAGGTAATTGGAGTTGACACGATTTCGGGTCTGGTCACTTCGGGGCCACAGTAACTGCCAGCCCCCTGATTGTAGCGGTCACGCATTTCCTGCTCCGACAAATTGCGGTTGTAAACCAGCAATTCATCCATTACACCATCAAAATAGTACTTGCTGTCGATATCGATGAATCCGATTGTGGTTGGGCTGGAAGACTCCATACTTCCCCTATAAGTCTTTTTTTCACTGACCCTGTCATCAACTCTGAACCCATCTACATACAGCTTGCTGATTTCATTGGGTCCATCCCGAACGACCGCCACATGATGCCACTTGCCATCAAATAAGTTTACAGCTTTGAGATAATCTCTTATGGTATGTGGCTCACCATAATTATCCTGCATATCAAATACGGCATATCCTTCAGGGCTGACACCCAGCCACCAGGCTGTTAACCCATCGCCTGATTTACGGCCGATAATAACCTGATTGGATGATTTACTGTTTACCTGCACCCATACCTCTATGGTAAAACTGGTGTGGGGTCCCCATTGGAAGTTTTGGATAGGGGTGAACTGCAGGCCAGTGCCTGAACCGTTAAATCGTTGACCACCGGCAAAGCGGCTGCTGGCAGGTTCCGGGCAAGCAGCACAGTTTGCGCTTGCATTCGTCACGTAATCAGAATAGCTGCCAGCCACTTTCTCGTCCAGTCCAAAGTGATGCACCAGGCCGGGAGGACAGTAAGTCTGGGCCAGCGCCATATCCTGAACTGCAAAGCTTAGCAGCAGGCTAAGTGCAGCGACGGAGGCCATGGTGCGCCTACAAGCTAACTGAAAGGAAGATAGGTATAGAAAGATGTACCTTGAGGTGGATGCTATCATATAAGCTCACTAAGTATTTTGTCACGGCGTTTGATTAATCTTCGCCAGTTTATATCGGGTTGTTAAGCGGTATCAATTAGAGCTGAACAGCTGTCGTTCTAAGCAAAATGCTAGTTTACAACATTGCATGTCCTGTACGAGGAGTATAGAGTTACTGTTGTATTAGAGTACAATAATATTACGCCGTAACCGCCCAGATGTTCGGCTTTGTGGTATACTAAAATTGTCCATAAAGTGGCTTACCCGAAAAGAATGCTGAAGAGGGGATTATGAAGCTTTATCTGTATCTAAGGCAGGCCCGGTAACACAACATACCTGCGGCGGGCTCGTGCAGTAAGATGGCTGTTAAATGAGTAGATACAATTTTTTTGTTGTATGAACAGCCATTTCGGATCAGATGCGTATAGAAAGCTGCACAATAAATCCGGTGCATTTATACCGTTATAAAAATATATACTGAAATCCTAAACCTTTTGGTCTGACTCCTAATATAATAAAGGAAACAGGTTCTGTTTTTATACCCTGCCGCAGGATACGGCCTGACTAACAGCTACCAGAAGACATGGGATCACACGCTTCTCTTTATCCATAACAGCGTCTATATATGTTATTTAACTCTACTGAATTTTTCATATTCTTCCCGGTAGTAGTTACGCTCTACTTTCTAACGCCCCCAAATCGCAGATGGCTGATCCTGCTGCTGGCCAGTTACTATTTCTATGCTTCCTGGAAGCCGGCCTACACCCTGATCCTGATTTTCTCAACTTTGGTGGACTACGGCTGCGGACGCGCCATGGGCAGGTATAGTGACGAGGAAAAACACAAACGCAAACCCTACCTCTGGATCTCGCTGCTCTCTAACCTGAGCATACTCGGCTTATTCAAGTATTACAATTTTTTTAATGAAAGCGCACGCGATGCGGCCTCTGCCCTGAACATGGACTATGCTATGCCGGCTTTTGAGCTGCTGCTGCCCATGGGTATCTCCTTCTATACCTTCCAGACCATGAGCTACTCCATTGATGTGTACCATGGGCGCATCAAACCGGAGCGGCACCTGGGCGTATTTGCACTGTTTGTGACGTTCTTCCCGCAGCTGGTGGCAGGCCCTATTGAGCGGGCGGGTAATCTGCTCGGACAACTCAAGGCCAATCATGCATTCAGCTACGAGCGCATAGTAGGTGGCCTGCGGCGCATGGGCTGGGGCTTCTTCAAGAAAATCATGATCGCGGATAACCTGGCCCTGATGGTAAACCAGGTATACAACAACCCGACTGACTACGAGGGCATTACCCTGATCATCGCCACCATCTTTTTCGCCTTTCAGATCTACTGCGATTTCTCCGGCTACTCCGACATAGCCATTGGGGCGGCACAGGTCATGGGCTTCCGTTTGATGGAAAACTTCCGCAGACCCTATTACTCCAAGAGTATTTCAGAGTTCTGGAGCCGATGGCACATCTCCCTCTCCTCCTGGTTCCGTGACTACCTGTACATTCCGTTGGGGGGCAACCGGGTGGTGAAGTGGCGCTGGTATTACAATCTGTTCATCACGTTTTTGGTGAGTGGCCTGTGGCATGGCGCCAACTGGACCTTTGTGATGTGGGGCGCTTTGCACGGCTTTTACCTGGTGTTTGCTATCCTGACAGCGAAGCAGCGTGATGCCTTGGCTGATAGCATGGGCCTGCGAAGCCACCCACTGCTTTACAAATGGGTGCAAGTGTTGAGCGTATTCGCGCTGGTGCTCTTTTCCTGGGTATTCTTCCGGGCCAACTCTATTGGGGAGGCTTTCTACATTCTACAAAGCAGTGTGGCAGGTATAGGTAACATCCGACAATTGATCGCAGGTATAGACCTGCAGCACATCCTGTTCATGGACCAGGGTTTCAAGGTATTTGCGGTGTCTGTCATTTCGATCATGATCATGGAAACGGTGCACCTGATCCAGCGCCATGGCAGCGTATCGCAGCTGATTGGTCGCCGACCCACCGTGGTGCGCTGGGCGTTTTACTATGCGGCCATCATCGCAGTGCTGCTTTTTGGGCAGTTCGGACATCAGGAATTCATTTATTTTCAGTTCTAACCAGCACAAGAGATGAAAAATAAAGAGGTGAAAAGGCTTTTAAAGAAACTGACGCTGCTTGTGCTGCCCTTCGTACTATGGCCTTTTGTAGAAGCAGTCGTGCTTCCCATGAACTTCTTTACGTTTAGGATTTGGGAGACCATCTCTGTGAACAGTGTACGCCTGATGTCAGGACCATTTTACCCGAACATGCACATGCGTATGGAGGAAGAGGGCGAACTGGCACCTCGCACCGCTTATGCTGAAAAGAAACAGGTGGAATGGTACACAGACCCTTACGGCTACCGCAACCGTGATACCAAAGCAGAGGTCTTGCTGATCGGAGACTCCAACATCACAGGCGCCAAGCTCTCACAGGAAGAAATTCTGGCTGAAGTACTGGAAAAGCAATTGGGCAAGGAAGTGTATTCCTTCGCTCCTGCTACTGTTAACCGCTTTCTGGGCACCAAACGCTTCGAGGAAAATCCTCCGGAGATTGTGGTGGTCTCGAGTATTGAGCGCCGCATACCGGAGCTGCCCGCCGTGGGCGCCACAGGCATTGGCAACAAGCTGCGCGACCGCACGGGCGCTGTCATCAATTCATCTAAAGTATTGACCTGGATGGCGGTGACAGCGGACCGCATCTCAAAGCTGGCGCTCTACCATCGCACACTAGCTAACATCGAGCGGACATTCGGAAAAAAAGAGTACATCAATTATCAGAATGAGTTCTTTATGGAAGGCGAATATGCCAACCGAACCTTCACAGATGACGAAATAAACCGCATAGCCGACGTGCTGGAAGGTTACAAACATGCGCTGGCAGAAAGAGGCATCCCATTTGTGTTCATGCCCATTCCAAACAAGGAGAACATCTACCACCAAATGCTGCCATCAGCCAAAAAGCCGGACTTTCTGCCTCGCCTGCTGGCTGAGCTCAGGAGTAGAGACGTACAGGTGGTAGACACACAAATCACCTTCGAGCACTTGTACAAAAACGAAAATAAGAAGCTGTATCCTGCAGATGACGGGCACTGGAACAACACAGCGGTGGCCGCTGCCGCCAACTTGCTGGCGCGACATTTGCAGCAAACCGATGACAGCACGGAAAATAACACCCGACACCTGGTAAAACAATTAGATTGATGGTGTAACACAGCCAAATTAAAATAACAAACGTATAGCAACTATTACCTACCGTATATATATGAAACCAAAGGTATTTTACGATAAATCTACCAATCGTCTGAAGAAGATACTTGGCCGTATCATTCCCCATAACACCCGTTTCAGACCTAATGGCGTATGCCAGATCAATACAGAAAGTGCAACCACATGCACCGATTCCGAAGTGAAGGTGCATCGCATATACCCCAACCTGACCACCCCGCTTGAGATATCCGAGGATCTCTATGAGGCTTGTTCTGATTACTGGAAGCCCAAGCGCAGTGTCACCACTGACTACGTAGTGGTGGAGGTACCCGACGGCCGCATTTACACAGACAATGAGAGCAGTGTGGCCATCGTTTCGCAGCAGAACCGCATTATCGAGAATGTGTCGCTCAGCCTGGTAGAAGGTAAGGCAAAAGGTGCAGAGACGAACAACATCTTTACTCAAAGCTATTTTCAGGCACCTACCCGTTTCAAAGGCACTGTGTTTAGTATGCTGACCGGTGGTGCCGGCCTCAACAATATCGGGCACTGGTTTCTGGACGTGCTGCCACGCCTGCACCTGCTCCGCGAGAGCGGCCTCTACGACGAAGTGGACTGGTTTCTGGTGCCTAACACACGCTACAGCTACCAGACCGAAACGCTGGAACTGCTGGGTATACCTGCTGAGAAGATCATCACAGGTATAGAATACCACCACCTTACCGCCGACCGCATCATCGCTTCCACGGCACCGCGAGGTAATCACACCCTGGTACCACGCTGGCTGGGCCAGTATATCCGGGACTCATTCCTTCCGTTGGTGCAAGATGAAGTATTGCCTGCTTCGGAGCGGGTACCATACCTGTACATCAGCCGAAGTGATTCAGCCATACGCAATGTGTTGAACGAAAAAGAGCTGCTGGAAGCCCTCGAAGCGTACAAGTTCAAATCAATCGTCTCGAGCAAGTATAGCATTCTGGAAAAGATCAGGATGTTCTCACAGGCCAAAGTGGTAATATCGGCTACAGGCGCCGGTCTGATCAGCATGTTCTTCTGCAAGCCGGGCACCAAAATCATTGAGATCTTCCATGAAGGCTTTGTGATAGAGCCATTCTACGACATAGCCACTAAAATCGACCTGGACTATGACTACATCATCTGCAAAGGTGACAGAAAGGTACACGATGCCGCAGAAGGACAGCGCCAGCACCTCCGTGTAGACACCGACCAAGTGGTGGAGATACTGAAGAAAATGCGAAAAAACTCTGAAAAGAAAAGTAATGTGCAGACCGTGTAATTCTGCCTGCTATGAAAGTTTTGCCTCTGCGACCTGGGTTGCAGGGGCATTTTTCTTTTTAGCCCGGATGACGTCTTCGTAAATGGAAATGAGCAGGCGGTAGTTGACTTCGGGAGTGTACTTCACCTCGTAACTCTGGCGGGCAGCAGTGCCCAGTTGGCGGATCAGACGTGGGTACTGCTGCAGATGATGTACGCGTTCGGCTAGCTCCTCCGCCTTCCCAGGACTATAGTGAAGTCCGTTTACGCCATCTTCAACGAGTTGCGCAGCCCCACCCATTTTGGCGGCAATAACCGGTGTTCCCGTCGAAAAAGCTTCTATAATGGTCATCCCGAAGGTTTCCAGCCACTCCGAAGAAAAGATCAGCCCACGTGCACTTTTCAGTAGCTCCAGCACCTGCTCCCGGTTTTGGAAACCCAGGTACTCTATACCTGGGTTTGCAGCCGAATATTGCTCCACACGCTCCCGGAGCGGACCGTCGCCCACGATTTTGAGCGGAAAGTTTTGCAGCGTGTGGGCTCTAAGCAGCGTTTCTATACCTTTTTCAGGCGTTAGGCGACCGACATACAGGAAAAAATTTTCCCGCTCGGGGTAACCCCTGCCCAAGTCCTGGGTGAAGTTGGGTTTCACGGCCAGTTGCTTTGGCTTAAGTTTGAGGGAGGAATTTCGGAACAGCTCAGCGGCGGCAGGCGTCAGGGCGATGAATTTATCCACCTTCTGCTGCCATGTGCCGAACAGTTTATGCATGCCGGTGGTAAGCACCACCGATGCCGTTTGCACAGCCGAATCGCGGTATACCTTCTGACGGATGGCACCCAGCGGAAAAGTCTTGTGCAGATTCTCCATCTGCACCTTCCCATTATAGTAAAGCAGGGCGCTCGGGCAAACCAAACGGTAATTGTGCAGCGTCATTACGATCGGCACCTGCATGCGCTGCGCCACATAAAATACGGCTGGCGAAAGCAGCGGAAAGAAATTGTGCACATGGATCACATCCGGCTGAAATGCCTTTATCCGCTCTTCTACCAGCTTCGCGCTACCCGAATTATACACAACGCCCAAAGCAGCTTTTAGCTTTTCAGGCAGACTGTTAACCTCTTTGTTTGAAAAGGTCAGCTTCTCCACCTGATGTCCGTGCTGCTCCAACAGAGCCGCTTCGGCATGAAAGACGGTGTCTTCCCCACCTGCCTGTTTGTAATAATTATGTATGATCAGAATGCGCATTGTGCAAGTAAGTTGTCATGCATACGAAATCCCGCCCGGGCCATACCTGACAGAGGCGGGATTTTGCCTTTGAATTTATTCTATGTCGCCACAGCGCCAGATTAGGCCATTGCGGTTTTATTCGGTTCCTGCTCCTTCGTCTCAGCGAGAGCGGAGGCAAAGTATTTCCGCTGTTCCTCCCGCAGCTTGTCGATCGTCCTACCCTCCGGTAAAATTACGTCATCGTAGGTCAGCACCTGGTCTTTCGGGATGTCTCGCTTCAGCACGCAGCCTTCGGCTACACCTATTGGCAGCAGGTTCTCGCGCTCGGTCACATCAGCGTTTTCGCACAGACCATAGGTCATGTAATGGCCGATGCCGTCGATGGTCTCACCGGCTTTCAGATTCTTTTTGGCGGCCGTTACTACTTCTACGTAAGGACGGTCCAGTGGCGTGAGAGCGGCATCGTTGAAGAGGACCGCTCTGGCAATGGTGAGTGGCACTTCGAGGTGGCACAGGTGGTACGGGGTATAGAAACAGTACAGTGGCCCCTCTCCCATCTTGTAGTAGTTAAGGTAATGCTGTTGCCGTGGATTATCCTGCGTAGCAAGCACAAACACGCCGCCAGCCGGCTCGGCTATACCTACCACATAGTCCACAATACCCGGCCCCTTGGTGAGTTCCTCCAGCGGAAACAAATTCACCGACTCCCGGATGTTGGCCCCCTGCGGCGCATAAGGGCCTAGCATACCTCGTTTGGCTACACGCATACCTGTTCCGTTTGCGACAATGGCCTGTTCGAAGGAGATCTTGGTGCCGTCGGCAAAAGAAGTCACCATGGCGGGGTTCTGGCCCCAACGCTTGGCAAAGCCCTCTTGTGTAGTTGGGTTACGGTAAGGGTCGTGCAGACCTTTGATGTTACCGCAGAGCACTGGTTTCATACCAATGGACTTCACGTAGCGGTACAAGTTCATGATCACACCGGGCTGGTCGCCGTCAACATTAGTGAATACGACGCCCGCCTTGTCAGCATATACCTTCAGGATCGGGCCAACTGTGCCGTCGACCTCCGCATCCATCATAATGGTATGCTTGCCGTTTTGGATCGCCTCCAGCGCCACCTGCGCCCCAAATTCTACGGCACCGGTTACCTCCAGAATAGCATCTATACCTTCTGCACGGCATAACAGCATCGGGTCGTTGGTGATGCTATACCTGCCGTTGCGAATGTTTTCCTGCAGGGCTTCCACAGTGTCCACTTCTTCCACATCGGCTATACCTGCCTCGTTGTAGGTCTCGCGGGCACGCTCGATGGTTCGGTTTGAGATCGCCACCAGCTCCATTCCCGGCACGTGGTACTTGATTTGCAGGGCCACACCTTTGGCCATAAATCCGGCGCCCACCATCCCTACACGGACAGGTCGGCCTTCAGCTTCTCGTTTGGCTAATGCTGTATCTATAATGATCATAGTTCTTCTTTTAAAATGCGCTTTTGTAAAACGGCTTTATTCAGTTTCAAACAAGCTATAGGTATAATTCCGAAATCTAATATCTACTACCCCTTACCTGTTGTCAAATTTACTTACAAAGCAGACTGCTCCGGTATAGCTTCCAGCAAAGGATGGTTCTGGTCCTTTTCTGAGATGATCTGGGGCTCCATCGGCCACTGAATGTTGAAAGCCGGGTCATTCCAGCGGTGGCCACGCTCTGCACCGGCCGCATAAAAGGCCGTCACCTGGTACATCACGTCTGAGTTGTCTTCCAGAGTCAGGTAGCCGTGTGCGAAGCCTTCCGGTACGTAGAGCATGCGGTAATTGTCCGCGGTTAGTTCCACCCCTATCCATTGCTTATACGTCTCAGAGTCGGGACGCAGGTCCACGATCACGTCATAGATAGCACCGCGGGTGCAACGTACGAGCTTGGTCTCAGCGTGCGGGGCCAGTTGCATGTGCATGCCGCGCAGGGTGCCTTTCTTGTAGTTGTAGCTCACATTGGCCTGCACCAGGTTGGTGTTCAGCCCGTACTGCTCAAACTCCTGCTGGCAGTAAGCCCGGCCAAAGAAGCCACGCTCGTCTTCCAGCTTCTTAATGTCGATGATGTAGGCGCCTCTTAGTTTGGTTTCTGTAAAGATCATGTGTTTGATGTATTGGAAAACACCTGCAAGGGTTGCTTTGCAGGTGCTTGTCGTTCAGATTAAGATGGCAGGTATGCAGGCTGTTCTTCACCCAGGTATTCCGCGATCTGCCCAATCGTGAATTCCTTGATGTCGGTTATACCTTCGTGATACGTCTTATACCAGCCGATGGTGCGCTCAATGGCCTGCGCCGAGTTGTATTTTGGCGTCCAGCCCAGCTCTACTAACGCCTTGCTGATGTCGAGCTTGAGCAAACCGGCTTCGTGCGGCTGGTTCTTGAGTTCCGGCTTGTCGTAGCTGCCCGAGCCCCATACCTGCAGGGCTTTCTGTACCAGGTCCTCCACCGGACTATTGTCACCGGCCTGCGGACCAAAGTTCCAGGCACCGCCAAAGGCTTTTGGGTCCTGCGCCATTTTAGCACCCAGCAACAAGTAACCACCCAGTGGCTCCAGCACATGCTGCCACGGACGCACCGCATTCGGATTACGCACTGTTACTGGCTCCCCTACCCGCAGTGCACGCACAATGTCAGGTATAATACGGTCCTTGGCCCAGTCGCCGCCACCGATCACATTACCGGCACGGGTGCTGGCGATTGCTTTCTGATGCTGGTCAAAAGCTTCCAAGTGGAAGAACGAGCGGGTATAGGACGAGATCACCAGCTCCGCACATGCCTTGCTGGCGCTGTAGGGATCGTAACCGCCCAGTTGGTCCGTTTCACGGTAAGGGTAAACCCATTCTTTGTTCTCGTATACCTTATCCGTCGTGATCAGCACCACCGAGCAAGGCTTCTCCAATTTGCATACCGCATCCAGCACATGGGCTGTACCCACGGCGTTTACTGCGAAGGTCTCCGAAGGAAACTCGTAGGATAAACGCACCAGCGGCTGCGCTGCCAGATGGAAGATAAAGTCAGGCTGAAAACGCAGCACGGCGTCTTCTACGGCTTCTTTGTCCCTTATATCCGAGATCACTGACTCGCATAAGCTGTCTCCATCGATGAGGTGGTACAGGTCTTCCTCGGTTTCAGGTGCAAGGGCATAACCCATCACCTCAGCCCCCAGCGAGTGCAGCATTTGCAACATCCAGGAACCTTTGAAGCCGGTATGACCAGTCAGAAATACTTTTTTGTTTTGATAGGTCTGCTGCAGAAATTCTCTCTTCATCAGCTTATGTTTCGCTAAAAGGTCAGGTATAGGATATGTTATACGCAGTTGCCAAACAATGTGCTATACCCTTTGCCCTTTAGGCATTTACAGGTTGGTTTTGAATCACTTTGTACCAGGGAGCTTTGCCTTGCTGGATCAGCTCTTCCAGATAGTTCTTGTCACGAAGCGTATCCATTGGCTGCCAGAAGCCTGTGTGTTTGAAAGCAGCCATCTCCCCTTCGCGGGCCAATCGTTCCATTGGTTCGCGCTCCCAGGTGGTGTGGTCGCCGTCGATGTAGTCAATCACGGATGGTTCCAGCACAAAGAAGCCACCATTGATCCATGGCTGTTCGCCGCCTTCCGGTTTTTCCTGGAAATGACGCACATGGGTATCCTCTCCGGACAGCGTGAAAACGCCAAATCGGCCTGGCTGCTGCACGGCAGTAAGCGTGGCCTTGGTGCCCTGCTGTTTATGAAACTCAATCGCAGCGCTAATGTCAATATCGCTCACACCGTCGCCATAGGTCAGGCAGAACGTTTCGTCACCGATGTAGTCGCGCACACGCTTCAGTCGTCCGCCAGTCAGCGTACCTTCGCCTGTGTCAACCAACGTCACTTTCCACGACTCTGTGTTGTTCTGGTGCACCTTCATGCTGTTGGTGCTCATGTCGAAGGTCACGTCTGAGTTATGCAAAAAGTAGTTGGCGAAATACTCTTTGATCATGTGGCCTTTGTAGCCACAGCAAATCACAAAATCATTGATTCCATGGGCTGAGTATATTTTCATGATATGCCAGAGGATGGGTTTCCCGCCGATCTCCACCATCGGTTTCGGCCTGATACCACTCTCCTCACTGATGCGGGTTCCATATCCGCCTGCCAGTATTACAGCTTTCATTAATTTCTAAGGGTTTGGGGTGAACTTCAGTTTTAAATCTGTCTTCTATACGACAATTACTATATTTTGATTATGATATTGCGGAATTTATAATCGCAGGCAGCTATGTTCTTAAGTATCAGAACTTCGCGTGTTATAACACACCTCCACCTGCAATTACTAGTCCTTATACCTGCATTTGGCTGATAAGTTGAGCTTAAGTCAGAAGCTTTTCAGACACGCTTGCAAAAAGCTTTAAGAGAACTGATGAAAAAAATGCGCTGAGGTGGTGCTATACCTACGCAGCGCATTTTTGGTCTTGCTAACCCACCGTTACGGCAGTAGCTTTATTATGTTTATCCCTGGGCCAGAGCATGTCTTTTAGCGTCAGGTATACGAAAGTGCTGTTGGTAACCAGGTAGCGTTTCCAAAGCCGTTTGGGCTCTTGGTACAGCCTGTAAGTCCACTCCAGCGACAGGTCTCGCGCCCATTTCGGCAGGCGCTTTTCCAGTCCCGCGTATGTCATATACGCTTGTCCAACCCCCAGCATACAGGCCTTGACGCGGCCCTTGTGCTCAGCCATCCAACGCTCCTGCTTCGGACAACCCAGTGCTACAAACACCAGGTCAGCGCCTGAGTCGTTGATCATGTCCACAATCGACTGATCTTCCTCTTTTGTAAGTTGACGGAAAGGTGGTGAATAATGGCCTGCTATCCTGACATCCGGGTGTTTTGATTTTGCAGTAGCCACCACAGCTTCCAGTACATCGTCAGTGGAGCCGTAGAAGAAGACCGACTTGCCCCTGGCAGCGGCTTCCTTGATCAGGCGCGGCATCAGGTCCATGCCTGGCACGCGGTCCTGCTTGTGGCCGTACTTCAGCTTCATCAGCTTTGAAAGTGGCCCACCGTCAGGTGAGGCAACGTCTGCTTCGTTTAGTATTTTATTGAAGTTCGGGTCTTGGTACGCTTCCACAAGCATGTGCACATTGGCAAAGCATACGTAAGACGATGTCCTGTTTTCAGTCATCCAGAAGACCTGCTCCACAAACTCGTCGAAACGACCCGTGGTGATATAGGAGTTCAGGAGGCGGCGCTTTTGCTGTAAGGGTGCAGTTGTTTTGCGCAGGGTGTTTGTCTCAGTCATTTCGTTAGTATGCATTTTTCTCGCCTTTCACCATATTCCACACAGTCAGGAAGATGATTTTCATGTCCATCATAAAGCTCCAGTTTTCCATGTACTTCACATCGTACTCCACACGTTTCTCCATCAGGTGCACTTCCTTGGTCTCGCCTCTGTAACCACTCACCTGAGCATAGCCTGTAATGCCTGGTGTTACGAAGTGGCGCATTTTGTACTTGTTGATCACTTTAGAGTAGTGGTCCAACTGCGACACCAGGTTCGGACGTGGTCCTACTACCGACATGTCGCCGAGCAGCACGTTGAAAAACTGTGGCAGTTCGTCCAGGTTGGTCTTGCGCAGGAAAGCTCCTACTCTGGTTACACGTGGGTCATCCTTGGTGGCCTGCAGCTCTGTATTGTTGTTCACACGCATGGTTCTGAACTTGTAGCACACAAACAGGCGGTTCTTTTTACCTGGACGCAGCTGCTTAAAGAAGATCGGACCAGGAGAGCTGATCTTGATAGCCAATGCGATGATCGGCATCACGATCGGGAACAGGAACAGGATCACACCCAGTGAGAAGGCGATATCAAAAGCACGCTTGATCACACGGTTAGTTACCTGCTCCAGTGGCTCTTTGCGCACACTGATCATCGGGATGTTCTGGTAGAAGTACATATTCACTTCACGCTGCACAATGGCACTGAAATCAGGCACGATGCGGAAGTAGATGAAGTTCTCGTCAGCAAACTCTGTCAGCTCGTCGATGTGTTCCTTATCATTTACAGGCAAGGTATAGTACACCTCGTCAATGTTGTTCTGAAGGCAAAATTCCTGAAGGTCAGACACATTGCCCTTCACCATGCTGCTATGCTTGCTCAGTTCGTCGGCCTTGTCAGAGAAGAAGCCCATAAACTTGCGGCCCGGTGCCTCGTCGCTGCTGAAGGTCTGGTGCAGGTTGATCGCTGCCGGACCCATACCTACAATCACGTAGCGGCTGTAGGCCATATCTGATTTTGAGAAATAGCGCTGTGCCAGGAAAAGCACCACACGGCTCAGACCGATCAGCAACGCTGTGAACAGGTAAGTATACAAGAGCAACAGGCGGGACAGATGCTCCAGGTTGAATATCACGATACAGCTGGCCAATATGACGGCGTGTATCGCAAAAGCATTCAGCATGTTACCAGTCCTTCTGCCTACCGGAATAAAACCATCGATCCGGAAAACAAAATTCTTAAACCCGGAAACGATCCACCACACGAGCGCAAACAGTACAAAGAAGATACTGTACTGGTGTGTGAGTTCTAGATCACCGTATCTGAAAAGGTTTGACAGCTTAAACGCGAAAGCTATCAATGTAATGTCTAGTATTAATAAGAGTATTCTATTAAAACTATTATAGTGTCTGTATTTGTGCATAACCTGAAATTGTACTTATTGAATCATAATTCCCTTTTTACCTTAATTGACTTTCTCACGCCTCTCGTCTTCAATCACTTTGTCAATCCCCTCGTTGCTCCAGGACCCATGACAACCTTAATGTCTGTATTCACTTTAGCTTATAATTTATATTCTGCTTAGGAGATACTTGCTTGCCCGCTTTGTAGGGGCTCACAATTAACAACCAGAATTTAGACTGAAATACGACTGCATTTATATTAAGGTTTATTAATTTATCGCTAAAACATCAACAAAATTAAAATTGATAATATTAGTATATTTATATTATTAAATAAACATAGGTTAAAATTATACCTTTAATCTTTATTATATAATTATTTAAATAAATCATCCGTTTTTAGACTGCTATTCCTAAAAAGGTTTCACTCAGGGGCTGGAATTTTTTATTAAAAAATAATCAACAATAATTCGCTTACTCTAAAAAGGATCATTTTTTAAACTACTCTACCAAAATCAAAAAATTTTTACTCAAGCACCGACTAGATTATATTATTTATCCATCCTCACTCGCTGTTTAATACCATATAAGAATAATACAACGCCACACATTACTATCTCGCCTGTATCTGTCCCAAATGCCTTGGAACAGGAAAACAACTAAAGCTTGCGTTAATTCAAGATAGGAGCATTTAATAGAATGCTATTTATCTGGATGTGCCTTAAATCTTGATTCATAAAAAATTTACAATTATTTGAACCAAGTCCCTTCAAAAAACATTTTGCACAATACGGACAGACCATGAAAATGTTCAGCCACAGATGATAAATATTTATTGAGCTCAGAATTCATTTTTCTGATACCTCATTAACTAGTTGACAGACATAGGAAAGGATTACCAACACCTCTGTTTTTCTCTCAAAACGCATCGTTTAGCTGAATTGAATTTTCCGGCCATAGCCATTTTCATAAAAAAGCATTTATCTATAGCAAACTTATACTGAACCCTTTATGCAACCGGTACAAAAGAGCCTCACGTTTGTTGTGCTCACCCTGCTTTATGTGCTGTGTTTTGGTACAAAAACCGTAGCACAAAGTTGCACTCCTATTATAACTATTTCGGGCTCTCCTTCATTATGTGCTGAAGGCGAAACGACTCTTACTGCCACACAGGCAGCCAGTTACAAGTGGTCGAATGGTGCTGCCACACAAAGCATTACCGTCACAGAAGCAGCCACTTATACCGTCACGACCACCACTGAAGACGGCTGTACGGCCACCTCAGCACCTTTACAGATCAGTGACCGGCCAGACGCTACGATCAAAGACCCACTCTACGACTTCACCTATTGCAGCTATACCGGCAGCGCCAACTCTTTTAAGCTGGAGGTGGAGAATGCCTCTACTACAGCCGCCACTAACACGGGCTATACCATCAGTTGGGGCGACGGCAAAAGCAGTGCCCTCGGAACTGATTTTGAGCGAACCAGCCATACCTACACTGCCCCAGGTCTTTATACGATTACCGTAACAGCCACTGACGCCAGCGGCTGCCAGGGTACCTTCACCGAGAAACTTTTCATTGGCAGCAACCCCGGCCTGGGTATCACCAGCGATGGCAATAACATCGACTGCGCCCCGGTATCCTATGGGTTTAAGATCACAGGTGTGGAGGGCAACTCACCACATACAGTTTATACCTTCCAGTTCGACGATGGCACGGCACCTTATGTGTTCAAACACAACGAGCTGCCTGCTGACCGCATCTTACGCCACGAGTTCCTGGAGTCTTCCAAGGACAAGCCAAACGGCTTCACACTGACAGGTACTGCCATCAATCAGTGTAACAAATCCATCGCCACCTTTACCGGTATCCGTATTTCCAAAGGCCCTATCGCCGATTTTGCCATCGGTAATGTGTGCTTGAACGAGCCAGTTCGCTTCCAGGACAAGACCAAGAACGGTTATGATGCCTCTGCCAGAACCGACCGATACCGTGTGCAGTGGGAGATCTTTCCGGCGACAGGCTGGAAGTTCACATCAGGCAATGGCACGACGCTATCTCCGAATGTGGTTTTCAACGAACTGGGTGAGTACATGGTCCGCCTAACTGCCTATCCACTTGACCCGAACTCGACCTGCTTGCCGACCGTGATGGAGCAGATGATCGTGGTGAACGATGTACCCAAAGCGGCTTTCGAACTGACGCCGGACGGCGGTGTTTGTGCTCCTTCTATTTTCAGAGCACAGAACAACTCAACCGGTGCAGACCTGAAATATACCTGGACTGTATCCGCCACAGAAGGCTGGAGCTTTGCGGAGGGCACCGACGCCAACTCTGAGAATCCGGTGTTCAGCTTCGATAAGTCAGGTACTTATACCGTGTCCCTGCTGGCCAGCAGCTTCTGTTCTGCCGTGAGCACGCAGGAAACGAATATCGTGGTCATTCACAAGCCCCTGGCCACTTTGCCAGAGGCGCAAACCTACTGCGGACCACAAACCATTGCCTTCTCTGCAGACAACGCTGCCCACCGACCAGTTTACGATGCCCAGTCCGGCACCATCAGCGCCTACCGTTGGGAGGTGAGCGGCCCTGGCAGCGCAACATTTGAAAGTGGCACCCACGCCGGCTCTGCCTTCCCAACCTTGCGTTTCACAGAGCCGGGCACTTACGAAGTAAAAGTGATTGCTACCAACGAATGCGGCGATTCAGAAGAAGCTACGCAGCAAATCACCATCGACGCTATACCTGTTCTCGAATTGAACGCACCAAAGGAAGTAGTTTGCCTCAACAGCGGCATCATGCAACTGGAGGCCTCACATGCAGGCGGTGTTTGGAGCGGCTCTGAATATGTATCGGCTGACGGACAATTTAACCCCGCTGCCGTGGGTTCCTATACCTTAACTTATACCTACCGTGCTGGTGTGTGTGAAGTCTCCGAGACTATCGCAGTAACGGTGAATGACCTGCCAGCAGCCCCAACCGTGCAGCCGGTAACAATACTTTGTCCGGGCACCCCGGCATTGTTACAGGTACTGCAGGCCGAAGGCAGCGTGCAGTGGTACGACCAGCCAACAGGCGGCAATCTGCTGCACGAAGGCAACAGTTTCCAGACTTTAGCACTTGATCAGACGACAATATTTTACGCCCAAACTACAGTAGAAGGCGGCTGCTCGAGTGTGCGCACGCCACTTAAAGTAGAGGTATACCCGGCCACACCAGCTCCTATGGTAGCCCCTGTTACCCTGTGCGGTGCAGGCAGCAGCGCCACCTTGATAGCGGAAGGCAATGCCGGCGCTTATGAATGGTTTGCAGATGCAGCAGCGACTCAAGCTTTGGAAACGGGCAGAAGCTTCACAGCTCAGAATCTGCCAGAAGGCACCAGCACATTTTATGTACGTGGTGTTACAAATGGTTGCTACAGCCCTGTAGTGGCTGCAACTGTCACGATTCTGCCAGCGCTTGACCGCAACACACTAAAAGAAGTGGCGACGATCTGCGCAGGCCAGTCCCCTGCTTTACTCACTGGCACTGCCCCGACCGGTGGCAACGGTAGCTATACCTATCAATGGGAGGCCAGTGTAACAGACGCTGAAGGAGGATTTGAAGTGATTGCCGGTGCTTCTGCTGCTACTTACCAGCCGGGCACGCTTAACCGCACGATCTGGTTCAGAAGAACGGTGTTATCAGCCGGTTGCTCCCATACTTCCGCTCCTATTGCTGTTACCGTTACACCTGTTATCGATCAAAATACTGTTACCGCTATCGCTCCTATCTGCGAAGGCGCAGAAGCCCCAACCTTGAAAGGCAGCGAGCCAATCGGCGGCACGGGCAGCTATGCCTATACCTGGGAATTTAGTACGACAGGCGTAAATGGCAGCTTTAAAACGCCACCTAGTGGGTTCAGTGGAAAAGACTATGCCCCCGGCGTATTGAACGAAACCACCTGGTTCCGCCGAAAAGTAACCTCCGGCACTTGCCAGGTACACGTGAGTGAAGCCGTGAAAGTGACAGTGGTAAAGCCGATCACGATGAACTTTGTTTCGGTGCAGCAGGGCACCATCTGCAGCGGCAGCACGCCATCTGTTATTATCGGCAGCATGCCACAGGGCGGCACTGATCAAAAGACGTATCGCTGGGAGATGCGCAGCGAGAGCGGCAGTTTTGAGCCGGCTCTTGGCACTAACTCAGGCCTGAACTATACCCCGCAGATCAACGATAAAACCATGTGGTACCGTCGTGTGGTAACAGGTGGCCCTTGCGGCGAAAGCGTCAGCAACGAAATCCAGATACTGGTGCAGCCGGCCATTGAGCAGAACACCATTCAGATCGCCGGGCAGCCGGTTATCTGCGAAGGCACTGTTGCAGCCACGCTCACGGGCGCACTGCCTACCGGTGGCAACGGCAGCTACACTTACCGCTGGCTATACAGCACCGCAGGCCCGAGTGCTACGTTCAGCCCGGCTCCTGGCAGCAACGCCAGCCAGCACTACACGAGTCCGACTACCCTTACTCAGACCACTTGGTATATCCGCGAAGTGGTATCCGGTGAGTGTATCAGCAACTCCGATGTGATCGAGGTAACCGTAGTGGGTTTACCGGCAGCGCCACAGGTAGCTCCTGTTACGGTTTGTGAGGGCAGTAAAGCCACCCTGACTGTGAACAGTCATACCACCAATACCTTCCGTTGGTATGCCAATGCATCAGCACAGGAATACTTATTCGAAGGCTACAGCTTTGAAACAGAGGTACTGCAGCAAACCACAACCTTCTTTGTAGAGGCGGTAAATGTGAACGGCTGCGGCAGCAGTGAGCGCCTCCCTGTGACGGTGACAGTCAACAAACGCATCAACAACAACAGCCTGACAGCTCCAAGTGCACCTATCTGTGCCGGTCAGCGACCGAATGTACTAACTGGTACGACGCCTTCAGGTGGAAACGGCAGCTATACCTATCAGTGGGAAAGTAGCGTAACGGGTGCCAATGCAGGCTTCAGCGTGGTAGCAGGTGCCACAGGTGCTTCATACCAGCCAGAGGCGCTGGAGCAAATGACCTGGTTCAGGAGAGTTGTATTGTCTGGTCCATGCGAGGCACACACCAGCGTAGCCGTGAAAGTGGACGTACTGCCGGCGATCAGCAACAATACTATTGCTATTGAGAAGGGTATCATCTGCGCAGGCGATGTGCTGCAGCAACTAAAAGGTACGGCCCCGGCCGGAGGCAATGGCAGCTATACCTACCTGTGGGAAAGCAGCCGCGATGGCCAGCACTTTACGGCCGCAGCAGGCACTAACAACCAGCCTGATTACCAGGCTCCTGCCCCACTGACTGAGCGCATGTGGTACAGACGAGTAGTTTACTCTGCTCCTTGTCAGCAGTCGGTAAGTACGGTACTGGAGATTGTGGTGCAGCCAGTGATCACCCATAACACCATTATTACTCAGTCACATGCGGTTTGCGCAGGCGATACGCCGGGCGAATTGAAAGGCACCCGGCCAACTGGTGGCAACGAGCAACCGGTATACCTGTGGGAAAGCCATACGGAGGGCACTGACTTTGCCCCAGCTACAGGCAACAACACGGGTATGAACTACCAGCCGGGTCAGCTAACGGAAACCACCTGGTTCCGCCGCAAAGTGGTGGCTGGCGAGTGCTACAATACTTCGGCAGAAGTGCGCATCCTGGTAAATGCCGTGATCGCCAACAACACGATCTCTGCGGATCAGGTGATCTGTACAGGTACTGCTCCGGCTAAACTGATTGGTTCACAGCCTAGCGGCGGTACTGGCAGCTATACCTTCTATTGGGAAGCGGCAGGCAATGACGGCGTGTTCCGCAAGGTAAACAACAGCGTATCAGCCGACCTGAACGTGGGCATCCTCACTACCACGACCTCTTTCCGCCGTGTGGTGGAGACTGGTCCGTGCCAGCATGTGTCGAATGTAGTGACGATTACAGTCTCGCCAGTCATCAGCAACAACACAATTGGCCTGAACCAAAGCATCTTCCGTGGCCAGACACCGGCTCCGCTTTCGGGAACCAACCCAAGCGGTGGCGCAGGAGCAGGCACTTATACCTACCTGTGGGAGAGCAGCCTCAGCCAGCAAGGTGGTTACCAGCCAGCAGCAGGTATAAATAACGGTCGCCATTATACGCCAGGTGCACTGCACGAATCTACCTGGTTCCGTCGCCGTGTCTTCTCGGGTGGTTGCGAAACTACTTCTGATCCGGTGCTGATCGAGGTGCACAAAGGCGTCACGAACAACAACATCTACAGCGATCAGGTAATTTGTGCGGGCAACAAACCGGCTACACTCCAGGGCTCTGTGCCTGTAGGTGGCGATGGTGACTTCCTATACCTGTGGCTGGCCAGCACGAAGGGGTCTAAATCAGGCTTTATGACGGCTACCGGCCAGAGTACCGGCAAAGACTATAGCCCGGCAGCACTCACGCAGTCTACCTGGCTCCGCCGAGTAGTACTCTCAGGTCCAACGCCAGACACCAGCGCGGCTGTGTTCATCAGCGTGCGTCCGCCAATGGCAAACAACCGCATCAGCACCAGCCAGACCATTTGCTATGGCACTGCACCCTCTCCGCTAGTGGGCACATTGCCAACAGGCGGTAGCGGCAACTATAACTATAGCTGGGAGAGCAGCACCAGCGGTCCGGACAATGGCTATACAATAGCTGCAAGTATAAACAATGGCAAAGACTTCCAATCGGCTGCACTTACCCAGTCCACCTGGTTTAGAAGAGTAGTTACCTCTGAGTCCTGCGGAAGATTGGTGAGCGAGGCGATAAAAGTAACCGTAACACCATTGCCGGACATGCCGGTTGCCAGTGGCCAGACCATCTGCCACAGCACCAAAACTACCCTGAACGCCACCGGCAAAGGCGGCAGATTGGAATGGTTTAACCAGGCGAAAGGCGGCAATCCGATTCATGTCGGCAACAGCTTCACCACACCAATCCTGACAAGCACAACCACCTACTATGTGCAGGAAGTGGCTTCGTCGTGCGCCAGCGAGCGCCGCCCGGTAACGGTAACCGTGCCTGCACCAAGTGCCAATGCAGGTTTGGACCAGACTTTGATGCTAGGCAGAACGGTGCAGTTCCAGGCTAGCGGTGGAACGACCTATAGCTGGTCACCAGCGGAAGGACTGAACAACCCGAACATTGCCAACCCATACGCCAAACCAGAGAAAACCACGACCTATACCGTAACCGTGACCAACGAAGCCGGCTGCGTGTCTACAGACGAGGTGACTATTGCAGTGCAACAACTGGTGTATGTGCCAAATACCTTTACTCCGAACCACGACGGTGTGAACGATGTCTGGGAAATCCTCAACATTGAGCAGTACCCGAACTGTAAGGTGCAGGTGTTCAACCAGTGGGGCAACACGGTGTTTAGCTCACAGGGCTATAAACTGCCGTGGGACGGTCGCCAGAACGGCAAGGAACTGCCTATCGCCACATATTATTACCTCATTCAGCTTGACAACCAGGAAAAACCGCTTTCAGGAAGTGTGACAATTGTTAAATAACCGTCTATGAACAAACTTTTAGCTTTAGGATTTGTGCTTTTGCTGGCGACACAGGCCATGGCGCAGCAAAAGCCGCAGTACAGCCAGTACACCCTCAACAATTACCTGCTCAACCCAGCCATAGCAGGTATAGAGGATTACGCTGACGTGAAAATCGGCACCAGACAGCAGTGGTCCGGATTGGAGGGAGCCCCGGTGTCCTATTACGCCACCTTCCATGCCCCGATCATGAAAGAGGTATCGCCCGTTACAGCGGCGCAGCGCAACAGTTCGCCTGCCAAAGAGGCTACCACCAAAAAGCCGACATCCTACCGTCGCATCAGGCCACACCATGGCTTGGGTGCCATGGCCATGACGACAGCTACGGGTCCACTCAAGCGCAGCAGTTTTAATGTAAGCTATGCCTACCACCAGCCGCTTTCCCGCACCATGCGTATAGCTGCCGGTGTGGCACCGGGCCTGATCCAGTACAGCCTGGACCCCACCGCTGTACGTGTCATCAACCCGAATGACAGAGCCATCAACGATGGACGGATCAACGAGATGAAGTTCGACCTGAACATGGGCCTGTGGCTCTATTCTTACAACTACTACGTAGGTATAGCCGGTGCGCAGCTTGTACCCAGCAAGCGTGAGCACCTGACGACTGGCACTGCCACCGACAACAGCGGCCGACTACAGAAGCACTACTTCCTGACGGGTGGTTACCGACTGGATGTGTCGCCCGACCTAGCGCTTATACCTTCGGTAATGGTGAAAATGGCCCAGCCAAGCCCGGTATCAGTAGATGCCACGCTCAAGGCTTTGTACAGTGACCGTATCTGGGCGGCGGCCTCTTATCGGCACAACGAGTCAGTGACTGTAATGGCAGGTATAAATATCAGCTACCTGATGGATCTGAGCTATGCTTACGATGCGAGTGTATCGCCACTTGCCGGCGCCAACTCAGGCAGCCATGAGGTGGTATTAGGCTTAAAACTGCGCAATTCCGCTAAAATAATTTGTCCGCAATGGGCCTGGTAGGCTTTTAAGTTTAAGTTTACTGAATTTATGACGAGCAGCCCCAGGCTGCTCGTTTACTTTTAAAACACAATAAAAACAGGAAACTTTTATAAATTATTTTAGTATAGTTAGGTAACCATCTCCATCAACTATGGTCTTCAAACAAATCATTTCGATTCTCATGGGTATTGTTTTCATTGTCTTTGCAGCGCTGCAATACAATGACCCGGATGCTGCCATTTGGATAGCAATTTATCTATTGGCAGCCATTTTCAGTTTCCTGGTTTCTTTCAACAGAATCAGTCAGGTTGTGCTTTTTAGCGCCTTTGCTGCCTATGCAGTAGGTGCTGTGTTCTTCTGGCCTGAGAAATGGGAAGGGCTAGCCATTGGTGGAGGAGATATTAAAAACATTGAAGAAGCCCGTGAGTTCTTAGGTTTAGCCATGACGAGTGCCTCTATGCTGACCTTTGCTTTGCTGAACAGAAGCAAAGCCCGGCTTCACCCCAGGAAACCCGTCTATAGACAAAGAAAATGGGCAAATTGATAATTCAACTTGCCCATTCATCATAAAACAGCTCTGTCTATTTTAGCAGGCAAAGCATCCTATTTATCACAGGTTATACCTGCTCTGCCTTAAATCCTGCCTTTTCCACAGTACTTTTGATATCCTGTGCATCCAGGCTATTGGCGTTCACTTCCAGGATCTTGTCCGGATTGTCAGTATCCACTTTCCAGTCCTGTACCCCTTCCAGTTTATTGAGGTGTGGCGTTACGGCTCTCACACAGCTTCCGCAGTTAATGGTTGTTTTAAACTTATAGGTCTTCATATTTAACATAATTTATCAACTAATTAAAAATACTTTTATAATTTCTTGCCACGCAGGCGCAAACTGTTACTTACCACCGAAACCGAGCTAAGGGCCATGGCAGCACCGGCTAACATTGGGTTGAGTAGGAAGCCTGTGAACGGGAACAACAGACCTGCAGCAACAGGTATACAGATCACGTTGTAGATAAAAGCCCAGAACAGGTTTTGCCGAATCGTACGCACCGTCGCCCGCGACAGGTTGATAGCCGCCGCCACTTGCACCAGGTCAGAGCGCATCAACGTAATGCCGGCTACATCCATGGCTACATCGGTACCGTGTCCCATTGCGATGCTAACATCAGCTGTGGCCAGTGCCTGTGCATCGTTTATGCCATCTCCTACCATGGCGACTACTTTGCCTTGCTCCTGCAGTTTCTTCACAAAATCTGCTTTGTCGCCTGGCAGTAGTTCGGCCTCAAAGTGCGTGATGCCCACCTGTCGAGATACGGCCGCTGCAGTTTGTGTATTGTCGCCAGTGAGCATGTGTACCTCCAGGCCGGCCTCTTTCATACGGGCTATCCCTTCGGCAGCAGCGGGTTTTATCGGGTCACTTACCGCAAACACACCCAAGGCTTTCTGCCCATTAGCGAAGTATACGGCGGTTTTCGCGTTTTCCTGCAGCTGTCGGGCGGCATCAGCGAGCTGACTTTCTATACTTATACCTTCCTGGCGCAGTAGCTTCTCGTTTCCGGCGAAGAACTTTTCCCCTTCAAAAGCCGCTTCTACCCCCATACCAGTCACGCTGTTAAAGTACTCCGGCTCTAGCGACTGCATTCCCTGCTCTTTGTAGTAGGTATAGATGGCCTGCGCAATCGGGTGTTCTGACTTGGCTTCGATCGAAAAGAAAAGCTGTTCCAGTCGCTCCTGCCCTTCTACGCCTTTTGCCCATACCACATCAGTTACAGCGGGTTTACCCATGGTGATCGTTCCGGTTTTGTCAAGCAGGATGGCATTGGCTTTATAGGCATGCTCCAGGCTCTGCGCGTCTTTGATCAGGATGCCGTTTTCAGCACCTTTGCCCACGCCCACCATAATGGCAGTAGGCGTTGCCAGGCCCAGGGCACATGGGCAGGCGATTACCAGCACCGAAATCATCGACACCAGCGCCTGCGACAGATAAGCTTCTCCGCCCAATACCACCCAGGCTACAAATGTCAGTATCGCGATCAGCAGCACGACCGGCACGAAAATACCCGCTATCTTATCTACCAGCTTCTGCACCGGCGCCTTGCTGCCCTGTGCCTCCTGCACCATTTTGATAATATGGGCCAGCATGGTCTCACCACCGGTTTTGCGGGCAATGAGCTGCAGACTACCTTTCTGGTTGATCGTACCGGCAAAAAGCATATCTCCCACTTGTTTCTGCACCGGCAAAGGCTCACCGCTCAGCATGCTCTCGTCCACATACGAGCCGCCTGACACTACCTCACCATCCACCGGCACCCGGTCGCCCGGCAACAGCAGCACATGGTCACCTAGGCGCACCTCTTCTATGCGAATCTCAGCTTCCACACCATCACGAACCACGCGCACCGTTTTGGGCTGCAGGCCCATCAGTTTTTTTATAGCTTCGGAGCTTCTGCTTTTGGCGCCTTCCTCCAGGTACTTACCCATCAGGATAAAGGCAATGATCACCGCTACGGCTTCGTAGTACACGTGCGGCTCCAGTCCGCGGCTCAGGAAGAAATCTGGGTATACGGTATTGAACAAGCTGAAAATAAAGGCTATACCTGTGCTCAGTGCTACGAGCGTATCCATGTTGGCCCGCAGGTGCTTGGCCTGCCCCCAGGCATTCACGAAAAAGTGACGACCGGCCCAAAGCAGAATCGGGGTAGTGAAAGCCAGCATGGCCCAGTTGCCCCAGCTGAAGGCATTGTGGAAGAACATGCCCAGCACAAATACCGGGAATGCCAGTACGCCCGCTACAATGGTTTTGGTTTTGAGTACACCCAGTGCCTTCTCCTGGCGCTCCTCCAGTTCCTCCTCGGTATGCTGGTCAATCAGCAGTTCAAAGCCGATCTCCTCCAGGGTATCGCGCAGCTGATCCGGCTTAACCTGATCCGGCGCATAAGCAACCTGCACTGTCTTGCCGGCAAAGTTCACGTTGGCCTCCTGCACGCCCTCCACAGTACGCAGCATGCTCTCTATGCTGGAGGCACAGGAGGCGCAAGTCATCCCCTCTACGGGGAAAGTATCTTTTTTATAGGCTTTTTTTGTGATCGTTTCCATGTTGTCTCGATGGTTTAGCGTCCAATCAATACAAAGGTACGCCCCTTTCATGCCCTGTGTGTTACACTATCTTTTAAAAGGTTTATAGATTTTTGACGGATTGAGCTGCTGTACTATACCTGAACTATATCATATTTGCCAGAAAATCAGTTGAATAAAACTAATTGGAGGCTGTATTTTTGTTTTTAGAGTTGCAATTGTTTAAGTTCGGGGATAAACACTGATAACAATCAGTGCAAAATCCGCGACCCAAATACTTGTGCTTCGTAATTTAGTAAGCACCTGTACCTGACCCATGTTGAAAACAAACCAGCCCACGCATCTGCATGCAGCATCGCGCACGACCTATCTTGTGCTGTTTGTATTCGCGGGCCTATTGATTACCCTGCTCATCCTGATCTCCAACACCTTTTTTCAGGCCCGCCAGGTTCAGCTCAGCCATGATGCTTATATCGTGCTGGCCTTGCAGGAGCTTGAACTCATCGATGACCTGCAGACCAATGATGATGCCGTACACCAGGCAGTACTACTGCACCTGACTTCAACCAGTCCTGCTGAGAAAGCCAAATACGAAAAGGACATTCAGGCGACCCAGGCACACAGTGCCGACATCATCACGCAGTTGAAGGCCATGATGCAGGATAAGCAGCGCCAACAGATTCTCCGCAATTTTGAAAATGAGACGGCTGCGCACGATACCCTGGTCAAGCACCTGCTGCAACTTAGCCGCAGTAGCAACATAGCAGAGGCTCTGGCCTATAACCGCATGGTGATCACCCCTGAATACCGGCATCACCAAAACTACCTCAAGGATTTAAGTGAAAGTATACGCCAAGCTACCCGCGAAAGCAGCCAGCAGGCATCTCATTCTATCTCGTCATTTGTACAAAGTCACCGGCTTATACTTGCCATTATCATACTGATAAGCATTGCCGCCACTCTTCTGCTCCGCAACGTCATTCAGCGGCTGCGCTCTGACAACAAATTGCTCAACGCCGAAATGCAGAAACGACAGGAACTGCAGGAAGCGCTATCTGAGAGCCAGCTGAAGTATAAGATGCTCTTCGACATGAACCCTATCCCCATGTGGGTGTATGACCGGCTCACGATGCAGTTCTTGGACGTAAACAAGGCCACCCTCCGTGAGTATGGTTACAGCAGAGAGGAGTTCCTGGCGCTGAACATATTCGACATAAGGCCGCAGCATGACGTGCCGCTTCTTAAATTCAGGCTGGACCAGGTAGACGAGCTGGAGTCGCAGCAAAGCAGGGTGCGCCATAAACGCAGCGACGGCAGTGAGTTTGAGGTCGAGGCGATTTCTCATGCGCTGCCGCGCATTGGGGAAAGTATGCCGCGTCTGGTTGTCGCTATAAACGTGGATGAGCGCCTGGAGATGATCGAAAAACTGCAGGTGAACGATAAACAGCTGCGAGAGATCAGCTCCAGCATACCGGGCGCTGTTTTTCAACTGGAGATGAAGAGCCTGTCCCATTACGCCTTTACATTTGTCAGTGACGGCATCCAGGACCTTTTTCATATAAGTCCTCAAGAGGTGTATGGCAACATTACGGCGCTATACCGACACATCGAGCCTGATGATGTGCCCCAGGTTCTGAGTGCCATCACTGATTCTTATCGCAGCCTGTCTCCCCTGGTGGTGATCTTCCGGATCAGGCAGCCGCAGGGCGGCCAATGGAAATGGGTGCAGACCCACGGCCTCCCTACCTGGCGAGAGGCTGGCCACGTGATCTGGAACGGCACTATGATCGATATTACAGAACAGGTCATAGCCCAGGAAAAACTAATGGCCAGTGAGGCGAACCTGAGGGCACTACTTGACAGCTCACCACAGGCGATCTACCTGCTCGATAAATCAATGCGTGTGATGATGTGCAATGCGGTGGCAAAGAAAGATGTGCACAACATGCTGATGAAAGAGCTAAAAACAGGAATGAACTTCCTGGATTTGGTTGGTGAAGAAAAAGGCAGGCAGTTTCGGGAGCAGCATGCACGTGCCATGAAAGGTGAGATCATCCAGTATGAAGATGGCCATGGCGATTTCTGGCATGAAATAGCGTTTCGTCCAGTGCTTGGCCCGGATAACCGTGTGCTGGCCGTTGCCCTGAACGTGCTCAATATCTCAGATCGCAAGCTGGCGCTGGAGACTATCAAGCGCAACGAGGAGCAACTGGCCCGGGCCCAGCAACTGGCCATGCTGGGCAACTGGGAACTTGATGTGGAGCGTGACCAGCTGACCTGGTCTGACAGTGTGTATGCTATTTATGGCGTCAATAGGATGTCCTTTATTCCATCGCGATTCAACTTCATCCATTTTGTGCCAGAGGAGGAACGTGAGCTCATATGGAAGGCGATAGAGGAAGCTTCTGAAAATAACAGTATCCTATCGGTGGAGCACACCATTGTGCGGCCTGATGGTCAGAAGCGTACGGTCTATGAAATTGGAGAGCCGGAATATGATGCGCAGGGAAAGCTGGTCCGTTTCCATGGCTCGGTGCAGGACATCACTGAGCGCAAATGGGCAGAGCAGGAGGCCCTGAAGGCGAAAAACCTGCTGCAATCAACCCTGGAAAACATACCGGAAATGATATTCTCCGCTGACACTGCTCTTAAGATGCTCTATGTAAGTCCGCAGTGCCTCGAACTGACGGGTTATACAGAAGAAGAGTTTACAGCACAGGCTGAGCTCTGGTGCAACAGAATACACCCGGAAGACAGAGTTTACATAGAGCAGCACATTCTGCCAGAACTCAAAAAGGGCGAGCGCCAGCATTATGAAGTACGCATCATAACAAAAGACAACCAGTGCAAATGGCTGATGCTGCGCATTTCGCCCAGAAAGGATGAAAACGGGCACGTTTACCTTCTCGATGGCTCTGCCTCTGACATGACATCTTACAAGGAGGCTCAGCAAAAGCGGGACGAGCTGACTGACCAACTGCTGAAACAAAATCAGAACCTGCAGCAGTTCGCTTACATTGTATCACATAACCTGAGAGCTCCGATTGCTAACATTCTGGGCCTTACCACTATATACAACAAGCACAAGCCTGATTCACCCATGAACCCCCGGGTGATTGACAACCTGTTTAAGTCTGCCAAACTACTCGACACCACCATACGGGACCTCAACGACCTCCTCACGATCAGGAGTGAACTCAACAATGTACGGGAAGAGATTAAGTTTGAGGATGTCTATGAAGAGATCTATGATAGCCTCCCCAATGAGCTGCTGGGAGGGCATATCAGGCTGGAGCGGGACTTCGATGAGGCGCCCAACGTGATTGGCGTTCGGAGCTATGTGCACAGCATCATGCATAATCTCATCACAAATGCTTTGAAATACCGATCGCCTGACAGAAATTTGTATCTGCGGCTTAAAACTTTCACTATTCCTAACTATATTTGTCTCAGCGTATCAGATAATGGTCTTGGGATCGACCTGAGTAAGGAAAAAGAAAAAGTCTTCGGTTTATACAAGCGATTTCATGCTCACGGAGAAGGACGGGGCTTGGGATTGCATCTTGTCAAAACCCAGGCTGAGCTGCTAGGCGGCAAAGTAGAAGTAGATAGTCAGGTGAATGTCGGCACTACTTTTAACATTTACTTTAGACACACCCTGTAGTAATGAATATATTGAAAAGAGTAGTTTTGATTGATGATGATGAAGTGAACAACTTCGTTTGTGAAAGCATCATCCGAAATGAGAACTTTGCTGAGGACGTTTTCAGCTTTCAAGGAGCTGAAGAAGCACTTGATTTTCTGAAGTCTTCTGTGGAACCTTCAGGAGAAAAATTCCCTGATCTGATTTTCCTGGATATCAACATGCCTGGAATGGACGGCTGGAATTTTATTGAAGAGTATCGCAAACTTCCGGAATACGCCACCCAGAAGTGTAGCTTATTTATGCTTTCCTCAGCTGTGGACCGCAAAGACATACAGTGTGCCCGCAGCCATAAGGAAGTAAAGGAGTTTTTCTCGAAGCCCCTCTCTCCTGAGATACTCGAGTTCATCAAAGAAGAATTCTTGATGCGGGTAGAGTAATTTCCTGCTTCAAAAAGCAAGAGCGCATGCCAAGTCAGTACCGACGCAGCATGCGCTCTTGCTTTTAAGTAACTTCGGACTGCAGTACTGTCTGCTTACTCAGTCTAACCGCTGTAGAACTTTCTCCATCTCTGCGATTTCTTCGTTCTTTGACCGGATAATCTCCTCTGCCAGCTTCTTCAACTCCGGATCACTGATTCTGGCCTCTTCACTGACCAGTATCGCAGAAGAGTGGTGCAGGATCATGGAATGAATAAACGCTTTGTCACCGACATAGGACTGGTTGCGCAGCATAATAAATGACCCAACAATAGCTACAATACTCATGACGGCGATGATAGCGTTCAGCTTCTGGTCTCTGTACATCGAGCGCATTACCCCCAGCATGATCAAAGCCATAGGAGCCACCATCAGGATGGTCATGTACAGCCGGCTGAGGTTGAGGTGAATGTGGCTTATTTCGGCTACATTGCTTAACATGACGACATATATCACCAAGAAGGAAAGCCCAAGCATCAGCATAAACTTCCCGTAATTCCCCTTCCCCATAAGCAATTAAATCAGTTTACATTATCCAGCGGCTTCCGCAAGGGAGCTGCGGCTTTTTTATACTCCGATGGGGACATCCCGGTTACCTGCTTGAACTGCGCCGACAGGTGCGCGACGCTACTATAGCCCAAATGGAAACTGATTTGGCTCAGGCTCAACTCGTTGTACGCCAGCAACTCCTTGGCCCGCTCTACCTTTTGCAGCACGACGTAGCGTGCAATCGTAAGTCCTTCTTCAGCCGAAAAGAGCGTGCTCAGGTAGTGGTAGTCACGGCCAAGCTGCTGTGCCAGGTAGTCTGATGTGTTAACATGGAGATTTTCCACCTCTCCAGATCGAATCAGTTCGATAATGGCGATCTTGATCTTCTCGACAAGTTCTGCCTTCTTATCCTCTATTAGTTCAAAGCCATTTTCCTGCAGGGCTTCCCGCAACTTTTGCAATTGCTCTGTTGTGGGCTCCTGCTCCAGCTTTACTTCGCCCAGTTGTATGGCTATCGGATGTAAGGCAAGCTTATCCAGCTCCTGGGTCACCACTTTGAGGCAGCGGGGGCAAACCATATTGCGGATGTGCAACGTGTGTGGCTGTATCATTTCCTTTGTTATATTAAAAGCAAGTCATTGTCGCACCCAGAATATCTACAGAGCGGTCATACCTGCCTATACCTACGCAAATCTAAGAAAACATTTTGCCCTGACACATTTACAGGCTGTCACAAACCAGAACTGCCCTGCTTATACCTGCTTTGAATTATTACGATACACTTCCTGTTGTACCCTTATTCGACCATCCTATACCTGCTGGGTAGCAGTATAGTGGTTTACAAATAAATAAGCGCAAGCCGGAATAATAGACTTACCTTTGTAGCTTGCAATAATCAATCATACATGACATTTAGCGAATTAAATTTAATAGATCCTATCCTGAAGGCACTTCAGGCGGAGGGCTATACGCAGCCTACGCCAATACAGGAACAGGCTATACCACACCTTTTGGCTGGCACCGACGTGCTTGGCTGCGCCCAGACGGGCACAGGCAAGACAGCTGCTTTCGCCATACCTGTGCTACAGATGCTGCACAACCAAAAAAACAGAGCATCTAATACCATCAAAACGCTTATCCTGACTCCTACACGGGAGCTGGCCATACAGATCAACGAAAGCTTTGCCGCTTACGGCAAGAACACCGGCGTGCGCCATACCGTTATTTTCGGTGGCGTGTCGCAACATGCGCAGGTTCAGACCATAAAGCGTGGCGTAGACGTGCTCATCGCAACACCAGGCCGTCTGCTCGACCTGATCGGGCAGGGCTTTATCTCGCTTAAGCACGTAGAGTTCTTCGTGTTGGACGAGGCGGACCGCATGCTGGACATGGGCTTTATCCATGACATCAAGCGCATCATCCCGATGCTGCCAAAGCAGCGCCAGTCACTGTTCTTCTCAGCTACCATGCCGCCTGTTATCCAGGCACTGGCCGATACCATTCTGATTAATCCGGTAAAAGTGGAAGTGACACCTGTGTCGTCTACCGCTGAGAAAGTGGGTCAGGCCGTATACTTTGTAGAGAAAAACGACAAGCGCGATTTGCTGCGTCACCTTCTTTCAGAGTCTGAGATTGACCGTGTGCTGGTATTCACCAGAACAAAGCATGGTGCCGATCGCGTAGCCAAGGACCTGAACAAAGCGAATATACAGGCAGAAGCCATCCATGGCAACAAGTCGCAGAATGCGCGTCAGCGTGCTTTGAGTAACTTTAAGGCAGGTTCTACCCGTGTGCTGGTGGCTACGGACATTGCCGCCCGCGGCATTGACGTAGAGGAGCTGTCGCATGTGATTAACTATGAACTGCCAAACGAACCTGAGACTTACGTGCACCGCATTGGTCGTACGGGCCGTGCCGGCAATGCAGGTATAGCACTGTCGTTTTGCGATGAGGAAGAACGCTATTACCTACACGACATCCAGAAGCTGATCAACAAGCAGATCAAAGTAAATGCGGACCACCCTTTTGCTTTGCCTGAGCACTTATCTGTTAACCTGGAGCATGCCAAAAAGCCGAAAGGCCCAGCCGGAAGAGAGCCGCGCAACAAAACAGCTTCTAATAACGGTAACCGTGCTGCAAGTGGTAACAGGCCATCCGGAAGCGGTAATGGCCGATCAGGCAGAAGCGAAGGAAACAGCCGTGCTACTGCAAGCGCAGGCACGAGTAGCCGCTCAACTAAGGGTAACAGCAGAAACTGGCGAGGTAAAAAAGGAGGCGGTCAAAGCCGCCCATCCGGAAATCTGGAATACTAGCCGTTCATAACATAAAAAGCCCCGCCTCTTTGTAAAGAGGCGGGGCTTTTTGCTGAATTCAGGTACAGCCTATACCTTAAATGCGACTTTGGTCGCTGTCGTTCGGCTCGGTATCATCTTCCCCAAAAGGCTGCTGACGACTGCGGATGCCATTCACATCATCGTCCATGGCGGTATCACTGCCTTCGTACTCGAAGCCGGGGCCCTGTGCGAACTCCTCCGTGCTCTTGGGATTGTTGGCGCCATAGCCAGTCGCTTCGTTCCCCTGTATATGCAGGTTTTCAAGGCTGTCTTTCTGGTCGCCTCGCTCCAACGCTCCCCCATACCCCACGTTGCGCTTCGCAGATGGGTCAGGTTTGTTACCCATCGTCTGTCCTTTGCGGTGCTCGTCGTTTATATTCTTCGGGCTATTGGGCGTGTTCTGTATATCTTCATCTCTGGTTGCCATAATTCAATTCGTTAGTTTACCTGTGTATACGCTCAGCCGGGAGATCAGTTAGGTACAGCAATTTTTATTTAACATAATCAATCAACTGAACACTATTATATATCTACCACATCTTTCGATTATCTTTGAGCGAAATAACGCAAACGGATGGCACGTATGGCACCTCAATTGCGTTACAGAGAGAACCGGCAGCAAAGTAGCTTATGAAACTATCGAAAATATATGACCCGCGTGAAATGAACTCTTACCAGTTCGTGGCTATGACGGGTTTGGTGATGACCATACTGGCAAATATTATCTTACTGTTTATCGACAAAACAGTGGAGAATTTCAATGCGCTATACCTTTGCTGGTTTATATTCTTTGGATTAGGCACCATTGCTAACTTCAACAGCAAGCCCGATGATCACGATCATCATCACCATCACTAAGATCAGGTTACTGCTTCAGGAATTCCAGCAGCGCTTTGTGAAACTGATCAGTTGCCTCGATATGCGGGATATGTCCCACCCCGCTTAATTCCAGCAATCGGGCATTTGGTATAGCTCCGGCCGTTTGCTGCCCCAATTGCGGATACTGTCCGTACTGCTTCCGCTCCTCTTCGCTTTTGATATAGGCTTTGCCTACCACTGTGCGGTCCTCCACCCCGATGGCCAGTAACACAGGCATTTTCAACTCGCTGAATTCATACACCACTGGCTGCTCATAGATCATAGCGTAGGTATGCGCCGCCACCCGTGCCACCAACGGGTAGTCCGGACTCTGCAACTGTGCTGCAGGTATACGTACCCATTCTTCATAGGCTGGTTTCCAGGAGGTATAGTAAGTCTTGTGATAGCCCCGAATGCCTGTCTCCGTGCGCTTCAGTTCTTCCTGGTATAGCTCATCCAGACTCTTGTAAGGTACAATGCGCCGGTAGTCTTCCAGCCCGATCGGGTTTTCGAGCACTAGTTTGGCGGTCGTCTCCGGATACATGAGTGCGAACCTTGTGGCCAGCATGCCCCCCATGGAGTGCCCTACCATCACGGCCTCGCTGATTTTGAGGTGGTCCAGCAATTGCCGTGTATACTGCGCCAATTGGTGAAAACTGTAATGCACCTCTGCCTTGTCTGACTTGCCGAAGCCTAACTGATCTGGCACTACAACCCGGAAGCCCTGTCCTGCCAGGAAGTTCACTGTCTGCTGCCAGTAGGCTCCCAGAAAGTTCTTGCCATGCAGGAGCACCACTGTCTGCGGATTTTTGAAACTGGTGGGCGGCGACACGTCCATGTAAGCCATTCTGTACTTCTGCCCCTCCTGCTCCACTTCCAGGTAATTCACCGGGTAACGGTAAGCATAGTCGCTCAAAGTGGCATCGTAGGTACGCTGCGATTGTGCTGCTGCCGGAACCTGGAAGAGTAGCAGGAATAAAAAAGGGTATAGATAGTTTTTCATCTGATTCAGGTATAAGTCATGTTCTTTTTACTTACAGCGGGCTGGAAGAGTTATGACGCAAAAAGCCCGGCGCTGCAGGCACCGGGCTTCTCTACTGAACTATGCCACAAATCTAATTTACTGTACTAACACCTTTTTGGTATGGTAGCGGCTACCCTGGGCCACTTGCAGAAAGTACAAGCCACGGCCAAATGGAGTCAGGTCTATCTCCCGTTCATATACGCCTTCCAACTTCTCTACCGTATCCACAAACACCTCCTGTCCCTTATCATCCATCACCCGCACCACGGTAGTGCCTTTGTTTTTGAGCGCGAACTTAAGTTTGAAGCGTCCATTGTTCGGATTGGGATGGAAGTTAATCTCCTCTACCTTCAGTTCTTCACGAGACTTCATCTCTACAGGAGCACCGGATGCCTTCAGTTGTTCTTTGTCAGCCTTGGTCACATCCTCCACCCTGGCTTTGTGCACAAGAAAAATAGTCCGCCCGGGTCTGGTAAAGTGCAGTCCAACTTCCTCGCCCGTCACCTCTACTTCTTTCCCGTCGCGATCGATGCGGTATACCTTCTTGTCTTCTCCATCTGTGATGATCTTGATGTAAGATTTCCCCTCTTTCATGAGCAGCGAGTCTGTTCGCAGCCCTCTAGGCATTGTTTCCACGATAATCCGCTCTATTTCCTTAGGATTTATCTCCTTCAGACGCTCCCCGTCGAGCATTCTGAATGTAAAGGCCGAGTCCCGGTGCATTTTAATGAAAGCGTCAGGGTGTCCCTTTATTGTCAGGTTCTTTCCCTCTCCTCGCAACACTTCCATCCGCTTCACCATCTCTTTACTCAAACTATCGGCAGAAAACGTCAGCACACGCACCTCTCTCAGAGCTCGCCGCATGGCACTGTCTCCTTCCAGACTTTGCGCCCTGGCCCTGAACATGGCATTCCCCGCTCTGCCCAAGGTATAAGCTCTGACTTTTCCATCCAGCAGGCGCATGTGCGCAGTATCCAGTCGGGCTGCTTTGAGGGCTTTGGCGATGGCCTCTTCCGTTTCGGCTGTAAAGGTGGTATCAATCACCACAGTTTTGCCATCCACAGTGCGGATCATCTTGATGTGCATCTTATGCTTTTGCTCGCCTGACTCCTGCGCCAGGGTACGGTAAAAGGGCAATAGCCCCATCAGTAAGGCAAGGGCCAGTCTGAGCAAGGTCTGGAGGTTAAGGAAGAGGTTCATAGTATTGGGGTATAATGGGTTAGCGAATCGTTTCTACAAATGTACGCCAGCACAGGGGGCCTAAGCGTTAAAGCCGAGTTAAAGTCTGTTAAGGAAAAGTTAAAGTGATGGACAAGCCGGACGAAATACGTAAATTTGTTATGTGAGCAAACTGACTATCATAGGTGTTATCGTGCTGATGAGCATATCGTTACTGGGTATGGTCGGCCTTCAGCTGTACTGGATATCGGATGCCATACAGGTGAAGCAGGAGCAATTTGACCGCAGCGTGCACGAGGCGCTGGCCCGTGTGGTCGAAAAGCTGGAGACCCAAGAGGCCGTGTCAGCAGTGGCAAGCGGAATGGCTACGCTACAGCAAACTGAACAGGAAACTGTGCCGCTTCATGGAGTACCGTCTCTTTCAGAAGTATCATTTACCAGCGCCAAGCAGGCAGAAGCTTCTGATCAGTCTCAGGGCAGTAGCAAGATCGCCTCACAAAGCAAAGCCCAGGGTATAGCAACAGCAGAAGGTAGGGTGCCGACAGAAAAGCAGCAGCCAGACAAGCCCACGCTTTACAGAAGCATAAAAGGGCAGGCCTTTCCCTATGCTGGCAACCGCAGTTTCCGGGTGGAGTTTAGCTCCTTAGACTCTATGGTGCAGCACCTGATGCCTCCAGGAGTTCGTATGCCCGCTATGCCAGCCATCCCGATCGAGCATATCCAGTACATGGCGGCTTGGCAAGCCCAGGCAGACTCCATGCAGGCACGCGCCCAGCGACTGAGCCAGAACAGCACCTTGCGTATACGACGATTACCGGACAGCACGGTTAGGTATACCCGCCAGCTGAATGGCCGTAGCGTTCACTTTTCGGTGGATACGCTGCAGTATATTGCCCTGCACCTGGACAGCCTGCGCCGTAACAACTTCATCACCCAAACCCTTTCGCCCTCTGAAATAGCCTCTATCAACGTGCGGAAGGACAGTATTTTCATTTATAGAAATGGCAATACCGCCCGTGGCAGCAACTTTACGGAGGCCATCGTATCGGATCCAGCGGTTCTTTCGGGCAGTAAGATCACCTTCCGGAGCATTCACAGGCCAGAAGAGCGAAGAACCGCACAGGAGACAGCACCCAACAACACAGCGCTTCAGGCCAGGGCAAAATCGAGTACTGTACCTGCCATAACGGCAAAGCCTGCTCAGCGCACGTCCGTCCAGCCGACTGCAGTAGCTACGCCGGATCCGGCCAAAATAGAGGCGAAAAAAGAAAAGCTGAATGATGTAGTAGAGAAAATGGTGGTGGAGTATGTGGCCAAGGACATCCCCCTGGCGCAGCGCATGGACCTAAATGAACTGAAACCAATGCTGCAGAGCGAACTCCGCGACAAAGGCATTGCGCTGGATTTTGGCTACTGGGTACTTTCCGATCAGCAGGATACGGTGACGTCCAGCCACTTGCCGGTCAGGGGCATCAATTCCTTTGCCACTTACAAAGCCAGCCTATTTCCAAACGACATATTTGATAAGTCTGACCAGCTTGCTGTATACTTTCCCGACAGCCAGGCCTATGCGCTCAAGTCCCTCTGGATGATGCTGGCTTTCTCTGCGCTCTTCACCCTGATCATGGTAGCCACTTTTGGCACCACGATTCACATTATTTTCAGGCAGAAAAAGCTGTCGGAAATGAAGAACGACTTCATCAACAACATGACGCACGAGTTCAAGACGCCGATTGCCACTATCTCGCTTGCGGCTGATGCCATCTCCAACCCCAAGGTATACGCCCGCCCGGAGAAGGTGCAGTACTACACTGGCATCATCCGGCAGGAAAACAAGCGTATGAACACACAGGTGGAGAACGTACTGCAGATAGCCCGACTTGAGAAGAACGACTACCAGATGAACCTGACCCGGACTGACCTGCATGCCCTGGTGCTCAAAGCAGTTGAAAGCATACACCTGCAGGTAGCGGAACGACAAGGCACGATCACCACCGAGCTGCATGCCACTGCCCCTGATCTTGAGCTGGACGAGGTACATTTTTACAATGTGATCTGCAACCTGCTCGACAACGCCAACAAGTATTCTCCGGATCGCCCTGCCATTCGCATCGAAACCTATAACACAGCCGGCGGCACGCTGCTCGCTGTGGAGGACAAAGGCATGGGCATGACCCGCGACACGCAACTGCGGGTGTTTGACAAGTTTTACCGCGTGCCAACCGGGAACCTGCATAACGTGAAAGGATTCGGACTGGGACTCAGCTACGTGAAAGCCATTGTAAAAGCCCACAACGGCACCATACGGCTGCAAAGTGAGCCGGGCAAAGGCAGTCGCTTTGAGGTATTTTTACCAGCCAGTGCCTAAAAGCACAGCGCCGTGCAACCCGTGAGCCCTATGTGGCATCTTTAACTTAAAGCCTATACCTAAATTTGCCACCTTATGAGCGACAAAGGACTAAACATACTGCTTGCCGAGGACGACCCGAACTTCGGGATCGTACTCAAAGACTACCTGGAGTTGCATGACTACGAGGTGACGCTAAGTCCTGACGGCTGCCAGGCCATTACTGCTTTTCGGAAAGGAAACTTCGACCTGTGCATACTCGATGTAATGATGCCGGGTAAGGACGGCTTCACACTGGCCCGCGAAATCAAGAAGTTGCAACCAGACATGCCGCTGATTTTCCTGACTGCCAAAGCGATGCGAGAAGACATGCTCGAGGGTTTTAAAATTGGTGCCGACGACTATATCACCAAACCCTTTGACTCTGAAGTATTGCTTTATAAAATAAAAGCGATTATGCACCGCAAGGGCGGCAACCCTATACCAGAAAAGCAGGAGGTGACAGAATATAACATTGGGCAGTATCGCTTCCAGTACAAGTTGCGCCTGCTGCACTATAATGGCGAAATCCAAAAGCTTTCACCAAAAGAGGCTGAGTTGCTGCGCCTGCTCTGCCAGCACCTGAATGATGTGATGCCGCGAGAGGAAGCTTTGCTGCGCATCTGGCACGAAGACAGTTACTTTACGGGTCGCAGCATGGACGTATACATTGCGAAACTACGCAAGTACCTCCGTCACGATCCTGCCGTTGAGATCATCAATATACACGGCCAAGGGTACAGACTATGCGCCCACAACGGGGTAATGCTCTAAAATGAAACAGGCCGCTACCAGAAGAAGCGGCCTGTGTGTCTCACCAAAACACTTTAACAAACAATATCTTTTTAGAAAGTAAATCCTACAGAGGCTTTGATCACCCGGTTGAAGGTGTCGAAGTTGCGGTTGGCATCCACAGTGGTCAGACCGTAGTCGTAACCCGCACTTAGATTGAAGCCGCTGGCGAAACGGTAGCCTATACCGCCTGTCGCCGCCACATCCAGTTCACGGAATCCGCTGTTCATGTCCCACTCCTGGTTCAGGGCGTTAAAGCCCAAAGCTCCGGCCCGTACCTGCACCTTATTTGACACCAGGTATGAGAACTGCGGTCCAGCAAAAATGTGGAAACCGTCTCCTATGAAGATCTTTGCCAGAATCGGCAGGTCAATGTATTCTGCCTTGTTGGTAACTGTTACCCCGGCGTTCAGGAAGTCAAATTGCTCCATCGGGATTTTGCCAACCAGGCGCATGCCTTTTTGAGAGTAAAGCAGGCCCGGCTCAATTTCGAAACCCGGTGCTATAGGTATAGACACCACACCGCCGACATGAAATCCTTCGCGCATCTCACGGCTCAGGGAGCCATTGGTCATATCCATCAGATCCTGGGCACTGTTAATGGTCTGCCCCTGCCATTCGGCCATGTTCACACCCGCTTTTATACCGATGCGCACGGGCTGCTTTTGCTGCGCATTTGCCTGCGTTACCGCCATTCCCAGAACGACGGCCAGTAGTAGAAATATCTTTTTCATCACACCTATCCTTAAATATTGAAAAACAAGAAATAAGCTGCGCAGCTTAATTACCCTGATGTAAGAATCGTGCCAAGTCGGGGGCAGACGTTTTAAAAAAAGTTCACAGCAAGGTGTAAATATTTCAAAATCAGCTAATTATGGTATAAAATATTTTTTACACGCTTCTTATTTGCCCATAGGTATAGTTGCGCCTTACCTTTGCAACCCCATGGCTCAGAACAGAGGCAGGTATAAAGGTATAGGCAGATGAACGACAAAAGACAGGTGCGGCTGAACAGGCTGGCCGTGCACAGGGTAGGCAACAAGGCAAAGGAAGAGGGTGTGATCGCTTCGAAAGAGCTGGTTGACCTACGGGACGAGCAGCTGAGCGATTTGCTGACCAACTACTTTTTGGCCCCCTTTAAGCAGGAGGAGTTTTTCCGCTTCCACCATACCTCCGACCTGGCCTTGAATGAGATGTTCGCCTACTCCGCCCTGATGTTCACGGAGCCACAGAAGTTTCTGGAGTACTCCGTGCATGTGCTCAACCACCTCTACGAACAGTCCGACCATCCCAAAGTAAAGAGCGGTGAGCTATACGTGGTACATTTGTCGGGCTGCGTGATGGAGGACGACATCGTGGACGCAATCGGTATTTTCAAGTCGGAGAACAAAGACACTTTCCTGACCTTTCAGGAAGAAGACGATGACCTGAGCATGAACTACCATTTCGGGGTAAACATCAAGAGCGTGGACAAAGGCTGCCTGATCTTCAATACCGAGGCCGAAGACGGCTTCCGGGTGAAGATTGTGGACGCCAACAGCACCGACGCCGTGTTCTGGAAAGAGGACTTCCTGCATGTAACGGAGCTCAAGGACACCAACTTCAACACCAAGACGGCGCTAAACCTTTGCAAGGATTTCTCGGAGGAGGTATTTGCCCAAACTGACAGCAAAAAAGCACAGGTAGACTTCATCAGCCGCTCTGTGGATTATTTCTCCAAGAGCGAGACCTTTGACTTAGAAGAGTTCACCAGCAGCGTGATCGATGAGCCCGAAACGGCGGAACGCTTCAAGAACTACACCCAGGCCTTTGCCGAGGAGCGTGACATCGAAGGCTTCACCGACTTTGCCATCAACAAGAACACGGTGAAGAACATGAAGCGCAAGTTCCGCAACTTCATCAAGCTCGACACCCAGATCGAGATCAAGTTCAGTGGGTATAACCCGGAGCAGAGTGAGCAGTACGTGGAGCGCGGCTTCGATCAGGAGCGCGGCATGCACTTCTACAAGGTATACTTCCACTCCGAGTCGTAGCGTTATCTGCGAGGCTAGCAGGTATAGAAACTATACCTGAACCGGGCTTGTTGCAGAGAGACCGACACCAAAATACCGGAACAGTATTTGATAGATAAGAAAGCACCTATGATAAGCTTTAAAAGAGATATGAAAAAATCAGTTCTTGCCACCTTATTTTTTGCCTTTGCCGCGACCGCCGTGTTTGCACAGGCCCCCGCACAAAAGGCTGGCACAACCCAAAGTGCGCCCAAAACATTGGAACAGCGTGCCGATGATATAACGGCCGGTATGGTAAAGAACCTGCGCCTTAGCCCAAAACAGGCTGCTGAACTAAAGGAGGTGAACCGCAGCAACATGAAGTTTGCGGAAGAGGCCCGCAAAAAGCATCGTGACAACCCGCCCAAACTAGCGCAGCAAATGGACATGATCAGCCAGACGAGGCTTTCGCAGATCAAAGACATTCTCACAGAGCAGCAGTTTGCCCAGTACCAGTCACGCCGCGAAGAGAAAATGGGTGTGCCGCGTGAGGCCAGAAGCAACCCTAGCCAAGGTCCAGGGCAGCAGTACGATAACAACTACTAGTTCATATTGAGTATTAGCAAAAAGCATGGCAGCCGCCATGCTTTTTTTATTTCAGCCCGCCTGCCTGTTTTCAGGCGGACTAGCTTGTTCCTCAAGTTCCATCTCGACAGGTATAGCCGTGGACATTTGCAGGGCAGGCGTCACCGCAGGTGTAACTGCTTGTCGTGCCGCCAGTGCCTCCTGCTCCCGCTGGTAAGCCGTCACGACAGCTCCCGGTGGTTTGAACAGGATATCCCAGGCTTCTCTAAACGACCGGGCATGCAGCAGATCTCTCCAGATATCCACCCATTCATGGAACACCAGGTAGATCGGGTTGTAAGAGTTGACAGGTTTGGTCAGACCATATGTTGGACGCTCCTCTTCTTCCTGGAAAGTCCCGAAAAGGCGGTCCCATAAAATAAAGGTGGAGCCGTAGTTCTTGTCGATGTACTTGGGGTTGGAGCCGTGGTGTACCCGGTGATGTGAGGGCGTCACGAAGATATACTCAATAGGTGCAGGCAGCTTCCGGACCAGCTCGGTATGCACCCAAAACTGATAAAGCACGGCCAACTGGTGGCAAACGAAGAATGTCAAGGGATCAAAACCCAGGAAAGGCACAGGCAGGAAAAACAGGAACTTGATGTGTTGGGTCCAGCTGGTGCGGAAGGAGACTGAGAAGTTCATTTTCTCAGAAGAGTGGTGCGTGACATGGGTCGCCCACCAAAAGCGTTGTTCGTGCGAGATACGATGCGCCCAGTAACGGCAAAGGTCCACTAGCACAAATGCCAAAACAAACCCCCACCAGGACCGCGGTATGGCCCAGGGGACCGCATTGTAAATGACCAGCGATATGTAAAAAAGTGTGACCTTAAGCATAGCCCCCAGTATGACACTGCCCAACCCAATGGAAACAGCGGCCATAAAATCACGCTTGTCATAGTAATTCCGCTTCTTTCTTACACCCACATACCATTCGATCAGTACGGAGGCTACGATAATGGGCGCTGCCAAATGCATGATCGTAAAATTATCCAGCTCTGCCATTTGGTCCATAGTAAAGATTTCCTTCTCCATAAGCTATCCATTTTTGCAGGGGTATAGCTTAATGTAACGACCACCACCGGAAAGGGTTAGTCTCTCCATCAGGCCTAGCTATACAAACGTGGGTATAACACTGGTCTGCCTTTTGTTAGATAAAGGGGATCAACAAAAAAAATTGATTTTGTGAATTAGGCTGCGTAATCTTGTTCCAATCAAGTACACACCATGAATATCCGAAAAAAAGTAAGAGTCACCCTACCTGCCGGCATCAACCGCTATGCCGCCATCGACCTGTTTGTCAGAGCTGCTGAGAAGGAGAACTGGAGCGAACAGGAGATTCAGTTTGTGATAGACGACGTAGTAGAGGCCGAGGATGATGCCAAGGGCCTGGAGGCGCTGCGCTACTACCTGGCTTAAAAGAAAAGCCGTGCCGACGCAAAATCATTGCACCGGCACGGCCTGTATAAATTTACACTATGCTGCTTAGGCTTCGTTTTGCTCCAAAGGCTCGAGCTGGAGCTCAGCCTGGTGCTGCTGCAGCACCCCAATGATAAAGTCGATATGCTCCTTTAAGTCCACGCCGAAGAGCTCAGCACCTATGCGTACTTCTTCACGGTCAACAGAAGCGGCGAATCCACTTGTCTTCAGTTTCTTCATCACTGACTTCGCTCCCAGCCCTTCAAGTCGCTGTGGTCGTACCTGCGCACAGGCTACAATAAAGCCTGTTATCTCATCGCAGGCGATCAAGGCTTTGTCAAGCGTAGTCTCATAAGGCACACCCCAATGCGTATAGTGCGCCGATATGGCATGGGCAATGCGCTCCTCCCCTTTCTCACGCAACTGGTTAACGATCACATTAGGGTGCTGCTCCGGGTAGGCCTGGTAGTCGGCATCATGCAGGAGGCCGGCGATAGCCCATTCTTCAATGTTCTCTCCTAACTTATTTGCATAGGCCTCCATGACCAGCTCTACGGTGCGGGCATGGCGCAACAGGCTTTCGCTGGTAGTCATCTGCTCTAGTATGGCGCGTGCTCCGTCTCTTGTCATATTGTTTTAAGCTTGATGAAGCTCCAATATAAGCAAAATCACCATACAAGCCTGCCGCCAGTAACGGAACAATGCTTAGCGGTTCATAGCAAAACCGAAGTCACTCGGCTGGAAGTGATGCTCCACTTCCGGAAATTCGGCTTTCGCAATCTGCACGTTATCCCACTTGCCATAGATCTTGTCTCTGCGGCCTACCAATATGTCGATGCGATTTGTGAAGCGTCGGTTCATGGTGTCGCGCACGATGTACTGCCCATCCAGTTCATCTGAGATTCCGCGTACCCACACCGTATCGCCATACTGTATATCACCGCCCCAACGCGACAGCATATCGCGTGAAAGAGCAATCCAGCGGTGTTTTTTAGGGTTTTTGGGGTTAATGCGGGAGCCGTCGGCTGTGATAAGGGGATTTCCGTCAGTCTGGCCTCTTTCGGGGTAGTAAACAGTGGCCGTTACGGTAAAGGTTTCTGGGTACTCGGGGTATTCTTGTATTTTTTCTATAAGTCGCGGAGTTAATAAATCCGGAGCTTGGTGCTCACTTGCAGGGCTTGGATCCTCAGGTTCCAGATAAGCCATTTCGTCGAAAAAAGTTACAAAAATGGAGACTACTACTGCGAGTATTTTGACCCTAAACATATGCAATCCATTTCGTGAAACATCATTTCTATTACAATAACCCGCTTAAACGGCAGGCCTAGAAATTAAGTTTTATAAGCTGGACGAATTTAGGACAGTAGTATAGTGAAAGTTTATATTATGAAAAGCAGTACATATTGCCAGTATATTCTAAATTCAATGATTTAGGGCTAAGAGAAGTATAAGATAAAATTTTAAAATTTTCACTAAATATTTATAGTAAAAATTAAAATCATTGCATAAAATCACTTTGAGAAATGAAGCTTATGAGCATCAAAATACGACTGAAATTGTAATTTACAAAGCTTCAAAGATTGCCCTAGTAACAACCTCGGAGGCCTACCCTTGATGCTGCTTTTTGAAGTACTTGTCATAGATGACATAGCCTACAAAAAGCACCAGGCTGACACCCCCTACCCAGATCAATCCGTTCATCAAACGGTCATCATCTTCGCCGAGCCAGGCCAATAACACGGTAAGCGGAATAATACCAGCCATAGTGGCCCCAATGAATTTGAAATACCCCATCTTGGTAAGGCCGGCGACGAAACTAACCGCATCATTGGATAGAAAGGGGGAAATACGGGCGATGATCACAGCCCAAATACCATACTCTGATACAAACCCGCATACCTTTTCTTCGGCCTTATGCCCAATGATCTTGCGTACCCCTGCTTCTCCTAGTCCCCGGCCAATTAAATACCCGATAGTGGAGGCGACCAGCACAGCAGCCAGCGCTATAAGCGACCCCCACACTGGCCCATAAGCAATGATGGCAACCAACATCAGCGCCACTACATTGATGACCAGCAAGAACATCTGAGCCACCATGGCCAGAATAATGAAGAATGGTCCCCAAAAGCCAAATTGCTCCACCCAGGAGGAAATACGTTCCTCATCGCCGCTTGTCAGCACTTCCCAGCCTTCCTGAATATTTGCCTGAAAGCCTGATGAAATAAAATAAGCACCTACTAGCATGGCAATAATTGCCGCCGTTACCAAGAGGGGCCATTTGCTTTGTTTTGTATCTTCTTGCTTGGTTGTCGTATTGTTCGCCATAAGGGGAGTCTTTCGTTGTTTAGACGCAGATTATCTGATTGAGGTTGGATGCTCGAGCATACCACTCGATTTGTTTATCAGGGCTGTCTGTTTATACACCCTGCCCGGTTCGGGAGTGGCAAGCGAGTAACGCCAGGTATACTGCGGATTGGCCAGCGTACTGCTCTGATGCCGCTGCTGCGTCGAGAGCTCACCTTGGCTAAGGGGAGGCTCTGCAGGTATAGCCACCTGTTTGTCGACATGCTCTCCGTAAAGCACAGCCGCTGCCAGTCCTGCCACCAGTCCACCCAGGTGCCCTTCCCAGGAGATGCGCTCCTCTGATGGGAACAAACCGTAAAACAAGCCACTGTACAGAAAAAGTATAGCTAAAGAGATTGCCAGGCCTGCCCTGTCGCGACGCACGATGCCATTGAACAGCAGAAAACCCGCCAGGCCATACACAACTCCACTTGCCCCTACATGGTAAGCATCACGACCGATAAACCAGGTGAACAGTCCGCTCAGTACGTAGACCAGCACGAACACACGCAGTGCAACCGATCGGTGCAAAAACAAGATGAAGCCGGAAAGCAGCACCAGCGGAAAGGAATTGGAAAGTAAGTGTATGAGACCCGAGTGTATGAGTGGCCCCATAAACACACCGATCAGCCCCAGAAAGTCGCGCGGATGAATCCCTAACCACGTCAGGTTCACCTCGTTCAGGTAAGAAAGCAACGCCACCAGCCAGATGAGCCCGACAAACAAGGTGCCCGGCAGAAAACTGTAAGCAAAACGCTCATGTTCGGCTTTCAGGCTTTGGTGGCTCTGCAAAGGGGTTACTTGCATCATAGGTTATGTTTGGAGCAGGTATGGTTGCGCTTTTCACTGTGCTCAGGCTATACGTACAAAGGTAAAGGCAAGTCACAGAGAAATAATCCCGCACAGTGACAAGATACGGGCTGTGGGTTATAAATCGTATGCTATATCCATACTTTTCACGTTCTATATCGTAACAGTTCCATTTCAGCCCTGTTGTTAAGCATACAAGGGTATAGTTAAAAAATCGATTACAAATTTAAGAAGTATAAAAGGTGATTTCACCACCAGTACCATGCACGCTAATCCACTTCACCCTTTAGCCAGACGCTTGTCAGCACTAGGCCTTTGCCTGATGTGTTGCATGCTGTTGTTGCTGAGTTCCTGCGAGAGTTCAGACACAAGCGGGGCAGCTTATGCGCGTGAGGAAGAGCAAAAGCACGAATTTTCCCCGGAAGAGGTCCCTTATACACGCCCCCGCACCTTGGTGGAGGCGATTGAAAACCCATCACCTTGGGTGGATTCTGTATTCAGGACCCTGAGCCCGGAAGAGCGTATCGCACAGCTTATTATTATTGAGGCTTTCTCAAACCAAGGTCCAAAGTACGAGGCCGACGTCATGAACCTGGTCAAAAGGTACAGGATCGGCGGTATCATCTATTTTCAGGGCGGCCCCGTGCGGCAGGCTGTCCTGAACAACCGTTTGCAGGCTGCTTCCAAAGTGCCGCTTCTTATCTCAATGGATGCCGAAACGGGTGTGGGCATGCGCCTAGACAGTACGGTACAGTATCCTTTCCAGATGATGATGGGCGCTATAGAAGACAACGGCCTGATCTACCGGATGGGGGCCGAAGTGGCCGAAGAGTTTAAGCGGCTGGGTATGCACGTCAACTTTGCACCGGTGGCCGATATCAACAATAACTCCCAGAACCCCATTATCAGCTATCGGGCTTTTGGCGAGAACAAACTGGACGTCACAGCCAAAAGTCTGGCCTACATGCGCGGCATGCAGGAAAATGGCATCATTGCGGTGGCCAAGCACTTTCCTGGCCACGGCGACACGGATGTGGACTCCCACTACGACCTGCCTGTGATTCCGCATGACCGTGCCCGGCTCGACTCACTGGAGCTATACCCTTTCCGGGAGCTGATCAAGCATGGTATTGGCGGTATTATGGTCGCACACATGCACATGCAGCAGCTCGACACGACCCATAACCTGCCCTCTACCCTATCCAAGCCCATCGTGACCAGTTTGCTCAAGAACCAGCTGGAATTTAAAGGTTTGGTCTTTACAGATGCCATGGTGATGAAGGGCGTTACCAAATACTTCCCTCCGGGGGAGGCCGAGGCACGCGCCTTGATGGCGGGTAACGATGTACTGGAGCGCCTTAACAGTGTGCCCAAAGCCATCCAGGCTATCAAGCAGGCCATTGCCCGAGGTGACCTGTCGCAGGAAGAGATTGACCGCCGCTGCAAAAAAATGCTGGCGGCCAAAGCCTGGGTAGGTTTGGACAGGTATAAACCTGTTGAACTGGAAAACCTGTATGAGGACCTGAACCCAGGTATAGCCGATAGTACCAACCATGCGCTGGCCGAAGCGGCCATGACCCTGCTCAACAACCGCAAGAACTTCCTGCCCATCCGCCAGAAAAAACGGCAGCGCATCGCCACACTCTCCTTCGGTGTGGTACGCCCCAGTATTTTCCAGCGGGAGATAAACAGGCATGCCCGCATTGACGCAGACTTTGTGATATCCCGAAAAGCCAATGCTAAAGAGGTAAAACAAATAAAGCAAAAGCTTAAAGGATACGACCTGGTGCTGGTGGGGCTCTATGGCCCGAGCGTGACGCCTAGCAACCGCTTGGGTTACTCGAAGGAAGCAACCGCCTATGTAACGGACCTCGCTCGCTCCGACCGGGCTATTATGACGCTCTTCGACAACCCCTATACCCTGAACCAGTTCCCGGACATACACAAGAGCCGGGTACTCATACTGGCTTACCAGGCCCACATGCACGCGCAGGTGGCAGCAGCCAAACTGCTGTTCGGCAAGATACCTGCACGTGGCAAGCTGCCCGTTACCGTCAACAGGCACTACCGCTATGGACACGGCATTAGCAAAGACAAACCACTACTCGCCGTAAGTCCATAGTATCTTGTATGAGTGCTTTGCGTATTATGCCAAGTATAGGCATTGCCTGTCAACACCAACCCTAAAACTGTGAAAAAGAAATGCTTAACAATAAAACAACTTACCTTATAGGCCTGCTGGCTATCTCGCTACTCTGGAGCTGCGAAGGAAACCGCACCGCTCAGGACACAGAAGAAATAACGGTAGATGTACCCGCTGACACTGCTCGTGTAGAGCGAACCGGCCGCACCGTGGGCGATCGACTGGAGTCACTCCGCGGCTGGATGAACGAGAAAGTGGAGCGTGGCGACACGGCCATACAGCGCGAGATGCCCGGGATCAAGGAGGACTTCAGGAAACGATCCGCTGAAATCGAGCAGAACCTGGACAGTCTTTCAGCTGACTCCAAGGCGGAGTACGCACGACTGAAAGAGCGCTACGAACGCTGGGAAAACAGACAGGAGCGACGACTGAACACTCCGTTGGATCGCTCTGAACTGAGCCAGTGGGAAGAGCAGCTGCTCCGCGAGTTTAACAACATTGAAAACATAGCGCCCCAGGACATGCGGGAGGCTTATCTTACCTTTATGGGCGTGGTACGGGCCAAGCGCCGCAACTGGACGCAGCACGACTGGGACTACGTGGACAATGTGTACGGACAGCTGAACCAGCGTCGACGCCAAGTAGAAAACCAGATTTCGAACAGCGACAAGCTCAAAATCAGAGCACTGCAGGCAGAGTACCTGACTCTGGAGGGTGCCGCCGATGCCCAGAGCACCATGCGCAATATGCGCAACTAAAGGCCTGGTAAAACTATTTAGAGGCTTTGTGGTTTAGGCCTTATACCTTTGCACAGGTATAGCCAATAGCCTTGGGCGAGATTGCCTGTACCTAATTTAAAAGCAAGAATTATGGGAAAAGCGACATTTGGAGGAGGATGCTTCTGGTGTACTGAAGCAGTGTTTCAGGACCTGGCAGGCGTGCAGAAAGTGGAGTCCGGCTATGCAGGCGGACATATGGAAAACCCAACCTACAAGCAGGTAACCTCAGGCACAACCGGACATGCGGAAGTACTGCAGATCACCTACGACCCTGCTATCATAAGTTATGACGAACTGCTGGAGGTGTTCTGGAAAACCCATGACCCCACTACCCTGAACAGACAAGGCAATGATATCGGTACACAGTACCGCTCTATTGTGCTCTACCACAACGATGAGCAGCGCGAGAAGGCCGAAAGGTATAAGCAGGAGTTGGACGCAGCGGGTGCTTTCGATGATCCGATTGTGACCACGATTGAGCCTCTGCAGGAATTTTATCCGGCCGAAGACTATCATCAGAACTACTTCAATACCCACGGGCATGAGCCTTACTGTAGTTTTGTGATCAGGCCGAAAGTAGACAAGGTTAGAAAAGTGTTTGCTGACAAACTCAAGCCTGAGGCCAGAAGATAGTCAAGCATAAAAGAAAAGCCTCAGCCACCTTGTAGGTCGCTGAGGCTTTTTTATATCTGCTATTTAGAACTCTACTAGCTGTTTAGCTGCACCCATTGTTGGGCGATGATGGTCTTGGCATCAGCAAAGCTTTCTTTCAGAAGTTCTTCCCGGGTATAGCTCACCAGTTCAATATCCTCGTGCTCATCCTCCTTGCCACCGCCGTCAGCATGTTGGTGCGATACTTCGACATAGTATAACAGCACTTTTTCAGTAGTGCCTCCCGGCGAAGAGTAGAAGGTATGCAGGTGCGTCAGGTTGTCCACGCTATAGCCAATTTCTTCTTCTATTTCGCGGGCAATGCTGGTTTCAGGGCTTTCGCCTTCGTCTATCATACCTGCCACTACTTCCACCAGGTCCGACTCTGATCCAACCCGAAATTGCCTGGTCAGGATGTAGCGCTGCTTTTCCGTGTCGTAGACCATGGCAGCCACCGCTGTGCCGCGGTCAAATTGTTCCCGGGTGAAGGTATGGCCGTTTTGAGTTACTGTCAGTTTATAGATCTTGAAATAGCCATCATAGGCTGTCTCTCTTTTTTTAATTTCCATAAGGGCGAATATAGGCAATGCCAGGGTATAGCTTGCCATCAGGTATAGGTTAATGTGTATCGTTACAATTCGTTGTTCCGGAATGCCGCTTTTTGGGTCCGTTCTGTAAGGCCAGACATGGAAAGCGGAGTCTCACTTTCATAGCCTTTCTTAGCTCGTTGTTCTCCGGTAGGCCCAGGAAGCATACGGTTGAGCACAGCAAAAATATCGGTGGTAGTCTCCGGAGATAGCCCGTGCACAAAGGCACCGATCTTGGCAGGTATAGACGTCACCACTTCTGCATCACCGTGACGGCAGGCATCCAGAATCGACTTGGCTGATCGCTCCGCACTGATGGAAGTCAGCGGACTGGAGTCGGCTATTTTAAACAGGGTATATTCCTCTTCATGCTGCCCTTTTACGTTCGCATGGCGTGGGCTTCCCGTCTGCATCAGACCCGGCGAAGCACAAGTGACCGTGATGTTATACTGCTTCAATTCGGCACGCAGACCTTCCGATAAGCCGACCAGCGCAAACTTGCTGGCACTGTAGGGCACCAGGTGCGGCACTCCCAATTTACCCCCGATCGAAGCAATGTTGAGAATACGACCTGCACCACGTTCCTTCATGGAAGGCAGCACGGCCAGGGTAGTGTAAAGTGGTCCCCAGAAGTGTGTCTGCATGGCCTCCTCAAAGTCTCCGACAGTCATCTCCTCCAGCGGTCCCGCCGTGATGATGCCGGCATTGTTGATCAGCACGTCAATCGGGCCGAACTCCCGCTGCACCTGCTCGACCATCTGCTCCACCTGGGCTTGCTGGGTCACGTCGCAGGGCAGCACCATCACATCGGCTCCGTTGCCTGCCAGCTCCATGCGGGCGTCCTCCAGTTGCATTTCATCACGTGAGCACAGCACCAGTCGCGCTCCTTCTTTGGCCAGTTGCCGCGCCATCACAAAGCCCAGCCCACGGGCGCCGCCGGTTATCAGCACTACTTTGTTTCGGAAATTATAGGCATTCAGTTTGCGGCTAATGGCTCGGGCTGCAAGCAAAGCTCCCGCTCCGGCTGCCAGCCACCATAGGTTTCTCTTCTGTTCTGTTTCCATAGATGTTAGGTATAGCAAATAAAGCCGGAAGCAGCATACAGACAGCTGATCTGGCTTTTTTGTCTACGGGAAGGCAGGGTATGTAGGTTCGGGAACCGGAAACAGCAGGTATAACGCTGCTTATTTTTTCTTTTTGAAGGGATTTATACCTTGACGTTTGCTTGTAAACACCTCGTTTTTAGGCATCGGGGTATAGAGCAGCTTGACTGATACCACGCCGTAGTGATCTTTCGTGTTCTCTATCCGAGTAACATTGTCAAGATAGTCCGTCGTGGTAATCTGGTACATCACCTCGGGCGCAATACTGATCTGATCGGAGAAACGGAAGCGTATACCCCCACCGAAAGGAATTACGCCGGCTATGGCTGGATATGACCTTAAGCGGTCGTAAGTAATGTCGGAGTTCGGGGCACGGTTGGTCGGGTAAGAACTTGGGGTATAATATACAAAGCCAATCCCGCCTTTCACAAACGGCACAGCAAAACGCTTACGGGTAGAGCGGTAGTTGTTAGACCCGGCGTAGCTGTCCATCAGGTTGTATACCAGCATCCCGGATACTTCGATCACTCTGGACTCAAAAGTGATATTGTCCTGATAGGTTTTTTCGGAGGCGCCTAGTTTGATGTACTCCACCTCACCACTGATGGACCAGAAGGGGTTATACTTGAAAAGGGCACCGATGCTGAAAGCAGGGCCAATGTCATTACAATCATAGCTTCCGCATATATCGCTTTTCACAGCGGCTACACCTGCGCCAGCCTGAATGACCAGTCCGCGCTCCGGAATCTTACTCACCCCCATGCGGCGTATGACACTATCCTGCGCTTGGGCGGTAGTGCAAACTGTAAGGGCGATCAAACATAGTAATAGAAGGAAGTATCTGCTCCTGCTCATGCTTCAGACAGGTTTCTCTTTAAGTGTTGTGTGGCATGCAGCCCAGGTATTGGCTGTGGTGGGCCTGCTCCCCCTATCTACGCAGGGCCAAAAGAAAGGATCATTAATTTTTATGAATACATTATAATATAGCCATTATCCTATAATACGTGCTATAGCTTCCCAATTGGATACAATTAGTTTAGCAAACCTTAAGATCCAAGGAATTAATTAGTTGTGCGGAGAGCCGGACGCTTCTTGTTCAGTAACTGAACAAAATCGATTACGAGCGCAGCCGCATCCGGATAAAAAGTGGAATTGATGTTTTCGAAATCATCCGTGGGCTTATGGTAGTGCGGATGGTCTTCTACGCCAAAGTAAATGAAAGGAATCTGGCGCTTGTGGAATTGATAATGATCAGACTGCCTGGTCCAGTCGTTCTGGCCTTGTTCAGGTCGGTCATGGCCTGTTAGCAACTTGGCTTGCGGTCTTGCCTTCACCTGCTGCAGCAGTGGCAGAAGCGCTGGATAGTGATAGGCGCCACTGGCATACAGCTCACCTTGCTGGTTCAGGCTGAGCATGTCCATGTTTACATTTAGCTGGATCAGGTCGAGTGCAAGCGGCGGATTCTCCAAAAAAGCATTTGCCCCCTGCAGACCCAACTCTTCGCCATCAAGCGCGGCAAAGATCAGGGTATAGTAAGGTTTGTTTTTCTTGAAATAAGCGGCGGCAGCCAGCAAAGCCCCTACCCCGGATGCGTTGTCGTCGGCTCCGTTGTAGATCTCGTCCTTGCGAACGCCCACGTGGTCGTAGTGCGCGGTCAGGACAATGGCTTTGTCCGTTTTGCCAGGTATAAAGCCGATCAGGTTCACGGCCTCTTCTACTACGATGCCCCTACCCTCCAGGCGGAAGGTATGGCGGTAGCTATTGTTATAGAGTTGTAGTCCGATCTCGTTGAAACGCTTTTCTATATATTCCTGCGCCATCCGGCTGCCTTCGGTGCCGCTCAGTCGGCCTGCCATCGAGTCGGCAGACAGTATCTGCACGTCACGCAGCAGGACTTGTGGATCGAGCACCTGTTTCTGGGCGACTGCAGTCAGCTGCAGGGCACACATCAGTACAAAAGCGAGGGATAGGCGGCGTTTCATAAGTTTTAATTTAGGCGAAATTAGCATAAATACGCTAACCCGCCCTCAAAATATATTAGCCGTTTATAGCAGGCCAGTTGATCCAGCTTTTCTGGCGTGCAGTGGCTTTCTTCTGCTGGTCGGCCACACGGCGCTCTACCTCCTGCGTGTAGCTACCGTCTTTTTCAAAGACCTCGCCTTTCAGCACCCATCCTGTTTTTACATAGTCCTGCACTCTTGTTACAAGTGCCTGCAAGTCGTTTGCTACGATTACGTCGAATTCCATGTTCGTTCCTGTTTTAAATGGTCTTACAAATGGTTATCAGATGGTATTTAAACAAGGAGCGTGCCACATACGTTCACTGACTATAAATGTTACAACAATTTTAAAACAAACTGCATAACCTTACACAAAGGGCTCTAGGAGCATCCCCAAAGGCCTAGAAACAAAACGGGCCGGTATAAACACCGGCCCGTTTCACTATCGCAACTAATTGTATTTTAGTTTCTTACATTGATAAAGGAAGGCACTTCTACTGGTCCCACCGATGTCTGAATGGTCGGCTTGATCTGGAGTACCAAATCTGGTCGGCTGGTGCCGTCTGTCTTGGTGAGCATGGTAACCAGGCGCAGCAAATTGTTATACCCTGGCTTGCCGTTTTCCTCAGCTATCCGGATAGGCGTGCGCACGTTGATGGTGTTGAGTCCGTGACGGAGCTCCACCGGCTCGTCTACGATGCCGCTCAGCGTTTGCTTGCCGTCGAGCAGCAGCTGCCATTTCAGCTTGGTCACGGTCATGCTGCGCTCCTGGTTTGCTTCATCCAGTTCTACATTCAGTCCCAGGCTGGAGTACGCGGACAAGTTATTGTCAGAGAAGGCCGTAAAAAGCAGCGCCGCTTCTCCGAGAGAAAAGTCCTCCGGCCGCTTTTTGTTCAGCACATTCACGCCATTGAGCTTCACTTCATTTATACCTGACAAGCTATACTTTGCTTCCTTGAAAGCATCCACGTCGCTCTTGGTGCCGCACGAGAATGCGAAAAAGGCTATACCTAGCAGCAGAGCGAAACTTAAGAGATTTGTTTTTTTGATCATTTGCTTTGTTATGCTCAGCGCTTTATCACTTTACCTGAGCCTGAAATATTTGAATTAATAGTCGGATTTCCCTGGTAGTACACATTACCGCTTCCACTGATCGTAACGGCCAGTTCATTGGCGGCATGCACTTCCACACTGCCCGAGCCACTCAACACCACACCGGCATTCTCGCTGCTCAGACCAAAAGATTTTATGCTTCCCGAACCAGAAAGATTAATCTCCTCTACCTCAGCCGTTCCTACCAGATCAATCTTACCCGAACCAGTGAGTCTGCTGCTTACTTTTGTGGCTGACACATTGATCCAGAGATAGCCTGATCCATCCAGCACCGCCCGGAAGTTGTTGGTATCGAATTCATCCTGCAACTCTATACGCCCCGACCCGATCAATTCGGCACTGCTCAGTTCCGGCACAGTCATGTGTACTTCAACGGTCTTGTGGCTGCGCAGGCACCTATCAAAGCTGAGGTCCCATACCCCGTTGGCTACATTGGTGTTGATCGCGTCCAGGACGTTAGGCTGCGCTCTGACCTCGATGCGCTGCGTAGCTCCCCGTCTAACAAATACACGGGTATCGCCGTTCACTCGCAGCCCGTTGACAGCGTCCAGGTTAAACTCCCGGCTCTCCACATCCCCTCTTCCCCTGATACAATCCACCTCATCACCACAGGAAACAAGCAAGAGAGTGGGCAGGATGAGCAATAGCATCCTGCATGCAAAATTAGTAAATTTCATAGTTTTATGTAGCTTAATTAACGTTGCAAGTTACATAATCCTGCTCCAGCTGCATAAAACTTATGAATCCGTCTGCTCAATATTTTGGGGCCATTACTAATTTTTTAGCTGAAATGACCGACTCTTTGCCCCCGCTGGTTTACCAGTACCCCATTATCGGTTACGAACAAGCCCTGCAGGTATTCGCTCTCGAAGTAGAAAGGGTAATCGCGGTTGTTGGTGCGGGCCAGCTTACCAATGATGCGGGCACCTCGCTCGGTCATGTGCACCAGTTGCAACCTCGTGGTCAGGAAAAACTGCTCGTCAGGCGCATTGTTGAACACTACCTTGCGTAATACCAGTCGGCTATCCAGTCCCTGCGAAGCTGTGTTGGTTCTGACTGGCTGTTGTCGCAGTTGCTCCCTTGCCTGCTGGGGTGGCTGGCTGTTGCCGGCCATGGTCTGCGACTCCCGCTGATGGCCGTTTGCACTCGCCAGCAGCTGCGCATCGGCATTGCCCCAGCCTTTGCTGATAGCCGCCAACCGGTAGCTGCGGCCCGGATGCGTGGCAGAGCTTCTTTCATCAGACAACACTTTCATGGCAGCCTGCGCCTCCTCCAAACTAGCTCCCATCTTGCGAAGCACAAAGCCAGAGAACTCGTCCGCCTCCAGTTCATCAGCGTGATTGCTGCCCTGCCGCGACAAGGTATGGCCGTTGAGGTGATGCCCGATCTCGTGCGCCAGAATGCTCACGCCCGCCCAGTCGGTATGCACGGCATTGTTGATGGCAGCCAGGAAATGTTCATTATAAAGAATGTAGCGTTTCCCGTTGTAGATCACAGCAGCGGCATTCTCGATATTGGCAGAACGCACCTCAAAGCGTGGCTTGAGCCCGATCACGTCGATGATCTCACCGATCACGTCACGGGGCGCGGCTTTGGTAGTGGCATAAGGCTCCGGACCGGGCGCTGTCTCTGCCACTGCCGCCAGCAACGGAGTCAGGGCCAGCAGCAAGGCCAGGCTTATTCTATTCAATCGATTCATATTATTTCCCTTTCTGTAGATGGATGAACACAGCATATCCAAAACGAAAAATGGGCGGAAGCTGGTATACCCTTCCATGCAAGTACTTTGCCAGACTTGAGCGTTACGTTCCTCCAAAAAGGGCATTTTGGCAGCTGCACGAATTATTTCTAATTTTACCCGACTGATTTAGAGGCATGCTGCTAATTTTTGTGATCCTTTACCTGCTCTTCAACATGGGGGTGGGCTTCTGGGCATCAAGACGGGTACACAATACCAGCGATTTCCTGCTGGCAGGCAGGAGCCTGCCTTTCTATATTTCTACTGCCGTGGTGTTTGCCACCTGGTTTGGCTCTGAAACCCTACTGGGCGCTTCCTCGGAGTTTGCTTCGCACGGACTGCTGGGAGTAATCGAAGACCCCTTTGGTGCTGCGCTTTGCCTTGTGCTGGTCGGCCTCTTCTTCGCCAAAAAACTCTACCGCCTCAACCTGCTCACCATTGGCGATTACTACCGTATCCGCTTCAACCGCACCACCGAGCAGATAGCCGCTTTCTTTATGGTCATCTCCTACTTCGGATGGATCGCGGCACAGATGGTCGCCTTGGGCATTGTGATGAACCAGGTGTTCGGGGTTTCCACAGCCGCAGGCATTATTATTGGCAGTATGATCGTGGTCGGCTATACCTACATGGGCGGCATGTGGTCGGTTTCGATCACGGACTTTGTGCAGACTGTGATGATCATCGGGGGACTTATCTTCATTACCTATACCTTGCTGCAGCACATGCCGCTGGAGCAGATCACGGCTACCCTGCCCGACGGTTTCTTCCGGATGACGCCCCCTGACCGAAGCCCTACTACCTGGCTTAACTACATTGCCCTCTGGATCACGATCGGGCTTGGCTCTATTCCGCAGCAGGATGTGTTCCAACGGGTGATGTCGGCAAAGTCAGAGAAAGTGGCGGTGGCTGCTTCGCTGGGCGCAGGCCTGCTATACCTGACGGTGGCTTTCATGCCGCTGCTGCTGGCTCTCTACGCCCGCACGCTGCATCCTGAACTGCTGCAGGAAGACGCCCAACTGCTTGTTCCCGGTCTGATCATGGGTCTGGACTCCATGCTGATCAAGGTCCTCTTTTTCGGAGCGCTCATCTCGGCTATCATCAGCACGGCCAGTGGCGGTATTCTAGCCCCGGCTGCTGTGCTGAGTGAGAACATGCTGCGTCCGCTTCTCGGCCAGCGAAGCGACAAGCAAATGCTGTTACTGTCGCGCATCAGCGTGCTCGTGGTAGCGGCTGTCTCGCTGGGTATGGCGCTGCTGCGCAGCAATATCTATGAACTGGTGAGCGAGTCCTCTGCCCTGAGTCTGGTGTCGCTGTTTGTGCCGTTGGTAGCAGGCCTGTATTGGAAACGCACCTCTGCGCTGGCTGCCAACGTCTCTATTCTGGCAGGTATGGCCGGCTGGCTGCTCTGCCTATACCTCCAAACGACTGTCAACCCGATGCTCTATGGACTGGGTGCCAGTGTAGCCGGATTGCTCATCGGCCAATTGATATCCCATCTGCGGGCTGAGCCTATACCTGCTGAACCATTGGCCATAAAAAAACAGGTATAGCCCAAAGGCCATACCTGCTATACCTATCACTGTTACAGCTTATTTAAAAAAAGCCACTATACCGGTCGGTTTGGTCACGGTGATATACGCTGGAGATTCTATGTTTCCTACCGGTGTTTTGATCGTCGGCTTGATCTTGAGCGTCACATGCTCCCGGATATCCGTACGCTGTCCCAGCAGAGTGATCAACCTGGACAGGCCTGTATAGTTGGGCAGATCTCCATCCGAAACCACCCCTACGGGCGTTGCGATCGGCAGCAGGTTCAGGCCCTCCTGCAGTTCCATAGTTTCCTCGATAACACCTGTCAAAGCCTCTTCTCCATCCACTTCCAACAGCCATTTCATGCGCGTGATGGTCAGGTGTCGTGCTTCCTCGCTGTGCTCCTGCAGGGTGACGTGCAGGGCCAGCGTTGAACTAAACTCTAGCGAGTTACTGGTCACGGTAGCCAACAGGCTGTCGCGCTCTTCGTGAGAAAAGCCACGGCGCTCCTGTATGCGCTGCTCTACATCGATTCCGTTGAGCTTTATGTCCCGTACGCTTTGCAGGCTGTACTTTGCTTCTGTAAAGGCTTTTATGTCCTGCGCCTGCTTACAGGAATAGATGACCATTGCCAGTATCAGCAGCAAGGCCATGCTCCATATCTTATTCATGCTAAGATGTCCTAAATATTATCTGCTTCAGATAACGCTCACGGTTGCCTAAAGTGTTTCAAACGAAGCTTTTATAATACTAATTTAGTAAAGTTGATGAAAAATTAAAGCTTCTATACACAAAAACCAGGTATAGCAGCGAGGCTATACCTGGTTTTACTTATGATTTACCCAGTGTTGCTATATCCTAGTTGGCTCCAAGCGGCTGTTTAGGCTTGTGCACGTCCTGCCCTGTCTCCATAAATCGCTTGAAGTAGCGCAGATCATTCTCCACCATTTTCTTAAGCATCGGGTTGAGCATCTTCGCAGCCAGTCCGCCCACCGACCCTGCCGGCGGGCTATAAGAAATCACCGCCTGCACAATAGTCCCCTGCCCATCAGGGGAGTCAGAAAAGCGCACTTCACCGGCATTGTCAAGTTCCGAGTTTGGCAGGGAGCGCCAGGCAATCAGTTCGTTTTCTTTCTCATTGATGATATCCGCATCCCATTCAATGGTACCGACACCACCCGGAATTTTGGCTATCCAATGCGAGCGCTGGGGACCGTTGGACTGTACGCTTTCCAGATGCTCCATGAACTTGGGCAGGTTTTCGAGCATGCGCCAGAACTGGAAGACCTCTGAGCGCGGGCGCTGCACTGTGATGGTTTTGATGATGTCGACTGAAATATCCTCGTTTTCAGCAGTATCACGGCCTATCATTTGGTTCATAGGGCAGTAACCGGTAAAGCCTCTGAAAAGCAGCAGGCCTCCCGCCAGCGTGGACAGCAAACCGGCAGTTCCTGACTGTCGCAGCCCCACAAGGGCCAGTGCCGCTCCACCCACTGCCGAGAGCACACGCTCCGGCCGGCTCACATTGATATGGCTCGACCCGGAAGCAGGTGGAAAAATATGCTCCGTGTGAAGCATTTTGGAGTAATTAGGTTTGTATGTATCCATAGTTTATTTGTTTTGTTCTATTTAGATTTTATTGGATACGTGCTTAGGGTCTATTATTGTTGCTATACAGTTATTTTAATAAGAATGGAGATCTGGCTAAGCTGACCTTAAACAACAAAGCCCCGGCTGTTCACCGGGGCTTTGCTATACATTCACTAGGTATGACTTATTTAAATTTGCCTTTCAGCATGGCCAGTTTTGCCGCAAAATCATTGGCTGGCTCCTCTTCGCGTTTAGCACCACCTTTTTTGCCGCCACCGCCTGCTGGGCGGGCTGCATTCGGATCGCCTTTCATGCTCAGGGAAATGCGCTTGCGCGGCACGTCCACCTCTAGCACGGTTACGTCTACCTTCTGCCCTACCTTCACCACATCATGCGGGTTGCTCACGAAGCGGTCTGACAGGTGGCTCACGTGTACGAGTCCATCCTGGTGCACTCCTATGTCCACAAAGGCGCCGAAAGCCGTGATGTTTGTCACAAGACCAGGGAGCTTCATGCCTTCGCGCAGGTCCTTCATCTCGTTCACGCCTTCTGTGAAGCTAAACGCCTCAAAGGTCTGACGCGGGTCACGACCAGGCTTGGCCAGTTCGCTCAGGATGTCCTGCAGCGTCGGTAAACCTACTGTATCGGTCACGTAGTTTTTCAGGTTGATCTGCTTGCGCAGTTCGTCTTTCTGCATCAGATCCTGCACGGTTACGCCCAGGTCTTTAGCCATCTGCTCCACAATCGGGTAGCTTTCCGGGTGCACGGCCGAGGCGTCCAGTGGATTCTTCGCATCGCGTATTCTTAAGAAACCTGCCGCCTGCTCAAAGGCCTTATCACCCAGACGCGGTACTTTCTTCAGTTCAGTACGCGTGCGGAACGGTCCGTTTTGATTTCTGTATTCTACGATGTTCTGCGCAAGTGAAGGGCCCAAACCTGACACATAGGTCAGCAGTTGCTTGCTGGCCGTGTTTACCTCCACACCCACTGCGTTCACGCAGCTCATCACTACGTCATCTAGCGAGTGCTTCAGGGCAGTCTGGTCCACGTCGTGCTGGTACTGGCCTACTCCTATGGACTTCGGATCAATCTTCACCAGCTCAGCCAGCGGGTCCATGAGTCGGCGGCCAATGGAAACAGCGCCACGCACCGTCACGTCTTGATCCGGGAACTCTTCACGGGCTACGTCCGATGCAGAATAGATGGAGGCACCGCTTTCATTCACCATCACCACCTGCACCGAAGCAGGCAGTTTCAGGCTCTTCACGAAGGCCTCTGTTTCGCGGCTGGCTGTACCGTTGCCAATGGCAATGGCCTCTACCTCAAACCGCGTCACCATATACCTGACTGCCTGGGCGGCTTCGCTTTCCTTATGCTGACCCGTGTGCGGGTAGATCGTTTCGTTGTGCAGCAGCTTGCCCTGCTTGTCTAGCACCACCGACTTCACACCGGTTCTGAAACCCGGGTCAAGCGCCAGCACCGTCTTCTGACCGAGCGGCGATGAAAGCAACAGCTGGCGTAGGTTGTCAGCAAACACACGGATCGCTTCTTCATCGGCACGCTTCTTTGAGGTCAGGCGTACTTCTGTTTCCATGCTCAGTTTGAGCATACGCTTATAGCAATCCTTGGCGGCAAGTTTCACCTGCTCCGAGGCCGCATTGTTACCTTTCACGAACATACGCTCGAGTCTCTCGAGCGCTTCCTCTTCATCGGGCTGGGCACTGAGCAGCAGTACCATTTCGGTTTCGCCGCGGCGCATGGCCAGTATGCGGTGCGAAGGCGCCTTTTCAATCGGCTCTTCCCACTCGAAGTAGTCTTTAAACTTCTGACCTTCCGCTTCCTTGCCCATCATCACGCGGCTCTTGAACGTGCCCTTCTTCTCGAAAAGCTGACGCATGGTCGCGCGTGCCTCGGCATTCTCGTTCATCCACTCGGCCATGATGTCGCGAGCACCAGCCAGTGCCTCTTCGGTATCCTTCACCTCTTTTTCTTCGGAGATGAAATTGGCAGCCTCAGCAGTCACATCGATATTCTCCTGTTCAAAAATACGCTGTGCCAAAGGCTCCAGTCCTTTTTCGCGGGCGATGGTGGCACGGGTGCGGCGCTTCGGCTTGTAAGGCAGGTAGATGTCCTCGAGCACGGCCATGGTTTCGGCGGCCATGATCTGCGCCTCCAGCTCCGGTGTCAGCTTCTCCTGGTCACGGATGGACTTGAGGATGCTCTCGCGGCGCTTGTCAAGTTCACGCAGTTGTTCCAGGCGATCGCGCACGGCAGCTACCTGCACTTCATCGAGCGAACCAGTGGCCTCTTTTCGGTAACGGGAGATGAAAGGCACCGTGGCACCTTCATCGAGCAAGGTTGCCGTGGCTTCCACCTGCTTAATGGTGATGGACAGCTCGGTGGCAATCTTGATTAAATGGTCAACGTTTAATTCCATGTATTTTGGTAAAGAGTAATCTAAACTATCAGGCGGGAAAAGCGCAGCGGGAGGTATAAACTAAGCCCTGCATGATTCGCCCGCACATCCCCCCCTGTTTCGGGGTATACCTTCTTGCTTAAGGAACGTCAAATTTAAACGATATTGCCAGAAAGCGAAACATCTTAGGCCTGTAAATTAACCTCCGCCCTTAAAAGGCTGTCGCACTGTTTGCTTAATATTTTTATACCTTCGTAAGCTTGAGATTCCTGAAACACGATACGATCAGCTTGTTTGCGCTGCTCAGCCTGCTGCTTTGCACGATGCAGAGCTGTGTGGTGCAGCGCATTGACCATACCCCCTACGCACAGACCGATTACTACCGCCATACCTTATTGGCGCTCGAAGAACAACCTCCAGTTGCCAGGGAGGGTGATTCGCTACAGGTTGGTTGGGCCAAAGTAAATATCACTCCTCCCGTGGGAAGTCCACTGGCTGGCTACGGCAAACGCAAAGGGCTCCGTTATAACGCCGTGCACGACTCGGTGTGGGTTCGCACCTTTGCTTTTGACAACGGCCAGGCAGAGGTCATTTTTGTGGCCCTGGATATGCTCATTGCACCGATGACGGTGGCTGCTGCGTTGGAGGAGGAATATGCCGCGCTGGAACTCAGTCCCGGACAGGTATATCTGAGCGCCACCCATACGCATACCAGCTTCGGAGGCTGGGGACAAAAGCTGGTAGGCCGGCTCATGGCTGGCAGGTATAGCAGGCAACTGGTGCAGCAGACGACTGCCCATATTGTGCAGAGCATACAGCTGGCCAGGCAGAACAAGCAAGCCTCCCGACTCGGATACGGCATCGCTTATGCGCCCCACCTGGTACGCAACCGCCTGACAGGTTTTTTAACTGGAAGAGATACAACCATTCGTTTTTTCAAAATAGAGCAGGCTTACGGTAAAACAGCCGTGCTGGCCACTTTCGCAGCGCACCCCACCATCCTGCCCTCTATGGACCCGGTGCTCTCGCGAGACTATCCGGGGGAGTTGGTAGACCAGTTGGAAAAAAGTGTGGACTTTGCTGCTTTTGCAGCTGGCGCGGTTGGCAGTCAGGCCGTAGTGGCACCCCACGGCGACACCTACGAGAGCACAGCTGCCGTCGGACAGCAGCTGGCAGCTGCCATAGTAGAGAAGCTGCCGGCAGTTAAGCTTAAACCCACTGCTCCGCTCGGTTACGGAAGACATACCCTCCTGCTGCCCCGGCCGCAGTGGCGTCTCAATGCCAACTACCGTTTTGCTCCATTTTTGTTTAATGGGCTGTTCGGCCAATACCCGACCTATATTAATAGTATGCTGCTTGGCGATGCAGTGCTGCTTGGCGTTCCGGCTGACTATTCGGGCGAGCTTACACCTGAACTGGAGCAGCATGGTCGACCTGTTGTCGTGACCGGATTCAATGGCGGGTACATCGGCTATATAACACCTGACCGGCATTACCATTTGAAGAAATACGAGACTCGTTCCATGAACTTTTACGGTCCGCAAAGCGGAAGCTACCTGACGGAGATTCTAGAAAATATAATGCGCAGTTATAAGCCAAATGACGGACGCAACAACTGATCTGCAAAAATGTTTAAATTTTATTAAAAGAATTTTAATCCAATATTTCAGTCACAGAGCAGCAGTTTATAGATAGATTATATCCTATTCCTTATTTTTTATTCCCAATCAGACTTTATAAAATAATACAATACTTAGCCGTAATTACTTTGTAAAATTATCCCTTCCCTACCTCTCATTCCTTCACTTTCGCCCTTCGTAACACTCAAAACGCTCTCAGAACTGTCAGTTTTATACGGCCTGGCAAACTCCCCAAACAGAATCTCCAAAAGGTGCAAAAAGGCATACAATCAGCTATACAACGATGTTATGACGCACAAATCCTGATATTATCCGGCATCGTAAATGCATCAATGTCAGCGAAAAACAGGAAAATGCCTATTTAGATTCTCCTGCTTTCGACAGATCACCCATACTTATATAATACAAAGCACGACACCAAAATCCAATCTACAACACCTAGTAAAGAATACCTTATGTAGCATTTCTAATTCTAATCTCTCCTCTATGAAACTAAAATTAACGTGCAATCCCCTGTATCTGCTGGGATTGATTCTGTTATTGGCATCGGGCAATGTACTTGCCCAGTCTCCCCTCGACGTCGCCCTGCGGCACATCGACCAGACCAAGGCGGACTACAAGCTCAATGCCGCCGACCTCTCCGACTATGTGGTCACTGACCAGTATACTTCCAAGCACAACGGTATCACGCACATTTACCTCCGCCAGCGCCACCAGGGCATTGAAGTAGTGGATGCGAACATCAACATCAACATCGACCGTGAGGGCAATGTGATCAACATGGGCAACCGCTTTATACCTAATCTGCGCGGTGCCATCAAGGGCAATGCGGCAGCCCTCTCTCCTGAACGGGCCGCCAACGCAGCAGCAGCGGCTCTCAAGCTCACACCTATGCAGACGATCAAATTAAAAGAGCGCAAGGCCCCTTCTCCTAAGCTACCTGCCGCCGCCAAGGCCGTGGTGCTGACTGATGGAGGAATTTCGCTGGAGCCTATACCTGCCAAACTGGTGTACCAGCCCATGCCGAACGGTGATGTGCGCCTGGCCTGGGAAGTGGACATCTACAACACAGATGCCCGGCACTACTGGAACATGAGCATTGACGCTGCCACCGGCCAAGTACTGAAACAGCAGGACCTCGTCATTCACGATAACTGGGGACTGCCTGTGGTAACAGACGACCCGCACCAGAAAATGGCCATTGTAAAGCAGAGCAGACAGGGTCGCGTAGCGACGAAAGCTGAGCGCCTGAAAGCACAGCAGGACTTCTATACCCAGGCTTTTGCACCGCGTAGCGTGGCTGCTGCTGCAGTTGCCTCCAGCGGTACTTACCGCGTATACGATGCGCCTTTCGAGACACCAAGCCACGGCGACAGAACCCTGGTGACCGGCAAGGAAAACCCGCTTGCCTCTCCGCTGGGCTGGCACAACGACGGCCTGTTAACTTACACCATCACCAAAGGCAACAACGTGCACGCCTACGAAGACCGCCTCGGCGCCAATGCCGGCACCAGCCCCGACGGCGGCTTCGGCCTCAACTTCGACTTTCCACTTGACCTATCCAAAGAACCAGATACTTATGTAAAGGCAGCCACTACCAACCTGTTTTACTGGAACAACATTATTCATGACCTGTTTTACCTCTATGGTTTTGATGAAGCCAGTGGCAACTTTCAGCAGAAAAACTTCTCTGGTGAAGGTATGGGACTGGACGCTGTTATGGCAGAGGCACAGGATGGCGGCGGTACCAACAATGCCAACTTCCTGACGCTGCAGGACGGTATACCTGGCCGCATGCAGATGTACCTGTGGACCTCTTCCGTACCTGCCAAACTGCTTCATATCACAGCTCCTTCCTCGGTTGCGGGTTCTTATACCGGGGTGCAGGCGGCTTTTGGTCCGGCAATTGATGAAAAGGGCGTATCCGGCAAGATCGTGATGGCTGACCCGGCAAATGGCTGTAACGGTGCTCCTGAGCTGCCGGCTGGTTCTGTTCCTTTGCCATTCAACAACCAGGCGGAAATCACTGGTAATATTGCCCTGGTAGACCGCGGCGACTGCTCTTTTATCTCCAAGGCGCTCAATGCGCAGGCTTCAGGTGCCACGGGAGTTATCGTTGTGAACAACATAGACGGTCCGGCCATGTCGATGGGTGGCGATGAAACAGGTGCGCTTGTGCTGATACCTGCTATCATGATCAGCAAAGCCGACGGCGATAAACTGAAAGCAGTCCTGGCCCAAGATTTGGTTGGCGCCCTGCGACTGGAAGGCGGCGTACCTCCGATGCGTGACGGTGACCTGGACAACGGTATCATCGCCCACGAATATGGTCATGGTATCTCTACCCGCCTCACCGGTGGCCCGAGCACGCAGTGTCTGTCAGGTGCTGAGCAGGGCGGCGAAGGCTGGAGCGACTTCTTTGGCCTGATCATGACCATGCGCGATGGTGACACGGGTACGCAGCGCCGTGGCATCGGTACTTATGTAATGTCCGAGGGCACGGACGGTAACGGTATCCGCCCTGCTCCTTATAGCACCGACATGGGCATCAACCCTTATACCTACAAGATGATCGCCAACCCGGAGATCTCTGTGCCGCATGGTGTAGGTTTCATCTGGGCGACGATGCTCTGGGATATGACCTGGAACCTGATTGAGGAGTATGGCTATGACCCGGACCTGCACAATGGCAAAGGCGGCAACAACATTGCCCTGCAGCTGGTCATGGACGGCCTGAAACTGCAGCCATGCAGCCCCGGCTTTATCGATGCCCGTGACGCCATCCTGGCTGCCGACCGCATTAACAATGGCGGTGCCAACCAGTGTCACATCTGGCGTGCTTTTGCCAAGCGCGGCCTCGGCTACAGTGCCACACAGGGCAGCAACAACGACCTCACCGACGGTACCGAAGCCTTTGACATGCCGCCGTCCTGCGAACCACAATTCGCTATAAATCTGCAAGCTACCCCTTCTCCGGTAACTGACGGGGCAGAACTGACTTACAGGATCACCGTGACGAATGAAACGGAAGGCGCTGTGAATAATGTATCGATCACTAATCCGCTGCCAGATGGGACTGTATTTGTACAGGAGTCAGGCACAGATGCCCCTAAGCTGACAAAAGGTGTGGTTACTTTCAAATCGGTGAAGATGGCGCAGGGTGAGACACTGGAGCGTACTTTCAAGGTGCGCGTGAACAAAGGCACCGGCACGACCGTGTTCTTCCACGATGACATGGAAAGCGGCACCGGCAAGTGGAAGACAGCCCGCGGCATTGGCCTGAGTGATTGGAAACTGAGCACGAAGAACCCACACAGCGGCACGAGCTCTTGGTTTGCTGTGGACCCGGATGCCTTTAGCGATCAGTACCTGATCACGGCGCAACCGGTTGCTGTAGGCGAGAATGCATTGCTGCGCTTCTGGCACAGTTATGCCACCGAAGACGGGTTTGACGGCGGCGTAGTCGAGATCAGCACCAACCGTGGCCTCACCTGGAGCAACCTGGGCAGCAAAATGATACAGAACGGATACAACAGCGAAATCCCGCTGCTCAACGCCTCCACTATTGTGGGGCCGGCCTTTACAGGCAACAGCGACGGCTACATCCAAACCGTTGTGGACCTGAGTAGCTACAAAGGACAAAACGTGCTGATTCGCTTCCGCATGGGCTCCGATGTACTCACGGGTGCTACCGGCTGGTATGTGGATGACGTGGACATCGTATCGAACCCAACTGTGGTTACCAGCACGGCCTACGTTAGCTCCCGGTTTGGAGGAGATGTCAGTGCGACCACCGAAACGCTCGTGCTGAAAGCAGGCAGTCTGTCGCAGAGCAGTGTGCTCACGGCCCAGGCTGCAGAAACCCGCGAAATACTGTTTCCGAACCCGGCTCAGAACAGAATCAGCCTGAAGCTGTCCGACAAAGCAGCTGGCCCTGTGCTAATCACCGTTGCCAACGCCCTGGGACAGCAGGTGGCTCAACACGAGATTGCAGCTGAAGACGCCGGTAGCGGAGCAACTATACCGCTGGAGGATCTGACAAATGGCATTTATTATTTCACAGTACTAAATGGTGACAAGAGCAGTACCCACAAGGTGATCATCAGAAAATAATATTATAAACCCCGAGCAAAAGCCATCCCTTCATGGGGGTGGCTTTTCTCTTTTTATACCTGACCGGAAGAATAAATACAATATATCATTTCCATATCACCCATATTCATATCATTGTATTAGAATAGTTATAAACAAATCCATAGCTTTTCAGGTTTAAAATAATGTAGGGGCTATGTTCCTCTTTATGTGATACTTAAATATTTGATAATGGAAACGATTTTGCCTGATATAGCTAGTTTACTCTTTTTCTTAACCTTTGCCATTTACTCTTTACTGGTGATTTTTATGCTGGTGTGGACCTACCATGATGCGGAAAGCCGTGGTGTGATAGGATGGCTGGTAGTAGTTCCGACTTTCATGACAGGTACCCTTCTGGGTGTAATACTTTGGCTGGTGTTCAGACCAGCTCTCAAACCAGAGCCTGTATGGGTAAGGGTTCGAGAATAAAATTTTCAGTGTGATTTAACTTGAATAGCAGCCGGGCAAACACCCGGCTGCTTTCATTTTCTGCCTATCTCCATTCACTAATCTGCGTTTTATAGACTATCAACCGGATTAAGTTCGTTAATTTGCAGTATAGCCAATGAACCTATGAAGTCAATTCGCTTACTACTATACCTGTCCTTGTTCGGCGCCTCTCTGTGGCTTAGCTCCTGCAACGACTGCGAAACAAAAGTAGCGCAGTTTGAAAATGGCGATAGCAGCTGGACCGTGTACAATGCCCGGGACAGCCTCCTCATGGTTGACAGTAACACACCTGATACAATTCGCGTGTTTCTGAACACCCGGGTTAACTCCGATCCTATACCTGGCGACGGATTTGGCCCGGCCGATGTGTGCATAGAGCAGTACTATACCCGCCGCACCAGCGTCATGCAGCACAATAACCGTCGCTTTCCGGCCCTGACAGTTGTAGCCGTGCGCATGCCCGATTCTATTCGTGTGAGCCTGGTAGTAGCCGGCAGAGCTGAGCTTCGCATACCAGATGTCAACACACCAGACCATGCCACCCTTCCCGTTGGCGGCGTAACTTACCAGAATGTGTTCGATCTGACAAATCCGGATAGCACGGCTACCGGCGTGCGCCGCATCCTGTTCAATCGCGAGTTTGGCTTTCTGCAGGTGGCTTATTTCAATGGCCGCACCTTTACCCGATACACACCCTAAGCCCTGCTCACCCTACCAGCCAAGTTGTAACAATAATTTTTGTAACGGCTTGCAACGCTTTGCCTCCAAAACGAATCTTACCATTAGGTATAGCTATACCTGATATGCGACAATTAAACATTTACCATTACAATCAAATTTCACCCTAATGAAACACAGTATTAAACTTTTCGGAGTATTTATTCTGGCAACACTTCTTTTTACCTCTTGCAAAGACTGCGACACCACTACTACCCAATTTGACGAAAAAGATGTGGAATGGCTGGTCTATGACCGCAATGACACCATCCGTTTTCTGAACGAAACAGGTGACACCGTTACGTATACTAACACAGCGCTGATAGCGGAGCAGGTACCAGGCGAAGGCTACAACATTTCCGATAATTGCATCGGTCACTTTGATGTGCAGGCTTACAGCGTGATGGAGGATATTACCAGAAGCAACACGAATACGAACACTAGCCCGGGCATTGCTACTTATTTTCTGAAGCGTGAAAACAGCCTGGAGGTGTCGGTAGCGGTAAATGGACGCGGCGAGTACAAACTGAACCCGGGCCAGCCAACCTACCCATCTGTTGAGGTAAACGATGTGCTGTATACCGATGTGTATGAAGTGACAAATAACGACGCAAGCAAGGCGACAAACGTAAAGCGCATCCTGTTCACCAAGGAGCGCGGCTTCCTGAGCGTGGAGTTTTACAATGACAAAAAGCTGGAACTGATATTCTAGCTCCCAAAAAAGAACATGCAAAAGGCCCGGTGCGAACAACACCGGGCCTTTTGGCTTTATTCAAGTGATACAAATAACTTAGGCGTACTGGGCTACGCTGTCGTGGTTTATGTCGTCCAATACGTCCAGTACCTGCTGCACGTGCTCAGCTGGTTTGGACAGCGAGTTGAACACATACTGCACCTCCCCTTTCTTGTCGATCACGTAGATGGCCCGGCCCGGCATGATACCGAACTTACGCGGCACCCCGTACAGGTTCCGGATTTGGGCGTCACAGTCGCTTAGCAGGGTAAAAGGCAGACGGTACACCCGCTCAAAGCGTTTGTGGGCGTCGGCCTTGTCGTAGCTGATGCACACAATCTCCGTTTCCAGATCCTGGAAGGTATCATAGTGATCCCTGAACTCACAGGCTTGCTTGGTACAATCAGATGAACTGTCCTTCGGATAAAAGTACAGCACAACGTTTTTCTTCTTCAACAACTCGTAAAGTCGGAAAAACCCTCCATCCAATCGCTGCAATTCAAAATCAGGGGCTTTATCTCCAATCTTAACTACTTCTCTACTCATAATTTAAAAAAGCTACTCTCTAAAAACCTTTCTGATACCGGAAGGTTCAATTTGCAAAGTTAATACACTTCTTACTACAAAAGCCATACCTGACCTTCAATAGTTTAGCATATATTTTTTGCACAAATTTGCAGCATGCCCCGAATCAGCGTCATCATACCTACCTACAACGAAGAAAAATCTATTGCACACGTAATCAGCGACATAACTACCAAACTGGTACAGGAAGTGATTGTGGTGAACAATAACTCCTCGGACAGCACCCCTGAAGTTGCCCGGGCCGCCGGTGCCACTGTGCTCCACGAGCCCCAACCCGGGTATGGCAATGCCTGTCTCAAAGGTATAGCCTACGCAGCCAACAAGCCCACTCAGGAGCAGCCAGACATCATTGTGTTCCTGGACGGCGACTACTCCGACTACCCCGGCGAGCTGCCGCAGGTGGTACAGCCTATTTTGGATGGAAAGGCGGACATGGTGATCGGCTCCCGGGTACTGGGGCAGCGGGAGGCGGGTGCTCTGATGCCACAGCAGATCTTCGGCAACTGGCTGGCCACTACCCTGCTGCGCTGGCTCTATGGCGTACGGTATACCGACCTGGGACCTTTCCGGGCCATCCGCTTCAGCACCTTGCAGCAGCTGGGCATGCGCGACCGCAACTACGGCTGGACGGTAGAGATGCAGGCGCGGGCGGCGAAGCAAAAGGTAAGGTATGCAGAAGTGCCTGTGAACTACCGCAAGCGCATCGGCGTGTCGAAGGTATCGGGTACGGTGAAGGGCTCAGTGCTGGCCGGGTATAAGATTATATTGACTATATTTAAGCTCCTGTAGCCTTAACCAGCGCCACCGCATGACAATCCCTCAGCTTCTTCTTGTTGCCGTGTATGGTCTTTGCCTGGCCTTCATCTTCTGCTACAGCCTGGTGCAGCTGCACCTCACCTACCTCTACTGGAGCCGCCGGAAAACTATACCTGCACCCGAGGCTATACCTGATGAAAGCTATACCTGGCCTGCCGTGACGGTACAGCTCCCGCTCTACAACGAACGCTATGTGGTAGAGCGCCTGATTGACGCCGTGGCCGCTCTCGACTACCCTCGTCATCTGCTGCAGATCCAACTGCTCGACGACTCCACCGACGATACAAGTGAGCTGATCCGGCAAAAGATGGCTAGCTACGCCAACACTGGTCTGCGCCTGGAGCATGTGCGTCGCCCTGACCGCAGCGGCTACAAAGCAGGTGCCCTGCAGTATGGCCTGCAGCAAGCCACGGGCGACTTCATCGCCATATTCGATGCCGATTTTGTTCCGCAGCCTGACTTTCTCAAGCGCACTATACCTGCTTTCAGTCACAAGCAGGTGGGGGTCGTGCAAACCCGCTGGGGTCACCTGAACCAGGACTACTCGCTACTCACCCGACTGCAGGCTTTTGGATTGGATGCGCACTTTACGGTAGAGCAGGTTGGGCGCAACAGTGGCGGGCACTTTATCAACTTCAACGGAACGGCCGGAGTATGGCGCAAAAGCTGCATCCTAGACGCCGGTGGCTGGCAGTCTGATACCCTGACCGAAGATCTGGACCTGAGCTACCGTGCTCAGTTGCGGGGCTGGCATTTCCGCTACCTACAGGGTGTAGAAGCCCCCGCCGAACTGCCTGCCGCCATGGGAGCACTTAAGTCGCAGCAGTACCGCTGGACCAAAGGCGCTGCCGAAACCGCCCGCAAACACCTAGGCAAAGTACTACACGCCTCCATCCCATTTTCTACCCGAATTCATGCGGTCTTTCACCTGCTCAACAGCAGTATCTTTGTCTGCGTACTGCTCACCGCCCTGCTCAGCCTCCCGATGCTATACCTGAAACACAGTGTGCCGGGGCTCGAACTGCTTTTCGCACTGGGCTCCCTGCTGATCATCAGTCTGCTCGCCCTGCTGGCCTTTTACTGGACCTCCCTGTACCAGCGAACAGGCTCGGTATGGTACACCACCAGGCGCTTTATACCTGAGTTTTTCCTGTTTCTTTCGATGTCTATGGGGATGTCGCTGCACAACACGGTGGCAGTACTGGAGGGCTACCTGGGCCGTAAAACGCCTTTTATCCGCACACCCAAGCACAACCTGCAGCACCGCCACGACTCCTGGCGCCAGCACGCCTATGCCATTACCAGCCTCCATCCGGTTACTGTGCTCGAGGGGCTGCTGGCATTTTATTTCGGGTACGGTGTCGTGATGGGATTTCAGCTGCAGGATTATGGTTTGCTGCCTTTTCATGTGATGCTGATGCTCGGTTTTGGTGCCGTTTTCGTATACTCGCTCAACCATAGCCGTCGCGCATGACCCTTGCCCGAAAGCACATAGCAACTTATTCCTTGCTGGGGATGTCAGCCCTGGTATACTTGGCGCTGGGCTATGCGACCCCACGCGAAAACTTTACGCAATTGCTGCTGCTCACTTTGCTGGCTTACGGCATTTACGCCTATGTCACCAACCAGAAGCTAAACGTATGGCACGGCATCGGGGCCGGTCTCTTTTTCAGACTGCTATTCCTCTTTGCTATACCTGCACTATCCGATGACTACTTCCGCTTTGTGTGGGACGGACGGCTGCTGCTGGCCGGTGAGAACCCTTACTTATACTTGCCGGCACAGTTCGCAGGCGAAGAGGCCCCTGCTATACCTGGCCTCACGGCTGAACTGTTTTTGCAGCTCAATTCCCAGCATTACTTTTCGGTATACCCACCAGTGCTGCAAGGTGTATTCTGGCTGGCAGCCGCCCTCTCGCCTGATAGTCTAACGGGCAGCATCCTGGTGATGCGGGTGATCATCCTTGCTGTTGAGACAGGCTCCATATTGCTTTTGCTCCGTCTGTTGCGCCGCATGGCCCTGCCCGATCGCTACGTGCATATCTACGCCCTCAACCCCTTGGTGATCCTTGAGCTGACAGGCAACCTGCACATGGAAGCGCTGCTGATCTTTTTCCTGCTGCTCTTCCTGTACCAGCTGCATTACCAGCGCTACCTCATTGCGGCGGTACCTTTTGCCCTGGCCGTCGGCAGCAAGCTCCTGCCGCTGATGTTCCTGCCCTTTGTGTGGCGCAAGCTGGGCCTTAAGTGCTTTATCAGTTTTGGTGTAGTGATGATTGTTGTTCTGTTGCTGCTCTTTCAGCCCTTGCTTTCGTGGGAGGTGCTGCACAATATCTGGCAGAGCATCGATCTGTATTTTCAGCGTTTTGAGTTCAATGCCAGCGTCTACTACCTGCTCCGATGGCTAGGCTATCAGCTGACAGGCTACAATCAGATTGCTGTGATTGGGCCTCTGCTTTCGCTGGCAACATTTTTAGCTATTTTGTCGATGGCGGCGGTGAAGAAGCTGGGCTCGGTGCGCCGACTGGCCGGCTACATGGCGGCGGCCCTAACCGTATACCTGCTGCTAGCCACCACGGTGCACCCCTGGTATATCACGACGCTTGTTGCGCTGACCACCCTGAGCCACTTCCGCTACGCCACTGTCTGGAGTTGCCTGGCTATTTTCAGTTACTCCGCCTACCGCACCAGTGCCTATACTGAAAACCTGTGGCTTGTGGCCCTGGAGTATACCCTGGTCGGACTTTGGCTGCTGGCCGAGCTATACCTGTACCGCCAACAGAAAAAGCACGCCAACCTGCCCCGGCAAAGTGTTGCGCAAACGAAGTGATCTTTAAGCCTGATACTATCCACTAGCATGCAAAAGCTCTACCAGTACTTTGAAAGCATACCTCACAGCAGGACCAGAACTCTTGTACTGGTATTGGCAGGTATCCTGTGCATCACTTCGTTGCTCAACTTACTCTTCCTGTCTGACAAGCTTCGTGACCTGCTCGATAATCAGCTATACTTTGTAGGGATGGTGCTGGTGGTATACCTGATCTGGCTTGTGTTTCTGTACTTCCTGCAACAGCGTGATCCGGTACAACCTGAGCACCTGAGTCTTAGAGGACGGGATATTGCCAGCGGGTTTGCGGTGGCGGCGTTCCTATACCTGGCCGTAACGGTTGCATTGGCAATCGGTGCTTTATTAGGAACGGATGGCTTAGCGGTTCATGCTAAATTTGCGACTATTGGAGCTACCGCCAGAACCCTGGGCGTTTTCACGTTCAACATCATGCTCAATGCCTTTGTAGAAGAGCTGCTGTTCAGGGTATATCTGATACCACAAGCATACCTGCTGCTTCGGCAGAAAATAGCTTCCAGGTTTGTGGCCCTACTGCTCGCCGTACTTTCCACACAATTACTGTTTGCTTTGATCCACCTCCCCAGAGATCTTTTCCGGTTCGACGTAGCCATCGCTACCATGATCAGCACCCAGGCCCAGCTGTTTATGAGCGGATTGCTACTGGCTTTGGTATACCTGCGCACCCGAAACCTCCTTTTCCTGACCTTATTTCATGCTTTCTTGAACTATGGCCTGCCCGTGGTGGGCACGGAATCCGACTTTAAGCTCTACTACATGATCGCTGCTTTTGCCGTTACGATTTTCTGGAGCAAGATACCTGGCTTAGTCCCAGTAACGAAACAGCAGCTTCATCCGCACCAGCTGCAATAACCGTCCACTTGTATGTGTGCGCTGTGCTGAATTATCATTAAATTACCTGTCATTGCTCCTGCTGAGAAATGCGGCAACTGGCAGGAGTTATCAATTCAACTTCTAGACCTGATTCTGTCCATGAAACCTTACCACTTGCTCCTGCTCACGATGCTGCTCTCCTGCCAATCTCCTAAGTCAACAGACAGGCGGGCTGCTGCGGAAAAGATCAACTCAGGTATAGCCGCCAGCGACAGCCAGAGCTATACCTCCGAAACACTGGAAGTACACAAGATAGCAGACCAGGTATACCAGCACCTGTCCTTTCTGGAAACCCAGAGTTTCGGCAAAGTACCCTGCAACGGTATGGTGGTGATCGATCAGCAGGAAGCCATCATTTTTGACACGCCGCCAACAGACCAGGCTTCCCTGGAGCTAATCGAATGGGTGGAGCAAAGTCTGGGGTGTCAGGTAAAAGCGGTTGTCGCCACGCACTTTCACGACGACTGCCTGGGCGGTCTGCAGGCCTTTGAGCAACGTGGCATTCCGTCCTACGCCAGCCATAGGACTATTGCCCTGGCAAAGGCTAATCATTCAGCTGTGCCAAAGCATGGCTTCGAGGAAGAGCTGACGCTGGAGGTCGGAAACGAAAAGGTGCTGGTGCTATACCCTGGCAAAGGACACACGCAGGATAATGTAGTGGGTTACTTCCCGAAGGCGCAGACCATGTTTGGCGGCTGCCTGATCAAGGAAGTAGGTGCTGGCAAAGGCAACCTGGCCGACGCTGACACGGTGGCCTGGCCACAAACGGTGGCGAAGCTGAAAGCCACCTTCCCGCAGGTAAAACACGTTATTCCGGGGCATGGCAAAGCAGGCGGGCAACAATTAATCGACTACACTGTTCATCTGTTTGAGCAAAAATGATATATTGCTCATGTAATATATTTGCCTATGTCTTTTTTTACGCTTCATGCCCCCACCGTTTACTTGAATGTTTTTGCAAGGCCTGACATCGCCGACAGCTACGACGACTACTACCGCACCGACATGGGGCAGCACGTAGACCTCCTCGAAAAAGCGGTTGTCTCCGAATTGTTGCAGCGCATTCCACGGGGAGCCATGCTCGAAGCGGGTTGCGGCACCGGGCACTGGAGCAGTTACTTTTTGGAGCAGGGCTTTAACGTGACAGGTATAGACGCATCAGAGGCCATGCTCAGCATTGCATCTGAGAAAAAGCTGGATGCTCAGTTGATGAAAGCAGATGTGCATGCATTGCCTTTTGAGGATGAACAGTTTCCGGTGGTGGCTTCTATCACAATGCTGGAGTTTGTTGAGGACCAGGACTGTGCGCTGCGGGAGCTATACCGGGTATTGCAACCGGGTGGCTGGCTGCTACTTGGCGCCCTCAATGCCCGCTCCGTGCTGGCGCTCACCCAGCCACGCGACGAAACCTTCCGACACGCCAACTTTATGACACCTGAGGAGCTGACCGCTAAACTGCAGCTTTTTGGTGAGCCAGAGTCAAGGTACTGTGTGCACCTCACCCACGATTTTCAGTTGATTGACGGCACGCCCGAGGCCCGCTATATCCACCCGGTATTTATGGCAGCAGCCGTTCAGAAAATCCGATAAGCCATGATGGTTACCCTGGAAATCAGCTACTATCCCCTGACAGAAGATTTCAGCACACCGATCAACCATTTGCTGGAGCTGTTGCAACGCACAAAGTTCACTGTAGAGATCGGTACCATGAGCACCCTGATTACGGGGGAATACGACGAGTTGATGCCCCATCTCACAAAGGTAATGGGAGAGCTGATGGCGCAGTATCCTTCAGTGTTCAACATCAAGCTTTCGAATGCCTGCAGGGTATAGCGGCTTATGGGGGATTAAGGACTGAAAGCTTTGGCTTGGCTTAAAGGATGGCCCGCTTTTCTAATTTCGTGGTCAGAAGCTGCTTTTAGAAATTATATGAATTACCCTACATATAGAGCCATTAGTGGGGTGTGTAATTCTATAAGCGGTTAGTTAAGAAGGTTATTAAAAATAAAATGAGATTATTCATTATCGGCCTTTTATTAGGCATTTCACTGAATGCTTTCGGCCAGGAACTTCACAGCGAAGTTGAAAAAGTGTTTAACTTTTATCCACATAAGTTGACTTCTGAGGAGCAGAAAGCGCTATACCCAAAGCTTGATAAATTCTTTGAGCTAGTTATTAATGATAAAGAGAAATACATAGAACCTCTAAGGAATGAGCTTAGGCGAGAGGGCAATAACCCTTACTTCTACTTTGATGGGGGCGTGCTGTTATTGGAAATCAGCCAGGAACCGAAGGATATACAGTTAGTTGCCGATGCATTGGTTAAAGCAGACTTGAGGGACTTACCTGGAGATATATACCTGAAACACCTTCTATCATTGTCCCTGAAAGGTGCAGATATCATTGACCCAGCCTTGCATGTACTGGATGACACTACTTTCTATGCCTTTATACCTCAGCATGTTTTAACTTTAAATTATGGTGAGGGACTCAAGTTTCTGCTTCCAAGATACCAGCCTGAGTTGTACATAGACAAGCTTATTTCTAAATATGAGCAGATAACTTCAACCGATAAGAAATTAACCTGCATCGACCTATTTATTTACGCCAATAGCTGCCAAGCTGACAAGTTCTTAGACGCGCAGTTAATGGATAGCAAACAGCCAAAACAATTGCACGACAAAATAGCTGAAACATTAAAATTGACGAAAGTCTCAAGAAGTGAAAATTCAAATAAATACAATAAACTCTTTGAGGAGAGGAAATTGGTTTTAAGCAGAATCTCAGATGAGGCAATTTATGATTTAAATAAAGTGACTCTAAGAATGAGGAAGACTTTCAAGTGTAACTGAAATCATTAGAATCTTTATTCATAACACGTTGCAAAACAAAAGCTTTGGCAACGCCAGCCTATCCGCTGCATAAGTACATTGTAATTAATATAAATAGAACACAAATAAGCATGAAATTCAAACTCCTTGCATTATCGCTGTTAGTTATCCTATCGGCTAACACTTTGAAAGCACAAATAACAACTGAAGAGATTGCCGAAGGATTTTTCAAAGCCTATGCAAAATCCCCACATAAAGCCATTGACTATGCTTTTGAAACCAACAAATGGATGATGGATAGAAACAAGGATGGGATTGATAAAATTAAAACACAATTGAGCAGCTTTCTGGGCTTGGTAGGAGATTACTATGGCTACGAAAAGATCACGGAAAAAAGTGTTGGAGAAAGCTATAAACTCGTTAGCTACATGCTTCGATATGACCGGCAACCTGTACGATTTACTTTTGTCTTTTATAAGCCAAAAGATAAATGGCAAGTGCAGAATTTCCAATATGATGACAGTTTGGATGATGAACTAGAAGAGTCAGGCAAGGTTTACCGATTGAAAGAAAACTGGTAATAGCTACTACTAAACAAGTAACCTTAAATTTAAGTGCAACGGGAAAATTCTGCTTCAGAAAAGCTTTAAGGGCTACTACGATCTGACTAGTATAACAATGCCCCTGAAATAGTTTGATACTTATGGAATCAACCAACTACATACTGCTCCATGACCCGCGCCAGGAAGACATCATTACAGCTGTTCAACAACTGACTGATCTTTACGCTGACTCTGGTTTCACCAATGGAATCACATTGTATAAGTCAACTGCCAAAGAAGAACTCTATATACTGTTTTTTTCAAATCAACCCGATTTTGAAAGATTCAAGTACTTCGTGAATTACCTGACATACCCTGAAATTGACAATTTCAAAGCGAAGGTCTTTGGGTACTGGACCGTAACAGCCGCAGATAATCTACCCCAGAGATATATTGGTCAAAGAGCTTTAGTCTATGTTTCAGAGCAGGATACAGAGGGCGATAACGTACATGCTGTCTTCAAAGAATATGAAAGCACCATCAAAATGGGCTTCGCTTCCGGAGAAGAGTTTCAGGTTTTAGGTGAAAAGGAGTTTTCTTTTTCCGAGCCTCATCTTGAACAGAAGGACCTTTCTTTGATAAGAACGTTCACACCCAACATAAGCCTTAAGAAAACAACTAAGCCTGGCTGCTCCATAATGATGGCTACTTTCATGGCATTTGGAATTCTCTTAATGTGGATTATTAAATAAACCCCTACTCCTCCCCAATATCCCGTATCGGCGCTGTCAGGAAATCATTAAAAGGCTTCACCGCTTTAAAGCCCTCCAATACTGTGTTCATAAAATCCTTGCTGAGCACCACCTTGTCAGATATCGGCATGACGGCGTTCCAGCTTTTGAAGCGGAGGTACTCGATGGCGGGATTGTCTTTGTCGTAGCCTTTTGGCGTGGTCTTGAGCTGCTCCCCTTGTATGTTGCCGAAGCGCTCCTTAAATGATGGCGCCTGAATGATGCGTTCCAGCTCCTCCAGGTTGTAATCAATCTCCTGACGCACCGCCTTCAAATAATCAGCAGGTGGCATCCACAGACCACCGGCCAGGAAGGAATTGTTGTTGGCGGACAGGTGCAGGTAGTAGCCTGGCAAAATAGACTTGCGTCCGCCTTCGGCTACGTAGGCTCCGAAATGATCCTTGTAAGGTCGCTTGTCATTGGAGAAGCGCACGTCCCGGTAAATCCGGAATACCAGGTCTTTGCCCTTCTGCCCGATCGCCACAGGTTCGAAAAGCGCCATCTCCTCCATCAGTTCGTCCAGAAAGCCCAGGTAGTTTTTGCGGGCAGCTTCGTAGCGGGACTTGTTCTCCTGAAACCACTCGCGGTTGTTGTTTTGTGTCAGATCGGCCAGAAAGGCCAGTGTGCTTTTGTCTATTGTTGTTGCCATGGGCTGGTTTCGTCGTGCTTTTAGCGATGCATTGGGTTATTATACAGCCCTTCCGTCGGCTTTGTTTATTGCCATGCCGGATAAGCCAATTTATACCTTTCCTGCAAGCAAACCAATCTATCCTATAAGTTGTTAAAACACGGAGGCTAGCGTCTTATTTTTGCCGCTTGCGTACATTTTAATACCACCGCTTTCTTTACGCCCATGGCACGCCTGCTTTTCATTGTTTCGCTGTTTCTGTACTCGCTCTCGGGTATAGCCAGCGACTCTACGGAGGTATGGCTGCTGGTGCCGGATCAGAAAGAGCAACTCCGCCAGGCCATCGCGCATTACCAGGATCTGAGCAACCGCACCTGGCATACCTTCCCCGATAAGCTGCTGCTCCGCCCCGGTGACTCCAGCCGGCACACCCCGGACCTGCGCGCCAACCTGCTCCTGACCGGCGACCTGGCCAGCTCTGACACCACCGATAGCACAACGCTTTATACCCTTAAGCTTGCAGCGGCCGTCGTGCGTTTTCAGGCAAGGCACGCACTCAAAGCCGACAGCATTGTAGGACCGCGCACCGTGGCTGCGCTCAATGTGCCACCCCTGCAGCGGCTGCGGCAGTTGAAGAACAGCCTGTACCGCTGGGAAGCATTCAGTCACGACCTGCCACAGCCCTTCATCATCATCAACATACCTGACTATACCTTGCGGCTGATCGACCAGAACAGCGTGCAGCTATACCTGCGCACCATTGTGGGCAAACCCAACCTGCCGACCATCGTCAACCACACCAAGCTGCATACGATTGTTTTTAACCCCTACTGGTACATCCCCAACTCTATCGCCTCAAAAGAGATCCTGCCCCTGCTCAAACGCAACCCCGGCTACTTAGAGAGCCGTGACATGGAGCTGTTCCGACCCAAGCCGCTAGGTGGGTGGCAAAAAATAAGCCCTTGGGATATGGATTGGAGCACCGTCAGCGCCTCGGACTTCAACTACCGGATCGTGCAGGTAACGGGGCCGCATAATGAACTGGGGCAAATGAAGTTTCTTTTCGATACTCGCGTGAGCCAATACTTGCACGACACTAAAGACAGACACCTGTTCTCCCTCGAGAAAAGAGCCTTCAGCCATGGCTGCATCCGGCTGCAAAATCCCGAAGACCTGGCGCTATACCTGCTGCAGGAACGGAGCGGGCTATCAGACCACCGCATCGAGAAGGTGCTGGCATCTGAAAAGGACGAGCAGTTCATCCGACTCAAAAAGCCGGTGCCCTTGATTATTGTGTATATGACAGCCTGGGCCGACGAGTTTTCGGTCATTCAGTTTCGGGAGGATATTTATGGGTATGACAGGCTGGAGGAGATTGGGCTGGGGCAGTAAAATCTAACCCAGCTCCGGCCAATTTTCCTGCAGGTCTTCCAGCTTGTCCACATCTGAAAGGTAGGGCAGCAAGGTATGGCTCAGGTGCAGCCGCTCAATGTCGTACAGGGTATCAGGAAAAACATGCTCTGTGCTCCAGCGCTTGTTCTCAAAAAACGCAGAATGCAGGTGCTTCATGCCGAGCAGGTAGTAACCGCCGTCCAAAGCAGGGCCAATGACTACTTCATGCGTCTTCAGTTCTTCAAATGCCTGGCTGATGATGTCTGAAGTAAGTTGCGGACAGTCGCTGCCGATGATGACCACCGAGGTATAGCCTTCGGCAAAAGCCGCTTCAAAGGCCAGTTTCATTTTCTCACCCAGATCACCTCCGGTGTGTTGCAGCTTCTTTTGGTAGTGCCTGGTGGGCCAGAGGTCGTCCTGTTCCACTTTTTCGGAGTAGTACACTACTTTATCCATGGGCAGGTGCTGGGTGATGTTGCGGGTATGGCGGAGCAGGTGCAGGTAAATATCGAGCGCCGTTTCGGGGCCCACACTGGCTGCTAGGCGGGTTTTCACCTTGCCCAGCTCCGGGTTGCGGACAAATAGCATTAACAGGTTTTTCTCAATCATATACTTTCTCTCCTTTGCGCAGCCATACGCCCCAGGCGCGGGTATAGCCATGCACTTTTGTGGTTTGTCCCTGCTTGTCATAAACAGGCAGTCCCTGATTCACCCAGCCAAACAAGCCGCCATGCAGGTTTCGTACCTGGGTATACCCTGCCGCCTGCAGTTGCTCCCCTACCTTTTCGCTGCGGTAGCCAACCGAGCAGTATACCACGAGGGGTGTATTTTGGGGTACGTCTTTCAGGTCAGAAAGGTCAAAGTCCTCGTAGCCCACATACCGGGCACCGGGCAGGTGGCTCACCTGGTATTCACTTTCACTGCGGGTGTCGAGTAGCAGAGGCGCTATACCTTGCCTCAGTTGTTGCTGCACTTGTATAGCCGAAATGGTATCGACGCTGTGGCTATAGAGTTGCCGGAGCATTAGGTTATAGGCTGCGTCTGATGGCTGTTGGCAGGCTGACAGCAGCAGGCAGAGCAGTAAAATCAGGTATAGCCGATGATGCCAGGTATAGCGCATAGGCAGCAGGTCAGACAGTGGAGCCGCCACAGCTGGAGCCAGCCCCGGCTGTGCAACCGTAGCAATGCTGGTTCAGCACGATCTGCCTTCCGTCGAGCTGGGTCAGGTCAAAGTCGCGGATGTGTTGCGGTGTGCCGGGCTGTACCTGGAGCTCCAGCATCTGGTTGAAGTCGCAATCGTACAGTGCACCATCCCAACCGACTGAAACGGTATTCCGGCACATCACATTGGCCGCCGCCACCGGGTTGAAGGCCGTCACCAGCTTCTCCATGTAGCTGCTGTAGTTCCCGCTCTCTATTAGGTAATCGAGGTAGCGGCTTACCGGCAGGTTGGTGATGCAAAACAGGCTATTGAATTCGATGTCGTAAGCGCTCCTCAATCGCCGCTTAAACTCCGCCTCCAGTGATTTCTGACCCGCGGGCAGAAAAGCACCCGACGGATTGTAGACCAGGTTCAGCTCCAGTTCGCTTCCCTCTTGTCCGTAACCCACCTTGTTGAGCATTTGCAGCGCTTTGATGGATTTCTCAAACACGCCATCACCACGCTGTGCATCGGTGCGGGAAGCCGAGAAGTATGGCAACGAGGAAACTACCTGTACCCGGTGTTCCTTAAAAAACGCTGGCAGGTCGTGGTATTTGGGATTGGCCAGGATGATGGTGAGGTTGCAGCGCACGATCACTTGCCGCCCCATCGCCGACAGCTGCTCCACAAACCAACGGAAATCAGGGTTCATCTCAGGCGCACCGCCCGTCAGGTCCACGGTGGTGAGTTGCGGGGACTTAGCCAGCGCATCGAGGCAGAGCTGCATGGTGTCGCGGGTCATGATCTCTTTGCGGTCCGGACCGGCGTCTACGTGGCAGTGGCGGCAGGTCTGGTTGCACATCTTGCCCACGTTGACCTGAAGAATGGTGGTGCCGGTAGGTCGCAAAGGGTATAGCTCGTGCTCGAGCAACTTAGTTCCGAAAAGTGGAAAATCGCCTTCTTCCGTTCCCGCATGCTGCAGCACCTCCAGTTGGTAAGCCGGGTTGGCAAACTGGTGCTGCTGCGCCTTCAGCGATTTAACAGTTATAGGCATGGGCTACATCGTCAGGTCCTTGATCTTGTTCATCATCTGCACGCCGTGCACCAGCGCAGCGCCTCCTTTTATAGCGGCGGCCACGTGCACGGCTTCCATCATCTGGTTTTCGTCGGCACCTTTCTCCAGACAGTCAGAGGTATAGGCATCAATGCAGTAAGGGCATTGCACGGCGTGTGACACAGCTAGGGCAATCAGGGCCTTTTCGCGCTCGGTCAGGGCGCCTTCTTTGAAAACTTCGCCGTAGTAGTCGAAAAACTTGCGGCCCATCTCTGGCTGCAACTCACTGATGTTCCCGAATTTCTTCAGGTCCGCCGGATTGTAATACGTATTATCCATAGAAAAATAAAGTCTTATTTACCTTAAAGGTAACAAGAAACCAAGACTCCTGTTTGGTTAGCTCAGAATAGCGCTGAGTTGCCTGTGCAGGTGATGGTATACGGGGAGGATATTCAATTGACGGGAAAGGTCAGCTCCGCTGCCTGCTTCGGTCTTTTCGTCGAGTACCGTCAGGCTGCCCATACTGGCCTGCATGCGGTATCCATAGAGCACGAGTTCATTCAGCAGTTCGTCGGTTTGCCAGTTGAGCATGGCCAGTGCCTCGGGGTCGAAGCAGTCAATGTGCAGGCCCACCAGGTAAGCGCCGCCGTTTGTACCCGGTCCCACGACCATCCGGCCTTCGCTAAGCGCATCCTGGGCCAGCAGCAGGTCTGCCGGGGTCAGGTCTACACAGTCAGCCCCAATGCAAATCACACGCTGGTAGCCCATCGAGTAAACTTCCTGAAAGGCATTGGCAAGGCGCTCCCCGAAATTGCTTCCCTCCTGCCGCTCCGGGTAGATCACTACAAGCGGAATACCGGAGCCCTTAGCCACAAACAGGGTATGCTGCAACAGCAGGTCAGCCGCTTGCTTGTTCAGTTCAGGGCCATGCTCCTGCGTGAACGTTTTATAGCGGATCTGCTGCTCAGGAGTCTGGGCAAACAGCAAAATGACGGTATCGTGTTGGAGCGTATTCAAAAGAAAAATTTAAAATAAAGAGTTTTTATCTCTGGAGTGAAATCCCTTCGAAACTCTAATGGAAGGCAATTTAGTAAGAAACAATCTATAAAAAAGGGAATATTTGCGAAAGAAGTAACAATATCCGCAAAACCCCGCAAATAGAACTTTAGCAACACTTTATTTAACCCTTTTTTTATCAGTTTATTGTCTTTGGCAGCATAAATAGTCCGGCAACCGTATATTTACAGCACATCTTATCTAGAATCTGAAACAAATGGCGATACAAACAATAAATCCTGCAACAAACGAAGTTATCAAAACATTTGAGGAACATACCTTCGATCAGGTGCAGCACAAACTGAAAGCAGCAGATGAGGCTTTTCAGCAATGGAAAAAAACCGGTTTTGAGGAAAGAGCCCGCCTGATGAACCGCTGTGCTGACATTTTGGAGGAGGAAGCTGAAAAGTACGGGCGCATCATCACACTGGAGATGGGTAAGCCACTGAAGGATGCCATAGCAGAAGTACAGAAATGCGCCAAGGTATGCCGCTACTACGCTGATCATGCCGCTGAATTCCTGAAAGACGAAGAAGTGGAGTCCGGAGCAAGCCGTAGCCTGATCGCTTACCAGCCGCTGGGTGTGGTGTTAGCTGTCATGCCCTGGAACTTCCCTTTTTGGCAGGTTTTCCGCTTTCTGGCTCCTGCCCTGATGGCCGGAAACGCAGGCGTACTCAAACATGCCTCCAATGTGCCACAATGCGCACTGGCCATTGAGGAGATCATCCACAAGGCCGGCTTTCCGAAAGATGTGTTCCATACCTTCCTCGTTGGCTCGAAGGCAGTAGATGCGATCATTGAGAATCCCATTGTGAAGGCCGTAACCCTGACCGGCAGCGAAGGTGCTGGCTCCAAAGTAGCCGAAAAAGCGGGCAGCGAGATCAAGAAAACCGTGCTCGAACTGGGCGGTAGCGATCCGTTTATCATCCTCGAAGATGCCGACCTTGAAGCCGCCGCCACTACTGCCGTAAAATCGCGCATGGTCAATACGGGCCAGAGCTGCATTGCAGCCAAACGCTTTATTGTGGTGGAAGGTATAGCGGATGCCTTTCTGGAGAAGATGAAGGAGAAAATGCAGGCTCTCCGCACCGGCGACCCACTCACAGAGGATTGCGATTACGGTCCGCTTGCCCGCCAAGACCTGGCCGAGGAGTTGGAGCAACAGGTACAGGAATCCATCCAAAAAGGCGCCAAAGTCGTGCTGGAAGGCGGTCACGAAAAAGACTCCGCTTACTTCAAACCGATGATCATTCAGGATCCGAAGCCCGGTTCACCAGCCTACGAAGACGAACTTTTTGGTCCGGTTGCCATCGTGTTTGTGGTGAAAGACGAAGCAGAAGCCATCCGGATAGCCAATGATCACAAGTATGGACTGGCCGGTACCGTATTCACCAGCAATCAGGAACGTGGTTTGCGTGTCGCCCGACAGGTAGAGACCGGCGCCATGTTTGTGAACGCCATGGTCGCCTCCAGCCCTGAAATGCCTTTTGGTGGCATCAAAAAGTCAGGCTACGGCCGCGAACTCTCCTATATCGGTATCCGGGAATTCACGAACCAAAAGAGTATCTGGGTGGGGTAAATCACGCATACCCCACCAGCTTATAAATCACAAAACCCGTCACTTCGTGGATGATGCGGTGCCAGAGGCGGAAGGCGTCAGGATTAGGTATAAGCAGCTCATCCGGGGTATAGCGGATTTCGGAGGTATAGAAATCGGTTGGGAAAACGTCGGTGGCTATACCTGCTTTGTCGAAACAGGCTTTGGAGCGGCGCATGTGGAAGGCGGATGTCACGAGTAGGCGGCGCTCCATCTCTGGGTGCTTTTGCAGCACATCACCTGTAAAGATGGCGTTCTGGTAAGTATTGTCGCTACGGGTTTCAATGATGATGTCTTCCTGCGGCACTCCGGCCAATAACAGGATCTCCTGCAGCATCTCCGCCTCCGGTCGACGGTCCATCGCCACGGTGCCTATACCTCCCGTGATCAGAAACTTGTCCACCTTGCCCATACGGTAGAGCTTGAGCGGATGCAGAAAGCGGTCTGCCCCTTTGTTGGTATGCACCCGGTCATCAGCAAAACCTATGGCCTGGGTCACGCCCGTCAGAATGATGGCCACGTCGTAATTTTCCACCTGCTCCAGTGGTACGGCTTCCAACTCCCAGGCCCGCATGGTTACGTTCGCCAGAAATGGATTCGAGAAAACCAGCAACAGCACCGTAGCCGTCACCAGCATGATGCGTCGCCACTTGGCTGATCGAAGGAAAACAGCCAGCAACAGGAGTACCGCGATCCAGATGATGGGCATCAGGAAATACTGCAGCAGCTTCGAAAGGACAAAAAACATAAGGGTTTCAGGTATAGCAGACGCCGCAAAGGTATAAAAGGCATGGCATCCCTGAAAGGCTATACCTTAAAAGAGCCGCCTGAAGATCCAAAGCAGCAAAGAGAGCAAAATACTCACCAGGATCATACTCGTAATGGGCATGTAAAATCTGAAATTCTCCCGTTCCACCCGAATATCACCGGGCAGGTTGCCAAACCAGCCCAGTTTGTCGCCGGCCAGCCAGACGATAAGCCCGATCACTACAATCACGACCCCGATAATGATAATGTATTTCCCAATTGGCTGCATTTTCTGACGCTTAATGGTATAATGCCTTAGTTTACGACAAAGCAAGTTTAGGGATTTAGAGCCTAAAAGCGTAAATTTGAATGTTAGAGTCACCCTAAAATTACCCTATACCTTGAAAGTTTGCATTGCTGAGAAACCGAGTGTTGCGCGTGAGATTGCCCAGGTAATTGGAGCCAAAACCCGTAAGGATGGCTATTACGAAGGCAACGGCTACCAGGTCACCTGGACGTTCGGCCACTTTTGCACGCTGCGGGAGCCCGACGACTACCGCCCCGAGTGGAAGCGCTGGAGTCTCTACGACCTGCCCATGCTCCCCGAAAGGTATGGCATCAAGCTGATGCAGGACAAGGGGGTGGTGCAGCAGTTCAACATCATCAAAAAGCTACTTGACAATGCCGAGGAGGTGATCAACTGCGGTGACGCCGGCCAGGAAGGGGAAGTGATACAGCGCTGGGTGCTTACTGAGGCGAACTACCGCAAGCCTTTCAAGCGCCTCTGGATCTCCTCGCTTACCGAGGATGCCATCCGCCAGGGTTTCGCCCGACTGCGCGAAGGCTCTGAATTTGACTCGCTTTACCAGGCCGGCAAGAGCCGGGCCATCGGTGACTGGCTGCTGGGTCTGAATGCTACCCGACTTTTCACGCTCAAGTATGCGCAGGGCCGTCAGACGCTCTCTATTGGTCGGGTACAGACTCCTACCCTGGCTATGATCGTGAACCGCCATCACGAGATCGCCAACTTTGTGCCCCAACCATTTTGGGAGCTCAAGACGGTATACCGCGACACCACTTTTTCGAGCACCAACGGCCGCTTCCACAAAGAGGAAGAAGGTCAGCAGATATTGGAAGCCATCCAAAAAGATGAGCTCACCATCACGGATATCGAAACCAAGAAAGGCACCGAGAGTCCACCCAAGTTGTTTGACCTGACCTCCCTGCAGATCGAGTGCAACAACAAGCTGAGCATGTCAGCCGATGAAACGCTCAAAACCATCCAAAGCCTCTACGAGAAAAAGGTGGTTTCCTATCCGCGTGTGGACACTGTGTTTCTGCCGGACGATATTTACCCGAAGATTCCGGGCATTCTGCAGGGTTTGAGCGGCTACCGGCAGGAAGTGGCGCCGTTGCTGCAGAGCAAAATCCGGAAGAGCAAAAAGGTATTCAACAACAACAAAGTAACCGACCACCACGCCATTATACCGACCGGTGCACAAGCCAGTCTGTATGGTCGCGAGGCGGATGTATACGACATCATCACGCGCCGTTTTCTGGCTGCCTTCTACCCGGATTGTATCGTGAGCAACACCACGGTTATGGCGGAGTCAGCGGGCTATACCTTCCGGGTGCGCGGCAAGCAGATCCTGGAGCCGGGCTGGCGCGTGCTTTATGGTGCTGATGATGTAAAGTCGGATAGCAGCACGGGCAAGGATGGGAATAAAGAAGAAGAGGAAACAGCTGGTATACTGCCTAACTTCGAGAAAGGCGAGCATGGTCCGCATGCCCCGCTACTCGACAAGAAATGGACGAACCCGCCAAAGGAATATACCGAAGCTACCCTGTTGCGTGCCATGGAAACAGCCGGGCGCCAGATAGACGATGAAGAGTTGAAAGAAGCGCTGAAAGAAAACGGCATTGGCCGTCCTTCTACCCGAGCGGCTATTATCGAAACGCTGTTTAAGCGCCAGTACATTCGCAAAGACAAAAAGAAGATCATACCCACCCAGATGGGCATCGACCTGATCGGAGTGATCCGTAACCAGACGCTGAAGTCAGCGGAGATGACTGGGCAGTGGGAACGCAAGCTGCGTCAGATCGAAGGCGGTTCTTTTAAGGCTGAGGCTTTTCTGCAGGAACTGCAGGAGTTTGTGGTGAGTCTGGTGCAGGAGGTGAAGTACGACAAAGCCACAGTGACGATGGAGGCGCAGCCAGAGCCTGCCCCTACTAAAGGAGGAACTGCCAAAACTGGCAAAGAAAAAGCCGCTGCAAAAAAACCGAAAGCCGCCACGGAGGCTATACCTGGCAAAGGCCTTGGCGCATGCCCGGCCTGCGGCGAAGGTCACATCCTGAAAGGCTCCAAGGCTTACGGCTGCATCCGCTTTAAGGAAGGCTGTCGTTTCCTGATCCCGATCGAGCAACAGGGCAAAACCCTGACCGACAAACAGGTCACAGCTTTGCTCAGCAAAGGCAAGACGCCAGTGATCAAAGGATTTAAAGACGAACAAGGGAACAGCTTTGATGCCACGCTTAAGTTAGATGGCAACAAGCAGGTGGTGTTGGAGAAAGCGGAAAAAACACCCGAGGCAGATCTCTTTGCGACCTGCCCACGTTGCCAGCAGGGCAGCATGCTCAAAGGCAAGACGGCCTTCGGTTGCAGTCGCTTCCGGGAGGGTTGCCAGTTTGTAGTACCCTTCGAGATGGGTGGCAAGCAGCTTACTGATAAACAGATCGGTACTTTACTCACCAAAGGCAAAACCGGCAAGATCAAGGGCTTCACCTCTGCCAAAACCGGCAACAGCTTTGATGCTGCGCTTACCATCAACGACAACTGGCAAGTCGTATACCTGCTGAACTAACCAGCACAATGGCTATAGGTATAGTCAGCAGGTATACCATTTACTTCACTGAAAACAGTACTTCGCCGGTAGAGACATTCGTCCGGAAGTCAGTGGCCTGAATCCATAAGGTATAGTCGCCCTGTGGCAGGTTGTTTGCGTTCAGCAGCGTATCGAATTCGAGTATCTTCTTATCTGGTAAGGTGGTAAAGTTGATGTGGTCTGCATCGCCACCAACCGCACGCACACGCACCTGCAACTCCTTCACTTTGTCTTTGTCAGAGGCTGTCAGCTTTACACGAAGTCCTGACGACTTTGATAACTTTTGGTTATTGGTTGGATTTCGGATCGTTAGAGCGGGCTTTGAACCATCCGGCTGCAGGCTCCCATCCTCAAACACATCTTCACAGGCTGTCAAAGAAACAACCATCACCGCTGAGGCCAGCAATTTTGTAAACTTCATAAGATAGTAAATAGAGAAAATAATCTAAAGGCCTGCAATTTACTAAATCAATATAATTTACAAAAATCATAAAATAAAAAATATTCAATTCAACAACTTCCAGCTCAACCACCTTCAACACCCCAAACAAGGCCCAATCAGCTGATTTTAAAACTTCTAAATAAACTCTATTCATTCTATAAAAATTAAACCACTTTCAATAATTCAATTCTATCTATATAAATAGTCTTTATTTATTAATAATTAAATACAATTTGTAATTCTACAAACATTACCCATATGCTATGTTATGCCCATAGCATTGGGGCGCACTCTTATCCGGCATTTCCATCAATAACTTATGCGCACTATAGCCGTAAAAAATACCGGTATGCCTTTTTTGGCGTGCCTCAATATTGTTCTTTTTTTCAAACCTAAAAATTAAGAAAAGCTATGAGAAGCTATGAAAATTTGGGTAGTAACCCATACAATGACAACTATAGGTCTGAGAGCAGAGGCTCAGGCAGAAATTATTATTCAGGAGATTATGATCCAACCAATCGCATAAGAGGCTCCTATGGTAGCGAGTCATCAGGCAGAAGCAGCGATTCTTCCCGCATGGGTGGTTTCGGTAGCGGCCGCGACAGCTACTCCTCATCAGGATATGGCGGCACCTCATCTTATGGCCGCTCCGCTGGTAGCTCCAACTACGGCTCAGGTTCTTCTAACTACGGTTCCGGCTCAAACCGCCGTTACGGCAGCAGCGACTGGGACTCCTCTAACCGCTCTGGCGACCGTGATACATGGGACCGCGGCAGCGATGAAGTAAGATCCTGGTTCGGTGATGATGATGCTGAGCGTAGAAGAAGAATGGATGATATGCGTGATCGTGGCAGCGATAGCTACCGTTCATCAAACCGCGGCTACAGTGGTTCCTCTAACTACGGTGGATCTAACTACGGCTCGGGTTCATCAAACTATGGCTCTGGCTACAGCAGCGGCAACTACGGTTCCGGCTCATCTAACTATGGCTCAGGCTCGTCTAATTATGGCTCGGGCTCATCCAACTATGGTTCTGGCAACTATGGCTCTGGTTCTTCCAACTACGGTTCAGGTAATTATGGCTCATCAAGCTATGGTTCTGGCTATGGAAGCGGCAGCAGCTATGGTTCTTCAGGCTACGGCAGCAACCGCGGCTCCAGCGACTGGGATCGCGACAGAGACAGAGACCACGACAGAGGTTTCTTTGACCGTGCCGGTGACGAAGTAAAGTCATGGTTCGGCGACGAAGAAGCAGAGCGCAGAAGAAGAATGGACGAAATGCGTGACAGAGATAACGACAACGACTATAACAGTCGCCAAAGAACGCATACCAGCTACGGTAACACCTACAGTGGACCTCCGTACTCTTATGGTTCGTCCTCACGCAGAGATTACGAATGGTAATATGAAGGCAAACGGCTTATCAGTCGACGACCTGACATAAACCATATTATTAAAGAAAAGCCCGACCAATACTGGCCGGGCTTTTTGCATGAGAAAAATAGTACAATTTATATATATCCTCCATTGACCTGTTTTCTGCTTCTCAGTAATTTCACCCCGATTAAACCAACCCATTTAAACAGGTATTTCCTATGAAAAGACTCTTACTGGTTTTGTGCTGCATTGCACTTATGTCAGGCACTGGCTTCGCCCAACAACTTGGCTTTAAAGGCGGCGCAACCTACACAACATTTACCGGCGCTGACACCGACAACTACAAGTACCGGGTTGGGTATACAGGCGGTATATTTCTGCAAAAGCACATCAATAACATGATGGGGCTGCAACTGGAGGCACTTTATACTTCTAAGGGAGCTCGCCGCGAAATCTACTCAGGCAGCAATCTGCAGACAGCCGAGGTATTTAAGCTGAACTATATCGACATCCCATTGCTCTTCCACGTATCAGCCAGTGGGGTGTTTTTTGATCTTGGTCCGCAGGTATCCTTTATCTACAATGCTAGTCATGTGCACGAAGCGCATTCCAGCAATGGCGATAAGATTGTTACCACCAAGCACAACATTTCAGACAACCCTTACACCATCGACTTTGCTTATGTTGGTTCTGTGGGCTACCGTTCTACAAATGGCCTGGGCCTAGAAGTACGCTACACCGGCGGTTTGAAAAAGATAGATGATGAAGGTGCCTTCGCAAATCGTGAGCGTCGCAATGCCGGCTTCAGCCTGATGCTAAGCTACCTGCTCGGCGGACGCTAAATTAATATACCTCATTTGAAAAGCCCTCCTTGTTGGAGGGCTTTTTTTGTTAAAGAGATGTGGGATCAGACCCTTTCTGTAACTAAGAAAATTCGTTAAGAAGAGTACTCCTAACTCTATCCATTATACTTGGAGATTAAACTAATGCTACTGATAAAGGTATAGGACACCCTTTACAAGCACCCTTTCAGAAGGATAAAACTGTAAAATGAAACAGCTCTGACCAGGTGATGATCAGTTGCAAAACTCCCTGGCTTGCTTTTCAGATCGCCTCAAAAAAAACAAAACCCTCGCAAATGCAAGGGTGTTGTCCAATGTAGTTAATAGAAAAAATCTAGGTAGTAGTGGTTTTTTTCTACGCTTAAGCATCTTGCTCCAGGCTGTAGATGTGCTCATAACGTTTCATGTAGTCGCTTTGCTCAAGCACGTTCAGGTCTCTCAGAAGCCCCTCACTTAGATCGTATACCAGACCGTACAGCTTCGGAGGGTTGTCAGACTGCATGGCATTCTGGATGATAGACGTTTTAGACAGATTAAGCACCTGCTCAATAATGTTCAACTCCACCAGGCGACGGTGGCGCTGTTCCTCATCCTTGATGCTCAGAAGTTCCGGCTCGTGCAGGCGTATCACATCCTTGATGTTGCGCAGCCAGTTATCGATCAGTCCAAACTGTTTGTTGCTGGCCGCAGCCGCCACACCGCCGCAACCGTAGTGGCCGCACACAATGATATCCTTTACTTTAAGCACCTCCACCGCATACTGTAGCACCGATAGCAGGTTCATATCGGTATGTACCACCATGTTGGCGATGTTGCGGTGCACGAAAATCTCGCCCGGGCCTGTGCCAGTTACTTCATTTATGGGAATGCGGCTATCTGAACAGCCTATGTACAGGTAACGTGGCGTCTGTCCCTTAGCCAATTTGTTAAAGTAATCCGGGTCTTCGTTGAGCTTACGCTCCACCCATTTTTTATTATTCTCAAATATTTTTTCCATAGTTTTATTTATTCCTAGTGCATATCCAGCACCTGTACTTCTTCTACATTTAGCACTTCCACAAATATACCACGTTCGTGCGCTGTTTTCTTGAATTCGTGTATAGCCTCCAGCACATCGTAGTCAATATACTCAGAATTCGCCCCATCGATGATCACATGGCTGTTATCCGGCAGCTTCTCCAGCGTCAGCACAATGCTTGCTTTGTTCAGGAACGACACGTGCTCGCTCAGTTTAATGCGAATCGTTTCTTTGTCGCGATGCTCTTCTTTGTGGAAGAAGTAAGGCGACTTGTAATTGGCCTTCAGGATGAAGAATACCCCCACAGCCAGACCGATCAGGATACCTACCAGCAGGTCAGTAAACAGGATGGCCACGATTGTTACCACAAACGGAATGAACTGTTCATGCCCTAATTTAAGCTGCCCTTTGAACAGGGTTGGCTTCGTCAGTTTATAACCCACCATCAGAAGCACGGCGGCCAATGCTGAAAGCGGCACCTGGTTCAGGAAGCCAGCCAGGAACAGGACAGACAGCAACAGGAATATACCATGTATAAAGGCTGACATCTTGGTCTTGCCACCAGCGGCGACATTGGCAGAGCTTCGCACGATTACGGCAGTCATCGGGATACCGCCCAGCATACCTGCTATGATATTACCGACACCCTGTGCCTTCAGTTCGCGGTTGTTTGGAGTGCGGCGCTTGTGCGGGTCAAGCTTATCGACAGCTTCCACACTCAGCAAGGTCTCCAGACTGGCAATGATGGCAATCGTAAACGCTACCACGTAGAGCGAGGGATTCGTAAACTGATCAAATGCAGGCAAACGAAGCTCGTTCTGCAGCGCTCCCATACTGGAAATATCAGGTAAATTAACCAGGTGTGTGCCTGCTACAGCCAGCTCAGGGGAATAGTTGAGGAACAAATAGTTGATACCGACAGAGCCAATCACCACGATCAGAGCACCCGGCACCAGCTTAAAGAGTTTGATACGCTTCATGAATGGCTGCTCCCATAAGATCAGGATCGCCAGCGAGATAATACCAATGATCAGCGCACCTAGCTGTATGGCAGTGAAGGCATGAATTATTTCAGAGAAAGTATTGCGTCCATCCGGCTGTAAGAAGTTCATTTCACCAAAGAAGTCATCATCGGCACCCATAAAATGCGGAATCTGCTTCAGAATAAGGATCAGACCAATAGCGGCCAGCATACCTTTGATGACAGAGGAGGGAAAATAAAGACCAATGACACCGGCTTTCAGGAAACCAAGCGCAACCTGCAACACACCCGCCAATACAACGGCCAGCAAAAAGGCTTCATACGACTGCAGGGTTTCGATACCGTTAAGCACAATTACTGTCAGACCAGCTGCCGGACCACTCACACTCAGGTGAGACCCACTGAGCCAGGATACCACAAGACCACCTACTACGCCAGTAATAATACCAGCAACAAGTGGAGCCCCAGAGGCAAGTGATATACCTAAACAAAGTGGTAAGGCAACAAGGAAAACAACGAGGCCAGCAGGAATGTCTTTACCCAGACTGGCAAAATAATCTGGTTTGGAAGAGATGTTTTTCATAATAAGGTGGAGAGTAAATATTAGGCGAGCATGTAAATTAAAAGTCCCAACTCACATCCCTGCGCTGACCAACAGGCCAGCTGCAGGAACATAAGTCAGAATACTCACCTTATGTCTACAAAAGTACGGGGGAGGTATTAAGCCAGTATTAAAACGGCATTAAAATGAAATTAAAATGCGTTTTTGGCCGAAATAAATCCGATTGCCTGCGGTAAACGCAAGGTCACGACTGTCCCTTCGTTTACGCGGGAATCTATCGAAATGGAGCCTTTGTGGAGTTTTATGATGCTCTCTGTCAAGGGCAGACCGATGCCATGCCCCGTAATATTGCGCACATTGTTTGCCCTGAAAAATGGCACAAATACATGCCTGAGGTCGTGCGGTGCTATACCTACTCCCTTGTCTGCAACCTGTAACACGACCTCCCGCCGGTCAGCGGAAAGTCGTACGGTGCTGTACTCTCCCTTCGGTGAGAACTTGGCGGCATTTTCCAGTACATTGACAATGGCGATCAGCAGCAGCGCATCGTTGCCTTTCACGATCAGGCGGTCCTCATCATCAGGCAGGTTGTCAAAATCTATGTTGAACAGCGCCCCCGGATGACGCTTTAGCGCCTGCTCGTGCGCCATCCACAGCAACTCATCAAATCGCAACTGGGAAAGCTTGATTTTAGAAGTATCCACACTTGCCTGCGCTATCTGCAGTAGGCCGTTTGACAGTTCAGCCAGGAGCCGGGCATCTTCGAGGGTGGAAGCCAGGACCCGCTGATACTCTTCTTTTTCGCGGGATTTCATCAGCGCCACCTCCAACTCACCGATCATGGCTGTGAGCGGCGTGCGCAGTTCATGGGAGGCGTTGGATACAAAGGTGCTCTGCATTTCAAATGCCATCTCCAGCCGGTCCAGCATCTTGTTGAAGGTCTGTGCCAGGTGCGACAGCTCGTCCTTGCCGCCTGCACTGCTCAGGCGCAGGTGCAGGTCAGAGGCACTGATCTTCTCTACCTCGCTCACCACTTTGGTAATAGGGCGCAGCGCTTCGCGGGCAAAAGCCCAGCCCGCCAGCAGTACCACTACCATCGAACCCAAAAAGCCCACGATCAGGATGACCTTAAGGTGCTGCAGCTTCCGCAGACTATAGGCATCCACGGAAGAAGAGAGCACGATAAATTCACCCTCGTTGTCTTCGTAAAGTATGCCCACGACCTGGCGTTCGTCATGCGCATACTGTACCATACCCTCCTGTTTCACACGCTCCAGCACCTCTGGCTCCACATCCAGTTCTCCATCTCCGTCTGAGAAAAACAGGCTGCCATCCAGCCGGTAAATACTTACCTTTTCATAAGGAAGCACTCTGTAGTACCGGATCTGATTGCTGCGGCGTGCCCTTTCGCTCACTTCGTCAGCCTCCAGTATATGGGCGGCCGTATCATAGGCACGGCCCTCGATGCGCTTGTAAAAGTCGTCCTGCCGGTAGAGGGAGGTGAAGTAATAGATCACCAGCGAGAACAGGACCAGGATCAGGGCAAATATACCTGCAAACTGCAGGGTCAGTTTACTGCGAATGGTCATGCGTCGTCCTCCTTGAGCACATAGCCCATTCCTACCAGGGTATGGATCAGTTTACCAGGAAAGCCTTTATCTATCTTTTTGCGCAGGAAGTTGATGTATACATCGATCACGTTGCTGCCCGTGTCAAAAGAGGTTTCCCATACGTTCTCGGTAATATCGACGCGTGAAACGACGCGACCACGGTTGCGCAGCAGGTAATGCAGCAGGGCAAATTCCCGTGCCGTCAGGTTGATGGGCTTTCCGCCACGGGTCACCGTCTTGCTGCTCAGGTCCATTTCAAGATCTGCGATGGAGAGCTTCTCCCCTCCCCCGTTGTCGCCTGACCGACGGGTAAGGGCACGCAGTCGGGCCAGCAGCTCCTTGAACTCGAAAGGCTTGGTGAGGTAGTCATCCGCCCCGGCATCCAGCCCGATGATCTTATCGTCTGTGGAACCAAGCGCTGTGAGCATCAGGATCGGCACCTGCGATTTTTTCTTCCGGATGGCCTGGCAAACTTCCAGCCCGTTCATGTGCGGCAGAATAATGTCCAGTATAATGAGGTCATACTCGTTTTGCATGGCCATCTTCAGGCCAAAATTACCATCGTAGGCCTGCTCCACTTCATACGACTGTTCTTCCAGACCCTTTTTGATAAAGGAAGCTACTTTGGGTTCGTCTTCTACCAGCAGTATTCTCATATTCCAGTCACCGTTTACGTGTTTACCCGGACAAGATACGACTAAAACGCTACTGAGCCGTCCGGCAGCTTGCAGTTGCGCCAATATCTGTATATTTTAGATGAAGACAAACAGTTTATGGCACACGATCATCACCATCACGGAGGCCACGGCCATCACCATCACCACGGAAGCGACAACATCAAGGTGGCTTTCTTCCTGAATCTGGGCTTTACCGTGATCGAGATATTTGGCGGACTCTGGATCAACAGCATGGCCATCCTTTCGGATGCGCTGCATGACCTGGGCGATTCGCTTTCACTGGGCCTTGCCTGGTATTTTGACCGTCTCTCGCGCAAAGGCAGCGATCAGCAGTACTCTTATGGGTATAAACGTTTTTCGCTCCTGGGGGCTGTTATCAATTCGATCGTTTTATTAATTGGCTCAGGTATCGTGCTTTGGGTTTCGATTCCGCGCCTCTTTAACCCGGAGCCCGTGTATGCACCTGGTATGATCGGGTTTGCCATACTGGGCGTGCTTGTGAACGGAGCCGCTGCCTTGCGTCTCAACAAGGGAGAGTCGCTGAACGAGCGGGTGGCCATGCTCCATCTGATGGAAGATGTGTTGGGCTGGGCGGCCGTGCTCGTAGGCGGTATTCTTCTCTATTTCTTTGACTGGCCTATAATTGACCCACTGCTATCAGTGCTCATCACCTGCTTTATACTCTATAATGTAGTGCGCAACCTGCGCAAAGGTCTCCAGATCCTGCTACAGGGTACTCCTGCCAATATCAGTTTGCAGGAAGTACGCCGACGGCTGCAACTTCTCCCTGAAGTGCGCTCCGTGCATGACCTGCACCTCTGGACGCTGGACGGCATGAGCCATGTACTGACCATGCACGCTGTCGTAAATCAAAACCTGAGCTTAGAAGAGGCGCACGGTGTGAAGCAGCGTATACGCGATACCATGCAGGACGCGCACATAGACCACGTAACGGTGGAACTGGAAATGCCGGGGCAGGAATGCAGTCAGGAGCACTGTACCCCTGACCTGCCTAATTCTGGTTAAGCAGCACCGCCTGGCGCACCAGGTCGCTGAAATATTCTTCGTCAATGTCCTCGAGCGTACGCAGCTTGATGTGCGGCAGCTGCCCATTGCGGCTTACCAGGCGCTTGTTGGGGTCATCAAGTTCTTTTCCGCGGAAAAAGCCGAAATGAAGTCCGCTTCGCGAAGAGGCGAAGTAGCATACGGGGCCGTAAAAGAAATAGCAGGGATTTTCCCAGCGCACACACTCTTCCAGATGAGCAGCCGTTTGGCTGATGATGCGGCGTACTGCTTGCGCTAATAGCTGTTTCTCAGGTGTAAGTTTGTCGATGTACTCATCGACCTGGTTTGTGGATATCTTGCTTCTCATACAGGGTATGTATCGGCCTGAGTGGCCTGAGCCGTTAATTTACAGCTAAATATACATATCTTTTAATATTGGAGCAAAAAATCTATTACTGCTTATACAAGGCACTTCATATTCTGTTGCAGGACACTATGCAGTTCCGGGTAGGTAAGCCAGTCTTTCACAAATACTTATACCTCAGGTATAGGGTCAGGCCATTTCCAGATGCTGTAATAACCTTTCTTCCAATTCATCGAGCTGGCAGAAGCCGCTGGCGAGCAGTTCCGGCCCCATGCCTCCTTCCATGTATACACTGGGCAGGTTTGTAACCCCTAGCATCTCGACAAACTCAAACTCCTTTTCGGTTGCATCAATGATCTCCTCAGCTTCAAACAAGGTATAGAATAGGTTTTCCTGGATGCCAAAAGGGCGGACCACATGGGCGAGCACCTGCGGATCAGCCAGGTTCAGGCCATCGGCATAGAAAGCGGAGTGCATGGCCCGCAGTATCTCAAGCGTGAGAGCAGGCCTGAGGCGACGCACCACATGCAGGGCGCGGCAGGCGGGTTCCGTGTCGTACACAAAGTCTTCCTGCAGAAACAGGCTGTAGTTAAATGGCAGACTGGTACGCTCCTGCACCCGGTGCCAGCTTACCGCCAGTCGCTCCCGCTGCTCACGCGAAATAGGCTCGCGGGCAAAGGGATGAAGCCCTCCGGCCACAACCTCTACGGTCAGCCGACCATGCCACAAGGCGCGCAAGCGACGAATCACGTGCGTGAAACCGTAGCACCATGCGCACATCGGGTCGGTCACATATAGCAGTACCGGGTTGTAAGGACTGTTCGTCATAGGCAATTTTTACACTTCCCTTAGGTTTTACCCCAATGCCCGCAGATAGGTTCAGGCATAAATCATCTTTATGGTCATACCGCCGTCTATCACCAAATGCTGCCCCGTGATAAACCCAGCTTTGTCGGAGCACAGAAAGAGCGCTGCTTCGGCGATATCCTGCGGCTCGCCTACCCGGCCGGCCGGGTGCTGCTCCTTGTCCTCGCGGGTATGCTGCGGCTCGTAGCGATTCTTTTCTTTTTGCCAGGGCCCGGTTTCGATCCATCCGGGTGCGATGGCATTGACCCGGATGCGTTCAGGCGCCAGACTCACGGCCAGGGAATGGGTGAGCGCCTCCAGTCCGCCTTTGGAAGCCGAGTAGGCGAAGGTATCGGGTTCTGACATGAAAGCGCGTGTGCTCGTGATATTCAGGATGGCAGGATGTGCTGACTTGCGCAGCAGCGGCAAACCATATTTAGCACAAAGCATGGGCCCACGCAGGTTTACCGCCAGCACCCTGTCAAATTCAGACATCTGCATTTCATCCAGATTGCCAATAAAAGGATCGGCTATACCTGCATTGTTCACCAGCACGTCCAGCTGACCGTGCTCCTCCTCCACTTTTTGCATTATGGAAACCACCTCCTGCTCGGCGCTCACGTCGCAGGGTATAAAGCTGGCATTCAGCTGCCGGGCCTGCAGTCGTTGCAGGGCTTCCTGCCCTGCTTCTTCGTCCGCATCTGTCAGCACGACGCGGGCCCCCGCCTGCCCAAAAGCCTGGGCTATACCCAAGCCTATACCTTGCGCTCCGCCGGTAACCAGTACTACTTTGTTTGTATAATCTGCTGTGGCCATACGTTCTGTTTTATGTTGCTATACCTGTCCGCACCTAAAGGCAAACCCGCTGCCGGGCAGGTGCTGTACCTGGCCACGCAGCGGGTTTGCATTCCTATGCCCCTCGGCTTATCTTTTCTCGAGCTGGCGCTTGAGTTTATCTTCTACGTTCTTCAGCAACTCATACCAATTGTCACCATTGTCTTCGGCAAATGCGTCGGTGCCGGGTATACCTACACGCATGCTCAGTTTCTTGGCATCGGTCGCGTGGTTCGACTCTTCTTTAAAGTATACGTCCACAGAGTCTATCTTCTTGGCGTGGCGCTTCAGTTTGGAGATGGTGTTGCGAATATGCTGCTGTACGTCATCCGAAATCGAAATGTCTACAGCCTGTACGTCAATCTTGATTCCTTCGAAATTCTCTGTATAATTCATGTTCTGTCTTATAAGTATGGTGTAAAATGGGAGGCTTTGTTCAGAGCATCCCGGTGCTGAAATTAAACGGTCGCCTGCCATTAAAGTTTACGCTGACAAAGTGCCCTGCGAAGTAACATCGCCTTGGCACCATTCGTTTTTATGCATAATCACCCAAGGTTTACCGTTATGCAAAACTTACCTATCAATTGGCTGACAGAAGGATTGCTTGACTTTGAATACAAAAAATACCGCTTGCTGGCCTACCTGCAGGCCGTCCGGTCCGAGTTCGGGCAACAGCGCCTCTACCCTGTCTTTTCTGACCTGATCATGCACTATCGTAACCTGCAACAGGTGCGCGAACATAAGAAGCTGGTTTACGAAGCTTTTCCGCAGCAAATTACCCGCGCCGATTTTGAGAAGCTGGAGCTGGTATATGAAAAGATCGTGGAGGACGACGAAACCATGGCCCAGATTGAAGAGGTGATCCAGTATGCCGCACCGCTCTTTCAAGAGGCCGTGCATCAAGGCAAGGAGCTGTATGACTTTATAGAGCGCCACATCGAAATCAATCCGGTGGGCATCACGCCGATGTACTTCAACGAGGGCTATCTCTTCCTGGACGCCTTTCCGGGCAGGGAAACGCAGGTGTACGTATACCGCATCACCGTTTTTGAGAACACCTATGAGAAGTACCGGGGCATCAACACACAACTGGTCCGCACAGTGCGCCGCGGGCTGGCCCAGACGCACGAAAATCTGAAGGTACAGCTGGTGAAAGAAAACCAGGAGCTCCCTAATCCCGCTACTTTTGTAGTCGTAGCCAAGGTACCCTGCCCCCTCGACAGCGCCCTGCTTCCCATAGCCAAACGATCACTGGTGAAGTATGTGACGCGCCTGGCAGCCTGAGCCGGACTTGGTGCAAAGGGTATAAATTTATACCTTCGGACTTCAGAAAACGAGAAATACACCATGGAGATCAACCTCACCCGCATAGACCAGGACTATCACTTCGAAGCCAGAGGCGCAGCCAATGTCGCCATTAACATAGATGCCAATCCCGAAATAGGGGGCCACAACGAGGGTGCCCGCCCGATGGAGCTCATGCTGATGGGCCTGGGAGGCTGCAGCGCCATCGATATTATCAGCATCCTTAAAAAGCAGCGCCAGCCCATCGAAAGCTTTGACATCAATGTGAAAGCAGAGCGCCAGAAGGTAGAGGAGTTTAATCTCTTCAGCACCATTCACATTCACTTTAAACTGGGCGGTCAGCTGGATGAGGACAAAGTACGCCGCGCGATTGAGCTCTCACTGGAGAAATACTGCTCTGTAGCTGCTATCCTCTACAAGACAGCCACAATCACGCACTCATTTGAGATTGTGTAGTCACCCTCCGGCCCTCCCCCTTTATAGAGGGCCCTTATCCCAGAGGGGACATGGGAACGATTGTCATCCCCCTGCCCCTTCAAAAGTAGGGCCGTTAAGTTCCAGCAAATTCTCCCTTAGAGGACAAGTGAGACGCGAGTCGGAACTTGCGAGCGAAGCTCTCAGAGGGGTGTTGAGGCTGCGGATGCATCGTAAATAAGTCCGCTACTGGCAAATTAGCACCGAATTTACACCCCTATAATCCCCTCAAGGGGATAGTTACAAACAGAACTTAACAGCTCTACCTTGGAAGGGGGGACTTAAGTAACGCCAGTCCTCAGGTATAAGCTTTGTGGCTAGCGTCACATAACACTGGCAGGTATAGCAAGACTAACTCGCACTGAACTTACGCAGCAAATAGCTGTGCCAGGTGCGCTTGAATGACTACCCACTGTTCGAGCGTTCAGCGAGTTTGGGGAGTCTTGATTTTTTTGCTTACTTTTTTCATCAAGGAAAAAAGTAAGGCCCGCCCGGCCAGGGTATACCCTGCCCGCCGCACAGGCGAAGCAATGAAACAGTACCATTTGCTATACCTGCAACAGCAGTAGCTATACCTGCAACAGCCGCAGCTACACCTGGGCCAGAGGCCCCACCATATCCGACACGAGCGAGGACGCTCGCGCCATAGGGCTTTGAGGCTATACAGCAACAGTCGCTATACCTGCAATAACCCATCCTGCTATACCTAACAAACCACCTTTCCCTCCACCAACCTCCCCTATTTACCGACGAATGGCTTATAGGCTATATTCGGCTATTCATATAGAAATGCGACGCCTTGGTATATTCCGTTTTCAGGAGTCAAAAACCCGGTTTTTATTTACATCAGCAAGAAATTACAGAAGACCGGAAATATGAAAAGAGAACGTATACACCAACTCGAAAAAACTATGAAAAAGAGCCTGCTGCTCGCCCTGTTGGGACTGAGCACGGTGCCGGCTCTGGCACAGGCACCTCAGGCTGCCCCACAACAACAGGCCGCCTCAGGTATGGCCGTGCCGCGCGGCAACGCCACCATCGTGGGTATTGTGCAGGATGCTGACACCAAAAAACCGGTAGAGTTCGCTACGGTTGCCCTGATCAGCCTGGCCACAGGCAAGCCGATCGATGGAGCCATGGCCGACGACAAGGGCCGCTTCACGATTAGCAAGGTAGGCGTGGGTAAGTACAGACTGCAGGTGAGCTTCCTGGGCTATCAGCAGAAACTGGTAGAGGATGTGACCGTGTCTTCTGACAATGCCAGCGTGAATGTGGGTGCCGTATCCATTGCCTCTGACGCCAAAAAGCTGAGTGAGGTGGTGATTACAGGTGAGAAGCCGCTGGTTGAAGAGAAAATTGACCGCACGGTATACAACGCTGAAAAGGATATCACCAACTCGGGTGGCAATGCGGCTGATGTGCTGCAAAAGGTACCGGCCCTTTCGCTGGATACAGACGGCAACGTGCAGCTGCGTGGTAGCTCTAACGTGCGTGTACTCATTAACAACAAGCCATCAGCCATCATGGCGGGTAGCGTGGCCGACGCCCTCAAGCAGATTCCGGCAGACCAAATCAAGTCGGTGGAAGTAATCACCAGCCCCTCTGCGAAGTATGATGCAGAAGGTACAGCTGGTATCATCAACATCATCACCAAAAAAGACGGTGGTCTGCAGGGTGTGACCGGTTCGGTAGCTGCAACAGCAGGCACCCGTAACAGCAATGCCAACGCCAGCCTCAACATCCGTCGTGGCAAGCTAGGCATCAACGGTACTTTCGGGGGCAACATGTTCTACAATCACGGCAACATGAGCAACACCATTCTGGCTGGCAACACCACCAGCTTCCAGTATGGCAAGACCCGTATAAACGGCTCGTTCATGAACGCCCTGCTCGGTTTTGACTACGACCTCACTCCGAAGAACAACATCTCGGGCAGCATCCGCACCAACGGCGGTACCTTCCGGATGGAGAATGACCAGGAGGTAAACAGCCGCGAAGGCAATACCCTGATCCAGGACTTCCGTAACGAGATCCGTAACCGCAATGAGCGCATCGGCACGGACTATAACCTCGATTACACCCGCACATTCAAGAAGCCAGGTCAGGAACTTGCGCTCCTGTCACTCTACTCGGTTACAAATACCGATAACGATATCCGCCAGGACTACCTGAACGAAAGCGAAAATCCATACCTGCTGAAGCGCAACCTGAACGAAGGCGCTAATAAGGAGCTAACCTTCCAGGCGGATTATACCCATCCGTTTGCTAATAAAACAATGCTGGAACTGGGTGCCAAGTCTATTTTCCGTGATGTGGAAAGTGACGCCCTGTACCGCGACATCCTGAGCTCAGGAAACGAAACGCGTCGCACTGATGCCTTCTTCTATGAGCAGGATGTGTACGCTACTTATATGACCTACGGCTTCATGCTGAAGAAAAAGCTGAACGTGAAAATGGGTGGCCGTTACGAGTATACCGACATTAACGCTGATCTGCAGGGTGACAATGACTATGCCCTGAACTATAACAACTTTATTCCGAGTGTGGCCCTGTCGTACAACCTGAAGCAGAAGCATACTTTCCGCGCCAATTTCACGCAGCGTATACAGCGTCCTTCGCTGTTCTATCTGAACCCGTACGTGCAGGAGCAGACCTCCAACACCCGCGTGCAGGGTAACCCGAACCTCGACGCCGAACTGACTGACCTGTTTGAACTGGGCTACAGCACCTTCTTCAAGACAACATCCCTCAGCGTGACCGGCTACATGCGCCAGACTGACAATGCGATCGAAACGGTGGCCACCATCGAAAGAGAGACAGACACCAACGGCTTGCCTGTGGACGTGACCACCCTGACGTTCGACAACATCGCCAAAAACAAAACCTATGGGGTAAGCTTGTTCGGAAATACCAAGCCGACCAACAACTGGACCATCGGCGGTAGCTCCAACATTTATTATGTAGACCTGAATGGTAAGTATGCCAGCAACAGTGGCTGGATGTACAACATCAACGCCAACTCATCTTATACCTTCGGCAAAGGTATATCGGCACAGTTCAACGGTGGTTTCAACTCCCGCCGCATCCAGCTGCTGGGTGAGTTTGCTGCCTTCTCGTATCACACCATCGCCATCAAGAAAGACCTGTTCGACAAGAGAGGTGGTATCAGCCTGGGTCTGGACAACCCGTTCAGAGAGAGCATGCGCATGCGTAACGATGTACGTGTGGAGGAATCGCCTACCAACCCGAGAGCCTATACCCAGCAGATCCGCATCAACAACTTCAACCGTGGGGTGCGTGTGAGCTTCAACTACAACTTCGGTAAGATGGAGCAGCAGCGTCCGCCTAAGCGCAAAAAGAGCATCCGCAACGATGACGCCAAGCAGGGCGACAGCAACGGCATGAACTAATAACTAAAACCCTTAACCAGGAAATGAAAAAGCCTCTCCGTTCCGGAGAGGCTTTTTCATTTCCTGGCTACAGTAGTTGCCGTTTATTGAGAATAAGTCTTCTTATTTTTTGAATTGTTCAAGCCACTCAACTGCTTCCGCTTTGTCTGTAAACATGCAGGTGGGGTTCTTCGGCTTGTTCACATGTATATAAATATTGGCGGCCATCTTTACCATTGGTGAAGCCACCAAAATAGCACTGGCTGAAACACCTATATTACCTTCGTCGGCCAGGTAGTCGCGTGCTTCTTTGGTAGAGTGTTTTACCTGCGTAATATCAAACAAACTGGGGTATACCTGCTCGCCAATGTAGTTTAACCGGTCCTGCACGCAGATACGGGCTTTTGCCAGATCAAGCTCTCTCACCTCATTATAAATACAGTACAAGATTCCCTCTCTCAAATAAAGCTCGAGGCAATCCGTTTTAATTGGACTCTTTTCGTATTCTTTTTCGAAATTTGCCATTCAAATTTGAATTGGATCTAATGTTTGCATGTTCGGCTAGAGCAATAATGCAGGCATAACAAAACACATGGCAAAGATACGACATAATAACATCATTGATACGGTTGATTCCGTACTTTCTGTTTCTAAAAAAAAGGGGATCATCCACCTGCATGCTGAAGACCAAAACCTTAGCGGCCAGCACTTAACGTTGCATGGCAAGCAGGTGCTGCACTTTGGCACCTGTGGCTACCTGGGGCTGGAGCACCACCCACAGGTAAAGCGTGGCGCCATCGATGCCATCGAGCGCTACGGCACGCAGTTCCCAATGTCGCGCACCTACATATCCAATCCTTTGTACCGCGAACTCGAGGTTCTGATTAAGCAGCTGTACAACGCACCGGTCGTTATCTCTAAAAATTGTACACTTTCGCACCTCACCGTTATACCTAGCATTATACGCCAGTCGGACCTGGTTATACTTGACCACCAGGTACATGCCAGTGTGCAGGAAGCAGTGAAGAAGCTCCTCAGCCAGGGGGTGACCGTGGAAATGGTGCGCCACAACAACCTGGAGATGCTCGAAGACCGCATAAAAAAGCAGCGCGGCAAGTTTGAGCGCATTTGGTACATGGCCGACAGTGTGTACTCTATGTACGGCGACTTCGCCCCTATCAAAGACCTGATTGCCCTGGCCGAAAAATACGAGCAGCTATACCTGTACGTGGACGATGCGCACGGCATGAGTTGGGCAGGCAAACATGGTACAGGCTATGCTATGAGCCAGATGCCGGATGGACTCTATCGCAAAATGATCCTGACCGCCAATTTGGGCAAGGCCTTTGGTGCCTGCGGCGGACTGTCGCTCTTCCCGAATGAAGAATGGTATAACAGGGTCAACAACTTTGGTGGTCCCCTCACCTTTTCGGTGCAGATAGAGCCTGCCACGCTGGGAGCCGCCATTGCATCGGCCAAAATCCACCTGAGCGACGAGATCTATACCTACCAGCAGGAACTGCAACGCAAGATCGCTTATTTCAACCACCTGCTCAAGCAAACCGATCTGCCCTTGGTACACGAAAGCGAGAGCCCGATCTTCTACATCGGCACCGGCACCATGGAGATGGGCAACCACCTGGTACAAGCCTTGTTGCAGGATGGCGTTTATGTGAACCTGGCAACCTTCCCGGCTGTACCGGCCAAGAACATCGGGGTGCGCATTACCATCTCCCTCACCAATTCAGACGAAGACATCGAAGAACTGGTACGCAAGCTGCAGCTGCATTTCCACCTGGCCCTGACTGCGACTAACCAGACACAGGAGAACATCCGGAAGGCCTTTAAGATGGCGCCGCCTGCTCAGTCCCTTGCACCAGCAGTTGCTCAGCCAACTTCTGCCAGCGGCATCAGCCTGCAGCGCTATACTTCTATCACCCAGATCGAGACGGGGCTCTGGAACAAGCACTTGGGTCGCCGGGCTATGTTTGACTGGGAAGGCATGCGCTTTCTGGAAGATTCGTTCAGCTATAACCCTGAGAAGGAAAATAACTGGGATTTCCGCTACTATACCGTGCAGGACCCGGAGGGAAAAGTGGTGTTGATGACCTTTGCCGCTATTGCTTTGCTTAAAGAGGACATGTTTTCGCAGGCCTCCATCTCCAAAGCACTGGAACGCGAACGGGAAGCCAACCCTTATTACCTCACCACCACGGGCATTGTGTTGGGCAGCTTGTTCACCGAGGGCAACCACCTCTACCTGGACCGCAACAGTCCTTACTGGAAAGAAGCTCTGAAGGCACTGCTGTCGGAGCTGAGCAAAGAGCAGGAAGAAAACCAGGCCAGCAGCATCCTGCTCCGCGACCTCGACGATCAGGATCCGGAACTGGATGAATTTATGGTGGAGCAGGATTTCGTGAAAATGCACCTGCCGGAGTCATGTGTGGTCGAGGATCTGAACTGGATAGATGAGGATGGCTTCAGAAAGACGCTCTCCAAGAAAGGACGCGAGAACTTTGTGCAGAAGATCAAGCGCAATGAGCACTTCTACGACGTGGTGATCAAAGAACGTCTCGACGTCGAAGAGCTGCAGCACGCCATGGCTTTGTTCCGCAACGTGAAAAACAACAACTTCGCCATCAATAACTTTTTGTTTCCGGAGAAAATGTTTCAGCAGCTCAACGAAAGCAAGGCTTGGGAATTTATCGTACTCTATATAAAAGAGGAGTACTCCATCAGCCGCAAGCCGGTAGCCGTTGCCTTCTGCCACAGAAATGTCGCGAATGTCTATAGCTTTATGCTGATCGGGATGGATTACGAATACCTGATGACTTACGGGGTATACAGACAGACGCTTTATCAGGTAATAAAGCGCGCCAATGCCCTGCAGTGCACACAGGTAAACATGGGGATATCGGCCACCATCGAAAAGAAAAAAGTAGGCGCAACGCCTTATCCGAAAGTTGGCTATTATCAAAGTAAAGACAACTTTGCACTGGAGATGATGGGTGCCACCTTTGCCATTGAAAAAGAATAAGACAATAACACCGGAAGCGGTGAAAAAACGAAGCGAGTGAAAGTACTAAAAGAGCGAATAGAGGAGATCATGTCCCTGATCACCGAGGTTGCCAGCGGAAACTTCGACTACCAGATCGAGACATCCGAAACGGGCGACGAAATGGATGCCGTGATTGCGGGGATCAACATGCTGGGTCAGGAACTTAAAAGCTCCACCGTATCACGGGATTTCATGCAGAGCATCTATCGGGGCGTAGTGGACATGCTCCTGATTCTCAATCCTGACTTCACGATCCGGTCTGTGAACGAGTCGTTGGAAGAAGCCCTGGGTTACCGGGAAGATGAACTGCAAGGCAAGCATTTGTCGGTGCTGCTCCCCAAAGACCATGTGCCGACGCTGGTGTCGCTGATGGAACAGTGCCGCTCACAGGACAAGTGCCTGAACAAGGAGTTGCAATTCAAAACAAAGCAAAGCCAGCCAGTGCCGGTTTCCTGCTCTTTCTCACACATCCGCAACAGCCACAAGGAAGTAGACGGAGTGCTGATCGTGGCCAAAGACATCACCGAACTGAAGCAGAACGAGAAGGCACTGCGCAAGGCCAAGCGCAAGGCAGAAGCGGCCAACGAGGCCAAAAGCAATTTCCTCTCCAGCATGAGCCACGAGATACGGACGCCGCTCAATGGCATCATGGGCTTTACGGACCTGCTCCTGGGTACAGAGCTGAACGATACGCAAAAACAGTACATCAACCTGATCAAATCGTCGGGCACCACGCTTACCAAACTGCTCAACGACATACTGGATCTCCATCGTGTAGAGCAGAACAAAATCTACCTGGAGGCCATCCCATTTGAACTGCGCGAAAACCTGGAGGCCAGCCTGGGCCCGTACCGGCACCTGGCTGAGAGCAAGGGGCTGCGCTTTGACTGCTCCTTTGATCCTACTGTGCCGCAGTGGGCAATCGGCGACCCAACCCGCATCAATCAGGTGGTGATTAACCTGGTGAGCAATGCCATCAAGTTTACAGAACAGGGCAGCATTGAAGTGCTGTTCAAGGCCGAGCAGCTGCCAGAGGATGAGCTGCTGCTATACTGCTCTGTGAGTGATACCGGCATTGGTATACCTGCCAACAAGCAGGACCTGGTGTTTGAGTCTTTTACCCAGTCCGACCAGTCTACCTCCCGTAAGTACGGCGGCTCCGGGCTTGGCCTGGCTATCAGCAAGAAGTTAGCCCGGCTGCTGCAGGGCGACCTGCAGGTGATCAGCCCATTGCCCGGCCAGAAGCAGGGTTCATTGTTCTGGTTTACGATCAGGCTGAAGCGCATGCAGGTCAGGCAGCCTGTGCAGCAGGAAATGGAGGACGACAGCAGTTACAGGGTGCCTGCAGGCAAGCATCTGCTGGTGGTAGATGACAACGAGATCAATGTGATGCTGCTCGAGACGGTGCTCGAAAACTTCGGGGCAAAGGTAACTGCTGCTTTCAGTGGACAAGAGGCCATCGACCTGGTACGCAAAGACAAGTTTGACCTCATCTTTATGGATGTGCAGATGCCCGGCATCAGCGGCCTGGAGGCAGCCCGTACCCTGCGTCAGGAAAAAAACGATACGCCGATCATTGCCTTTTCGGCCAGCGCCTACAGCAGCGACATCGAAAACAGTCTGGCTTCGGGCATGAACGACTACCTCTGCAAACCCTTCGAGCAAAGCGACCTTGTCGGACTGCTCAGAAAGTGGGTATAGCCTCTCGTTTCAAACGTATGTCCTGTTTCACCCGTAAAACAAGGTATAAGATTTATATAAATTTAAAGTCTAAAATACGATGAACGAAACAGAATATAGAACCAGAGGAAACTGGAACGAAATGAAAGGCAAGATCAAGCAAAGCTACGGCGACCTGACAGACGATGACCTGACCTACGACGAAGGCAAGCAGGACGAATGGCTCGGCAAACTGCAGCAGAAGACCGGCAAGGCGAAAGGCGAACTTAAAAAATGGATCGACTCGCTGTAAGCTGACAGTTTTTTGACAAGTAAAAACAACCCGCAAAGGCTACGGCCTGCTGCGGGGTGTTTTTTTATATCCGCACATTCGTGCATCATGTTATAACAAATATTGCTTTTATATTAATTAAATATATCCTATATTCAACGAAACTAACCTATTCACCTTTAAACTACATGTTGAATTATGGGAAAAAAACTACTATCCATCATTTTACCGCTTATGGTGCTCTGGTCCGCTAGCGCCTTTGCCCAGGACAGGGCAGTAAGCGGTAAGGTGACAGAAGCCTCGACAGGCAATGGCCTGCCCGGGGTGAGTGTTGCCGTCAAAGGCACAACCATCGGCACAGCAACAGACGCGGAGGGTAACTACCAGGTCCGGGTACCCGATGCCAATGCCACCCTCGTGTTCCGCTACCTGGGCTATACCACCCGTGAGGCAGTGGTGGGCAACCAGAGCACGATCAATGTGAGCCTCCAGACCGACGCCCGTCAGCTTGACGAGGTGGTGGTAACGGCCCTCGGCATCGAGCGTAGCGAGCGCTCCCTTGGCTATGCTACCCAGCAGGTGCAGGGCGATAACCTGACCTTCACCAAAGAGCAGAACGTTATTGGTTCGCTAGCCGGTAAAGTGGCCGGTGTGCAGGTACAGGGCTCTTCCGGCGCCAGCATGGGCGGTACCCAAAAGATCAAGATTCGTGGTGTGAACTCTGTTGCCGGCGTGGATCAGCCCCTGATCGTAGTGGACGGCACTCCGATCTCCAACTCCAACTTCGCCGGTGCCGACCAGGCTGACTATGGTAACCTGGCACAGGACATCAACCCAGAGGATATTGAGTCGGTGAACGTGCTGAAAGGTCCTGCCGCCTCTGCCCTCTACGGTATTCGTGGACAGTATGGCGTGATCATGATCACCACCAAGAAAGGTCAGAAAGGCCCAAAGAAAGTAGGTGTGCAACTTAACTCGGCCTTCTCTGTTGAAAGAGCCGTGAATTTTATGCCGATGCAGAACATGTATGGCGGTGGCTCCAGCCAAACCTGGCGCACCCTGCCAAACGGCGACAAGTATGTAGACGTGTCTGTAGATGAAAGCTGGGGCCCGCGCATGGATGGCACCCCGGTGCGCCAGATCTTCAGTTTCTACCCACAGGATCCGGAGTATGGCCAACTGACACCTTTCGTACCGCATCCTGACAACATCAAAGACTACTACGAAACAGGTTATAACCTGAACAATGGCGTTGTCATAACAGGAGGCAACGAGAACAGCACCTTCCGCCTGAGCGTAAACGATACCCGCGTAGAGGGTGTGGAGCCGAACACCTGGCTCAACCGAAACAACGTGGGCGTGAGCGGTAGCCTGGACCTGTCTAAAAAGCTGACAGTGTCGACCAACATCAACTATGCCCGCAACAATGCCCAGCGTCCGTCTCAGGGATCGGAGTACGGTGCCCGTTACATGGTGCAGTGGTTTCAGCGTAACATCGACATGAAGCGCATGAAAAACTATGTGTATCCGGACGGTACTTTCCTGAACTGGAACCTGCGCCGCCCAAGCACTGCTACCGGCGAAATCACCAACTTCAACCCGCTGTACTGGAACAACCCTTATTTTGAGGCATACGAGAACATCAGCAACGACAACCGCGAGCGTGTGTTCGGCGACGTGGGCCTGACCTATCAGATCCTGCCCGACCTGAAAGTGAGCGGCCATGTGCGCAACGACAGCTATACTCAGAACATCGAGACGCGCCAGGCTTTCGGCGGCAGAAGAGTACCTCAGTTCACTACTGGCAAATACCAGGGCCGCGAAACCAACTACGAGTTGCTGGCGCAGTACACGAAGCAACTGGGTGACTTCTCGCTCAACGTGAATGCCGGCGGTAACATCTTCGACACCCGCTACACGGCGCTCTACATGGGTTCGGTAGGTGGACTAGCCACACCGGGCTTCTACCACATCGACGGCTCCATCGACCGCCCTACTACCAACCAGACACTTCGCCGCAAGCAGATCCGCAGTATGTACGGCATGGCCTCTGTAGGATACAAGGACACCTATTTCATCGACGCCTCCCTGCGTAATGACATTTCCTCTACCCTGCCGCCAGACAATAACTCGTACTGGTACCCATCGGTATCCGGTAGCATGGTGTTCAGCGAGTTGATCGACTGGTCGCCGCTTTCGTTCGGTAAGATCCGCGCCAGCTACGCACAGGCAGGTTCTGACCTGACACCTTATCGCACCACGCCTTTCTTCATTTCAGGCACGGTATACGCGGGTTCTCCAACTGTAAACACGCTGTCCGTACCTGATAACCTGAATAACCCGAATGTAAGACCTTCGTTTGCGCACTCTTATGAAGCCGGTCTGGACCTGCGCTTCCTCAATGGTCGTCTGGGTCTCGACGTGACGCTATACCAGCAGAAGAACAAAGATCAGATTCTGGAACTGCCTGTATCGGGCACCAGCGGGTATAGCAGCACCACAATCAATGCCGGTCTGATCCAGAACAAAGGTATAGAGTTCGTACTCAGCGGTACGCCGATTCAGACGAGCAACTTCACCTGGAACACGGCCCTGAACGCCAACCGCAACCGCAACATGGTCGTGGAGCTCCACCCAGATATTGACGTGCTGACGCACTACTCTACTACTTACTCTTCTGTGACCTCTTACCTCAACTCGTATGAGGGCCAGCCTTTCGGTAGCCTCGTAGGCCAGGCTTATCAGCGCGACCCTGCCACCGGGCAGAAGCTGATCGGCGCCAACGGCATGCCGCTGTATACCGACGCGACACACGACTTCGGCACCGTGCAGCCTGATGCGACAGGCGGCTGGCAGAACATCTTCCGCCTCTGGAAGTTTGACCTGTCTGCCATGATCGACTACCAGTTCGGCGGTCAGTTCTTCAGCCGCTCTAAAATGCTGGCAGTGCGTACAGGTCAGGATCCGATCACGGTGGCTACCAACGACCGCGGCGCGAACGTGCGTGATCCGCTGGAAGAAGGCGGTGGCGTGAAAGTGGAAGGCATCTACGCACCAGGCACTACCGTGGGTGGTGTGGATGTGAGCGGACAGCCGGCCTCTAACTACGTGAACGCCCAGTCTTACTACAACACCGTAGTGGGTCGCCGCGTGTACGAAGAGTGGCTCTATGATGCTTCTTACATCAAGCTGCGTGAACTGCGCCTGGGCTATACCCTGGACAAGTCTATGCTGGGCCGTCTGCCGTTCCAGAGCGTAGGTGTTGCCCTGATCTCCCGTAACGTGGCCCAGCTGTGGCAGAAAGCACCGGAGGGCATCGACCCGTCTGAGATCTCAACCGGCTCTCAGTCCATCAGCTGGTACGAGTCAGGTATGACCAACTCCGTGCGCTCTTACGGCATTAACCTAAACATTACTTTATAAGGAAGATGAGAATGAAGAAAATATATGCAGTGCTATTGTCGTGCTTTATGCTGGCAAGCTGCGACAAGTTTGATGAAGACATCAACATCAACCCGAACCAGCCGAGCAATGCTTCCGGCACCCAGCTGATTGCCAACTCGGCGCTCTCGCTGTCGAGCCTGAGCTCCTCGCCTTCGGCCCAGTTCCATGCCCAGTACCTGTCCGAAACTCAGTACCCGGGCGCTTCCCTCTACCCGGAGGGCGGCACCAGCTTCTACTGGATCTACCAGGGGCCGTTGATGAACCTGGAAACTGTGTTGACGTCAGATAACCTGAGCGCTACGGAAGGCCCGGTGAACAACCAGCTGGCGGTGGCCCGCATCCTGAAGGCCTACTACTTCTGGCACGTGACCGACCGTTGGGGCGATGTGCCTTACACGGAGGCCCTGCGAGGTTCCGAAAACTTCACCCCGAAGTATGACACCCAGGAGTCGATCTACAACAGCTTGTTTGCACAGTTGGAGCAGGCTAATAACGAGATCACGGCCGGCAACATCTCCAACGACATCATTTATAACGGTGATGTGAACAAGTGGAAGCGCCTGGCCAACACCATCCGCATGCTGATGGCCCTGCGCCTGTCTGAGGTAGACCCTGCCAAAGGAGCCGCTGAGTTTAAGAAGGCCCTGGAAGCCGGTATCATGACCTCCAATGCCGACAACCTCGCATTCCGCCACCTGGCCGATGCCAACAACCAGAACTACTGGTTTGGACAGGTATCGAACCAGAACCGGGAATGGTGGGCGCTGACAGAGCGACTCGTAAACGAGCTGAAGCCTGTAGAAGACCCACGCCTGCAGGTATACGGCGCACCTGCCCGTACCTCGGGTGAGTATGTGGGCTTGCCATACGGCCGCGTGGAAGGTCTGCCAAACGTGACCAATTACTCGCTGCTGGGTCAGGCCATCTGGAAGCAGGACGCGCACATACAGCTGGTGACTTATGCACAGGCGCTCTTCGCCAAGGCTGAGGCCGCCAAGCTTGGCTGGATTGCCGGTGGCGATGCCGAGGCTGAAGCCAATTACAACAAAGCCATTGAGCAGTCGCTGCTGCAGTGGACGGGAAGCGCAGCCGGAGCCTCAGACCTGTTGAGCCAGGAAGGTATAGCCTACGACGCGGACAATGCCATTGAGCAGATCGCGACGCAGCGCTGGATCCACCTGTTCATGCACGGTTACGAAGCCTGGGCCGAATGGCGCCGCACCGGCTACCCTGCCAATCTGGTGGAACCAGACGGAGGCCGTGCCGTGCCACGCCGCAACAGCTACCCGGCCAACGAAGCCTTCAACAACGCCGCCAGCTACAACGAGGCTGTGCAGCGTCAGTTCGGCGGTCAGGACAACCTGTATGGCCGCGTATGGTGGGATAAGTAAGTTTAGATTGTTTGAGTGTGTTACAAGACGCCGCTCTCCTGATGGGAGGCGGCGTTTTTGTTTAAGCTGCTTTCAGCCATTCCAGACCTTCGCGTTCTATCAGGAAGTACTGGGTGTCAAAAAACGGCGTCTGTTCTTTTACTCTGCTGTCGAGCTTCTCGTTGGTATGCTGCTGAAAGAAATCGGTGGAAGAAATGATCGCCAGCTGTTTCAGCTTGCTCTGCGAGATCATCCTGATGGAGATAGACGCCAGCCATCCCTGGTCATCCATTGTTAGCACGCCCATGCGCTGGTTGTTCACGAGCAGTTTCTCTAGTCCCAGTTCCAACAGCACACGACCTGTTTCCTCTATTCCGAAGCGGTATTCATGGCTCTGCACCGGTCGCAGCCATCGCACAAGCAGCATAGCATACAACGGGTTGTGTATAATCTCAACAAAATCGGTTGAAAGGCAACATACCTGCTGCAGGTTTTGGGGTGGTGTAATGGTATGATGTTTCATCGGAATTGCACCTGTCAGCCAGATCGCAGGGCCTTAAAAATACAAATATTACTTTTCAGAAACCCTCTCTTATTGCCCAGTCAATCATTTTCATTTTTTGACTTAGCCGAACAATTACCAGAGACTCCTGCAACGCAAATTAAATCAAGCGCACTTATTTCCCTATTTTTTTTGCACTATTTTTTTAACCTCTGAAGCTACAGTGTATTTATCACGTATTAAATTGAAGATTTAAATATATACAAAATGCAATAAACATGAAGGTACTCAGAATTGGAAGCAGAGACGATGATGTCCGGAAATGGCAGTATTTTTTGATTGGGCAGGGATATGACCCAGGTATAGCAGATGGCATTTTCGGGGAGAAGACCAAAGCTGCCACCATTATTTTTCAGCTGGAGCATAGCCTGCAGCCCGATGGCATTGTGGGTAACAAGACAACAGGTATGGCCATGACGCTGGGCTTCGGGGTGTTGGCCGATGACCGTACAGGTATACTGAGTGCTCACTGGCCACCACGTCCTCCTTTCCGGCCGCTGCTCAGCCATGCTAATCGGGCCCGGGTATTCGGCTATTTCAATTACCTCCCCCACCCCATACCTGGCAACCCCGAAAACATCCGCATCACCGACGGCTGGGACCGCCGCCACATTATACCCGTGCAGGTGCCGCAGCTTATACCTGTCAAAGGCAGCGCCACGGTCTATTTCCACCGCTTTGCCGCCGACCAGCTCGTGCAACTCTGGCGCGACTGGGAGCGGGCCAATCTGCTGCACCTCGTCCATACCTGGGAAGGAGCTTACGTGCCGCGCTTCATCCGGGGCAGCCGCACGGTGCTCAGCAACCACGCCTTTGGTACGGCTTTCGATATTAATTACGCCTGGAACAAGCTAGGTACCCAACCTGCACTGGTCGGGCAGAAAGGCTCAGTGCGGCAGCTGGTGCAGATCGCGCATCAGAATGGGTTTTACTGGGGTGGGCATTTTACAAGGCAGGATGGGATGCATTTTGAAGTGGCTTGGGTGGGGTGATAGTTTGCAATTCGCGAATTGCAAATTAGACTAAGCTATACTTAAAAAAATGTACTCGCAGTAGAAGCAGATAAGATTCAAAAGTTTTTCACTTGAACTAAAATCAGTTCGATTAGCAAAATATCAGCTTCACCTAATGTTAAAATCAGCAAAAAGCTATATATTTCAAGACAATTAATGTGACAACACGATCTTGCCCTGAATCCAAGCTCTGCAAATGAACCAAAACCCTGAACAGATTGCCCGTGACCAGATTGACGAGTTGTTAACTGCCTCTGGCTGGGTGATACAGGATAAAAATAAAGTCAACCTGGCAGCTGCTACAGGTATAGCCATTCGTGAGTACCAGACTGATGTGGGCCCTGCCGACTATGTGCTGTTCGTAGACAAGAAACCAGTTGGAATAATTGAGGCGAAACGTGAGGAAGAAGGTCATAAACTGACCGTGCACGAGGATCAGTCTATCGCCTATGCCACAGCCAAGCTGAAGCACATCAACAACAACCCTTTGCCCTTCGTGTACGAAAGCACTGGCTTAGTAACCCGCTTTACGGATTACCGCGACCCTAAGCCCCGCTCCCGCGCTGTCTTCACCTTTCACAGACCAGAGACTTTCCAGAAATGGATAAAGGAAGAGAAGACTTTGCGTGCGCGGTTTTACGACATACCTGAGTTGGCAACGGATGGCTTGCGCGATTGTCAGGTAGAGGCGATCACGAATCTGGAACAGTCTTTCCGAGAGAACCGGCCAAAGGCGCTGATTCAGATGGCGACTGGCTCGGGCAAGACCTTTACGGCGATCACCTTTATTTACCGTCTGCTCAAGTTCGCCAAAGCCAAGCGGGTGCTTTTTCTGGTCGATACCAAGAACCTGGGCGAGCAGGCAGAGCAGGAGTTCCGAAAATTTCTGCCGCAGGATGATAACCGACTTTTCCCGGAGCTTTACGGACTCACCCGACTCAGCAGCTCTTTTGTACCGGACGACAGTCAGGTATACATCAGCACGATCCAACGCCTTTACTCTATTCTGAAAGGTTCGTCGCTCGACGAAAAGGACGAAGAGGAAAACCCGAACGAGGGCAACAAGTGGCAGCCCAAAGAGCCGATGCCAGTGGTGTACAATGAGAAAATACCAATGGAGTTTTTCGACTTCGTGGTGATTGACGAGTGCCACCGCAGTATTTACAACCTCTGGAAGCAGGTGCTCGATTACTTCGACGCTTTCCAGATCGGTCTGACGGCCACACCGGATAACCGCACTTTCGGCTATTTCAACCAAAACCTGGTCTGCGACTATGGCTACCAGAAAGCTGTGGAAGATGGCGTGTTGGTGCCTTACAATGTATTCGAGATTGTAACCAAAGTAACGCAGCAGGGCGCGAAAATAGAATTGGGTGAGTATGTCAGCTCACGCGAAAAAATGACCAGGAAAGAGTTCTGGAACCAGCTGGACGAAGAGGTGGAGTATAACAACAAGCAGCTCGACGATAAGGTGGTGAATGTGAACCAGATCAGGCTGATCATTAAAGCTGTGCGGGAAAACCTGCCGACCATGTTCCCTGACCGCTATGCAGGGGAAGGTCGCGAACTGACCGATTTTGAAGTACCTAAAATGCTGATCTTCGCCAAGAGCGACAGCCACGCCGACGACATCATCAACATTGTGCGCGAAGAGTTTGCCGAAGAGAACAAGTTCTGCAAAAAGATAACCTACCACACCGAAGACCCGAAAGGTACGCTCACGCAGTTCCGGAACAGCTATTACCCACGTGTGGCCGTGACGGTGGACATGATTGCGACGGGCACCGATATTAAACCGCTGGAGGTGTTGCTGTTTATGCGCGACGTGAAGAGCCGCAGCTATTATGAACAGATGAAAGGACGTGGTACGCGCACCTTGAGTCTGGAAGACCTGCGGGCTTCGGGTACGCCATCGGCTAAGCTTACCAAAGACCATTTTGTGATCATCGATGCCATTGGCGTGGAGAAAAGCCGCAAGACCGACAGTCGACCGCTGGAGAAAAAGCCAGGACTCTCGTTGAAGCAGGTGCTGGAAGGTATAGCCATGGGCAATACTGACGAGGCCATGCTGACCACGCTGGCTAACCGCCTGATCAGGCTCGACAAGCAGATAAACGAAAAAGAGAAAATGGCTTTTGCCGAAAAGGCCAACGGCTATACCTTAAACCAGGTGGTGAAGCAATTGCTGCACGCCCATGACCCAGATACACTGGCAGGTATAACAGAGCAGGTAAAAGCCCAAAATCCAGGCGCTGCGCCCGCTACCATTGAAGCTCAGATACAGGAACAGCACCAGCAGTTGGTGGAGCAGGCGGTAGCTGTTTTCAACGACTACGAGCTGCGCGATTTTGTGGTGGATATCCGCCGCAAGTACGACCAGATCATCGACCACATCAACCCGGACGAACTGGTGAACATCGGTTGGGTGAAAGACAACAAGGCCGAGGCGGAAAATCTTGTAAGCGATTTCAGAAGCTGGATAGAAGAACACAAAACGGAAATCGTAGCTTTGCAGCTTTTTTACGGACAGCCTTACCAACGGCGCGAGCTAACTTACAGAATGCTGAAGGAACTGGTGGAGGCGTTGAAAGCCGACAAACCTACCATGGCGCCACTTAACATCTGGAAGGCTTACGAACAGTTGGAGAAGGTAGAAGGCAAACCGAAGAACGAACTAATGGCCCTGGTGGCGCTGATACGGCGGGTGAGCGGTCTGGACGACAAACTGACGGCTTACGACAAAACTGTGGACCGCAATTTTCAGGAGTGGGTATTCCGGAAGCAGGCTGGCCCTTTGAAGTTCAGCGAAGAGCAAATGCAGTGGCTCCGCATGATCAAGGATTATGTAGGCAACAGCTTCCGGATTGAGCGCGATGACTTTGGCCTGAGCCCTTTTAACGCACACGGCGGTTTGGGTAAAATGTGGTCTTTGTTTCAGGAGCAGACCGACGAAATTATGAATGAATTAAACGAGGAGTTAGCAGCGTAGGATGATTGATAAAAGTATACTTCCTTCACATTGGGAAGTGAAGAAGTTAGGAGAGGTTTGTAAAGCAGTTACTGGCAATACACCATCGAAAGGGAATATTGCAAACTATGGAAATTATATCCCATTCGTTAAGCCACCACAAATTAATGATAGAAAAATATCTGATGCTCCTGAAAAACTTTCACTCGAAGGTTCACAGAAGGCTAGAATCTTACCAGTAGGGTCTGTTTTGGTAACCTGTATTGGAAATTTAGGAAGGACTGCCATAAATAAAACTCCAGTAGCTTTTAATCAGCAGATAAATGCTTTAATCCCATCTGAAATTTTAGATGGAAACTTCTTATTCTACCAAGCTCAATCAATCAATTTTAGAAATCAATTAGAGAATCTTGCAGCTGCGACTACAGTAGCGATAGTTAATAAAGGAAAGTTTGAAACTATTGAAATTGTAATTCCTCCCCTACCCGAACAGCAAGAGATAGTTGCTAAAATAGAAGAACTTTTCAGCGAATTAGATAAAGGCAAAGAGCAATTAGAAACTACCCTGAAGCAACTTAAGGTATACCGCCAAGCTGTTTTGAAGTGGGCTTTTGAAGGGAGGTTTACAAATGCAGAGGTTAGGGATGGGGAGTTGCCTGAGGGGTGGTTAAATTCATCTATAGGTGAAATTTTCGAGGTTTTTGTTGGCTCTACACCTAGTAGAAAGATAGATAGTTACTGGAATGGAAACATCAACTGGGTAAGTAGTGGCGAGGTCGCCTTCTGCAACATCAACGAAACAAAACAAAAAATTACTGAAGAAGGATTAAATAAATCTTCATGTAAGCTCCACCCACCAGGCACAGTGATAATTGCTATGATTGGTGAAGGAAAAACGAGAGGTCAAGCAGCTATACTTAAAGTTGAGGCAACTCACAACCAAAACACAGCAGCTATTAGAGTAGATCAGGATAAATATCTATCTAAATTGCTTTACTACTTCTTAGTATGGAAGTATGAAGACAATAGACGAGTTGGCTCTGGAAATAATCAAAAAGCCCTAAATAAAGAGCGTGTAAAAAGCATCCCAATTCCACTTATACCACTTGTAGAACAACACCATCTTGTTCAAGAAATAGAAAGCCGCTTGAGTGTTTGCGATAAAGTAGAAGAGACGATAACAAAAGGTATGCAGCAGGCAGAGACTTTGCGGCAGAGTATTTTAAAGCAGGCTTTTGAGGGGAAGTTGGTAAAAACTGCAAGTGCAAAAGTAACTCAGCAGGTAAATCAGCTAAAAAAGAAATTTGCCCAGACAGATCAGTACCAGATTAGTTTTGGTCAATAGTTTGCCTAAGAAATTTTCAATTAGTAGTGATGGAAACAAGCGAAATAAACGAAGCCAAAAATACTTTACAGTTAACAGTATTATCAGAAGTACAAACGGTTATAGAGAACCATTTAAGCCAACTACATCAATTTATCTCAAATGCAAACCTACAGCAACTAACACATAGGTATGCTGAATTTCAAGAACGAGAAATAGAAATTGGGTTAAATGTTTTTCAATTAGTCTCTGATACTTATTATAAAGAAAATTTCCATAGCGATATCCTGAAGGCCATACTAGATCCTGAAGGTCTGCATAAAGAAGGCCCAAAGTATTTACATAGTTTCATCTCCTACTTAAATCAGCATTCAGGTAAAAGCTGGATCAAGAAAGAAGATTATCAAAATGCGGTAGTTGAGAGAGAAGCTGGAAGAATAGATATTTCCATAATAGACAGTAAGTCTAAAAAGGCTATTATCATTGAGAACAAGATGAATAATGCCGGTGATATGGAACGGCAGATACCAAGGTATGTAGCACATCTGGAAAAGAAGGGTTTTGAAATAGACCTTGTTCTATATCTGGTATTAAACGGACACAAAGAGCCCACAACCCATAATTGGACACAAGCTGAGATAGCTCACATACTACCGAAGGTAATACAGGTTTCTGCTTACAACGAAACGCCAAAGGACTTATACAACGGGTGGTTATCTAAATGCGAGAAACAAGCACAAAACATTGACACATTATTCTTAATCAGACAATACAACAACTTAATAGCCTACTTAGGAGGTAAAAATATGAACAAACCGCTGATGGAAGAGTTTCTGCAGAGCATGCTAGTAAATAAAAATTACAGCAAAGCGATGTCGCTCAATGCCATGCTACAAGACCTAATAAACTATAGAAGAGACAAAATTCTAGACACATTTAAGTTTGATAAGACTCCTTTCACAAGGGTATATGATTGGAAACACTACGCTGTTTTAGATAACTGTCATTTCGATGGTATTCGCTTCGCTATAGATATTATTGTGGAGCAAGACCGATACCGATTCCAATTCTTTGTCAGATCATATGATAACAAAGAAACTCCTATAAACCCAGCTACAACATTTTTACAAGCAAATAACCTAATCGATGATTTCTTCCCAGCTGAAGATAGGTGGGAAAAGCAATTTATGTTCCCTACACAGGAAGAAGAATTGTATGCTTACATCAAATCATTCAAGGCAATTCTAAAGGAATATACAGCAACGTCTGCAGTTGAAGAGTAACAGTAAAATGAAATCGAACTAAATACTAAATGTTTAAGCTACTAAAATTAGAGCTAAAGGGTCACCAAATACTTGGAGATTTAAAGCTAGACTTTGTTAATGAAGGTGAAGAGAATAATGGACCTTATTCTACAATAATCATAGGTCCAAATGGTACAGGTAAAAGTAATATACTTAGAGCCTTAGTAGATGTCTACAGAGATTTGTACGAGTATAAATTTAATGGTAAACGACCTCGGTACACTACCGGAAAATTTAATTTAGAGTTTGAATTAGAAAATATCAACTATCGATATTCTAATTTTAACAGGCTTACTTTTATAACCAAGAATGGAAAAGAAACTGCTCCTGCTTTTCTTGAAATAAATGGAGAGAAAGATGATTACAGATACGCGAAGTTCCCTAATAAAATAATTGCTAGCTCGATTTTATTGAATGATAAATTCCCGTTCATAGAAGAGAAAGAAGAATTTGAAAATAAGATATTCCCAATTTACAAATATTTAGGAATCAGGAGTTCTTCTTCGTCAGCTGGCACAAAAACTTTAGTTAAAAGAACAGTAAGTAGTATTGTAGATGCTATCGACAGGGATGGTTTTATGGACTCACTTGGAGAGGTCTTGGAGACACTTGATCTAAAGCAAAGTTTTAGAATTGAGTATGATCTTCGCTATAAGACATACTTCTACGACGGCAACCTAACTGTTGATAAATTCAATGATTTCTTCATAAATTGGAGAAAGCATACAAATAGAAAAACAGATCCTTGGACTCTTGGGCATTATAAAAAAATAAGCTCAGACAAAGCCAACGTTTCTAAGATTGTAGACTTCATGAATACTTTAAGTGCTCGAATGAAGTCTCCAGAAGAGGGGTCGAGATTGCGTGTTATTAGCTATGACATTTTTGAAGATAATTCAATGCGAGAAGAATATCCGATTCTTCTGGAATTATCTAAACTCGACTTGATTAAGTTTCCCAAAATTAAATTATTCAAAAGGGGTAAAAGCTTTAGTTTAGAGACAAGTAGCTCAGGTGAGTTTCACTTTATATCTTCCCTCATCACCATTTTTTCAGAAGCTGAGAATAACAGTCTGATACTTATAGATGAACCTGAAATAAGTTTGCACCCTAATTGGCAAATGAGGTATGTTCATCTATTAAAAAAGCTATTTAAAAATTCTAGTGGAGTACACTTCATTATTTGCACACATTCCCATTTTATAATTTCCGACTCAAAGGGGGATACTTCTGCTGTTATTACACTCAAAAATGGTGAGACCGTGGAAGCAGAATTATTAGATTATAATACTTATGGATGGTCAGCGGAAGATGTGCTTCTTAACGTTTTTGGTGTTGCCACTAGTAGAAATAAATTCTTAGCAGATAAAATAAGTAATCTTTTAAAGTTGATAGGAAATGGTGAGAACAGCAGTGGTGAAATTAAAAGAGAGCTAATACAAGTAAAACAACTAGGGCTACAGCTAAAAAATGTTGATCCATTAAAAAAAATAATTTCAACCTTAACTGAAAAATATTTGGGTTAATGAGTTATTCAGCAAATTACCATTTTATAATTAACCCTTATGAAATTAGTGATGACGATAAGGGAATTATTGATGAAGGGGTAAAACTTCAACTCGCCTGGGAAGACAAGCACTACAAACCATTTAGAGATAGAATTAGGAAGTATTTACGAGTACAACAAAATAAGAGGTGCGGATTCTGCAGGCTTAGAATTAATAAATCACAATTCTACCCACATCTTGAACATTTAGTATCAAAAACTAAATACAAACAATTTACTTTTACATCTAATAATCTAGTTTATAGCTGTCAAAAGTGTAATTTTGGTAAGGGAGTAATTAATGTTTTAAGTGTCCCCCATTCTGATCCTGAATCTCAGACTTACCCAATGACATCCGATGGTTTTACCATAGTTAATCCATATTATGATAATATATTAGATCATATAGAGTTTATAGGCGAAGTGATAGCAAAGCCTATAAACTCTTCACTAAAGGGAATAAATACAATACAATTTTATAAACTAGATAGGCTTGATCTAACTGAAGATCGAGCTTTTGAAGCCGACCTAAGTCAAGCTGACATTGAAGAAAAGTTAATGCAAAGAATCTTAATCGAAAACGATCAAGCTTTAATAACTGAAATACAAGATTTCATAAATAGTTTACCCGATTTGGAAATTTAAATGAACAACAACTCCGCTATAGTTTCTAAAGTCTGGTCTTTTTGTAACACTCTCCGCGACGACGGCGTGGGCTATGGAGACTATTTAGAACAGCTTACCTACCTGCTATTCCTGAAGATGGCAGACGAATATACCAAGCCTCCGCATAACCGCCAACTGCCTATACCTGCCGAATACAACTGGGAAAGCCTTGTTGATTTGAAAGGTGCTGAACTGGAAGCGCATTATACCATCATGCTGCGCGAGCTCGGCAAAGAGAAAGGTATACTGGGCCAGATCTTCACCAAGAGCCAGAACAAGATTCAGGACCCAGCCAAGCTCTCCAAGATCATCGCCATGATCAACAACGAGCAGTGGCTGATGATGGGCGTGAAAGACAAAGGCGACATTTACGAAGGCTTGCTGGAAAAGAACGCCGAAGACACCAAGAGCGGTGCCGGCCAGTACTTCACTCCGCGCGCCCTGATCAAAGCCATGGTGGAGTGCGTGAACCCGCAGCCTATGAAAACCATTGCCGATCCGGCTTGCGGTACAGGCGGTTTCTTTCTGGCAGCTTACGATTACCTGGTGGAGCACCATCAGCTGGATCGGGAGCAACGGCAGTTCCTGAAGTATAACACCTTCTTCGGTAACGAGATCGTGGCCAGCACCCGCCGCCTGGCACTGATGAACCTGTTCCTGCACAACATCGGCGACATTGACAGCGACAACTTCATCTCCCCAGCCGATGCGTTGATTGCAGATGCTGGTGTGCGCTATGATTATGTGCTGGCCAACCCGCCTTTTGGCAAGAAGAGCAGCCAGACCTTTACCAATGCAGATGGCGAACAAGAGAAAGAAGATTTGACCTACAACCGGCAGGATTTCTGGGCCACCACCAGTAACAAACAGCTCAACTTCCTGCAGCACATCCGCAGCATGCTCAAAACCACAGGTATGGCCGCCGTGGTTTTGCCAGACAACGTACTGTTCGAAGGCGGAGCCGGTGAATCGGTGCGCAAGAAGCTACTCGAAACAACCGACATCCATACCATTTTGCGCCTACCGACAGGTATATTCTATGCGCAGGGTGTAAAAGCCAATGTGGTGTTCTTCGATAACAAGCCGAGTAGCAAAGATCCTTGGACGAAGGAAATCTGGGTATACGACTACCGCACCAATGTGCACCATACCTTAAAAAAGAACCCGCTCAAGCTAGAAGACCTCCGCGATTTCATCACGCTCTATAACCCAGAAAACCGCCATAAGCGCACCGAAACCTACCACCCGGGAACAAACCCCGAAGGCCGCTGGCGCAAGTTCACTTATGAAGAGATCATCGCCCGCGACAAGACCAGCTTGGACATTACCTGGCTGAAAGACAAGTCACTGGCAGATCTGGATAACCTGCCTGACCCGGATGTATTGGCGGAGGATATTATTGAGAATCTGGAAGCTGGTTTAGAAAGTTTCCGGACGATTTTGGTGGCGTTGGAGAAGTAGCAAAATCAAAATTGAATCAACCTAAAGTAAAAACCCCTGTCATTAAGTTGTCAGGGGTTTTTACTTTAGGTTGATTCAATTTCAGGCTTTTTCTATCAATTCAATTGATTAGATTTCACTTATGCGCACCTGTTCCTTTTTAACTAACAAAAATAAAAAACGATAAACTATAGTGAAGTAGAGATAAAGGATTAGTAAAAAAGTCTAAAAACAAAAAGCACCTACCTCTCAATAAGATAAGTAAACGATTTTCTGTGGCCCTACATGAACACCAACGGATATACTTTCCTATACCAAACTATATTAATTATATCGACTTAGAAACCATCAGTTATATAAAATAAATTAACCATTACTAATAACATCAATTTACTGAACCAGCTTTAATTTGACCTTACATACAAAATCGCAAACATAAACATAGTCTTGGCCATCCTTACTAAAACCAAGGTAAGCTTTCGTATAATGTGTTGTATAATTATCTATTTCTTTTTGAGATCTAATATTTCTAAGATCATATTCAAGATTTATAATACCGTCTTGACCAGTAGTATGAAGGCCCCCCTTATTCCAATTTGCACCTGATATAAAATCTTGTTCAACAACATTAAAAAAACTAATGTCACTAGAATGATCAATCTTTATATGTTTTATACCCGTGAACTTTGTTGAGCCATCCGCCAATATAGAGTGCTTTTTCACTTCAACTTCCCCTAAGTCAATAGTATCTTTAAAACTAAAAGCCTCCACTTTCCAACCATCAAATTCACCAGTAGTATTTATAGTGGAATTGGATATAATGCCATCTAGATCTATCTTGTATGAATCGCTACAAGACGTAAGCAAAATGGCAAAAGCTAAGCACAGATACCTAAAGTATTCTCTCATAAATTGATTATAATTATTAAACCAGATTATAATGTTTCAACATATTAAAGGTGATCCTTCATTCGAAGATTATAATACCTTTATTATAATCTATAGATATTTTCCCAAATCTCTCTAAAGCTGATTGCCCGAATAGAAGAGGTGCTTCCATATTATGTACAACTGAGGCACTTACATTATATAGTGTCTTATTTCCTAGTTTAACAGAATGCAGTTTGATAACAGTACCTTCACTCACTCTCCCAGTCGCGTCAATGAAATTCTGCTTGCCTACAACGTCTTCGTCACTTAGCTTTCCTTGTTTATAAAGAAAGAGTGCTTCAGCTCCAGAAATAGAAATACTACTAGCACCCGTATCGAATATAAAGTGCATCGGTACCCCATTGATCTCTACTGGAATTTCATAGACTCCGCCTGACTTTACCATTCTCACAACAGTTCGGCTCCCATCAGAAACCAGAACTCCATGATCCTTTGAGTCACTAACTCTATCTTTTTTGGTAGCTGATACTCTTCTGCCCGACTGAGAACAGCCAGAGCAGCCAGTTATACTGATGAAGAGAAGATAAACCAATGCAATATTCAAGTACCGCATCATAACTCTATCTCTCCTATTTTAGGAACCACCTGAATAAGAAATTGTTGATTTTTATATTCTTCGTTACCAGAATATCTCCCGACCCCTCCAGTTCCGCTACCCGCAATTTGGACTTCACAAATAGTAGGATCAAACTCAATCCCATTCAACTTCCAAAGGTGAAAGAGCGAAAGAGCTCTTTCATAACTTAATGGAAAGTTTCTTGAATAAGGTATATTAGAAGCCATGCCTTCTATTACTATCAGGTACTTAATATTCTGATCTTGATATTTAGTTTTTAATCGTTCTACCAAAGACACGATACTGTTACCTACTGTTATGAGATATTCTTTATCACCCTCCCTTATATCGCTCTCCTTCGATTCAAAACCTATTTGTTGATTTAATATGAACCTTTTGTGCTCAGGTTGATAAGTAAAGTATTCTTGCGGAAGTTCTTGAACAGCCGCCTGTATCTCTTTTATCTTGTTTAACTGCTCTTCCGTAGCCTGTTGTTGAAGACGTAGCTTTACGAATGTTAACACATATAAGACAAGCATAATAAAGAATAAGCTCGTCATTAAGTCTGCGTAACTCGGCCAGAAAAAATTTGACCCTTTACTCTTCATGCTTCCCAGTTTTCTTAGAGTTGAAAAGCTTTCTGTATACTTTAGAGAAGAACGTGTATAGGCCGTTCTGTAAAGAAGGCCTTTTATTCATTTCTTCCAAGATAGTAAATGAAGCAGCTATTTTAGAATTTAAGTCGGCTAATTCGGATTTTAGCCCACCTACCTGAGAGGCTGTACTCATTTTCATCTCATATAGATTTTTATTTACACTTTCTAAATAGGACAACTTATTTAGATTGGTTTTATTTTCAGAGAAGGCTTGAATCATTAACTCTTCCTCCTTCGCTGTAATGGCCATCATTGCTTTCATTTTAGCTTCATTATGCTCCCTTATTTGACTGAGCATATCTCCCATTACCTCTTCTTCTCTAATAGTAATCTCTTTGAACGAGCTTATTTTAGCTTGGGTGTGTTCTTTTAGTTGGCCTACTGCTTCAGTCATAACATTATCTACATCCGCAACGGTTGTTTGTATGAGATGACTACGGTCCTGCAAATCCTTGAAATGAGAACTTAAGAAGTCTAATAGCTGTTGACTCTGGTCAAATTTAGACCCAAGACTATTTGCAATTACATGGAAATCCTCTGTGCGGTCAATAGCATCATTTAGCTTTGAAGTAAGCTGCTTAGAGCTATCAATCATAGAGTTGACCTGGTTCAGGTAGGTATTAAACTTAACAAACTGTTGTGTACTTTCTTTTAACTCCTTTAATACATTGACATTATACTTGGCAACCTTAGCTATGTCTATCTTCTCTAGGTTTTGAATCATCCTATCTTGAAGTTCTAAGTACTCAAAATTTGAATGAAACAATCCAGTTAGCTTTGTCAGGTTACCAGAAAACTCAGAGTTAAACTTGAAAAGGTTCCGCTGCAGAGATTCCATAGTCCCGGCAAAAGACTGATTTATTACAGGTAGAAGTTCTGTCTGTACAAACGTGTAAAAGTCATTCTTCTTAGCTTCTACTTTACTTTTCGCTCCTTTATATACAAATGCAGAATTAATGATAGTCAGCAAAAGTCCTACAAAGCTAGCTATCATGGCAATTTTAACCCCACCTAATAAGATATCAATTCCTTCCCCTAACTGCTCATTTGCAGAAGTACCAGATAAAGCTCCAGACAGATCTGACATGTTAAATAAGCCAATAACGATCCCTAACATAGTGCCAGCTAAGCCAAGATATAGAGGAACTGAAACACTTAGGTTAATTTTCTCATCGTAAGCATCTACATTCCGTTCTACAATATCCTTGATTAAATTGAAGTCAGAAGCTGCACCTTTGTTACGAATCAAATATGTGTTTATAGAATTTAACACGTTCTCAAACACCTTACTGTTTTGTGAGTCACTCTCAATAATACTTAACTCAATAAATTCTTCATTATCAAAATCTTCTTCTTTATAAAATGAATCTGGTTCGTCAGTATCTAAGTCTTCATCCAAGTATTCTTCATCTCCAAAGTCATCATAGCTAGCTAGTACAGCTACTCTTTCCTGGACCTTGTTAGGAGAAGAAGCATATCTATACTCATTAAGATTAGCCAGTATTTGAGCGGGTTCATGGTTTTGTAACTCAGCTTGCGTTATATAGATTTTGGAAACCTTGATATTTCTTACAGGAGTAATAATCTTCTTAAAAGAAAGTATCTGATAAAGAGTTTGCCCAAACAAAAAGATTTGTAATACTACTATTCCTGTTATAAGAAATATTTCTAGTTGAATTAAATCCATCTTATATATATTCAATTATTGCTTTACTTGTCACCTTCCACTTATCAGCGCGAAGTTCAGCTTTACCTGGAGCAGACGTATATACTGACTTTGCTTTCGGATTGAAAGCATTCTTGGGCTCACATGCAGGGTCAATGTTTTTATCTGGAAACTGCAGAGCTAATTTTATTGCATCTTCACGATTATCAATTTGAAACTCCGCTCTAAAATCATCAATTTTTGTAAATCTGTAGATTGAAGCGCCAGTTCTGAACGCATGAGAGATAGAAAGTGAGTTAAAACTCTCATCTGCATTAGGGTTAGATAAGTAGAAGACTTCCCTTTCTTTATAAGTATTTTTATCTAGTATAGGTGGTGTTATAATATGTTTTTCACCACCGGTCACATGAGTATTAATACTTTTAGTAGCTAGACCATTTATTTGCTTCTCTAGATCTCTAATGACACCCTTTAGCTTATCTAAATCATCTCGCAGGCTTCTAATTTCCGAGTTGGGAGTGGTTTGTTTAGATCCCACTTTAAAGAGTGGATCATTTAACTTACTACTTACATAGCTTTTTACCGCACTAGGCACTTCATCTGACTTTTTCAGGAAGTTAAAGTCTAGATAAGCATAAAGAATTAAAGCAGTTATGATACTTATAAGAATGGCTATAATATCAAACTCAAATGTAAGACCACCAAACCAGCCCGCTTTCTCTTGGTTTGTTATGCTAGTCTGAGATCGATCAAAAATTACTTCACTTTCATCTTCTACTCCTAATGCAGTTTGGTCAGGTGAACTATACCAACCAGTATCTTCATGTACTCCAAATATATGATTTAATCCTTCAGTGATACTTTTCTGGACGTTCTCGAACTCTTCACCTTTCCTTTTGTCCTTAAAAGCATAAAGCTTACCTAGTTTTTTTTTATCATTAAATGCATTCTGAGACAGATATCTTATAGGGTCATTAGCAGCATTTGAATAGTTATTTATTAAGGAATTTATTTCTTTAGAAAGTTCGAGAGTACCACCATATTTTTTTGGAATAGAAACTAAGATCTTCTCAAAAGTTAGAGTTGAAAATTCATCACAATTACATTCTTTTTTAAATTTATTTAAATCCTCCTTTTCGCTTGTTAAAGAGGCTTCAATAGTTTTGCAATTCAAATAGTTTACCGCTGTTTCATATGTATCTTTTGAAACCTGTGCATACAAACTTTGGCCCATGAAAAGCAAAAGCCCTAAAATATAGATTCTCATTACTTTGCTAGTTATTGATGGGAGTTAAGGTAGAGAGCGGTGTTAATAGATTACTGATAGATCCAATGAGTGGATAAAAGAACAGTGTTTCTTCAAGTTCTTTATCACCGCTTGCCGTTTCATCTAGCTGCTGATTGAATTGCAATCCTTCTTCTAGATAATCTCTTAAGTGCTTATTTGATTCAATATTATACAAGTCCATTGCTTTAGAAGAGACTCCGAAGTTATCAGCAAAACTGTATTCCCTGTTAATCTCTCTTATTGTATGCAGAAACGCCTTAACCTCATCAACCACTACCTGCTTTGTATCTTCATCAAGATCATTGTAAGTCAATGGCTTATTTTCTCCTACAGTAGAATTATATACAGCTTTAATAGTTTTTACATCTATTGATAAATCCTCTGCATTTGACATCAGTCCTCCTTTGCAGGTCACTTCTTTAGGCATTTCTCTTTCTGCTTTGATTGTCAAGCCCTCCGAGTTATAAGATTCACCAAATACTTTTTCAAATACTCTCTTAGTAACTTCTTCTAATTGTTTAGCATCAGGTCTGATAATGGAGAGAATTTTAGATCCTGTTCCACTGAAAACTATATTCTTAGGGAATTCAATTTCTTTAGCCTTCATCAATTGTGCAACGTGATACACAATAGCTAAATAGAAATGCAAGAAGGCGATTTTAAGATCGTCATCCTTGGCAAGTAGTGAGTTGTAAGAGAACAGATTTTTATCTTTTACTTTACTGTTGTTCTCAATTGAAAAGAGGAATGTGTTTATATCCTCGGTTCTATTTTTATCTTTGATACTCGATAGAATCTTAGACAGGTCATAGAGCTTATTGATGGCCAATAAATTCTCAAAGTGAGGATAGTACTTTGACATCAAACCATTCGAGCTAGCAGCACCATACTCACTATAAGCATCTCCAAACATTGCATTAGCAGCAAATTTGAAAGATGTTAACAACAAAGGGCGATTGTGTTTGAATACTACCACATCAGTAGTACCGCCACCGATATCAATAGAAACAACTGGCTTATATGCACCACCTTGAATCTGATTTGTACCTTTATAATAATAGAAAGGCGCAAGTGACTCTGTGATTCCTACTGGTGTGTTAGCAGAGCCAAAGTATTCCTTGAATAATTCGTTCCATGTATTTTCCAAATCAGCCTTTCGGGCAGGTTTCATACTAGAAGGATAGAACCAGATTAAGCGAGTCTGTGATAGATTACCCCTATTAAAGATTACTTTATTTCTAAGTAACATAATTAGGTTCTCGAAGAAAGCTCTTACCCTCTTTTCATTCCCTTTTTCTTTTCTCGCCCATTTAAGATTTGACAGAACCTTATCTCTTTCTGGTTTTTTTTCATAGGCGAACGGTATGTTGAAATCTGCTAATGAGAAAGTCTCCATTTCAATATTCAATGAGTGGCTTTCAGCAATCACCGTCCTATGAGGAAACTTATATTCTGCATGTCCTCCTAAAAATTGAGGTATAAATTCATGATCAATAAGTTCCCTTATCGCATTTGCGCCAGAGCCTCCAAAGTCTTCCGTTGTTTTCTCAGGGTGAAACAGTGTTGCGATTTGTGTGTCTTCAGGCGTAACATCGAAAGACCTCGGTGCACCATTACCAACTTTATATTCAACGTGTGTATTTGTTGTACCAAAATCAATAGCAAATGTGAAGTCCTCATTACCTGGTTGATAGATTGGCCACTTAGGAATTATGATGCCAGATGATAATCCATTATTTACCTGTATGTAATCAAACTCGTCATTTAGTATAAAATACTGTGAAGCAACAGAATCAACAGAATCAGAAATCTTACGACTTCTATGCTTTTTTGCTCTTACAGGTAATACATCGGTTCTATTATCACTGAAGAAATTTAAGTCGTATTCGCTACGTTTAAACAATCCTGCTACATCTCTGTCTACTAACTGAATTCTATAGTGTGCCTTTATTTCAGGTGTGCCACATTTGATGAAAGGAAAAATTGTTACACCAACCTGGTTTTCAATAATTACCCCTTTGTTCCTTCTCTCATCTGGGTTAGTTATTTCATAATCTGAAGTAGGGTAATAAGTTCTTTCAAATGTTATATACTCTCGATCTTTTTTTATTGGAATTCTTAAGATAGCCTTAACAGAGTTTCCTGCACCATGGATCAATTCAAACATTACCTTTCCATCCGGAAGCGTTTTTTGCAGATCAAGTGCATTAAAGTATTTAAAGAATTCTCCCTTGATAGGTAGTAAATAGCCTTTAGAGTCGTCCCCAACAGCAGAATTGAAATTACCGTCAAAGTAACTTTCCTTGTTAAGAGGGTAAACAAGCCTTGTGAGATAGGGCTCTAAGAAATCACTAACAGTAAGATAAGGATACTGCACCTTCTGGCCTGGTAACCACCTGTTATTGAAATTTAGCTCTTCATCAAAATATGGAACAGATGTGTTTTTATTCCACAGGTCATTTGTATACTTCAAATTCTTATTCAAATGATTTTGAAGAACTAGTGGCTTCAAATTGCCATTATACTTGACAGAATCTATTATGAAGTCACTTTCCTTTACGGATGCTATTATATCTTCTTTTTTACGCTTCCAAAGAGGTATACCTAAAACTTCTACGACATCACCAGCAGCACCAGTATCAAGGGCAGCATACTTAGTGGCTAGATCAACAGACCCCAGGCTATTTATCTTATTATAAAGATCTGGCTTATGAGAATTAAGAATTTTTAAATTACGTTGCAAGTAATCATAAAAATCTCTACAACTCGATTTGAGTGTATTATATGTATGGAACAGGCTATAAATGTAAAGCTGAAAATCAGCATCCCTTTCATACAAAGCTGCATAGTTATGATCAAATAGTACATCATCTGTCGTCAGCTTGATATTAGCAAACTCAAGATCATTTGCGGATGCAAAAAACAAAGTAACCGGTGATGTAGCACCAATTATCTTGTGTTTATATTCTATAAGATACAGCCTTTGAAGTTTATCAAAATTGTAAGAATGTTTATCTTGGTCTAGGTATAATTTAAGCGTTTCAGCTAAACGCTTATGCATTTCAGAGCCAGACTTTAATTTTCCTATCTCAATGTCTTTGTCCCAAGGAATAATTCTAACATCATTACTTAAACTATCAATATTAAATAGCAACTCTGCGAGATCTAAAGCATCAGAAACAAGCTTTTCATCTTCACGGCTAACAATTGAATCACCTTCTTTTGTATAACATTTTAGATTGGGGCTTTTTGCTGCATTTCTAAAAGCTGTTTTAACAAGATCCATTCTAGCAAAAGGACTAGGTATAGCTGTTGGCAAAAATGTTTCGCTCCCCCCTTGTGGATCGGTTATAGCTTCTATATGCTGATCATTGTAGGCATCAGCATTAAACCATCCTTCACCATCTGTAATATTATGATATGTAAAAATCTTTTTCATTATGCCTTAACTTTGAAGTGAGCGAACTTTTTTGTCAGGATTTCATCTGTAGCTTCAAAAAATAATTTGATTAGTTTTTCAGAGGATGATGCATATTGCCTGCCTTTAGAAATAGAGTTGAGCTTATTATCATAAAAACCGTAGTCAACTTTATCTTTAAACCAACCTTTCTCAGGCTCTATACCCTTTATGGATGCTTCTAAATTAGATTTGATATTAAAAGGAGAAAAGCCTCTTCTGTTTCTGGCAAGTTCTTCAAGCCATTCATCATAAAATGAGAAGAAATCTGCAATGTAGTTTTTATAAAAGGCAGTACTCAGAAAAGCTTTTTTTATTTCAGGAGAATCCGTGCTCCATGCTTGTTTATCAATAGAAGAAGTTAACTTCTCTTGCATATACTTATGGAAAAAGAAGAATTGAGATAATCTAAGGTTCAGGATGTCTTGACTCTGATTACCAAGCTCAAGTAATGTAAGTGCTTCATTATCTGCTTTGGTACCAAACTCTTTATATATTGGGTTAATTGCTCTCCCTTCAGCAGTTTGTAACTGCCGGTCAGGTATACCCATAAAATCAATAATTGCTAAAGCAGAAGCTAATTCTACGAAATGAGCATCATTTTTTTGCCCACCATCACCCGGGTCATTTTTATAAGATTTTCCATTGTATGAATCTGCTATATAATATAGTGCATTAACTGATTGGTTGCCGGTTACATTATCCTTATAGTAATGTAAAGCTGCCTTAGTTTTTGCAATAAAGTCTGATGTTTGGATAGGACTACTTTCATCCTTTTCTACATTAAAATAAGGAAGAACAGTTAAGGCACCAATTTTAGAGTCTTGAAGAAATCCTTTAGAATCAATGGTAGAGTTACCCATTGCACCACGAATATTTTTCAATATGGTCGGGAAACCTGCAGCACCCGTACCTCCAAAAATTGAGCTAATTATAAAGATTCTGTCATCTTCGTTAAAGCTTGATGCGAATTGCTTAAATTCATCTGAATCTTTAAACTGATTTAGTACAACACTTCCTACGTTTGGATTCCCTACAAATCCAATGTCCATCTCAATATCAAGAAGATCGACATCCTCTCCTCTTTTATTAATTGACTGTCCGGAGAATAAAAGGTTAGCCAAAGCTTGATTTGGCTTATCCATAGTATTGTAGCCAATGTAATCTCTAAATCTACTATTAGATACTTCCTGCAGATCAAATGTGAAACTTCCCTGGAACTTTTGCTTATTAGCAGCTAAACTTTGTAGAGTTGAGATTCTGGTATTGAAAAAACCGTTGTTGATTCCAACTTCTTCTGTTATAGATTGGTAAGTATCTAGAACCCGTAAGGTCCTCTTTAAGTCTTCGTTTGCTTTATGAGGGTCAATGATAATAGGTACAATTTCATAAGTATTGTCAGTCTTTTGTGTTATACCAGAGGCCAACAACATTGTAAGAGATCTCAGTACTCTTGATCCAGTACCTCCTATTGCGAAAATAAATAATCTTGCCATTCTATTATATTATTGTTTCCAAGGTGTGTTCCTGCAATTTACACTAAGCTTTCTAGGAAATGGACTAAGAGAAACAAGAGAAAATAAAATTATTGCCCATATACCGTTTGATACACCAAACCCAATACAATCACCTATTGACAGTGTTAATTCACTACAGTAATTTTCTGTTGATAAGTCATTCATTGGTATAGCATATGCTATAAAAAAATTTATGATAAAATTTATGGCTAAGAATATAACCCAATGTTCTCTCCTCTGCCAAGTAGATTTGTCAATGACATGGTAGTAAGCAGAATATGTCAGAAAAGAAACAACTACCATTATACTAGCTACTATAGAATACCAAGGTGTGCCATCATAGCTACAGCTTATATTATATCCTCTCAAGTGATCACCCATGTCTGTAGCATACAGTGGAGAAAGGCCCCACCATTCATATAAACCTGCCAAAAATTCTATCATCTTATTTCTTTATTTTAATCTTTATTTCACTAATAGCTTTAGGAGTGGAAGAATCACCATAGTTGTTATCTAGCTGGTAACCATAGGCACCTGCAACTCCATTGATTAAATATTTAAATCCAAAAGTCTTTGAATGCTCAGATTTATCAGTTTTTATTCCAGTATCATCGTAGGAAGTGACTGTATATACCCACTTAGGTGTCTTAGGTAAAACTTGTATAGTCAGTTCCTCTGATTTTAAGTCATAAGTAGATAAGTGTAGGAGATGTGTAAAATTATTTAAGGCTGGACTTGACCTATCCGTGTTAGCTGTAATCTTAATTGTGTAGCTGCTGTTACTGATTTCGTAATTAATGGGGTCTTCAAAATATTTTTCATCGATTTTATAATCTGAAAAATCCACAGCAACTGTAAAGCCAAAGAGATCTTTATTTTTATCTCTTTTCTCCTTCTCTGCATCTATTATCGATTTTTTAAAATCACTCTTATCTAATTCAAACGTACCAATTTTTGGGTTTTTTTGAACTTTGTAATTTGGTATTCTAGTATCTCTATGTGATGTAAAATAAGCTTTGTTTAATATTTCTCCTCTAATATTCTTTACAATATTATTCGAGATTATACTTTGCACTTGCTCATCAGTGCCCAATATCCAGACATAATAAGGCCTATTGATAGATGCCTCTCTAAGATTTATTTTAGTATCATATTTATTAAAATAATCTCCTTCAAAAGGCGCTTCTAAATGTAAAATCAATACAGAAATATCTGTCTGTTTCAGTTTTTGTACAAAATCCATTCTAATCCCAACCGACTGGGCTTCAAGGTAATCTGTTGCACTCCCAGAGGCTTTCCCTGGAGAAAAAACATAATCTGACACCAATATCACTGCATTTTTAGTATCTACCTGACCCAGAACTTTGGTTATAATATCTTTAAGATCAGAAGCAGCTTTGTTTCCTCCTTTTGCCCTAAATGAATCAGGGGACAACTTATTGATAAAGTCAGCTATATCAGCGGGTAATGCATTATCCTTTAGAGGAACAATAGAATTATTTATGTAGTAAAGATTTAGACTATCAATAACTTCTGAAATTTTCAAATCCCCTAATAGATTGTAAATAGCATTTCTAAATTCTGGTACATTATTCACATATCCATCCATACTTTGAGAATTCTCTAAGTATACATTTACATTGAAAGAAATATTTTCAGAAGTCTCCGTTCCATTATTACCTGGAAGCCAAATAGTAACATCCCTATCTTTAAATCTTAGGCTTACAATTTTATTTAGGAACTCTTCTAAAGCAGTATTATTTAAACTGCCATCTTCTTTTACAAACTCAGCTAGATCTTCAGGATTTGACTTTATAAATCCTTCCAGATCCTTGTATTCCTCCTGTGTTATATCATATCCTTTTCTCACCATTTGCACAGCTTGCCTCTCCAGTTCTTCATTCAGATTTCTACAAGAACTAAGCAAAATTGCTATTACAGGTATGATATAAATTAAAAAGGAGCGTTTTGACATATATTTCTGCACCACGTTCTGTTAAGTATTTATTCAGATAATTTAAATTGGATTTGATTTGCCTATTTACTATTAGATATTCTAAAACCCGCAGCTAAAAAGAAGAATAAAGGATCATCCCCTTACACTTCCAGAGGGAGTCTAAATTCATCTAAATCAATTGGAAATTAAGAAGGGTTTTAATGTACCGAAAGCATATATGATTCAAGTAGTTAAAACTAGTTGAGATTAAAGCTTTAATATGTATACAATATATGCATATATTATAATACAAAAAACAAATATTGATTATTTATAAGATTATGATCGATTCTCAGCGCCGATAGTATTAAAGCATTTCTGCTACTGATTAACAAAGTATTAAGTTGTTTGCTAAAAAAAGAGTTAACAAAACACCTAAAACAAAGAAAGCACCTACCTCTCCTCGAGATAAGTACTTGATTTTCTGTGGCCCACCTAGAATTGAACCAGGCACCTATTGATTATGAGTCTTTGCTCTAACCGAATAAGCTATAGGCCCGTTTCCTTGAGTCACAAACATACTTGCCTATAAATTATACCTGATAGGGTATAAAATAGTCCAAATTAAAATTATTATACCCGATAAGGTATAGCAAGAAAATTTTAACTATATTTATACCCGAAAAGGTATAAGACATGCATTTATACGAATTTGTAAAAGAGAACCGTAAAGCGGCTAACCTGACGCAGCCAGAGTTAGCTGCTAAAGCTGGCGTAGGCCTCAGATTCATAAGGGAACTTGAACAGGGAAAGGAAACACTACGCTTAGACAAGGTAAATCAGGTGTTACAACTCTTCGGCTACCAAACAGGCCCTGTCCCTATTAACCGAAACAATGCATAGGCATGAGGAAAGCTGAAATTAAATTTAAAGATAAAACCGCTGGCTGGCTTACACAGGATGAAAATGGCTATCATTTTGTATATGATGCTGCATTTCTCGCTTCAAGGGATGCTGAACCAATAAGCCTTACCCTCCCTTTACAAGAATTACCTTATCAAAACCAGGTACTTTTTCCCTTTTTCGACGGACTGATTCCCGAAGGATGGTTGCTGGATATTGCCGAAAGAAACTGGAAACTCAATCCGCGTGACCGCATGGGCTTACTGCTAGCCTGCTGTAAAGACTGTATCGGCGCTGTAAGTGTGTATCCTGTAAAGAAAGAGAATGCAGATGAATAGATGTCTATACTGTTACCAACCCCTCAAACTGCCGGGGACTGATTTTCATGCTGGCTGTAGCAAGAAAATATTCGGACAGCCTACCCCCCCTGTTCTCCCTTATACCGAGGCACAAATGGAAGGACTGGCAGAACAAATTATACGAAGTCAGATAACGGTGACAGGTGTGCAGCCAAAACTATCGCTGGATCTGACACCAGGAACAAGTGCGGGAGATCCGCAAAGATTTACAATTGTCGGCCTGTGGGGAGGCTACATCCTGAAACCTCCAAGCCAGCGGTTTGCGGAGCTATCGGAAGTAGAGGACCTAACTATGCACCTGGCAACTCTGGTGAATATCGATGTAGTACCGCACAGTCTCATCCGGCTACAATCAGGCAATCTGGCTTATATTACGAAGCGTATCGACCGCACCCGGAAAGGCAAATTGCACATGGAAGATATGTGCCAGCTAACTGAGCGCCTCACCGAAGACAAATACCACGGTTCCTACGAACAGATAGCCAAGGCGATTGACAAATACTCCATTCGCCCGGGACTGGATGTTGTCAATTTTTACGAACAGGTAGTATTCTCCTTCCTAACAGGAAATGCTGACATGCATTTAAAGAATTTTTCACTGCTTCATCAGCCTGGTATAGGCCCATTGCTTGCACCTGCTTATGACATGGTAGCCACAGCTGTCGTAAATCCTGCAGATGACGAGGATATGGCACTTACGCTAAATGGCAAAAAGAAAAGAATAAAACGTAGCGATTTCACAGCAGCTTTTAACACTTCCAAACTTACCGAGAAGCAGCAGGAAAACATCTTTAGTAAAATGTTAAAAGCGAAGCCAAAGTGGTTCGATCTTATTGAGATTAGCTTTCTAAGCCAAGACTACAAGGAAGCCTACAAGCAGATTATTCAGGATAGGTTTTTGAGGCTGGGCTTAAACGATTGATGCTACACCACCTAATAAATTTGACCTTAAACAAAAAAAGCACTTACCTCTCCTCGAGATAAGTGCTTGATTTTCTGTGGGCCCACCTGTGCCCAAAAATATAAGTATTAAAGATTTAGAAATAGATATACACCTACGATTAAAATGTGCTTCCATTGGCCCTAAAGTGAATTTTTATCATTCCCTCTCGTCTGTTTATGTTGCTTTTCGTATATTTATTACATGATATCTTGGTTACATATTTAGGTACATATTATGGATATAAATATCAACTTGCTTGAGAGCCGAGAGATAAAAGAAGGCAAGCATAAAGGTAAAGCACCCCTAAGGTTTTCATTTTATTATCATGGTAAAAGAATCTTCATCGGAGCAGGAGAGCGATCTCAAATCAAAGCCTGGGACAAAGACAAACAGAAGGTAACGAGGAAAGACCCTGATGGAATAGAGATCAATAAGAGGCTGGCTAAGAAGAAGGTAATTTTACAGGACTCCATCAAGGAACTGGAGAAGCTTGAACTAGAGCCTACACAAGCTAATTTTAAGGAGTTGTACCAAAAGAAAGTTGACGAGGTTTTTAAAGGGCTTAAGCCAGTAGAAAAGACTCCTAAAACATCCGGAAAAGCTTCTTTGCCTAATACTTTCTGGGAAGTTGTTGAACACTACAGAAAGAACTCCAAGAACTCGAAAGAGACAATCCGTAAATTCAATCAGGTTGAAGGTCACCTCAAGGCTTTTAAGCCAGATCTTGATTTCAAAGATTTTACTGAAGACTTCTACAATGACTACTTTCTTGATTATCTGGTAAACGTACCGGTATGCGATAATACTATTGACAAGCATATCGCAGAGATAAAAAAGATATGCAACTACGCTTTAAATAGGTTTAGCCATATTGATATACCTAAAGACTTCATGGACTACAAGAGGGTATATATTAACCCTTTTAGGTTATCTCTATCTTGGGATGAAGTTAAAAAGATAGAAGCATATAAGGCTCCAAATGAAGAACTAGCACTTGCCCAAGACCTTTTTCTAATCTCTTGCTATACAGGCTTACGCTGGCAAAATATAAGTAAGCTTCAGGAGCACAACATAGTAAAAATTAATGGCCAATATTATTTCCAGGGCATAACGTTTAAAAACAGTAAACCTATACAATTCGCCCTCTCCCCTAAGGTAGTTGGCATTCTAAGACGTTATAGTAATAACATTCCAAAAGCCTATAACTATGACATAAATAAGGGCATTCAAAGGGTAGCAAGAGCAGTCGGCTTGAAAGACAAGGTATCCTTCACAAAACTATATGGAGGCGTACCCAAGGTAACAGTAGTGGAAAAATGGAAGAAAGTTACTATGCACGTGGGCAGGCATACTTTTGCGAGGAGATTTCTAGAGTATAACAAATCTGAGGGAGCATTAGCGCTTCAAGCCTTAAAGGAACAATTAGGTCATAGCTCATCTGTTATTACTGAAATCTACTTAAAAATGGTATCCGAACGAAAGGACGCCATGCTTCTTCAAGCTATAGAGTAAAAAGAATGGCTTTAATACTTATGCCACTGATATGCACAATCACTTATTGTGGCAGTTCTTAGATTAGAAAGAAAAGGCACTGAAGAAAAAACTTTAGTGCCTTTTTACATTATCACATTGACTTACCTTCTCTTACTTATTCGTTGGTTGCTACCCTGCAATAAGTTCTAACTTACACACTTGAGTTTAACATTCGGCTCCCGGCCCAGCCTCTCCCTAAAGCACTGCAGGATCAGCTGCCGGATCGCCTCGGCATCCTGCCGCTGGCAGATCACGCCGTCGTGCCTGGTGATGAAGACCAGCCGAAGGTCCAGCGCCCGGGGCACCAGGTACTCGACCATCACCGAGCTTTCCAACCTTGTGATGGTGCGGTAGACAACGACGTTGTCCTCGCGGTTAAGCCGCTCCACCTCTCCGAACACAGTGGGGAAGAACTCCCGGGCCACACGGTACAGGGTTAGGTGCTTGTTACTGGCGCTCAGGTTGCTCTTAGACTTTTTGTTGAGGGACCTGAGCATTGCCTTCTTCACCAGCTCCTTGGTTCCCCCGTACCTTTCCTCCAGCTCCTCTACCTCCCCCACTCTCCCCTGCTTCATGAGCTCGCCCAGGCAGTAGTCGTAAAGGGCCGTGTAGAGGTTCCCGCCACTTGCCATGGCGTTGAAGCGCTCCAGATCCCGGCCCCTGTGCCCCTCCAGGGCCAGGTAAGCTCCGAAGATAAAGAAGTAACAGGCCGACACGTCCACCTCCACCCAGTCCGGCTGCTCTGGCCGGTTGTCGATCCTGAGGAAACGGCGCAGGCTGTTGTCCAGGCTGTTGAAGGGATGGTAGAGCCTGCCCTCCTTGTCGAGCTTGAGGTAGTCCCTCCTCCTCAGGTTATAGACCGGGTAGATCGCCCGGTAGAACTCCAGCGTTTCATAATCCCCCTGGCTAGCCAGCAGGCTCTCCTCGGCCTCCTCGCTCAGCGATACCCGGCTGAGCACCTCCCGTCTGTAGCGGTGCAGGTAGTCCGGCACCTGCCCCACTTTGGCGGCAGTAAGCTTCCGGAGCAGGTGCGGGTCAGAGAGCTTCAACCTGGTGATAGAACGAGAGGAATGGAACACGCCCACGAGCCTGTAGCCCTTCGTGAAGGAGTCTCGCTTCCTCTCCGGCTGGCCCGTCGAGTACGACTCGTTTACCACCAGGATAGGAATTTGCTCCAGAAATTTCCTGATGCTGTAGTAGTGCGTGCTCCCCCCATAGCGGACAAGCTCGTCGCGGTGTATGTTGACGAACTCTTTCAGGCTAGACTTCTCCCTGGACAGCTTCCCGTTATCCCCTTTGGCGGGGAAAAGGCGCCTGGTGACGACATACCAGACAAGGAACAGGGTCCTCTCCCTTAGCCGCTTCTCTACGGTGCGGCTCCACTTCCCACCGCCCCCTAATACGAGCTCCTTTAGCTTATTGAGGTCTCTGTCGACCCAATCCACGACCTCCTGCGGAAGATAGATGTACATAGCAAAGTCTTAATCCCTTTATACCCTTGCGTCCCTTGCCTGCGCCCTTAGGGACACTGAAAAAAGTGAACACATATATGGTGGTGGTAAGGGGGAGGGAGGGGTATATATATAATACAGTACATTAAGTACCGGTACAGTACGGAAGTGCATATCGTACGCAAAGGCCGCTTTAGGCACACCAGGAAACGTACGGCATCACCCCAAGTGCCACTCCCTCACCACAGCGCACAGCGCGCCTGTTTGGCCGCACAATTTACGCCTATGTCAAAAAAGGCGCAAGAGACAGCGCCGCTACGCTGGGTTTGGTGCGCAGAAGGGCAAGTCCGCCATCTAGGCATGACAGCACTCAAAAAGCCTTCCAGAGCCGTTTTTTCGCCCTCTGGCGAGCCTTCTCCCTTAAGACATAGTTTCTCCTTCTACCCGGCACATGAAGTCGCCAGAGGTCTTGCTTTTGCGGTATCCCTTTGCTCTTTCAGGACGCTCTGCCACCGCTGGCCCTGGGCTCTCCTCCGCACTTCCTGGTCGCCTGATACGGCACCGTTTGCCCCAACAGTTCGCCTGATTGTAGGTGAGCACCTCTACCCCACGCACCCGCAAAAAAATTTAACTTCCCTCACTAACCTCCCGCACCCATTTTTCCTATATTATTCCGAAAAGCAAGAGGAGTTTGGTTGGATTCGCTCAGCTTTAGGCTAAACATCCAACATGTTCATGTGTATCTGTCCGTAGTCTCTGTTCCGCATGAACATTACCCGTGGCTAGAAGCGCTCAGAGCCACAGCCGAGAACAAAGCGAAAGCGGCGAGCAAGGTGCGCAACAACTGATGGACGGCGCAACGATTCGCAAGCCTTGGGATTTTTGGTTGTTTGTCCCCGGGTGCGTGTGGAAACCTCGGAAATGTTTCCCCCGACAGTTCCCCCTCCCCTAAGGGAGAACTGTGTGTGTATTCCTAGAAATGTCTCCCCCTGTTATAGGGACGAAAAGGCACGCTGAAGGGCGTAGAAGGACGTGATGTGACTGTAGTGGTGAGTTATTATGTGATTGTGCGAAAGTGACTTGTATAAAGTATAGCTGTGCGTGTATTGGGGTTGCTTGATGGTGTGGAGCTGAGCGTGAATGTAGTTGTTGTGGTTGATTAGAGGGACTTGTATGATAAGGGAATTAGAGCGAGAATAACTAACGTGAGATGGAGCGATTAGGAAAGTGTTGTGAAGCTGTGGGTAAATGTGGTGTAACATATAGGCGAGTGACTTGAAGGAAGAAGCAAAAGCGTGTAGAGAAAGAGCAGTAAAACTTTGTTATAACCTTTAATCTTGACGGAAATGAGAGCGTTTTATTCGGTAAGAGAGTTCAGAGCAGAGCTAAAGAGCAGAGGAATCGACGTGTCGGAGAAAGCGATCCGCCACTACATCGAAAGGGGCACGTTGAAGGCGCAGAAGGACGTGCTCAGGCCGAGTCGTTGGCTCATCCCATCCTCCGAGCTGGAAAGGGTGATTCCTTTGGCACAGCAGGCTTCGTGAGCCGCTCCTGAAACCTTAAAAACGGGTCGGTAATGTATGCGCCCTTACAGGCTCGAAGGGCACCCGGTCGTTATTTTCTTAAGGGAGGGGGGACTATAAGGCTGCTGCTGTACCGGGCTATCACCTGAAGGCTGCTAGCTTCTGGCGGCACTCTTCCAGCAGCGCCCGGGTCTCCTCCAGGCTACGCGCCATCTCTTCCTGCTCCTAGGGGGAGAGGAACTCCTCCTCGTCTCTTGCAATCCACATCATGGCCGGAATATAAGAAAGTCCCTGGGAAAGCAAGCCCGCCCAGCAAACGCAAACACGCATTTTCGACCGGCTGGGAGAAGGGTCGCGCCAGCCCCTAGGCTGAGGGAAAGGGACCGGGGCCAGCCGCCGCCAGTAAAGCACCGTGCCTAAATGAAGTGTAAAAAAATAAATTAGGGTACGGAGCCGGGAACGGTAATACTGCTATCTACCCAGTACAAAGCTCCATCGCTAATCCTTGGATGATCATGTAAACTATTGTTGCTTTACGCCAGTCATCTGACATTTTTGAGCCTATCTAGCCAACAATAGAATAAGAATTACTGCAGAGTATGAAGTACTGGTGCTTTTGATAGAAGTTCTTATATTGTAGGAACAAAATATTAGAGTGGGAACATAGAACTGCCTCAGCAGTTTTAAAAATGAAAGAAGAGCAGGTTAGATCTCTTCCCTACGTAGTTCAAATTGGAATAGACATCCCTTTATAATACAGTTAGCCTCAATTAAAACCTATTTTTATGCATAAATATGATCGAGACAAGGTAGTTTTTCATTCAAAAGAAGATTTGGCTGGCGTTTATAATTTATCTAAAGGTGAAGCTATTCTAAGAAGTGAATTTAAAAAAATTCCAGATGACATTAACAAAATACTAGAGTTATATAATATCAAACTCTTTATCGATAACGAGGTTTATCTAAGAAGCTGGTCAGAAGGTGAGATTAATGCATTCAAACAAAAAGTACTAGAATATGGAAAATCAATAGGGCAATTCATGTCTAAAATTGATGATAACAATGTTCTAACCTATCATAAAGAGTTAGTCTCTGGATATATCGAATCATTTTGGAGATTAGTTAATGATCAAAAGATTTATAAAAAGGTTTCACCTTCAAAAATTGAAGAAATCTTAGCTCAAGAACCACATCAAATAAGAGTAATCTTAAAACACAAAGGCTTGGTAGAACATTATAATAATGTGCTACGTGATTTTCTATTAACCTACCAACAAAGTGCTAGTATATTGCTCACAATATACGAGATAAAAAAAGACTTAAATCATGTTGACTTATTCTTGCCTAAAAGCCTATCAACAGCTGATAAAGAAAATATTATTTCTGAATATATCGACTCAGAAAATTGTAATATAAACTACTTACAAATAATACAGAATTCAAAAAAGACTAATGAATTTAGGATATCAGACAAAATAAGATTAAAAGCTAAACGAAGACATCAAAAAGAAACTAGTAAGTTTTTTGACGAGGTATCTAATACTTCCTTGATGAAATATGGCGTTTCAGTTACTTACCTAGAAAACGTTTCTAAAATAAAAGAAGTTAAGTTAGAAAACTTTGTAACCCACTACACATACAGCTTAGACTTTATCAAGAATGACACTCATCCATATTCATTGTATTTAAATTTCAAGCTGCTCTTTGGCTATTTAGATTATCAGAATCGAATAGACTTAATCAGCAAATCCAGTCAACTTGGTGTCATGGAAAGAGTAATGGGGGTACGCTCTCAAAATGAATATTTCTGCGGAATGTTATTTCGTCTGTCTCAGATGACTTCTCAAGCACAAATTTTCACTTACTCAAACGTTTTAAAAACGCTAGATTATTCTTTAGAAGAAATTCTTCAATTCGTTTATACTTCTTTTTTTGCTGAAAAATATGGTTTCGCAGATAATGCTAGCCTTATTATGCCAACTGCAAGTGCTTCACCTTTAGAAAAAGTAAGGATGTTAGCACCAGAATTAGAGTCAGTGCTTAAACAATACAAACTATACGTTGAAGACAATCAGATTGACTTTGAGCTTTTGCAAATATCATCCAGTCCAAGCTCAATAAAAGATATACCTAGCTTAAATAAAAAAAAGTACATCTACCCTAATACAGATAATCAAGAGGCAGTTGCGTGTTCTAACCTATTTTTCTCAGATCAAACGTTATTGGCGTATGTAGAACCATTCAAAGAGAGTCAATATCACACTTTTTTTGAACTATTGAATAATGAGAACAATGTCTATTTCAATAATTATGAAGAGTATCAAATCCCTAGCCTTAAATATTTAATAGAGAAGAAATACATATTCTTAGATGAGCACGATCGTATCCAAGTCGCCAACTACAATAGGGTTCTCATTTTAAAGGACTTACGCGAAAATGAAGTTGCTTCTTTCTATCATTACCCTACTGAACTTCAAGAAGAAGCGATCAAAATGTCTGAAGAAGATTTAATCTATTTCGATAGTTCTCTCCTCTCAAAACCAGAACAAGATTATTTTAATTTTTACCTAAATAAAAGCGAATTTACTAATGGCCTAGATCTAAGAAATAGCTATCTGCATGGTACACAAGCTAATCCTTCAGAAATTACCCTTCATGAAAATTCTTATTTACTATATCTACAACTACTAACTCTTGTTTTATTGAAAATTGAAGACGATCTGTTTATAAACCAAATAAAAGAAGAAGCTAAAAAGGTATATAGTGCATAATTCCCTTAAGGATGCTAGGATACCATACACGAACCGCTTTAATGCTTAGTTAAAAAAAACAGGTAGATGTAACTTAATGTATGAAAATATTTAAAAATTTAATAAAAGATATAGCAGACACAGGTAAACCGATCTCTGATTTTAGAAAAAAGGTTGTTACGATAACTAAAATCATATCAAGCCTTTCCTATCAGGAGAGCAAATACTCACCAGGTCTAACTTGGAAGAAGCTACAAGTTGAATTTCTTGAACTACAGGAGATTGCAGAAAGGTGTCCGGCAAACAGTGAAGTTAGAATGTACTTTGAGCCTGCCGCAATAGAAACTAATATTCCCGTGGCAATACTGGCAATACAAAAATGGATTAATTATGCGGTGCTTGAAGGAAATCCATTCACAAATACAGCTGCGCTAGCTCTTATCCAGGCCGCTGAAAAGGAGGTGAATGCTCAAAATAGAGCTTTTAGAAAGCCCAAGCCCATAAGCGATGTGTTTCCTGCGTTTTTTAACTACAAATTACCAGGTCACACTGTTGTAGGAGATAACTCATTGAGAATGGAATTGAAGTTCTCCAGCTCAAGTTATATCTCATACAACGACCCTAGAAATAGTAATTCACACCTCCACACTATCATAGAAAAGAATATTTATGGAGAGTATCTCCTATTTGAGGAGTTCCATTATGAGAGAAAAGGATATTCAGGAAAAGTGGCTACGAAAAAGTATAAGCTCGAAAAGGATAAAAAGCTTGACTACTATAGAAACGTCGACCAGCACCTCCACCATGAAATTTTCTTATTGAAAGCGGATGTACTAAAAGGCATTGCATGAGAGATAGCTTAAAGTATATTAGTATTTAGTTATAGCTGACACATTAGAACAATACCATATAATTGAGTAGATAGCCACGCAAAGGTCAACCGATGGGGTACGCCTCACAAATTATTCTGTTTACAGTTCGTGTACATGGCGGTTCGTCAAGGAGAGCACAGCCACTCTTACAGCAACCATGCCCGCGCGCCCGTTAGAATTTTGATTTAAAGAAAATAAATGATAAAAAATATCTGGAAGGACCCAGTTTGGAGCAAAGTTATATCTGTGGGCATTATTGGACTCATTTCCCTTGCCTACGCTAGATTTATAAGTGTAACTGAACATCTAACCTTTCAACAAGCGTTAAATAAAATTATAGAAATAAGAATATCAGTAATCTATATTATATGTGGAATAATTTCATACTGGGTTCTTGCTTGGGTTATAAGGAATTTATTAAAAAAAGACAATGAATTATATAACAAAAAACAGAGAGAGCTCAGAAAGTTCAACAAACACCATGAGCCGAAGTCAGGGCTGCTAGCTAGGTGGCAAGTGTTGTTCGATTATGACACCCCATTTATATCAGACTTATCAGTATTCTGTACTAAACATGACGGTCCCCCAGTAAGATTTATGGATAATAAGTGTCCATTCCTTGACTGCCCAAACTCTATGCAAATAATAAATAAAGAGGCAATAAAGAACCTTATTGAATCAGACTTAATTCACAAGTGGGATAATCTAAAATAATAGCAGCCAACAACCTCAACTAAACTTCCACCTCTGACCGACGGCCTCGCACGCTAATGAACATTGATCGGACCCAAGAAATATAAGAAGCGTTTGGGGCTTTGTTCCTTGGAGCGGTAGGAAGCTTCGTCCAGCATCCGGAAATGCGCTCAGCGGGCCGGAAAAAGGCCAAAAAGGTCGAAATGGGGCGGGTTTTATACGTGGCCATACCGCCAGGAGAGGGTGCCCCCCTGTTTTTTTCGCGCATAGGGGGGGTACCTGCAGCTAAGTGGTTCCTCCAAACCAGGTTCTACTGTAGTTTCCTGAAATGTGCCCTTGACCAATCGTGCTTAAATAAAGAACCTCAAGGATTTGTCGTATAACAGGTGATTTAGGATATTTAGTTATGGAAATAAAACTGATCCGCAACGAAGACGATTATCAGGATGCGCTTAGGCAGATTAAGGCGCTGTGGAATGCTAAGCCTGACACACCTGATGGAGACAGACTGGAGACACTCTCCATGCTCGTCCATAAGTACGAGGAAGAGCATTACCCTATAGATGAACCTGACCCAGTTGATTATATTAAGGTCCGCATGGAGGAGCTGGGGCTCCGGCACGAGGACCTGGTGCCCTACATAGGCAGCAGGGAAAGCGTCACGGAGGTGCTGGACGGTAAGCGCCCGCTGTCTCTGGAGATGATCCGCAGTCTGCACTATGGCCTCGGCTTTTCCCTGAAGGCGCTCATTGCCGCCCCTTCTGGACCAGGCTTGAATACTGAACCACAGCCCCAACCTCTAAAGCTGGAAGACCCTATCGCAATAAAAGGAATAGAGGTATTCGAGGATGAGGACGCTTTCCAGAGGTGGCTCAACACCAGGAACACGGCCTTAGGTAAAGAGAAGCCCATTGACTGGCTAGACACTCCGGAAAAAAAAAAGCAGGTGTTAAACGTGCTGGTGTGCATCGAGCACGGGATGTACTCCTGATACCCTCTGCCTTCCAGTACTAATGTTGCCTTAACTGGAAGGAAAGAGTTCCTTTAGCATGCCAGCGCCTTCTTTACCCGCTGCACGGTACTCACCCCTACTCCGCAGAGCTTGGATGTCTCTCGGATGGACTGCCCCGCCCGGAGGTAGCGGACCACCTTCGGGTGCGACCTGACAAGATCTTTGGTGCTTCCCTGTGGCCTGCCCAACACCTTTCCCTTGCGCCTGGCCTCCTCCAGCCCCGACTTCACCCGCTCGATTAGGGTAATGCGCTCCATGCGCCCGATGTCGGCCAGGATGGTGAGCAGGAACTGAGCCATGGCGTTCACCGAGCCATCAGGGTTGAGCGTCTCAATATTGTAGTTCTTCACCACCACGCTGACCTGGAGCGCGTGCAGAGCTTCCAGTGTGGCCAGCACCTGCGCCGTGTCCCGACCAAGCCTGGTTACCTCGTGCACCAGCACTTTGTTGATCTTCCTGCCCTGCGCCAGCTTGAGCAGGCGCTGTATGCCCTTGCGCTCCGAATTCTTTTTAGCCCCTGAGACGGTCTCGGTGATCAGCTCTATGACTTTGTAGCCCTGTGAGGCGGCATACTCTGTAAGCTCTGTCACTTGTCTGTCGTAGCTCTGGTCTGCCTTGGACACCCTGACCAGTATAGCAACTTTGTTCATAGCTGTCATCTTGGTACTGACGTGAGAAGTTTTGGAGTTGGGACTAATATAGCAAAAGTATTCAAATAAACTAATAATTATCTGAATACACTTTCCCAAAACAAAGAGCGCCCGCAGGAGGGTGTAAGTAAGGTACAACCTAGAATACCTATTTTTGAATACACCCGTGTCCTCTGCCCCAAAGATTAATGAGCCTTAACAAGAATTTGCTGTCATAACGATAAGGCAGCTATTAGGCCCTTATAAGTGCCTCATTAATCTTGGGATTAGAGACCAATCAATCTTCTTGAGAATTAATAAACTGCCCTTATATAGAATTGAGCCTTTCGTCCCTCCTCCTGCCACACAGCCATCAACTTCGATTCGACATACACCCTCCAACCGCTTCCATAATTAGCTCACCCCATGGCCGTTATCCGCGTTGGCAGCATCTGAACTCGTAACCCTTCAACTGCGTTTGCTGACCAAACGTACTCTTGTCCCCCTTTCAGTCAGCCATGCTAATACTCTAAAATAATTATCTTTCACTTTTTATATAAAGGGGATCTATGATTTCTTCAAATACAAATGTTTGTTAAATAGTATTAATCGCGAATATGCTATAGGAGGCCGTGATCCGAGTGCTGGCCGCACGAAAAGATACCTTTATCATTTGTATGTTTTTATATGCTCGTCAAACGGTTATTGGTCGATTTAAGTCGATTTGATTCGTAATTAATCGGTGGAATTATAGCCTCTAACGAAAGCATTTAGGTTAGCAACAAAGGAGCACTGCTTATCTCCGTCTATCAAGCATATGCATTCATATTCACTAGGTTAACCTACAAATATGCACAATAAAAGAGCAACAATTATCAATTCCTTTCTTTCTCAGTTGTATGTGTACACTTACCGTCTGAGCTATTACTACAAACGATACTTTAACTTCTCCTTACACTAAGGACCTCTACTTATATAAAGTTCATGAGATATTGACTAAGGCACTTCTAAAAGAGAATTATAAATGCTTATGGTCACGCTGCATTTCGTTTTTATTTGCTATTCTTATTAGGCAAGCATTTTCTGCTGCAGAAGTTCTCACTCATATGAACTTGTCCTTTTGGAAGCTAGCTGTAGATTAGCTTAAAGCAATCAATAAAATAAAATCCAAGATGTGTAAGTGATAATATTATATTGATGATTGTGCTTATTCAAATATTAACACTGCTAACCTAGTTGTGACTTAGTGATACTACTTATCCTATCATTTTAATTAGTTGTTATTTGCAACCGAAATTATTTTATTGATAGCATATAATGAGTAAAGCTGCTTCTTAGGAACAGACGATTTTTTAAATATTGACAGCCCTTTCTGATCAAAAGCTTCATCTAGAGTATCAAATTGCTCAATAATTTTTGCAAGCTCATCAATCAGTAGAGTAGGCTCTAGATATTGTCCATACGAAATTTTGTTTTCATACATTTCCTGGAGTAAGTGCTTGCCGGCAATTCTTTCACTAAATCCATTATTTATAACCTTGATGAAGTTTTCTCCATCGGGAAACTCTTTTATGATGATAGGCTCCAGTTGCTTGTAAAATCCTTCTTTATATGAAGAACTACCAAACCCTTCGCCTGTGCCATAAAATACAGTTACTCTCCAATCTCCTAATTTTTTGTTCTCACCGGTTATATCATAGTTAGAGAGAGCTATGGTCATATTGCCACTTTTGAAAGGATGCCTTCGGAACCTCGATCCTTTTTTTCGCTTTGGAGGAAGACCAAAGTCTTTGGTAGAGAAAGTGTTTAAATTGTTTATTTTCTCTAAATTTGGTTCAGTTGTTACGTCTGGTTTATCTAAAACACATAGTCCATAAGCTCTTCTAACTTCTCTTGCCAGGGCATTACTCACGGGTGGGCATACTGCGTTGCCAATAAGCTTTCTTTTGATTCCTTCAGAGCCAATAAACTGGTAAGTTAATGGGAAACCCATTAAAACTGCTGCTTCTCTGACTGTAGGTATTCTGTATTCACCGTTTCCTGTTCTGTGAACTTCAGATTTAAAAATTAAGGCCTCTCTAGATGAACCTATACTAGTAGCTGTTACTGTTCTACTTGGTTTACTTAGGTTTTCAGGAAATGACATTTTGCCCATAAAAGGGTGGTTTAACTTAAGGTACTCTGAATTCTTCCATTCACATTCATGTATACCTGTATCATAAAAGTGATCAGATATGCTCCTCTTCTCGATGATAAAATCATAAGAAGGGTCACTAACTAGTTCACTTGTTTCCTTATCAAAAGGAGAAGGAAAAGATTTCATGAACTGCCCTAGTGTTCTGTAGTTGGGCAAAGATTGTAAATTTTCAAAGAGGCAGTTAGCAGTCTTGTTTTCAGGACATTTATGAGTGGGGGTAGGCAGTAAGAACTTGCCTGAAATTACAATTTCGCCAGTTATAAGTCTATGTCTCGATTGTAAGGAGCCGTAGTCAGCAGAATTGATTATAGCGCTATTACCATGTAAAACAACGGCAGTACTTTTAGGATCTATGCCATTTTCTATAGCCCATTCATATAAGTTCAAATCCTTGAATGAATATGAAGGTTGAAGGTGCTTTTTTGAATTTTTAACATTCTCCATAAACCAAGCTTTCAACTTGGAGTTAGGTTTATGCTTTTTAACTGCTACAATCCTCAAAAAGCACTCTGTCAGCTTTATACCAAGAGTTTTGTCTGCTTTACCAGATTTATTAGAGTTAGAAAAGCTGACGCAAGGGGGGCTGCCTAGTATTACATCACTGTCAGGTAAATTTTCTATCTCCTCAATTGACTCTCCGTATAACAATATGTTTTTAGCCTCGAAGTCTTTACTGTAGTTGTGGTTAAAAGTATCTATAGCTGGCTGCCACCTATCAACCCCAAGGATGATATCAAAACCCTGTTGTCTAAATCCCTCCGAGAACCCCCCTGCGCCACAAAATAAATCAATTACTGTAAGTGTCTTTTTACTCATAAAATCGATTAAATCTCAATCTTCTATTAATAGTTATTTTTTCGAAGTATCTTCAATAAAGTCAAGCGCTACTAGACAATAAATAAACTCCCAATGGAGAAGAACTCCTTCACTCATATATCAATTATAATATACAAATATAGTTTATATCAATTAAGAGTGGAGGATAAAAACTGTCACGGTAAGGCTAAAATGAATATCTACCTGTACTTCATAGTTTAATTAATAGATATTTTTTATCTAATTATACACTTGGCGATCATTAGATAAAAAATAAAAAAAATAGTATGTTATTGTTTAAAGATTGCTGCTTTTATTCTTTCGATTGTGACATCCAATTCTTTTGTTAATTCACATTCCCAAATTACTAATACCTTATATCCTAAACTCTCTAATTCAGATGCTTTTGCTTCATCTCGATGCTTGTTTTTCTTAAACTTTTCTTTCCAAAAGGTTGCATTATTTTTTGGTAAAGGTAAGTTGCATTTTGTGCATCTATGCCAGTAGCACCCGTTCACAAATATTGCCACCTTGGCTTTCGTGAAAACTATGTCAGGTCGGCCAGGGATGGATTTGTAATGAATGCGGTAACCCCTCAGCCCTTTAGCGAAAAGTTGCTTCCGTAGCTTTATCTCTGGCTTTGTATTCTTTGATTTGTTTGCACTCATTACTCTTGAGACGCGGGTGCTCTTCGGCACTGGCGACCTTGTGTCTCTTAAAAACTTTTTAGTAATCATAGAACTCAAATTGTTGCGAAACTTGACTGATAATAGGGATGCGTTGGTAACCTTTTTATCCCGATTGTTAAAGACTTTTACCTGCATTTCTTACAAGAGAATATCTTGTTTGTGATTCAATGTTTATTTGATTCTACTTCATATTAACTGCGTTAAACTGTTGTTTAAAGTTTCTACTAATAATAGGAAAATTTAAATATATAAAGCTTTATAGTTTTATATATTCTTTGTATGTTTAAACACTTGCTCATGACTGACAAAGGGTTAAAAAACTAAAACAAACTCATAATGCCGATTACCTTCTTAGACAATATACCTGAATTACAGCTCCACAAAGTTATCCTAAACCCAAAGACCAAGGCGCCTCTATATGGTGAGATATGGTTCTATGAGCAACTTCTTAAAATAGACAAAGCTGGATTAGTTGAGGACCAATGGTATGTAAAGTGGAACTATATGCTTTCCACACACCCAAACTCAAGAAAATCCGAGGGCCAAATAGACTTCTTGATCATAAGCAAATATGGCGTTCTAGTAGTTGAGATAAAAGGTGGTGATATCAATGTTGAAGGAAGCAAATGGTACTATGGAACTGTAGAGGATGGTAATAACTGCCAAGACCCCTTTGCGCAGGTCAGTGAGAACATGCACTCATTAAAGTCATTACTAAGTGATGACGGAGTATTCTTTTATAGAGCTGTCATACTACCACACAATCACAGCTTCTCAGCTACAAGCCCCAACTATATTGGTTATAGGCATCAGCTCTTCTCTGGGCTGGACATCAGCAATTTACGGGAGCAAGAGATTACTCAGAAAGTATATACTTTTCTTATAACGACAGCAAAAGCATCTAGGCAGAAGATATTAAAGGAGCTGTATCCAAGCAAGGACCATTTGCAGATACAAGCCTTATTGTTTGAAAGATATCCTGAGATAAAGACCAAGAAGATAGATCAAATTAAGAGAGCTTTATTCCCAAATGTAATGAGTTATGGTTTTAATCCTGATAGCCTTAAGACCATCATTCAGAACGAGAACGTTGAAATCTTCGAAGGACTTAGAAGAAATAAGAAGATAATGGTTATGGGACCTCCTGGTTCCGGGAAGACCGTTCTAGCCAGAAAGTTCATTGCAGATCAGAAATTGATGGACCAGAAAGGAATCTATCTATGTGCCACGAAGCTCTTGTCAGCATACATGAAGCACGACCTTATCGCAGAGCATCAGATAAACCAAGAAGGCTTAATCATAAGGACCTTTCCCTATGATGTCACGAATAGAGGCGATGCTAATAGGTATGACAGTATTGATAGGTTCATAGATGAGCTCAAGGGGAAGACCGTTGATTTCGTAGTGGTCGATGAGGCGCAAGAGCTAATGGACAAGGGATTAGATGTGCTATTGCAAAAGCTTCAAGAGGAGTTTGCAGAGCTTAGGCTACTAATGCTATACGATAGCCAGCAAGCTTACATGTCTAAGTTCATTGACCTTGACATCTTCGTCGACTGCATTTACGATATCTACAACTTCACTCATTATGAGTTCAGCACAGTATATCGTTCTAGTCAAACCTCAAAGATAAATTCATTTTGCAGTGGGCTACGAGATTGTAGGGATGCAGATATCACTTCCTTATTGAAGAAAGAGCTGGTACCGACAGAGGAATTACAAAAGCGTGGTATAGTTTCCAAATTGAAAGAGATTCTCTCAAGAGCCAATAGTCTGGAAGATACGAGTCTGGAATTTAATAATGTCATTATATTAGTTGAGTCCAATTTACTTGATGATTTCCAGCTTCTCGTCCGAGAGTTCTTTTCAAGACACATAGAGGAACTGACCAAAGACAACATTGGAGAGACACCTCGTGGCAAGCTCAGATACACGTCCCCTCTCAAATTCAAAGGATTGGAAAAGCCTAATGTGTTCCTCTTCCTTAAAAAGGAAATATGCTCAGAGAATATGACTGAAGCCTATGTTGGTGCCACAAGAGCTATGTTAGGTTTGAATATCTATCTATGCAACATATGAATCTACTTACAAGATATAAACAATCCTTGAGAGACAACCTTTGTGAGGTAAGTTCATTTTTTGATGAATATCAAACTGTTGATATAGTACATGATGTGTTGAGGGAAGCGTTATTTAGGCAGGATTCTAAAATCAACAAGGACCTCTTCAACCACTTTAAAGAGGTGATTCTTCTTCAGAGGGTTCTAAGACTAGATAAGGGAAATCACCTTACATTCCACATCCCTTCTTATACTGATGGGACAGAGATTTTCCTACGTGACCATGTCTTGCTGTTCTCAATGCTTGTGAGTATCTATGAACAGCTAAAGAATGCAACTTCAACTGATTGGGAAGAAGAAAAAGAACTCTCTTCAATTATTGACATATTTCAAGAACAAATGAACTTCCTCTCCTATTCAGGGTCTGCAGAAGGACTCATGATATTTGGTAATGAGGAGATATTCGCGGACACAAATCATTTTCTTCCGCTCTTTTATATTAAGGAAGTGAGTGCTCTGAAACAGGTAGACAAGGAGTTGTTAAGAACTTTATTTAAACCAATAATTTCCTTAGGCAAAAAGCTAGGAATAAATTACCCTATACTGATTTCCTTAAGGAGCAACAAGGGTCTATTTCTTACAGGCACGAAAAGACCCGATTCAGAATATAGATTCATTACCACAGACAATAGAACCGACGGTATCTTCTTTGATTGTATCAATAATGGAGTTGAACGTGAACAGGTACAAAGTCAGCTTAAAGAGAATGCACCTGCAACAATAATACAATTAGAATGGCCGTACAATCGGTTTGACAACAGTTCTTATATTAAACTGCTAAGACCACAGGATTCACTTAGACTAAAGCTCCAAAGGAGATACACTCTGAATTCTTCAAGCAAAACTCCTAAAACTTTGCACTTCCTGCCAGGCGAACTTTCGGAGACGAAAGACTTCTATGACCACAGTGATATAGGTGATATATTAAATATCATCCCAACTGGAGAGGTAAAGACCATAATACAGCTGCTCGAAAACTTGAAAGAATCCTGGAGAGAGCTTGACACTAGAGTATTCACTTGTCCCTTCCCATCCAAATGGTTAGTACTAATCCATGCAGGTAAGCCCCTTGAGTACTGGATAAAGAGCTACTGGGATACTTTCCCAACTGCCCCAACCTCCATGAGAAGCGAACTAGAGTCGATCATCGAGCACGTTTGGAGAGGGAATTGGATAGGGACAGCTATACCTAAATTTCAAGAGAAAGCTCTAAACAAGATAAATATATTACTCCCTCGAGGTAACAACTATAGGTCTATAACTGAAGAGTTCAAAACCTACCTAGACCGACAGCTAAGTAGAACAGAGGTCAACTGCATTGACCTCCAAGACCTACTGCATGGCAAGGTCGATGGAATAGTATGGATATTGAACACTAGCTGGAACATTCTATTCAACCTTCCTAAAAGGGAAGACTTAGAGCTTTTAATTACAGTACCCGATTTTCATTACTTGCAGTCCCTGCTCTACATAAAGGTAAAAATATTGAAAGAGACAAGGGATAACATCTTAGGTGAAAGGAACAAGGCCCCAGGTGTAAGGCAGAAGCTGTTATCAAAAGAGCAGATAGACGATTTGGACTCTCTTTATCTTAGCGAAGTAAAAAAAGCTATGAAAGAAGCCAAGGACAATGCTCAAAATTATAGGATCGAAGTCTCTGAAGAGGTGGATGACACGATCTTAGAAAAGCTTCAAGACCCTGTTGATGACCGGTTGGACCAGGAAGAACTGGATACACATGAACGAGAAGAGCGATTCTACAGCAAAAGGGAACGTGAGTCTCATTACAACTTTAATGCCCCTGCTGTTGAGGCGGACGAAAGGTATCTGGTGAAAATATCAACTATAAGAAGTGTAGTTTCTCTAAAGATAGACACGTCAATCATTATCAGACATGAAGGAGAGTTGATAAACGCTGTTGCAGGAGACCTGGAAGTTGGTGACAGGTTTGCCACATATGCCCAGGTCAGATCATCGTTTGAATTATCTGATGGTATTTTAAAAAGCTGGGCAAAGCATCCAGAGATAATAAATGAATGGAAACAGAGACTTGTTTCACTTCATCCACAAGCACACATAACCTATCAAATGGTAGAGGCTCTTTTAAGTGATGATGACGATAAAATGGTCCAGATGCAGACATTCATTACCCAATGGCTTTCTCCAGACTCCGATATGATTCTACCACGTAGCAAGAGCCATTGGAATGCAGTATGTAAACTATTAGGAGTAGATACCAGACACAAGAATCTGGCTTGGATATCGGTGCGCTGTGCTCAAAGAAGGCAAGACAATGCATGGAGGCGGGCAAAGAGCAGGATCATAGAAGCCATGATAGAGGAAAGGGACCTGGGAAGAACAAAAGAACAAAACACATTGGATAAAATCACTTCATACCTTGATGAGGAACTGGGGGAATTCCTTAAGAGCGAAAACATAGAAGCAACTGAGTTGACCCAGGCACTACTCGATGACTTGGAACATGCTCTTTTGAACGATGAGGTCGAATTTGAAACAACACTAAAGATTGAATACACTACCGCTTTAAAAGAAACTTTATGTCAAGATATCTAAATAAAAGAGAGGAACTCGTTGCAACGATCCAAGAACAGACTATGGGCCCTGGAGCAAATGGGAACCGGTACGTGTTGTTGAGTGAATGGGATATGCTCAAGGCAGAACTAAGAGAAAAAGACCTCAAGAAAATTGCCCCACTAGAAAACCAGTATGAAGTGATGGATGAAGTGCCAGCCTATTATTATGGTACTGGTATACTATTCCCACCTGTAGCTCCACCGGACCCCAATGGACAAGATGGTCATGCAGTCCCACAAAATACCCTCTTGGTCCCAGAAGAATTTGCCGGTGACGAGGTCAACATGCTTTCCACAACACCTGATACCGAAATAGAGGTAAGTGAGCAGAAGGGAGAAGCACTCACTTCTGCTAACCAGAACTATCCTACCTCTTTTGGACTCTCCTTTGCGGTTAAGAAGACAACTACTCTTGCATCCATGCTTGACATCAAACTGGATTTCAGGACCTATAGTAAAATCACAGGTGAAAACTTGAAGAATATAGGTGTAAGAATCACCCACCATGAAAAGGAGATTGAGGATGTCATAAAAAAATACTTTAGCAAGTACCTTGACACTGAGGAAAAGGATGATAACCTCTTTGTGAGGTTCATTGGTTTTAAGTTCACTAGTGAGATCGACCGTGTAGCTTTTGAGCATTTTCAACATTCCTATCTTGAAAATGAAGTTTGGAATGCAGAGAAAGAAGAATTCACAAAAGAGATACAAAGTGAGGGCAGAAAGCTGAGTCTTAACAATGAAAATGGCTGGACAAGTAGGATAAGAGACCGCTATATAGCTCGCTTTCAAAGCGAGGCTCAAGGTGGACAGCAGGAAGCATACGACCTAGAGCTGATAAAAAGGATCGAGGTCATTAATGAGGTAAGGGAGCTATTGGATATATTCAAGGTAATGCATAATCCCAAAAAAAGTACCTTTTGGAAATCAGCACCTCATTCGATACCACTGACCTTAGAGCCTTTACAAGATGAACATAAAAGAGAATCGGGGCATAAAAAGATTGAGGGTTTTGAAGGAACAAATAATAACGTACCTGTTCTTTCATTGCATTGGCAATACCTCCCGAAAGGTGACAAGGTATATGTTAAACTCATTATCAAGAACGACTCTACTCCTATACCATGTGAACCTAACCATCTGAATAAAAAGGATGAAGCTAACATTGTTAGCTGTTTCGGCATTCAGTTGTCTGTGACCGAGAATGGCACAGGCATAGGCTCTCTTATCGGTTATAACCCTCCTAACCTAAGTAGAATCGATAATGAGGACAACTTCAATAAGCTCCTTTATAGGCAGTATATTGACCTAGGAGAAGGGTATAACACCTCTGTAAGATGGGGCAAGCACGAGGATGGACGAAGGTATGTATCCACTGAGTTCCTGCCAACATCTACTACTCCCCAAATTGACCATACTCCTAGCAAATTAGAGAATGAGCAAGTCCGATCTAGATTAAGGAATGAGGACATTCTCAATATCAAATCTCTTTCAACTTTAAGCGACCAATCCGATCAACAAATAATTGATGGTCTTACAACTTTTGTGGGTGACTATGAGATCTGGATAAAGGAAAAATATGATGAATGTAATCTGCTTGAGAGTGAAAAAAGGTTAAACCCGAACGAGGTAAAGCTACTGAAATCACAACTCGATAAAGCAACGACAGACAAGAAGCGACTCCTTCGTAACATAAAATTGTTGAAGGTGGACTCTGTTGAAATGGCAGCCTTCCGGCTCATGAACACAGCAATGTTCATGCAGATGCATCATGCATTAAGTATCAAGGAATACAAGAAAAACAATATACAGCTACCCTACTTAGTGAGTGGAGGGAAGGGAGAAAGTGCTTATAAAGCCCTTGCTGACACCGTTCCTGGCACTGGAAGTATCCCTATTTCATGGAGACCATTTCAGTTAGCATTTGTCCTACTTAACATTGATGCTTTCATAAGACCAGGCAGTAATTCTGAGAAGATATTTGATGATTTCTTCGATAGCGGATGGCATGAGCGAAACGATTTGGCTGATCTGGTTTGGTTCCCTACTGGCGGTGGTAAGACTGAAGCATATTTAGGCATTATGGCCTTCTTTATTGCGTACAGGAGATTCACTAAAGGTGAAAAAGGGTATGGTACCGCCATACTCATGCGGTACACGCTCCGCTTACTTACTTTACAACAGTTCCAAAGGGCTACTCTACTCATCTGTGCATTAGAGCATATCCGGAAAGAAGAATTCAGTATACCAGGCAACTCGTCATTAGGAAAAGAGAGGATTACTATCGGCTTATATGTCGGAAAGGGTTCTCTCCCTAACACCTGGGAAGCAGATCAAAATACTCAAAATGGGGAGGATGGATCCATGGAAGCCATTCTTAAAAAGATAGCAACACAGATTGCTGAGGGGAAAGATATAGAAACAAAGTTGCCCCACACAGAATGCCCATGGTGTGGAAGTAAACTTTTCACAAAATTAGAACCAACTGATGAAACCAATTTAGAGAATATTGAGGAGCCTACAAATAATAACCCTCTAAAGCTTTATTGCAATGAGGCCGATTGCTCTTTTGAGAATAAGGATAACAACCTATTCGAGAGGGACTCTCTACCATTAAGGCTGTTTGACGAGGACATCTACAAAGCTCCGCCCACACTACTATTTGGAACGGTTGATAAATTTGCACAGTTAGCCTTCAATGTAGAGAATCAAGCAAAAAAAGACTCTAGAAGGATATTCGGCCGTAGAAGCAATAATGGCGCTGACGACGTACTTCCTCCTGAGCTAATTATTCAAGACGAGCTGCATTTACTTTTAGGCCCTTTGGGTTCAGCTGTAGGTCTTTTCGAGACAGTTATTGATAATCTCTGTTCATATACCGAGGCTGGTATAACGATTAGACCCAAAGTAATCACGTCCACAGCTACTACCCGTAACACAGACAAGCAAATCTATGCGTTGTTTGATAGAAAGGTGGAGATATTCCCAAAAGCAGGCATTGACTGTGACGACTCCTTTTTTGCTTATTACAAGCGGGATAATAAAGGTAATTACCTGTCAACTAGAAAGTATATGGGGATATTACCTGTTGGTAAGACTCAGGTTTGGATGCAATTACGAATCGCTGCAGTAATGCTTGCCCATAGGTACAAATACATCTATAGCCGTTATTCTACCGAAGAACTCTTCAATGAAGGGATAGTTGACCAAGAGCTAAGAAAGGTCTGTGATTATTACCACACTATGCTCATGTACTTCAACAGCCTAAAGGAGGTTGGCAAGACAGAGTCGCAGCTTTATCATTATTTACCAAATGAGGTGAGCCTTGTAAAGCGGAACATCACAAGAACTAGTTTTTTTGACCCGCTTGTCTCCTCACAAGACAAGATAGAGCATTCTGAGCTTACCGGAAGGTTAAGCGGGGAAGAAGTAAAATCCAGCCTTTCAGCCATTGAGAGGAACTGGGAGCTACAGAAAATACAGAACCCTCCTGAGTTCGTAATAGCCACGAACATGATATCGGTCGGAATAGATGTATCAAGGTTCAATACCATGGTCATTAGCTCTATGCCAAGAAACATTGCAGAGTACATCCAGGCTTCAAGTAGAGTAGCACGTGATAAGGAAGGGCTGGTAGTCACTGTACATCACCCATTCAGAAGTAGGGATATTTCACATTATCAAAAATTCGTGGAATTTCACGAGAAATTCTATGGCTATGTAGAGCCTATCTCTGTGACTCCTTATACACAAAAGGCCCTAGAGCGTTACCTTTCCCTATTTCTAGCAACTTGGATACGACATAAGTATGAGGCATTAGCCGATAATAATAGAGCGGGCAATCTAACATCAGAACTTAAGGACGAGATAGTGGCTGAGGTAACACAACACTTTTCTAAACTCATGGCCCACTCGGAGGCACTTGGTCTGCTTGGTATCCTAGATGAATATGAATTGGGAACAATCGAGAGCGAGACAAGAAGGTTGATGGAGAGCATGTGGTATTCCAGGTTAGAGGAGCAGGAAGTTGACAAAGCTAGATTAAAGTATAGCGCAATGAGATATGAGGAGTCAGTCTATACACCTTATAAGAAAATCCATACTACAAAGCTTAAGAACTGGAATGTGAAGGGCTCATTAAGGGAGGTAGCACCAGAGACAGTGATAAAGACAGTGCAACAATAAATTGATTCTAAATGTCATTCAAAGAGAATAAGCAGGCAAACGAGAGCCTGAGCCAATATAAATTACTCTCCGCCTATGGTGGAGCAGGATCCATATTACATACACAATACGGTTCTATAATTGTGTCATGTATAGAAGAGTGGGGTTTTTTGAAAAAGGCGAAAGAAGTTCTAGATGAGCTAAATGACGAAAAAAAGTTAGATGAAAAGTTACAAGATAGTGGGCTTCGTCAATGTAAGGACCAGCGACTTTTAAGGGACCTCAAGTTCAGAAAGAACCTGACTAACCTGAAGAGTCTAATTTTGATTCCTAACATAGAGGTTAAGGAGCATGACAACCAGATAAAAGATAACAAAGCGGTCCTTGCTATCAACAGTACTTTCATGCCGAAGAACTTTTCTGACACAAAGAACATATTAAAAGCCTATGATAAGTGGTACAATGAATGGGTAAAATCACTAAAACTAATCAATTATAAAAATCCTGAGGATGAATTCTTCCCTCCTAAGTTCCTTTTGAGGAACAAAGAAGGAGGAGTAGTAATGGAAAATTACCAGCCAAAGTTCGGAAAATTAAAGCAAGACAACATTGTCACGATCTGTGACCATGGACACATCAGCAGTTTTCCTTGGTCAAAATATTTGCGGTGGAAGAAAGGAGGACAGAAAGGAAAGGATATCTTCAATATGCAGGACTGCTGTAATGATCCTGTTTTAGAAATAAAGGAGAATCAAGGAAGTGGCTTTGATGGCAAAGAGCTTAAATGTTATAAATGTGATAGTGCAACTTCTTTGAAAGGACTCTTTAGTATTAAGGTGAAATGTCCTGGTCAACTCCCTTGGCATATAGATACCGGAGAGTCATGGGGCTACCGTGGCATTAAAAATAAGCATTCACTACCACATGAGGATTGTTCTTGTGAAAGTGCTAAGGTGGTCTTGACCACAGCGAACAACCTATACTTTGCAAGAAACATCTCAAGCATCTATATTCCAGATCAATTGTATAAAAGCTTCTCAGATGATATACTTGAGAAATTAGAAGCTAAAAAGATCGATGTTTACGAAGATGAAGGACTTGAAGGGCAAGCTCTAAAAGAGAGAACAGTGGAACTCGTCGGGAGAAGGGTGATATATGGTGTACCTTATCAAGAGCACCCTCTTTGGGTAGGTACAGTAGCGGCGTTCTTAGACGGCGGACCAATCGATGATTCAAATTTTCCTACGATACTGGATGGGGAGGAGAATGAGCAAAGGGAAATAGCATTTAGATTCAAAGAATATAATGTATTGACCACTAAAGATGTAGATTACATCAACTGCGATAAGGACAAAGACCTATGGGTGCAGGATGTTACCGAGAATCTTGCCCCAGACCTTACCCCATTCTTCAGTCGAGTGTTAAGGGTCGACAAGTTAATGGTAACGACCTCTCAGCTTGATTTCTCTAGGGTAAGACCGTTAGATGCTGATGCCCAAGGAGTAATTCCTCAAAGCATCTTCAGGAGTAAGCCACATCAAGTAAAGGTTTACCCTGCGGTAGAAAGTTATGGTGAAGGTATATTCTTTGCTCTGGATGAGCAATTGGTTGAGAAATTCGTGGGTTTGTCAGAACCTAAAGAGGAGTTCAAAAGGTATAGAAATATCTTTGAAAGGCCAGTAGACAGCTTTGCGGCCCCAGCGAGAGAGCATGCAAAGCAAAATAGATTACCACTATACCTGATTCACACCTTCTCTCATTTAATTATGCGTGAGTTGGAATTCCAATGTGGGTATCCAACTGCTTCTTTATCAGAGAGGCTTTACATTTCAGATAAAGAGGATACCAAGATGTATGGTGTGCTCATCTACACCTCTGAGGGTGCTGAAGGAAGTATGGGCGGTCTTATTGCTCAGACCAGAAAAGAAAATCTTAACCTATTAATTAGACGAGCACTAGAACGAGCGACCATTTGCTCGAGTGATCCCCTTTGCTGGGAATCAGAGGGTCAAGGTCTGTTTGAGCTGAACCTTGCCTCATGTTTCTCATGTAGTCTTGTAAGTGAGACTTCTTGCGAAAAGAGGAACATGTATTTAGATAGGAGAATTCTTGTAGATGAAGAGTTTGGGTTTTTCAAAGATGTTGTTAATGTGGAAATTTAACAGGAACTGATTTAACAATATGGGATTCAAAGAAGTGAACAGAGACTTTATCAAACAGGTCACCCTTCAGCTTGCCTATGTACCTGGTGGTAGAAACAAGAGAGACAGATTTGAAGGTATCTTCCAAGACGCTGCAATAGAAAGAATCAGGTCTTACTATAAAGAATATGCCAAAGACATGGCAGGTTTGGGAGAGCTTTACAATGAAATTTTAGATACAAACTTAGGCATTCTTTTAGAGCAGCCTTTCAAAGAGTTCTTATCTGAACTCCTGGTGGATATCTACTTGGACCCAGAGTGTGAACTAAAGATCAAGAAGCTCAGGGAAAACAACACAGTAGCAAGGATGGCCTCAATGTCATCCCTACTACCCGACCTAGTGATTTATAACGGTCACATCAAGGATTTTGTGTTTGCCAACATGGTAACTGTTGGGGTCAGCAAAGGTGCTAGTGGCATATTGTCCATCAGTTATTCATTTGCTGAAACTATCTGGGAGTTCATGAATGAACAGAACCAGCATGTGCATATCGAAGGATTGCTCATTCACTTTACCAAATATTTCAGTCTTTTAAGTCAGGAGGACAGAAAAATCTGTGGAATCACTTTTCTTAAAGTCCTTAATAATTTTATAAGTACTTTCTTAGAAAATGAACACGACAATATTGTTGATAAAGATTACAGAACTGTTCATCAAAAGTTTGAGGAGTTCATGATAATGCTTCTAAGGTTCAAATCAAAGAGAATACTGGACCTCTCCTATGTTCCACTGTTCGACATCCAAGTTAGGAATCCGATTATTTTAGGGAGCAAGTATCTTGAGCAACATCAGCTCTTTCACCTCAATTTAAAGCTGCTAAACGAAAGGGTAGTAGGCCTCAGTAAGCTTCTTTCAAAAGATGATACCCTAGAGCTCCTCCTGAAAATTGCTGTACTTGAAAAGAAGCTATCCAAGCCAGAAGAAGCACAACTTTTGAAATCTATTATATCGATCAATAAAAAGGACATAATTAACACACTAGGGATTGATACTTTAAAGGAATCGAAATACATGGATAATTTCTTCAAAAATATCATCCGCAAGAAATACATCTATGAAGCAATACTTGACTAGCCCTCTATAAAGTAGTGAATCAATAAAAGCTCTATTAATATCATGTCATTCAGCACTGATAATCAGTATCTCCTACAGAACCTACGAAGAGAGTTCCAGTCGCTTATCCTACTATTTATAATCAAGACTCTAGAGGAATCGAATTTATACTAATATGCAATCGCCACTGACTTGACTGGACACTACTACTAGGCTTAGCAGCAGAAAGCTTACAGGTTAATTTTTCTTTCGCAACCCCTTTATGGTTTTGTTAGAGGGGATTATAAAAAAAAGATATGAAGTATAATATTGTTCAATGCCAGAGAATGTCAGCTTACATCCTAACTATTGCAATTAATGTCTTTAAAGTCAACCTGCCTCCTTCTCTCTCAGCCTTGGGTATATAACCTCTACTTTTACCTATAGCCCTCCCATGCTGCTGAGTAAATTGCTGATCTTTACGGACGGCCTTCAGCATTGGCCCAATCTCGGATGCCTTACTTGCTTTGTATTGCTTATATACCACTCCAGAGTCCGCTGTGCTGGCCACTTTAAACTTAATACCTGCCGTAGGGCTAAATTACGACTTCTCACTTTTATCCTCCATCGAGCGCTTATTTTAGACAAATGATTATGTAGCTTCTTATTCAAAAGTTCTTTAAAAAGGAGGCTCATCCTCAAAGTCATGGAATGAGGAAGGTTTCCCTAAGCGCATACGAGTTCCTAGTCTCACTCGCCCCTTTGTTTGACCTTCATCTATCCCATTCAGCCATACTTTAGAGCTATTATATTCATCAATTGTAATCTCCTCTTTATTACTAATAAACTTCACTAACTTCCCTATAAACCTTAAGAAGACAGAAGCTTCCACTCCATCCCTATGCTTAGCCACGATCAACTCAGCTCTTCCAGTCGTTGGTTTTCCAAATCTGTCTTCGATGATTCCATAGTAATCTTCCCTGTATAGAAGTAACACCACATCAGCCTCGTCTTCTATCGCTCCCGAGTCTCGTAGGTCAGATAGTATCGGCCTTTTACTTCCTCCTCTGTTTTCTGTATTTCGGTTAAGTTGAGATACAGCAATAATAGGCACCCTAAGCTCTCTTGCTAACAATTTTAATTCCCGAACTATACAAGAAACTTCCTGCTCCCTATTAGCTGCAAATTTTCGTTGCTCTTCCCCTAGCCTAAGCTTATGTATGTCATCTACTAGCAGTAGCTTAACATTATGTGCTTTTATATATTTTCTGGATTGAGCAACCAGTTCATCTATTGTTAAACCAGAAGTACTTAATATATACAGGGGTGCTTTTTCGATGGCATGAGCACATTCAACCAGTTGATTACACTCATAATCTTCTAAGTTGCGTTGGGTGAGCTTAACTATATCTATACAGCTAACTGCGGAGATAAACCTTGTAGCTATTTGTTCATGTGACTGTTCAAGTGTAAAAAGCATAACTCCACTTTTATCATCCAAGGAGACGTTTCTTGCTATATTTAGAATAAGAGCTGACTTTCCCATAGCTGGTCGACCAGCTAATACATATAGATTACCGCCTTGAAAACGACCTATAATATTATCTAGATCAGAAAATCCTGATTTTATCCCTTGGGTCAGCTCTTGCTTAAAATCAAGTCGCCTAATGATATCACCTAGCTTCATTATATATTTTATAGTCTTTGCTTCCAAAGCACCTATTTAGAGGATATAAAAAAGGCTGTTTGGTTCAAACAGCCTCGTCATTAACAGTCATGATTTCAAATTTAAGAAGCTAATCTAGCTTTATACTTCGTCTTCTAGATAGATGTAACCACCAGACCAGATGATTGAAGATACATATCTCTGATAACCTAGGCTCACTGCTTTTCCCTTTCAGGTTTACTAGGCATACCTCCTTTTAACAGTTCTGCTACTTCATCGGACAGTAGCATTACCTAAACTGAATCACACTCTTAATCATTGCCTTCATACCCCCCTGTCTTTAGATTCTGTTTAAGTACTCAGTTATAGCACTCCTCTTTATTCTGTACTGGCAGCCAAACTTCTCGTATGCAATCTTATCCCTTCGGCACAAATCCCTAACGGTATTCTCCTTTACTTTTAGGATTTCCGCTGCTTCCCTTACTGTTAGCTTCTCCTCCGGATTTGATTTCCTAAGAAGCTCCTTTACAAGCTTTTCGAAATTTTTGAACTGCAGAGCCAAGTTCTCAATTTGATTTTCTGTTTTGGCCAACTTCTCTGCAATCACTGACTCTAGTGCGGATTGGATGATTGCTTCCATGGTCATATGTCCTCCTTTCTCCAATCAGTTTAACCATACATGAAACGAATATTAAATCATGTAGCTAGTGGGCTACAATTGATATCAATATCTTCGATACTGGGAATGATTCCTTCCTAGCAAAGATTACCTTACACTCTACTCATAGCCAAAGCCTACACCTTTGAATTGTTCTAAAACTGTAGGCACAATTTTTTACAAATAGCTTCAAAAACAAACTTATCTACGACTTTACCTTTATCGGAAAAGCAATAATTATAATGCAAATATAACTCTCAATGTAAACCTTGTAAATACCTCTAAAAAACTTCCTCAAAACTTACAACTAAGAAAGCCTAATCCCGAATATTTACAATACAAAAACAAGCAGCTATCTTTGTATTGTCAATTCCTAATATAATTGTTGTTTAATTATCTAAAGCATATTTTTAACATAGTACAGAGTAAATAAAAAAGATTATATACTAAGAGTGCGATATTAACAAAGTGCAATAATCGTTTTATTAGTATCACAGGATTTAAAAATCAAAATATATGCAGGAATCAAAACTTACCAGATTGCAACTATATGAACAAGTGTGGGCTTTCCCCATATCAACCCTATCTGCCAAGTATAAAGTCTCAGACTATGAATTCCGAAAAATCTGTAGCCGTATGAAGATACCGCTACCTAAATCGGGACATTGGCAGAAGGTAAGAGTTGGTAAAAGCGTATATAAAGCTCCCTTGCCAGCTGTTGATAACATAGAACAGGAATTAGATTTTGAATCATATAATGATTGCAACTACAACCAGAAGGTTCTTTCTCCTTTAGCTCTTTTGCAGAAAGAGATTGAAGACAAGCATAAGGATTTACTAGCTGTACCTCCAAAGCTTTCCAACCCCGACAAGCTAGTTGCTGAAGCCAAAGAACATCTTGAAGCTGAGAAGAAAGACCGCCTATTCAAAGGTGTTGTACATACATATGGAGATAAGATAAGTATCAAAGTGTCCCCAGCCAATATCTCCAGAGCGTTACGTTTTTTCAATGCTTTGATTAAGTTATTAAGAGTTAGGGGGCACCATGTAAAAGTTAAGTATCAAACGACATACGCTATTGTCGAGGGAGAAGAAATAGAGATTAGCTTAAGAGAAAAGCTCCATCGAACCATAGTAGAGGAGAAACACTGGAATACAGCCAAGTACACCCCAAGTGGCGTATTAGTCTTTAAAATGGACAGAAGTATATCCACAAAGGAGTGGGTAGACGGCAAACTATCCATAGAGCAATATCTGTCAGGTATAGTAGCCAACTTGGAATTAAAAGCTAAGCAAGAAATAGAGCGTAAAATCAAATGGCAAAAGCATGCTGAGGAGCAGAGGGAAAGAGAGAAAATAGAGCGCGAACTAGAGGCATGTCAGGAGAAAGAGCTGGATAGTTTTAAAAAGCTACTCCAGGAAGCACACAGGTGGCATCAAGTAAAGCTATTAAGGGAGTATATTGAGGATGTGAGACAAAATACCATTGCTTCTAATAACCTTTCTGATGAGCTTCACACATGGCTGGAGTGGGCTTCAAAAAAAGCTGATTGGTATGATCCCCAAGTTTCAGGTGCGGACGAATTATTGAGTAAGGTCGACAAAGACACACTCACTTTGAAAAAGAAATTTTCCTTCCAATCTTGGCTATGAGAAGAATTTAAGGGTCAACCTACCTTAGACAGAGCAAGAATGACAAAAGTATTGACTTTGGTTACATTTGGCGATACATAAAATAAAAAAGCCCCTTAGAATGATCTAAGAGGCTTTTCTGTGGGCCCACCTGGAATCGAACCAGGCACCTACTGATTATGAGTCATAACCAAATCTATAGTAGTTAATTATTGATGTTTACAACATGTTGCTAAACCAGCTAATTTAAGGCTTTTTATGCTAAATATACTTATCGATATTTATTGATATTTGATAATTTTTATGCAAATTGTATGCAAATACAACCGCTTGCATAACATCTATGTCAAAGATCCACACTTCCATTATTCATGATACAAGAAGACCGTTGAAGGACGGTACTTATCCGGTAAAGCTCCGCATCACTTACAATAAGAAACAGAAGTACTACCCCACCGGCATATACATGACAACAGAGGATATGGGAAAAATGTATGGCCCGAAACCAAGGGACCATTACAAGAAGCTTCTGTCAAAGCTTACTTCCATTGAAGAGCGAGCGGTAAATGTCATCGATAAGATTAGCGCATTTACTTTCGAACAATTTGAAAAGAAGTTCTTTGACCTCTCGCAACGGGATAACGTATTCGACGCATTTACAACCAAGGTAAAGCACCTGCAGTCAGCTGGAAGAGTTGGCACAGCAAGCAGTTACGAGTGCGCTATGAACTCGCTCAAGTCCTTTACTGAAAATGAGAAGCTGGTCTTTGCCGACATTACGGTTGAGTATTTGAAAGCATACGAGAAGTGGATGCTGGGGAAAGGTAAATCGTTAACTACTGTAGGGATGTATCTTAGAGCGCTGAGGACGCTGTTTAACGATGCTATTGCTGAAGGTGACATCAACCAAGATCTCTACCCGTTCGGAAAGAGGAAGTACCAGATACCTGCCGGAAAGAACCCAAAGAAAGCACTAAAACTGGAAGATATAAAAAAGATATTCCAGTATGAGCCGGTGCATGACAGTGAAGCAAGGGCTAGGGACCTTTGGGTATTCTCCTATTTATGTAACGGAATAAATGTGAAGGATATCGCCCGTCTAAAGTACAGAAACCTTAGTGGTGATAAATTAACCTATGTACGGGCAAAAACAGAGCATACCACCCGTAAAAATCTAAAGACAATTGTTGTGGACCTAGCTCCTGAGACAAAGCAGATCATTGAAAAGTGGAGCAACAGATTCGTCACCTTGGATACTTATATCTTTCCTATACTGGAAGCAAATGTTACACCGGAAGAAGAACTGGCAAAAGTGAGACAGGCAACCAAGAACATTAATAACTATATGAAAAGGATCGCCAAAGCTGTAGGAATAGAACAGAGCGTCACTACATATGTTGCAAGACATTCGTTTTCCACCGTTTTAAAGCGTACTGGGGCACCTATGACGTTAATCTCTGAGGCTTTAGGCCACAATAACCTCAAGACTACTGAAAGCTACTTGGATAGCTTTGAAGATGAAACTAGAAAAGAATATACTTCAAAGCTGACTGCATTCTAAAGATGAATTAAGAAGGGAAGTCCATACCTTATCTACTGCGTTTTCTGTGCTGCATTACAACTCCTTGAATTGCTTCGTTTGATATTTCATGAGTTGTTTGCCTTCTTCCGGCCTTCAGCCAAGTCAGCAACTCATCCTCAGAAAAGTAAAGATACTTCCCTCTTTTGTAGACAGGTATCTCCTGCTTGCTGACATAACTATAGATGGTAGATTTTGATACATTTAGAACTTCAGCTGCTTCCTTCACTGTAAGTGTATGCGTTGTTATAAAACGCTTTGACTGCTGCCGGTTGCTTACCGATTCGTAAAAGAGCTGCAGCATGGCTTCAATAGATCGAAGTCTAGTATCAAGTATTTCAAAAGGGTTTTCCATCTGTATTTTCTTTAGCACAAAACTCTCTATTCCACTCCGTTCTGGAACGGGATAATTAACATCTGTAAAAGGGAAGAATTATTGCCGGCAATGGCTCTTTACCAGGTTTTCATTTGTTTCTACCTGCTTATACTAAAGAATAAGAAAATTGTCACAACTGCACATTAAAAAATCAAACCTTTCGCGATTCTTTTAAGGAAACACGAGCAGGTACCTACACGGCTCATATTTTGATTGTAATTTTTGCACGACTTATACTTATAACTGGAAAGCGAAGGGTTAAAAAGAGCCACTGGTTAGAGTAGCTCTTTTTCATTAAGCAACTAATTATTGAAGATTCAACCTTATTGATTTATTATAAACTAGGCATGCATTTTTAGCTACAACACCTACTCAGCTACATAATATTATAATCCGCAATGTCTAAACACTTCCCCTAGGATATCTCTGTGATAAGTGTTAACATAGCCAAAAGTTTGGTGCTCTGCATTCTTTGTTACTACCCCCCTTTCGTTACTAAGTTTTGTAGCCATTTTACCTAACATAATGCTACCTTTTCGGCTAAGCCCCTTCCGGCCTGTTAATTTGGCATATCCATGAATCGAAAAATAGTCTTGAAATTCACCCGTCTCTTCAGACGGTATATGTTTTTTCCTAGTTAGGTTTTTGGTTAGAGCATCATTTACCTTGGTGCTTAAAGTTGTAATTTGCTCTATGAGGTTACATCTTTGCTTCTCCAAATTTAAGAGAAGCTCTAAATCTGCCAATAGTTGGCTATTCGCAATAGAATCACTTGCATGTGCTATGTTTGGTTTTCTATTATTAGACATTATATATTAAAATTATAAGACAAATATTTATTTATTTCATACTCCGTTTTGGCGTCAGCGATTGGTTCTACTAGCTCTTCAACATCCACAGATGGAGTTAAGCTATGCTCTTCTTGGAAGGAAGCAACTACTATATCTTTAACTAGTAAAGCATCTTTGCGATAGCAAATAAAAGAATCGTGAACTGTCTGAAAGAAAATACCTGCTTTCTCAAGTTTAGGAGCAATTACCTTCAGCACCATATGTGATTCTATTCTTTGCATACGGATGGGAAGCTGTTTATAAGCGTTAGCGGCTTCCTCTTTTGTCATTCCAGGTAGAGGTTTCTTAAGCTCAGAGATTACCCGAGCAACAGATGGAAACATTTTGATAAAGTATTTCCCTTCTTTTGTTTGAGCTGTATACTTTGCTTTACAGTAAAAAACCGTTGCAAATAGCTTTTTCTTAAAAACATTACGTTGACTTGCCGGAACACGGAAATGAGCCATGATACTGTCGTACAACTTCCCACTGGATGTTAATTGGATATACTCCTTAACATCTTCTGGCATGTATCTCCCCTTAAACTGCTCTATCAGTATAATACATAGCAGGAAAGGCTGACTATTTTTAATATCAACATTAAAAAGACATTGCTGATCTTTCTGAGTTGTGTGTAAGCATCCTCTTAACACCTTACTAAGATTAGTAATATTAGTATCAAGCCGGTTATTCACGTCAGACACGCTAGCTCTGAACTCTTTGTATCTTATACTTTCAACAGCAAGATAATCTTTATTGAACTTGCTATTTAAATAGTTACTTAGGTATAAGTATACATCTTTTTTACCATTTACATCAGGCAATTTAACCATTGCTCTTCCGAACTTTTCCTCATTTGCCAAAGAGTAAAAGCTTTCATTTTCACCGGATTTTGCTAGATACTCATTGTACCTTTGGTAAAGTGTTTCAGAATTACCAAAGAGGTCGTGTAGCACCTTGAGCAGTTTCTGTGAATTGGAGAATTTAATTTCTAAGTATTCGTGGGCGGCATCGTGATGGATTCTCATCAATCTTAGGTTTCTGACCAGTATTCCTTTTGCAGTTATTTTACTAGCCAGCTTCTGCTTCCTCTCTAAATTAGCTGCAAAGACTTCACTGAAAATCGTTTCTCCTAAGAGCTTTGTTTGATAAGCAGGTGTTATACGATAACCAATACACCTTTCTCCGGCCTTGTATGAATTATTTTTCTCAACTACTCCTCCACTTATTAGCTCATCAATTACCCATTTCCTATGGTTATAATATAGCTCATCTAAAATTTCTGAAGATATATACGACCACCCTTTTTCATTCTCAAAAAGTACAGCTTGCGTGGCCACTGAATGTACAAAATGGCGAAATTTATCTTGGTGCGAGTTTATCTTTCGCAAACTATACCCTCTACCCATCATCCATGTAACAACGTTAAAGTTTGACGGTACATAGAGCAGCTTTGCTCTTTTCTTATAGTGCATGTTTTTTTCATGTTATATAAAATTATATGGATATTGCCTTTACAGTAATAGCCCAACAGGAAGACAACAAAAACCTGGAGACACCTCGGAATGATCAGTTCCAACTTCTAGAAGCGTACTTATTGAAATCGTATATGACTAGTTTGCCGTGCGTTAGTCAATTAGAGGTGAGGTAGCTGGAATGTAGCTTCCGGCGGTCATACGCATGGTAAGGCTACCCTCTCCGTTTACTTGTTGCAAAGATGGTGAATGCAAAATAACAAAAAGGAACCTTTTAGAATTTTTTTAAAAATTTTATATATACCCACAAAATATTCAAAGCAACAAATTTAGTACTAATCACCTTTTTATTTAATTAACAAATTTCTAGATCTATCAAAACGAAAGACTTACATCAATACTAGCATATAACACCAAACACACAAAACACAACCTAAAAACTTATAAACCAATGAAATAAAAATATATCAACGGAACATAATGAAAGAAATAAATGCTCACTCTTCCTCTCTTATATAACAACAACTTATTCCACTTATCTACATAATATTGTATTTAACTTACCTCTTATAATTATTAAATAAGTTTATAAAAGTGTTTAGTAATATAATTATTACCACACAGCCCCTATTATCTCTTGTAGATATCTACACAAACGTCTTTTATATAATACAAAGGGGACCTCTTACCGAGGCCCCCTACATTTTGTTATTTCCAGTTCTGGTTTAGCTCTTAATTATTTGTTAAAAGCTACTTTTCACTTTTTATTATCTTGTCTTTAGTTCTTATGTCGTTTGTTTTTTTTACATGGTTACACCAGCCCCACTCCTGCCAAAGCTTCAGTACTCTTTATCTTCAAGTACTTCATTTTGCTGGCATTGGCTAATTTGAGATAGTCAAGATGCAATCTGACACTTTCAAGGTATGAGGAGGCTCAACTGCCTCCTCATCTCTAATTTTTGATTATCACAGTGTTGTTATCACCGGTGATGATAATATTCTTATCACCGGTTATTACTGTGGTAGTAATGCCGGATCCCACTGGTATATAATCCTTACCGGCCTCTGCACCCTTATCGCCACTAAGCATAAAGGTTACGATTGTTAATATCCATCCGATCACGTCGTTCACGGTTGGAGCACTAAAGAACTTATGTGTATTAAACATAACATGCCAGATCGCTAATGCTTTTGTGCCCTCGCTCACTGTACCTGTTATATTACCAATTCAAATTAAGTTGTATTCACCAATGTTAAGTTTATGTTAAATTTTTAAGTGCTTTATTCATCCAACATCAACCAGTCGAAAGCACTTTGAAAGTAGCTTTCTGCATATGCTAAAACATCTATACCTCCATGGTACCCAAAGTTCTTTATCTTCCGCTGCGGAGAGCCCGGTGAAGGAATAGCAAGAGCTTGAACGGTAGCTTCGCCTATGGTAAAAACTCGTGCGACCGGAGATACTTGGAGCAAGGTATCACTACCACCTATGCCTTGAATGAAATTATGTTGAAACCCTAACGATTGAGCCATATCAACCTGCCCAAAGTTTGCAGGACAAATAATCTTCCTCTCAAGATCAGAGAGAACACCCTTAGAGGTACATAAAACTTTAGTGACACCACTTGTTATCAGGTCAAGTATCATTCTCCTATTCCACTGCCTCCCCCTTAAATCGGAGTCTGAAGAACTAAAATCTCTCCTCTCGCTTTGGGTAATTGTATCGGAGATAGCAACACCGAAGTGGCTAAGGCTTTCCAGGATGAGTTGTGGGTTAGGAGGTAGATCTAGATTGTTATCAACATAAGCTATGTACTTGCCCCACAGTCGGCTGTCTACGCTCCCGTAGAAAAATCTGACTGTTCCTTCAGCTTCACGGTTGCCTAGCTTTATTTGATTGTCTGGATTAGTACATTCATACACTGGGAAGCTCCCTAAAATCATTTTAGTTGCACCATGAATGGCACCATCTAAAAGGTATGGGTGCGTTTCGACCTCTCCTATTGGCATGTTAGTTTTTCATATATTGACACAGTGATTGCAATAGCATAGCTTAGGATTAAGATATGGATATATGATTAATTCATACAGCAAGTACTAGTTAAGCAATCCCCACTCCGGCCATTGCTTCAGTACCTTTTATCATTTGGTACTTCATATTGCTGGCATTGGCCAGTTGCTGTGCATAAGCCGCTTTTGCTTTCACCACTTCGTCATCAACCATGTGATCAGCTTTCACTTCCATGATAACATAAGATTTGTCTTTCAGTTGTACTAGGAAGTCCGGGTAGTAACAGCGTAAAGTATGTGACTCCGGGTCCACATAATTCACCACAAAGTCACTTTGGCCATGTGTTAGCATACCAGTGAACCATACCTTCTCTACCTGGTCATCGTGGAGTAGTGTCCAGAAGAGTTGGCTTTCCGGTTTACTGTCGAAGCAGTAGTTGTCCAGGTGGAAAGACTTTTCAATGAAGCTCTTGAACGTCTCATTATGCATACTGGCTAGTAGTTCTTTTTTAGCCGATACGCGGTAATACTGTTCCTTTGGCTCCTTCACCAGGCTAACTTCTACTTCGTCTTCTGTTTTGTATTCCTTAAGCTCAAATAGCTCGCTGAAGAGTCTCGGTATTACCCAGTCATACAATAATTCATTAAACTCATTAACGCGTCCAGTGACCTCTGTAATGCCTTCTTTTGTAGAAGCCAAGATCTTCTTCACCCGGATAGGTGAAATGTTGAGGTAACGGGAAATTTCGGCAACTAAAGTTAATTCGGAGAATTCTCGTTTCTCTTTGATGTGGGTGAAGTCTTTGTCCTGCCCGATTTTCTTAGACAGGTCCATGATATTCAGTTCAGATCGTATGATCTTATACTTATCGGTTTCTGCTTTGTCAAGTTCAAGATCAATGGTGCCACTCAGTACTTTCTCTCGTAAAGTATGGAGTTTATTAACCTTCTTCAGTTTTACTTTTACTGGTGGTGGCACAACTCTAACTTCTACCGGAGTATTTTTGTCACCGGCACCATTAAGGTCATCAACTGACAACTTAAAGTTCTCTTGTAGCTCGTCGTTAAGGATGTTAATGTTATCTTCTGATAAGAACACCAGTCCAGTCTCTTGAATGTCACCAATGGCTCGTAAACAGCGCATAGTAGCCTGTAATACAAACACCCTAGACTTTGGCTGACGGTGCAAACCAACTGAGAAAAGAGAACGGCAATTCCAGCCTTCTTTACCCTTATTTACCAAGAGTATAAACTGCTTGTTCGATCCAGGTGTATCCAAGTTCTTGAACTCTCGGATATCATCGTTCGTGGTAACAGAAGTGTCTCCAACGTTAACCAGTATCCGATCCATCGGAATGTTTAGTTCTGAAAGGACCTGTTCCACTGCCGGGCGCAGATCTTTCTCTAACTCTTCTATAGAAGATGCAAAGAAGGCCATCTTTGGCAGCATGTACTCATAACGTTTGTCCTTATAAGTACTCCAGAATTCATTTATCGAAGTTCTAACAAAAGCCTGGGTCTGGTCCTTTATATTTTTAAAAGAACTGATCTTTACCTTCTTCAGGTACTTATTGTTAATCGCTTCTTTTAGGCCATAAGAATACACAACTTCCGGTAACAGTCTGCTCCCAACATACGGAGTACCAGTATAGTTATAGCAACCTACAACTTTACTACCGGCTTGTTGTATACTTGCTGCCAGCTCATTTATTGTTACCCTAAGACTAGTAGCTGTGTTCTTTAACCCAAAGTCAGCTGCTAGTGCGTTACCGAATATATGGTGCGCTTCATCTACATAAATCCCCAACTGCTCTAATCTGGTCAACTTAGCAAATCGCTGGTTAGTGATTAGATCCTGCTCAGAGTTTATATCAAAGCCATACAAGTCAGCATCATCATCGTTACCATATTTGGCTTTATAAATGTTAGCACGTTCATTAAATAGATCCAGTGCTGCTGACTGTTTCTTATGTTGTTTCTTTAGGATGATCTTCTGAGTATTGGAAATTATGATGTTAAACCTAGAACGCTCTATGGCATTAAGGGCATCACCGGTTTCATCCAAGAAGAAGAACTTCAGGTTTGTCTCCAGCCAATTAACATATTCTGTTGGAACAACTTTACTCTTATCAAATGTCTGAATTTCCTTCAGTGATTGCAGTACAGTCTTATCCGGAGCAAATACAAGCACGTTATGGCAGTACTTCTCATCTTTCGGGTACTTGTTGGCAAGCAAGAACTCATAGAAGATAGAAGTAGCCATCAGAATGCTCTTCCCAGTGCCCATCGTTAGAGCAAAGATGTAGTTCGGATAGGTTTGCTGAAAGCTTTTTATCTGCTCAAATACATCCTTGAATTTGATCTTATCATCTGAACTGAACTCAGACGGACCAAACATGCCTAACTGACCGGTTGCAGCCGAAACCCCGATATCTGGTCTACCTTCGAAGTGGTTCTGTTTATAATACCACTCTTCGAAGATCTTGAACAGGTACTGATTATCACAGTACTCCTTCAGGAAAACATACATCTCCAGCGCTTCGAACTGTGGCCGTCTTAGGTAAGCACTTGGGCTGTCCGGATCGTTGAAGTCCAGAAACTTCTTTGTTAAAGGCCTGTATGTACTGCGTATCTTTTTCCGTTCCTGCTTATAGAACAGGTTAAGGTAAGTATAAAATGGAAAGTCTATACTTGCTTGCTTCTTCTTAGCCATTAACGGTAACTTCTAATGATTCACTTAACAGGTCAGTGATTTTAACTCGGATAACTCCAGCATCGCCAGGTATAAGATACACTCCACTTACCAGTTCGTTCTTACCAGGTACATCTACTTTACTAGGAGAGAAGACCGCACCATCATAGTTATAGTCAATCATAACTGATTCCGTAAGCTCACGCCAGTCTTCCACGTTCTCTTTCATCAAGCTCAACTTCTGGAGCAGGTTCATCGGATAAAACTCTCTTATCAGTAACTTACCACCTTCTATCGTTACTTCAGCTTCAGCATCACGTTTAAATTCCAGGTTAGACTTATCTCTAAGGATGTCTACTACTTCTACATCTAGCTTGTAAGGTACTTCGCTGCGAAGGTAAGCTGCCAAGTCCGGTTCGTGACCCATACAGACTAATAGAAGGGATTCTACCGGTTTACCAGGGTTGTCATCGTTCCTTTTATCAAATGTTTTGTAGTCAAAACCGGTGATTAGTTCGTTCAGGTCCGCTCTGGTAGCAATTCGATTTATTGGCATGATTTTCACCATCCGGCCATCTTTCTCGCCATCATATAGCGCATTATTTGGCAATGGTTGTATTTCCAATGCTTTCACAAGCAGATCCTTTGCCTCTACCGGGTTCCGAAATACATCGTAATGATTAACATTGAACACTTCAAAACCAGTGAAATATGCTTGGTTTGCTTGTTGATTTGCACTGCCATACATAACGGTAGGTTCAGCAGCCATTGATGTTACCCCAAACTCAAGTTCCGGTTGGTTCGACTGAAGTTCCTTAGCTACGCTTAAAAGCCTCTTTGTTGTAGTTTGTATTGCTCCTAGATTTATATCAGCACCGATGAAGCGTCGTCCTAACTTCATCGCAACAGCTTGGGTTGTACCTGAACCCATGAAGCAGTCAAATACTATATCACCAGGGTTCGATCCAGAATTAATAACTCGCTCAATTAGTGCTTCTGGCTTTTGTGTTGGATAGTCTAATCGTTCTTTTGCTTGAGAATTAACATCAAAAACGTCATCCCAAATATCTCCTATTCTTTTACCTTTAGATTGATCTAAGTATCTGCGTAAACGTGGCATTCCATTCGATGTGAACTCAATTAAGTTCTTAGCCATACCATCATCAATCTTCTCCTGTGACCATATCCAATGCTTTCCTGCAGGTGGAGCTATGATCTGATCACCAAAACTCCTAGCTGGTCCAGACCCAGCCTGAGTGAAATCCCATAGCCCATACTTGCGATTATTTTCGTCTACTAAATTATAATGAGATTTAATGTAGCTTTCTGAATGGGAGAGGTAAACTGGTTTTACATCATAGCTAGGAGATTTAGAATACACCAGTATAATATCATGAACGTTACCGAAGTTAAGACTTTGCCCCTTCGATACTCGTGTTTTCTGCCAAATTATCTGATTGACAAAGTAACCAAATACTTCTTCTAGTACACACCGGAGATGGTGTGATTTTCTCCAATCACAGTGAACCCAAATCGTACCCTTTTCACTTAACAGCTCTCGCAATAGTATGAACCTCTCATACATAAATTGCAAATATTCATCATTATTCCATATATCAGTATATTGCTTCTCTTCAAAAACTGTTATATCGTTCTGAACTGTTTTACCTTTTAATGCTATCTTCTTCTTATAATCAGCATTGCTGTCAAATGGTGGATCTATATATATTAGATTGACTTTACCTCGAAACTCTTTTAGAAGATGGCTCGCAACTTGAAGATTATCACCCCAAAAAATTTTATTCATCCAACCGTTGAGTTCAGTCCCATGACTTTCCTTTAGCTGTGCTGGATAAAATTGAGTTGAGTAGAAAGGTCGTTTCCCTACCCAATGCAACATAGCTCTCCCTCGAATAGGATCAAATTTATACTCCTCTACAGATGTGATCTTTCTATCTACTTTCAGATCTAATGTCTCCTGCTGTTCCATGTACTTAGTTGTTGCTGTACTGACGTGGGTTACAATGATATTTCATGTCGCATTCGCCACATTGCTTCTCTGATTTTACCACATGCGCCATGTCGTAGTCTTTACTTTCTATTTTTCTTACCACTTGGTCGAATGTGCCGATGGTAGTGCTGATATTCAATTTATTTGAAGAGAAGGTTATGTAAGGATTACCATCTTCTTCTTTAGGATAGTATAGGTGCATCTTACTTACCTTGTTACCGGTTCGTTCTTCTACCAAGTGTGCATACACCTCTAACTGTCTCCGGTACTGTTGTAACGTGTTGCGGATCTTCGTGTCAGTGGTGTTCACATCCGGTTTGTCACCTGATTTAAAGTCAATCAACTCCACTGTTCCATCTTCACCTTGTATCAGGTCAATGGTACCTTTCAGTATATAACCTTCCTTCACCAAAGATACATCAACTTCAGCTTCTTTTATGCGGTGCCACTGGTTTTCATTTCTGTCACGGTAGCGTAATATCTGTCTAAGCAATGCATTCAACTGAACGTCATGCAAATAGGCTTTTAGGTTCTTTGATAGCAATGTGTAGTTGTTGTTGAACCAGTGTCCTATGTTATCATCGGTTAAGGTATGCGACTCTCCACGCAGTACCGCTTTGTGTATATCTTCTATCGTTTGGTGCAACAGCTGACCGAACATAGTGGCACCGGAACGAACGCCTGCAAACTCCAGCTCTTTGTAGAACTTGTATTGAAGTGGGCAGTTTTCATAAAGTAAGATATGAGAAGTAAAAGAGTACTCATGCTTGATGTTGATCGGCTTCACCTTCTCAAGCTCTAACTCATTTAGATCAAGTAGACCGCTATCCCATGATGGTACACTATCGTAAACCGGCTCGAAGTACTTAGAGGGGCACCGGCCACGACCTAGCTTCTCAGCAGCAGTTAAAACCAACAAATTCTGAGGTCTGGAGAAGGCAGTATAAAATAACCTCCAGAAGTCATAATACTTGGTTAATTCCAGCGGCTCGTAGATAGGCTTTGAGTAGTACCTACTCTGTAAAAGCTCGTCTACCTCAGTGTATTGTTTCCGTGGCACCAGGTTAAGAGAACCAACAAAAACTATTGGAAACTCCAGGCCTTTAGATTGGTGAATGGTCATGAACGATACGCACCCGGAAGGAGCATACTCATCAAAGTCTTCGTACTCTTCTATACCACCATCAATAATAAAGCGAAGGTAGTTGTTAAAGAAGTTACGAAGAGTTGCTGTCAGTATCTTAGGTGTGAATACCGTAATACCATACAGGTACTCAAACTTATTCAACAGCTTTGTCAATGTCGCTATGTTATAAGCTGCCCTGAGATTTACCTTGTTATCGTTTAGGTCCACGTTCATGTACTCTGAGAACATGGGGAATTCAAGTAACTGGTAAACTAAAGCCGTGAATGCATAGTTAGTGCTATCCTGCAATGCCAGGTGCTGTTTGGACCGCTTCCGGCACCACTTGAGTAGACTGGCATGCTTTTCCGGATCTCTTCTCAGCTCATAGGTAAACCGCTTTTTCCAGGATTCATACTCCTCCCACACATGCAATTCAATATCTTCATCCCATTGTAGGTGTTCAGTTATGAGCTTCGGAAAGATGAAGATAATTGCACCTAGCAAAAGCTGAATTTCTTCTCGCTCAAAAAATAATCCGGAACGCGGTGAAAACACGTTTATACCTCTTTCTTCCAGGTACTGAGCTAAAGCTATAACTCTGTCATTCTTAACTGATTTAAACAGGAATGCTATCTGGTTGTAATCATCCAGGTTACCTTCACTTTCCAAATGTTTGATAAACTGGTAAACTTCTTCATAGTAACTATCGGTTGCTTCTTCACAACTTACTTTCACCACTGATGCATATTTGCCGAACTCACCATCTTTAGGTTGAATGGTTTTGTCGAATCGGAAAGTAGTGCCATTATGTTCCCAGTCTAACTCATTCATCCAACGGTTGTAGAAATCCACTATACCAGGATGGGAGCGGTAGTTTATGGTTAATGTAATCTGTTTGCAAGTTCCTGCAGGAAAGTTATCCGGAAACTCCAGGATGTTGCGGATAGTGGCACCACGGAACCGGTAAAGGCCTTGGTCATCGTCACCCACTACGCAAATATTTTGATGTGAGCTGGCCAGGAGTAACAGTATCCGTTCCTGGATGGTGTTTGTGTCCTGGTACTCATCTACCATCAGGTACTTTATCTTCTCTTGGAGTTTTTGGAGTATCTGTGGGTTGTTCTCCAGCAGGTATAACGCTTCTGACTGTATAGTAGAAAAATCAAGTGCATTCTCTTCATGTAGCTGGTTTGAATACAACTTGGAAAACTCACCAATGATCCTGATCTCTTCTTCTTCAGCAGTACATAGCACTTCCGGATCTATGCATTCTTCGCTTACCTTACCAATATACCTGACGATCTGATCTGCTTTATCCCAACGGGAAGATCGTTCGCCCAGTAGCTCATATGCTCCTTCTATTGAGATATATTCTTCAAGGTTGCGGAATACAAAGTACTTCTGGTCGAACTGGTCCAGCAACCGGTAGCTTCTCTTCAACCTGGTAAACTCTCTGTGTTCTTCCAGGAACCGGAGGAAGATGGAATGTAAAGTACCAATGTACATTTCATTCAGGTTCACCTTCATGTTTAACTCCAGCATCCGGTTAGAGACACGGGTAATTAGTTCCTTTGCAGCTTTCTCGGTAAAGGTTGCCACCATAATACTCTCAGCATCTACACCAAGCTCTATCAAGTGAACAATTCTTTCAACGAGTGTGCGGGTTTTACCTGAGCCGGGTCCAGCGATGATTAGGACAGGCCCTTCAGTAGTAGTTACTGCTTCTCGTTGCGCCGAGTTAAGAGAAGCTAAGCGGTCAGGAGTAATGTTTGCTTTCAATATATTGGAGCATTAATGTAATTACACTCCAATTACTATAATTTATTACTAAATTTCAATAAATATTTTGATATATTCAGCTCTTGTAACAGTAGTAGTTAGCTCCCTTGCTCTCTAATAACTAACTTATGTACTGCGGTTACAATGTCAGCCACTTTTCCTGCCTTTATCTCCTTACCACTGAATGGAGTAGCAATTACATTTTTATTAAATAGATAATATGGCTTTGTGATAGAGAAATAGGCATCAGTTACTTCACCAAAATATTCTATGCGAAGGTTATATTCTTCGGAAATCCACATCCAGGAAGTGACCTGTTTGAATCCGAGCTTTATAAAAGCATCAGTGCTTAAGTGTTTATCTACACCTGGAAATTTGGGTTGTTTACTTGTCATAGAGAAGCTAGGTCACTATACCCCAATCAGTACTACCGGTTTCTTACGTTTGGTCTTTAAGTTGATAGTACTATTAAGATACTAAAAAAAAGGAATTTATATATACTAAAATTAGTATTTATAGCTACTTAAACCTATTGATATCTCTAATTTTTGACACTTTTACGGACTTAGTAAAGCTTGTAAAAGTGCTTATTTCAGTAGATTAACGATAATTTTGGCACAAATACTGATTTAAGATCACTACACATGCAACGGTTGACCAAAAATCTAGCTCCAAATTGCATTTACTATTTACTAGCCCTACCCGGGGGTATCCGGGTACAAATTTGCCCCCCTGGGGGGCCCCTCATTGTTCAGCCGATAGCGTTTCTAAAAAATTTACAAAATTTTTGATTCGAAAATCTGCATGGAACTAGTTTGTATAGTTAAGCTGGTTGGTATATACTGTGTACAGTGTTTTGAATTAAATTATGTTGCATGTTATTGTTTTGAGAGAGATAGAAATAGAAGTTAGACCGTCACTTCATTAACAATAGTAACTGGTATACTAACTTTATGCATTACTGGTGTATAAATATCTATCTCTTGATTGGGTGTAATTAATGAGACAATTAATGAGTATCTGGTACGGGAACCCCATTTATCCAAATTCTTCCTTTCTCTCCACCAACCGATCACTGGGTATACAGCTAAGAAATTACATGCTGCAATATTAGCTGCATTATCAATATATGAGTCTGAATGAATTGAACCCATACTTCTGTTGGTCTTCCCTATAACCCATCTCTCACTGCCTGGATCTGAAAAACCGGTTTCATCTTCTTGTCTTGCTGCTACATTTACTCGTTTGATAAATTCTTCTTCTGACTCAGATGGATTATTTAAGTCAAACCTTAATGCATGGGAAGCATATCTATACCTATCTTTCCAACCTACTTCACCTGGTCCTGGCTCTATAAAATAAGATAATGTAATACGAACTTTTACCTGAGTCTCTCCTAAATCCCTTAAAACTTCATTTGGCCATGGCAATTTGAAGAAGTGCATGTCTTTTGTTATAAGCCTAGATCCACCTTGGGCTCTATCATATGGCTGTATATATTCTTGTGCAATTAATGTTAAGCTACTGCTGGTGCTAAAGAGAGCTTTATCAAGGGAAGGAACCCCATAACCACAAATCCTTAAAAGTTTTTTTACACTTGTTTTTCTAGTAATATCAATGGCGAATTGGCTAATTAATTGATCTGTCCATTCAGCTGAATGGACAATTAAACCTCTTACAGTTTCCGGCCAAGCATCAGGATACAGTGTCTGTATTCTAGCAGCCATATTTGAAGCTTGTGCAGTCGCTGCGCTTGTCGCACTAATAATATCAAATTGTTGAAGCAAGGGCCTAGAAGAAGTCGAAAGTATACCTAAATCACCACAAGAGTCAACATTGCCTTCACCATCTCTTAATAAATTACCACCCTCAAAAACTACATCAGGTTTTATTGGCCATTTAGTTGTTTCCCACATGTTTGAAGTTGAGCTATAAGGTGATAGTTCTCCTGCTTGTGCTAAAGGAGACCAGCCATCAAAAGAGGTACTTGTAATTCTTGTTTTTTGAGTGTAAGCACCAACTGTTAATGCATTCCAAGACTGAGCTGGGTCCTGAATTGAATTTAATAGATTACTATCCGGGTATGATCTCCACTGTGCTCTATCACTAATATTACCTGCAGAAATGATAATTAATCTCTTAGATTCTTCATTTTCACCAAAAGCAGATTGATCTATAGCTGCTGACCACGAAGAAGGTCTCCCTGAACCTATTTGCTCCATTGTGGTCACTGCCATACAATAAATATGATTCCAGGTCGGTCTTTGAATTTCAATCCTACTTATAGCTTGTTGAGTTATTGATCCATACAGATCAAAGCTATTTTCTCCAGAGGGCGGAAGGATTTTTACGGATGTTAGCTTATGATTGACGTGAATTGTACTACCCCCTTCAAAAGAGGACTGTAGGTCCCCATATGTAGCGAGCCCACTCATAAGTGTTCCATGCCCTAAATGGTCTCTAACGCCCCATGCTTCTACCACTGTTAGGCAATCATGCTGGCTGATAACAGGAGATAGTAATCTATGGCCGTAAGTGACTCCAGAATCTAGTACACAAACACTAATTGTAGTATCCGCAAATATTGTTCTACCTAATAAGTCGTCAATCCAACTACTTTGTTCACTATTTGACTCTTGGAGCCAAAATTCAGCAGTCTCTTTAACTGCTCGTATCTCAGCTAATGTATCAAGCCGGTTAATTAATTCGATTAAATTATCTCTGGTTGCTTTAAAAATTAATACAAGTCTTTCCGGGAATACTAATGAATTTTGTTTTACTTCTATACCTAAGCTTTGGCATGTGGAAATAAAATTATTATAGACATTCTCTTGTCTAAATACACCATCAGTATCAGTAATTTCAAATCTTAACCATGCTTCACACCATTTCGGATTGTCACCTGGTTGTAGGTCAAGTGAATCTGTCCATAACGCATTGAGAAAAGCAACTCTTACATCATCTATACTATTTACCAGAGGCGCATTTTTTGGTTTACCGGTAATAGTTTCATTTGTCGAATATTGCCTAACCTTATTTAAAAAATAGCTTTCTTGACCTCTCGGCACGTAGACTGTTGCATAAGTAACATCACCAGTGTCAGCGGGTTGCTCCCTAACATTTAACAGCCTAATTCCCTTTCTCTGGTCTTCTAGACTTTTTGTTATTAAGTCATATCCTAAACCACTCTTAAATTCCAAGTACGTACCGCTACGAATTGGAAGTGCAACAGCTGCCCGGTCACTATTTGTTCTATCAACATCACTCCAAGCTTCTCGAAGTCTATTATCTAAAAATTCACTATGTGATACTCTATTACGTTCAGGGATTCTAGGCCTGCTTCCTTGTTGTTGTCTAGGCCGATAAACGCTTGCTTCAGCAATTCCTTCTAGAAAGATATGATTAAGATTTGTTTGCATGGTAATGGGCTAAGAATAGAATTTATTTTTGATATGCAGATACCCGGTTCTTAAGCATCTTGAGAAGAAGGCTCTTATCTACTTTATTTTTGTCGAACAGAATAGCTTCTTTAATTGAATCATTACATGCTTGCACAATCTCAGCATGACTTAATGATTTTACATTATCTGCAATTGATGCGACATTAAACCTACCCTTAAAGCTTCCCAATCTGTTTTCAATTAACTGGATTACTTCGCTTTTAGCTGGTAGGTTATAATGGAAGACATCATCAAATCTTCTAAACAATGCCTGGTCTAACATGGATGGATTATTAGTAGCAGCTATTATTATAGCTGCTGACTCATCTCTTTCAATAAATTGTAGGAATGAGTTTAACACCCGGCGCATTTCACCTACATCATTATCTCTGAGACGCTCCGCACCGATAGTATCAAATTCATCGAATAGGTATATTCCATGATTGTTGTTAATGAACTCGAAAACTTGTCGAAGTTTTGAACTTGTTTCACCCATATATTTTGAAACCAGCCGATCCATATTTACTAGATAAAAGGGCAAGTGAAGTTCCTTAGCAAAGATGGAAGCCGTCATGCTTTTTCCAGTGCCAGGAGGGCCTGCAAGCAATAGTTTACGCCTATTTCTTAAATTATGCTTTGAAAGTTTTCCTCGCTGTTTATACTCCAGTATTACACGTTCCATCCTTTCTTTTAGTGAATCTGAAATAACTAATTCGGTTAGCCTTGAGTGGACCGGTATCTCTTCAACTAAACCTTCTACTGATTGATCAAAAAGTTTAAGTCTAGGAGGGGTAATTTTGCGACTATCAATAAGCTTTTTTATTTCATCAGCGAATATAGATCTACCCAGTTTGGCTTCGTGAGCAGCAATTTGAAGAGCAATAGTCACGAAACGTTCATCCTCATTATTGACATGAGACTTAATAAGTGCTTTTATCTGATCCGAATTAGCCATGAGGAGTAATTTACAGGAAATTTAAATTAATTATTTAATATATAAAGTGAATTACAATGTAACACCTGGTTTAATAGAGATTTTAAGAACCGGCTTCAGCTAGTAAGCTTCGAATTTGCAATTCGTTTGTCCTATATCATTAAGTATTGGATGCCTAAGTAGAAAAGCTGACATCTTGCTAAAGATAGAAGATGATTTATCACAAGAAAATAAAGGGATGTATATGACAATATAGAGCAGATATTATGCAAATAGTATGCAAACAAAAAAGCACCTACTCCGAATTAACGACGTAAGTGCTTGATTATCAACGTGGGCCCACCTGGAATCGAACCAGGCACCTACTGATTATGAGTCAGTTGCTCTAACCGAATGAGCTATAGGCCCGTTCCCTTAAAAGAATGTGCTTCCTTTGATTTGGGAGTGCAATTCTACATATTTGTACTGACAATTTCAAATACCAGACCAAAAAATTTCGTGGACCTGACTAGCATCAAAAACATCATCTTCGACCTCGGCGGGGTCATCATCAACATAGATTATTTTAAAAGCATACGCGAGCTGGAGCAGTACTGTGCCGAGGGGCACACCATCGAGTACAGCCAACGCGCACAGTCTCACCTCTTTGACCTCTTCGAGACCGGCAACAGCAGCCCCGAGGAGTTTCGCCAGCACCTGCGCGAAGCCTACCACCTCAACGCCACCGACAAGCAGATCGATGATGCCTGGAACGCCATGCTGCTTGATATTCCGGCCGAAAGAATTGAGCTGCTCCGCGAGTTGGGCAAAAAATACCGCATTTTCCTGCTCAGTAATACCAACGCCATCCACCTCAAGCGCTTCAACGAAATGGTGGCCCACAGCTTTACCATGCCGAGTCTCGACTCTCTGTTTGAGCAGGCCTATTACTCGCACCTGATCGGGCAGCGCAAACCCGATGCCATCGTGTTTGAGCAGATACTGGAGCAGAACGGCCTGAAGCGCGAAGAGACGCTCTTTATCGATGACAGCATTCAGCACATCGAGAGTGCCCAAAAAGTGGGGCTGCAGACGCTCTTCCTGGAGCCGCCGCTCACCATCAACCAGGTGTTCAAGGATGAGGTTTCCTAGGCAGCAAAACAGGTATAGCCTGCACCTGCTCCTCTTTGTGCTCACCCTGACCACGACGACCATCGCCGGAGCCGAATGGCGCTTCGGTAAGTTGTTCTTCTGGGGAGCAGAGGGCTTTTCGTGGACGGGTACTTTTACCTGGGCCGAACTGGCAGCCGGGCTATACTTCTCTATTCCTTTTCTGGGCGTGCTTACGGTACATGAGTTCGGTCATTACTTCACTGCGAAGCGCTACCGGGCCAACGTTTCATTGCCCTATTATATTCCGCTGTGGTTTGGCATCACGTCTACCATTGGTACCATGGGGGCTTTTATCCGGATCAGGAGCCGCATCTTCTCCCGGCAGCAGTTCTTCGACATTGGTATAGCCGGTCCGCTGGCGGGCTTTGTAGTGGCTATACCTCTGTTGTGGTACGGCTTCACGCACCTACCCGACCCTGACTTTATCTTCACCGTTCACCCGGAATACCGGCAGTTCGGTCAGGACTATGCCCAGTATGTGTACCAGGGCGAGGGCAATTTTTCGCTTGGCAAGAACCTGCTGTTTTTGTTCTTCGAAAGGTATGTGGCAGACCCGGCGCTAGTACCCAATGCCTATGAAGTGATTCATTACCCGCTGCTCTTTGCGGGTTACCTGGCCTTGTTCTTCACGGCGCTCAACCTGCTGCCTATCGGTCAGTTGGACGGTGGACACGTGCTTTACGGCTTGATCGGATACAGACGTTTCAACCAGCTCTCTCCGATCTTCTTCAGTTTTTTTATTCTGTATGCCGGTATGGGCATGATCTCGCCGCACCGCGAGCCGCTCTGGGACGACAGTCTGCTGGTGGTACTGGCGCCCTTTGTGTTCTTTGCCTTCCGGGGTATCTTGCACGACAACCGCCACGGCCTGCTGGCCGCGCTGGGGATGCTACTGGCACAGTACAGCCTGGCCGAAACCTTCCCGGAACTGGCAGCTTACATCTGGGTATGGCCGCTGTACGTGCTCTACCTGTTCTTCGTGCTGGAGCCCGCCACCCCAAAACTGAGCTTTACCGCCTACCTGGTACTGATCGTAGTAGTGGTACAAGTGCTGATTGCCTCGCTATACCCAATTGCCGACGGCTACAGCGGCTGGCTGGTATTCGGTCTGCTACTCTCACGACTTATGGGCATCTTCCACCCTTCCTGCCCGAACGAGGCTCCGCTTACGCCAGGACGGAAAGTACTAGGTATACTGGCCTTTGTGATCTTCCTACTGTGCTTCAGTCCGACGCCGTTTGTGATTGAATAACCTCCCCCAGCCCCCTCCTAAAAACAGGAGGGGGAGTGTGCACGATTGTCATCCCCCTGCCCCCTTCTTCGTGGAGGGCCCCTACCCCCAAGGGGGACTTTCTGTAGCTGCCAGTTCTCAGGTATAGCTTCTTTGTTTCAGCAACAGACTACACATACCCCACGAACCCTTGGCACGCATTGCCAAGGTAACTTGCACATAAGCTACGCAGCAAGCAGCGGTGCCATGTGCGTCCTTTGATTACCCACTGTTTGAGCGTTCAGCGAGTTTGGGGAATCTTGATTTTTTTGCTTACTTTTTTTATCAAGAAAAAAAGTATGTGCCCGCCGCACAGGCGAAACAATGAAACAAATCAGATTGCTATACCTGCAAAAGTAGCTACGCTAGTTATAGGCGTTGATACAAGCAATACTAAAGCTAGCTATGCCTAGAGCAACAGGGCCAAAGGCCCCACCATATCCGACACGAGCGAGGACGCTCGCGCCATAAACACTACACAATAGAAAAGGGGCCATAAAGGCCCCTCTATAGCAGACACAAGTGTAAAGATCCCGAATCAAATCCGAAATCTCCGACCCACGCCATATCCAAAAATCAAATTACCCCTGATACCCGGTAATCCCGCCAAGCAGGTTCCTCACCTGCTTAAACCCCTGCTGCTGCAGAAACGCTTTGGCGGAAGCTGAACGCATACCGGATTTGCAGTGCACGATCACTTCCAGGTCTTTGTAATCCTCTATATCATCCAGGCGTTGCGGCAAAGCTCCGAGCGGGATGTTCTGTGCACCTTCAATTCTGGATTCCTGATGTTCCCAGTCCTCGCGAACATCGATGATAACGGGCGTTTCACCCTTGGCCAATCGTTCCTTGAGTTCCTCGGCCGTAATGTCTGTTGTGATCATAAGTTTATTAGGATGCGTTTGGTAGTAAATGTATGATGGTCGGTTTCAATTCGGATAGTGTATAAGCCCGGCGAAAGCTTCGGGAGGCGTACCGGTTCCTGCCATACCGTTGCTTTATGACGCAAAATCTCCCTTCCGGTTACGTCGTACATCGAAAAAGAACGGTAAGGTCCGGAGAAATGTAAAATGCCGTTGCTGGGGTTGGGGTATACCTGCAGGCCAGCATCACGTGCCTCCTCCTCCAGACCCAGTGCCTGCCCAGCCATTACGGGACGCAGCATCACGGCACCAGCGTTCACGCTGTCCCGCTGCCAGCCACCTACTACGGTATTGTAAAACAAACGGCCTGTGGCACCGGCATTGCGGTCAAAGCCAATGTTCAGGTATAGGGTCGCAGGCTGACTGAAGCCGACATAAAAGGTGCCCTCCACCGGAACCGGTTGGCTCAGTTCTATTTCATAAAAGGTGTTTAGTCCCTCGTTCTGTTGCACCGGAAAGGATTGCTCGTGAAGGGTGCGGCCCGGTCGTCCGTTGTCGTCAGCCCAGATGCGGAACACGATAGAAACGTTGTTATGCCGTACGCCCACCTGCGGAAAATGCACCCGGAAAGCCCGCACCTGGTCTGCTGTAGCCAGTTCAAAGCGCTGCGCCACCTGGGTGTTGCCATAGGTATAGAGACTGCTGTAACCGGCCTCTGCTGAGCCATCGTCCAGGGCGAAGTAGTCGCTGAAGGTAGTGCGTTGCAGCGTGCTGTCGTTGGCGCGCTGCCGGGCGTTCTGCTCTTTGGTATCGAGCCAGAAACCGTGCTGTAGCACAAAGCCCTCCGGATTGAGGTTGAGGTTGCTGATGCGCGGTGTGGCCGTGATCTGGCGCTGTCGGGCCTGTCCAGGTATAAGGGCTTCTTCGCGCAGGAAGGTATCGGCTGGCGAAACACCTACCTGCTGGATAAAAGCACGCCAAGCAATCGCTCCCGGCAGGTCACCGAGGTTGTTCAGACTGGCATAAATCTCGTCGCGTAGGTATAACTCGGGGTTGGCCACAAACTGACGGGCAGGTACGGCACTATAATCCATGAGCGGTGACACGCTTTCGCTGATGCCGATGTCGCGGGTCGTGTTTTGTCCACGGCGACGGTTGCGGTCCAGCTCTACGTAGTCGAGGTTCCAGATGTCGCGGATGGCATTGCGGGTGCCCTCTGTTCGGAAGCGGAATTGAAACTCGTCGTGCATAAAGCGCTGCTCCCTTACAGCCACCCAAGCCTGGGCAAACTCTGTTACCTGGCCAGGGGCAGTCTGTTGCCATACCTGTGTCCAGGTGCCATTGCTTTCTTTGAACTCCAGCCGCAGCACACGCGGGTTGTTATTATTCCGCTCCGGCGCACTCCCCTGCCCACCTGATTGCCAGTAAAAGCTCAGGTATACCGAGTCGGCTGGCATGAGCCCTGCTAAGCGAATGGGCTGCGAAGTCAATGTATCGGTTGGTCCACCAATGTTGCTACCATAGGGGTTGCCCTGCGCATTGAGTCCGTCAAACGTGGCTACGTTGCGGGTAAGCGGTCGTAGGGCAAAGCGATTGTTTACGTAAACCCCGCCATTGATCCAGTAAGCCGGATCGGGCGTGGTGGTGGTACCGGAAAAATCGTCGAAAAAAGGTAGGGACAGGTGATTGCTCTCTGTTCGGAGTTGGTAAGGACTGCCGGAAGGTATACGCTGCGGATCCTGCTGTAAGGGCATCAGTACTCCCTGAGCCGAGGCAAAAGAGCCGCAGCAGAGCAGTACTAGCGTAAACAGAAACTGTCTTGTACCCATACCTTCGTTATATAAAATGCGCCCGCCACGGTGAGTAGCGGGCGCATCTGTTAGTCTATACCTTGCACTGGCTCTTCGCCGGCTACCCAAAGGTCCACCAGCTCGCCTGTCCTGATCATGGCTTTCACATCAGCGATCGGACGCTGACGAATGATAGTGCCATCCGGCTTGCCGCTGCCTGACACATAAAAGATGTTGCCCAGCTGTAACTTCTGACCTACGAGCAGCACCGAAGCCTCGTCGAGCGGCATACCTACCACGTCCGGCACCTCAAATTCAGTATTACCAAGGCCGTCACCTACGTGCAGGTCTACCACTGCACCCTTTGGTACCTGGTCGCCCGGCTGCACTTCCTTGCCATTCACAAACTGCTTTAGCACAGCACCATGCTGCAGGTCAGGCACATTAGTGATCTTGCCACGACGCAGGTTATAGCTTTTCAGGATAAGCTCCGCATTTTTCACCGAACCATCAATCAGCTTCGGCATCTTGATCATCGGCGGGTTTTTCATGTTGATGCTGATGTAGATCTTGCGGTTTTCCTTTACTTTGGAGCCCGGTGCAGGATCTTGCGTCAGAATCTCAAAGGGCTTGTACTCCGGATGATAACTCGAGTCGTTTACGAAATAGCGCAGGTTCTGTTCTTCCAGAAACGCCTCAGCATCCGGCAACTGCATACCTGTGATTTTCGGCACCGAGATCGTCTCGCCATGGTTCGTAGCCGACGGCAGGTACAGGTAGAAGAATCCGAAGACCAACGCGGCCACAATCACTCCCATCAAGGCCAGGTGTACCAGCACCCCCACAAATGAATTCGTCTTTAACATTTAATTTTTTTCGATTGCTAATTGCTTGCCCCTGTGGGGGCTTTTTTATTTTTGAATTAATGATTAGATGAATTAGTGAGTTGGATTTATTCCATTTTACTCTCTAAGTCACAGCGCTCTGGCATTACTGTCATTTCGAACAAAGTGAGAAATCTGTATAACTTCATGGCTTCCACAATAACTCAGATTTCTCATTGCATTCGAAATGACAGTTAGTGAATGACTCCCTAACTTCAAATGTTCTTCGCCTTATACCCTTCCAGATCCTTGGCGCGCTCAGTTCTTTCCACACCAAAAGTCAGAATGCGGTCGATGAACTCGTAGGGTTTGTAGCCGTTGATGGCGGTCTGGTGGAAGATGCAGGTTGCCGGAGTCATGCCTGGCAGGGAGTTTACCTCGATGATGATCGTCTCCACCTCGTCGTTTTCCAGCACGCGCACAAAGGCGTCGATACGGGCATAGCCTTCTATGTTCAGAATCTGGGCCACGCGCTTCAGGTCCTCCTTCACTTTGTCAGATATCTTCTGACGGCGCTCCGGGTCCTGTGCATAACGGGCCGGGGTAATGTTTTGCCCCTCCCCTGCCAAAAACTTCTCTTCAAGTGACAGTACTTCGCCTTCGGCCAAAGCCTCAGAAGCTTCGAATACTTCGTACTCTACGGTACCATCCGGGTTGTATCGGGTCAGCAAACCACCGGTGATCTCCAGGAAGTGCTTCGCTCCGTTTTTGCTGATGAGCGTTTCTACCAGGAAACCCTGCTTGTTCGGGAATTCCTCTTTGAAGCCCAACGACAGTGTTCTGGCACATTCTGTATCCAGCTCTTCCATCTCACGGAAGATCAGGGTCGTGAAAGCGTCCAGTTCTGCGCGGTTCTTGATCTTCTTCACGGCCGAGCTGCAACCATCGTCCGCTGGCTTGGCAATGAACGGATAGCGGAACTCTGTTTCAAGACTCGCATAAAACGCTTCTTTGTCCTTCAGCCAATCGTCTTTCCAAGCCATGCGGTGATGCGCTACCGGTATGCCGTGTTTGGCAAGGATCTCGTTGGTGTCGTATTTGTTGATCGTGATCTGTGAAGAGCTGATGCCGGAACCGTTATAAGGTATAGCCAGCTTCTCCAGCTCCTGTTGCAAGGCACCGTCCTCACCCGGACGACCGTGCAGGGCAATGAACACCGCATCGACCATGTTCTGCAACTGGCTATAGGTCAGGCGCTGCGGCTCGTCGAGGCTCTTGCCTGTATACTTGCGGGTAATGCTTTCAGCCTCACTGATGATCTCCTGCAGCACCGGATGCGGTTTGCCGCCGTGCTCAAAATGCTGAATCTTTTCTTTGATATCGTCGGCATTGTCCTTCAGCATGATGTTGATCGGAATGCTGTACAGACGGTGCTCCTCGTTACTACCCGTCAGGAAGATCGGCAGCGGTTCGTATTTGGTAGACGAAGAAAGCTTCTCGTAAATGTTACGACCGCTCTCCACGGAAATGTGTCTTTCAGAGGAATAACCACCCATGATCACCCCCACCCGAACCTTGTCGTGGCGGTGGGCGTTCTCTTCGCGGATGGCATTATCCAGCTGGCTTAACAGCCTGGTCAGCGTCACAGTGTCCTTACCCGACTTCAGGCGCTCAGCCACGGAGGTGCGGATGATATAGGTCAGAAACTGCGAAGGGTTCAAGCCAATCTCAGCGGCCTGATGGAAGAAGAACGACGAAGGCAGCATGCCTGAGGTCGTGTTCGGGTCGTTCAGGAAGATGTTGCCTTCCTCAGTAATGAAGCCGTCGAGACGGGCATACACGTTGAAGCCCAAATTGATGAACAGCTTGCTGCAGGCCTTGCGGATCTCCTGAATCTGCTCGCTTGGCAAATTGATCGGGGTGATCTTACGCGCCAGACCCGGCAGGTACTTGGAACGGTAATCGAATACCTCGTTGCCCTTCACGATCTCGGTCGGCGGCAAAGCGATCGGCGCACCAGTCTCGTCCTGCACTACAATGCAGGAGAACTCGCGTCCGTTGATGAAAGCCTCCACCAGCACCTGCTGCTCATGCTCGACACTGGTCAGCACGATCGTTTCGGTATCGGTTGTGGCGAAGGTATGGTTGATATGGTTCAACAGCTCTTCAGGGTGATACAGGATGGTGCCGTCTTCGAGCACCACCGGCATGCCGATACCCTCGCGGATGTCAACCAGCTGCTTCATGCTGGCTACCTGCTTCTCCTCACCCAGCGCCTGCCATTGCGCTTTGTAAATGTTCTTGGTAAAGAAACTACGGTCCATGCCCTGCTCGAACAGGTCGTAGTTGTGCTCCTTCACAATGGAAACGCCAATAGAAGAACCCTGATGCGGCGCCTTGAGCACCAGCGGCAGACCAAGGTCAGCTACCAGCGACTCGAACAGCTGCTTGCGGTTGTTAACATCTTTCCACTCAGCGTACTGCACCTTGCGGTAATCCGGCGTCGGGAAGCCATGCTGCTTAAGCATCTCCTTCTGCGCAGCCTTGTCTATACCTATGGAAGATGGCAGTATACCTGATCCAGAGTACGGAATGTGGTACCACTCCAGCAAGCCTTGAATGCTGCCGTCTTCTCCATAAGGTCCGTGCAGCGCCAGGAATGCGAAATCGAAATGGTTTTTAAACTCGTGCGGCAACAGGCGCTTACCGGCTTTCGCGATAATGCGGTCCTGCTCCTCAATGCTCAGCTCGCCTAGCGACTCCAGGTAGATCTGTAGTCCGTGCTCGCTCTCCGGCAGCGCCTCTACCGGCGGATAGAAGTCGCGGATGGTGCCTTTGTAGATGTATTGCCAGTCCAGCAAAATGAAATTGCCGAGACTGTCGGCAAATACCGGAACGGCTTCAAAAAGGGCTTTATCAAGGTTGTCGTACACGGTGCGGCCACCTGCGAAAGAGATCTCACGCTCACGGGACGGTCCGCCAAATATTATTCCTACTCTCATGGTATGCAAAGGTAACAAATACACTCAGTATTTTAAGGGGCAAAAGATACAGGATGCAATTGGAAATACATAGCGAAATCGGGATTTATGATACCGCTTATTATGATAACGATGTGGTTTGGGAAAAATTCAATGTTTAACCAGGAGATGAGGTTCTTCGCCTTGCCGGCGGGGCTCTCTTTATAAGCCTATGGCGCGAGCGTCCACGCTCGTGACGGGTATGGTGGGGCCTCCGGCCCAGGTATAGGTGTAGCTGCAGCAGTTACAGTTATAGCAACGTAACTTGTTCCATAGCTTCGCCTGTGCGGCGGGCACAGTATGCCCTGGCCGGGCGGGCCTCACTTTTTTCCTTGATGAAAAAAGTAAGCAAAAAAATCAAGACGCTCCAAACTCGCTGAACGCTCGAACAGTGGAGCCTCGCAAAGCGCACCTGGCACTGCTGTTTGTTTCATTGCCAGCGTGCAAGTTAGTCTTACAATGTGTGCCAGTGTTACGTGACAGTAGCTATAAAACTTATACCCTTGAATTGGCAGATACTTAAGTTCCCCTTCTAAGGGGGCAGGGGGATGACAATCATTCACAGCACCCTCCCCTGTTTTTGGGTTAGGGTCAGGTGACCCGATACCTGATAAAATCCTGTCAATCCTAAAATCCTGAAAATCCTGATTCAGACAAATACCCTTTTCACTATATTTGTACACCCAATTACGCATACCGGAAACAAAAACTCCGTAAAAACGAAAAACGAGTAAGACTAACGAAAAAGACAAATCATGAGAACTGTAGACGCGTATAACTTTGCCGGCAAGAAGGCGCTGGTCCGGGTGGACTTTAACGTTCCGCTGGATGCTGACTACCGCATTACCGATGACACCCGTATCCGTGCGGCCGTGCCGACTATCCAGAAAATATTGAACGATGGCGGTGCTGTCATTCTCATGTCACACCTGGGTCGTCCAAAAGCCGGACCGGAAGAGAAATACTCCTTGCGTCACCTCGTGGACCGTCTTTCACAGGAATTCAACACTACTGTTAAGTTTGCTACTGACTGCATCGGCCCTGAGGCGGCGCAACTGGCTCAAGACCTGCAGCCGGGCGAGATCTTACTGCTCGAAAACCTCCGCTTTCATAAAGCTGAAGAAAAAGGCGATCCGGAATTTGCGCAACAACTGGCCAGCATAGCCGATGTGTATGTAAATGATGCCTTTGGTACCGCACACCGCGAACATGCTTCTACAGCTGTGATTGCCCGCTACTTCCCGAACGACAAAGTGATGGGCTATGTGATGCATGCCGAACTAGACAATGCCCGTCGCGTGATGGACAATGCCGAGCGTCCTTATACCGCCATCATGGGTGGTGCCAAAATATCTGACAAAATCTTGATCATCGAGAAGCTGATGGACCGCGTGGACAACCTGCTGATCGGTGGTGGCATGAGCTATACCTTCGTGAAGGCTGACGGTGGACAGATTGGTTCTTCGCTGGTGGAAGAAGATAAAGTAGAACTTGCAGCCCGCCTCATCGCGATGGCCAGAGAAAAAGGCGTGAACCTGATGATCCCTGTTGACTCCATCATCGCTGACGAATTCAGCAACGACGCCAATGTGGATACGTCACTCAGCCACCATATCAAGCCGATGTGGATGGGCCTTGACATCGGACCAAATGCCCGCGAGCAGTATGCTGACGTGATCCGTAACTCTAAAACGATACTTTGGAATGGCCCGATGGGTGTGTTCGAGATGTCGAACTTCTCTGTCGGAACCGAAGCCGTGGCTGAAGCGGTGGTAGATGCAACCCGCCGTGGTGCTTACTCGCTGATCGGTGGTGGTGACTCTGCTGCCGCTGTCAACCAGTTGGGCTATGCCGACCGCGTGTCTTACGTGTCGACTGGTGGCGGTGCGCTGCTGGAGTACATGGAAGGCAAGACCCTGCCGGGTGTGGCCGCCATTGAGCGTGACGACTATTAATCTAATAAAACTAACGCGCTTGTGAAACCGTCCCCTGACACCCTCGCTCACTTCCCGCGAGTGTGAGGCATCTAGTGGCGTCCCGTCACTTGTATCAGAGGCACAGACCTTAGCGGCCAGTTGAACTTCCCAAACACTTTCGGGAAGTCCGCCGGACCACCCACACTCGCGGGACGCGAGCGAGGGTAGTAGGTATAGAACAAGCGAGAACACTAATTAACTCAAGAAATCCCCCGCTGCTTTTCTGTAGCGGGGGATTTTGCTAAACAGCAGACAGCATCTGATCTCACAGTACTTGCTGTTTCTTATAAATTTATACCTGATCACATTGGTCCTTTTTAAGCTCTGAAGACCCAATGAATTCCATAAGAGCCAGAGACTAAACATGAAAATTTATACCCTATTGCTGGCGCTTTTGCTGGCATGTCCCGTTGCAGCTGTTGCCCAGACTCAAGAAAGTAATCAGCCACTGTTCAACTTCAAACGCGGTGTTGGCATTGTGACTCCGGACAGCTCCTTCTCGATCAACATGAGGTTTCGTGTGCAAAGCCGGGCCATGTATAACTCCGTTGCAAAGGACGATTTTGGAGTGTCAGAATATGAAATGCGGGTGCGGCGTCTACGTTTGCGATTCGAGGGTTTTATGTACTCCCCCAAACTGACCTATAACATACAGCTCTCTTTCTCGCGCGGCGACATGGACTGGAGCATGCGCGACCAATCCAACATCAACACCAGCCCCAATGTGGTGCGTGATGCCGTGGTGTACTACCGGCCGAACGATAACTGGCAATTCGCTTTCGGACAGACCAAATTGCCTGGCAACCGACAGCGTGTGATCTCTTCCGGTGATCAGCAATTCATTGATCGTTCCATCGTGAACGTGGCCTTCAACGTTGACCGTGATTTTGGTTTTCAGGCGGTGTATAGCAATCAGTTCGGTGGTTTCCACTACATGCTCAAAGGTGCACTCACAGCTGGTGAGGGTCGTAACGTGTTTTCCACTGACAAAGGTCTTGCCTATACCGGGCGTTTGGAGCTCCTCCCCTTTGGCAAGTTCACCAACGGAGGCGATTACTTTGAAGGAGACCTGGAGCGTGAACAGACCCCAAAACTTTCCCTGGCAGGTGGCATGAGCCATAACGAAGGTGCCCGCCGCACGGGTGGCCAGATTGGTCGTGACCTGTACGAGCAGTCGGATATGCAAACCTATATTTTTGATGGCCTTCTCAAGTACAGAGGTATGGCCCTTTATGCGGAGTACATGGCGCGAGAGGCAAACAACCCGATTACGCTTAATGCTGCAGGCGATCGACGCCACATCCTGACCGGTCGTGGGCAGAACTACCAGCTGAGCTATATCTTCCCGAATAATGTGGAGCTGGCAGGCCGTTATTCCCGCATAACACCCAACCAGGAAGTGCGCTCTCTGGAAAACACCGAAGAGGCTTACCTGGCGGGCGTAACTAAATACCTACGGGCGCACCGCCTTAAGCTACAGGCCAATGTGGGCTATCACTCCTTCAATCCTTTCCTGCCCGTAAACAACGACTATCACTGGACGGCTGGCGTGCAGGTCGAACTGGGGATATAAGCCACGAACAGGTATAGCAGCCTTCGGCTAATTAAATTGCGTATTCAGGATAATGTATGGAACTTGCAAGCCCTAACATTTGCGTATGGAAGAACAGAAAAACAATCCCCTGCACGGCAAAACACTGGAGCGCATCCTGGTGCAGCTCGTAGACTATTATGGCTGGGAAGAGCTGGGTTATAAGATCAACATCAACAGCTTCAACAACAACCCGAGCATCAACTCCAGTCTGAAGTTTTTGCGCAAAACACCCTGGGCAAGGCAGAAAGTAGAGGAGCTCTACATCAGAACCTTCAGCTAGGACCTTACGAAAGCGATCGACATGAAAGACTATAAAAAATATTTTATCATACCGGCTGCCCCTGAGGAGGTGTATGTGGCCCTAACCAACCCCAGCACTATCCAATTGTGGACAGGCGATCCGGCAGAGATGTCGACCGAGCCGGGCTCGGAGTTTTCGCTTTTTGAGGGTAACATTGTAGGCAAAAACCTGGAGTTTGAGGAGGGCAAAATGCTGATGCAGGAGTGGTACTTCGGCGAACAGACAGACAAGTCGATTGTTACCATCAAGCTGCATCCACACAAACATGGCACCTCTGCCGAGCTGCGCCACCTCAACATTCCTGACGAGGACTATGATGACATCGTAGAAGGCTGGAACGAAGCGTACTTCGGTGCGCTGATAGAGTTTTACGAGGACGAGTTGTAGGCTTTGAGTTTCCTAGAAGTATCCGGAATACATGTGCACGAAGATGGCCATACCGTGCTGCATGACATTAGTTTTCAGCAAGGTGAATACGAGAAAATTGCGATAGCTGGTGAAACCGGGTCCGGCAAAAGTACGCTGCTGCAAACCATTGCCGGACTTGTGCAGGCCAGTGCCGGTCAGATCAGGTTTGAAGGCAAACGGGTGATTGGTCCGCACGATAAGTTGGTGCCGGGTCATGAAGGGATTGCCTATCTGTCGCAGCACTACGATTTGCCCCAGTTTTTGCGGGTGGAGCAGGTGTTGCGCTATGCCAACATGCTGCAGGGCGATGAAGCTGAAACCTTGTATGAAGTGTGCCGCATCAGTCACCTGAAGCAGCGCAAAACCAACCAATTGTCGGGTGGTGAGCGCCAGCGCATTGCTTTGGCACGACTGCTCAGCACATGGCCCAGTTTGCTACTGCTCGACGAGCCTTACTCCAACCTCGACAAAGGCCACAAGGAATTACTCAAAGAGGTCATCCACGACATCACCGAGCGGCTTGCCATTACCTGCATCCTCATTTCCCACGACCCACACGACACCCTTTCTTGGGCCGACCGCATTCTGGTGATCAAAGGCGGCCAGATCATACAACAGGGCACGCCCGAAGAGGTATACCGCCACCCCATCGATACGTACACAGCTGGCTTATTCGGCAGCTATAACCTGATCCTGGCAGACATAGCCCGTGAAATTGTGAGCAAGCTAGGGATAGAAACCCAGGGCCGCGACCTGCTAGTGCGTCCGGAGCATTTTAAGTTCGTAAGCAAAGCAGCCGGTTCTCTGACTGGCTTCGTTCAAAAGGTTACCTTTTATGGCGGGTATTACGATGTGGAGGTACAGCTATCGAACAGCAGCGTCACGGCAAGAACACAGGCCATACCTGCCAGTATAGGCGAAAAAGTATACCTCGCCGTTAAGCCAGAGAATATTACATTGGTTTAGTGTAGCTTAGTCTTCCTTTTCAAGCTGGAACAGCTCTTCGACACGCATCTTGAAAATACTGGCCATTTTTAGAGCAAGCACAGTAGAAGGTATAAACTTCTTATTTTCAATGGCATAAATTGTCTGCCTTGTAACTCCAAGTAAATCGGCCAATTCGGTCTGTGACATGCTGTACCTGGCCCGCTCTACTTTTATGCTATTATTCATGTGAATGGCTTGGTACTACCTCATTAATAACGTTTGACTTCTTATAGTAATAAAGCACAATAACACCGATTATTTGAAGGTTTACCAAGTAAGATGGATGAATTCTGTAATTAGGAAAAATCATATAAACCAAGAATACGATCATAAGTGAAGCCATAAAAATAAGCTTCACCGATTCTAGTTTTAAACTATGCAAGAGTTCATCGTGTACTTTATCCTTCGCAAAAGCATAAAGCGCTATACCTAACATCCCTACTATATCTAGCATATGCACGTATTGTTTTTCAAAGAAATGATACTCTTGTCCTGTCCAACCATCTACCATACCGGAAATGAATGAAGGAGTACTCGCTAAAACAAAGATGATTATGCCGACCTTCTTAAAATAGTTTGGGAGTAATTGTGTTTTCATATAGTCTAGTTTAGTTATACAAACGTAAACAATAGATTACACAATGCAAAGTATACATTACATAAATATTCAAAAAAACATATCTTTATACTGAAGCAAGAAAGCCCTTTTGAAATAGATCATTTTAGATCAATCTCAAAAGGGCCCTGTAATTTTGAATATTTCAGTTCGTGCTAATCCACCATATTCCCATTCGACATTTCGCGTTCACGCAGCACCCGCGCTGTTACCAGCAGCTGCCCTACATGGCGCATGCTGTGTTCGGCGGCGTGAAAAAGAAGGCCCATCACCGTGGACTCTACCTGCGCACGTCCTACCCTTCTACTTTCGGTCAGGCTGTTTTCATCGGTCTGCCGCAATTGATCCATGGCTTTGTCCACCTGCTCATTAAACTTTTGCACCAGTGTTTCAGATTGCTTGTCCTCCCCTACTGGTTTGCCTTCGGCGTACAGATAGGCTAACTGTTGCTCACTCAATTGTTCGCCGCGGGCATAGGCAAAGAGGCGCTCTAGTATACCGGTGAGGTGCTGCAGGTGGTAACCGACCGAGGCAACTCCGGCAGGTCGCTCCCAAAGCAGTTCATCCGGGAAGTCCTGCATGAAACTTCCGACTTCTTCGCGGGCCTGCAGCAGCGCATGGGCTACTGGCTGTAACAAGGCAGGCACATCAGGCAGCGGACCGCGCAGCCATACTTCGAGGTTTTTGGTCTGTGTCATAAGATCAAGGGCTTGTACATGAGCGATGTACGCAATCAGCAGCGAAAAAGCCTAGCTATTTTGTTTTTTCAAGTTGAAATTGATGCATGCACCTACTCAAACTTCAGCTTGCACCATCCGCGGATTATACCTAATATGCAGCCATCCTATTATAAACCCATACTTAACTGATATGCCAGCTTATATTATTGTAGATGTAGAGGTGAACAATCCTGCCGCTTACGAAGATTATAAAAAACTGACACCAGGCTCTCTGGAGCCATTCGATGGCAAGTTCATTGTACGTGGTGGCGCTGCTCAAAACCTGGAAGGCGACTGGAACCCAAGCCGCATCGTTGTGCTCGAGTTCCCGACCATGGAGCAAGCCAAAGCCTGGTGGTCGTCTGACGAGTATGCCCCAGCCAAAGCCCTGCGCCAGAGTGCTTCCAGCACCCGCATGATCGCCGTAGAGGGAGTTTAAAATTTCCTATCATTTCGACCTTTGGGAGAAGTCTGAAATATTACTCAGGCTTTGAGTTAATTCAGATCTCTCCTATTGTCGAGATGACAGATTAAAAAAAATTGTTCCTTATACTGAAATTGGAAGTAGAGACAGCTTACGAATCTAACTTCTTTTTATCCCGCCGGTTCAGGTAATCGAGCGCCTCTGTCACGGATATAAGGTCGTTGCGGTCGTGGTAGCAGCGGATGCGCTCCATCTCACCGGCGATGAGTCCGGCGCGAGTGTCTTCGAGCTTGCCTTGCGAGTGGGTCACTTCCTCTTGCCAAAGCATGGGCTTACCGGGCAGACTGTACAGGTATAGCGACGGGTGCTCCCGCAGTGCAGCTGTAATGGCTGTCATAAAAGCACGTGGCTGTTGGAAAGGAGCTGCCGTTACCACCATGCTTTTATAGCCCTGCTCCCTGGCATAGCGCACTGCCGAAGTCGCTTCGATCAGGGTATGGAGCATCGCTGTATCTTCGGGCACGGGGGGAACAGGTATAAGCTGCTCCACTCCTATTCCGAGTTTTGTCATCTCCTCTTTCCATACCTCAAATCCGGGGTAGCCGCTCATGGCTTTGGTCCCGAGGCAGAGCACCTTGCCGGTGCGGCCGCTTTGCAGAAAAGATTGGGATGTTTCAAAGGCTGCCTGCTGGTTGTCTTCGGTCTGGCCGAACAGAAACAAACCGTCTACCGGCTCCTCAGGTATTGTATCGCAAAGTGCACGAATGATGAGTTCTTCTATCATAGCTCCGCTTATACGCAATGTAATTGTGCAAGGTATATCCCCACAAAATTGCCTAATTTTGTGCATGATCAAAAAATACCTGCTACCTCTCACCATCCTTTTATTTAGCAGTATCCCTGCCATGAGCCAAAGCAAACCTGAAACGCCTGCCGTTGTGAAACCGGTGGAACTGCAACTGAAAGGCTACAATAGCCGCGACATTGATCTGTTTGCCAGCGCCTTCAGCGACACCGTGAAGGTATACCGTCAGCCCGGCGTGCTTACCTACCAGGGTCGCGACGAACTGCACAAGCGCTACGGCGCCATGTTCGCCAGCACTCCGGACCTGCACTGCGAGATCGTGAACCGAATTGTGGCAGGCGACGTGGTGATTGACCAGGAGAAAGTGCAGCGAAAAAAAGGAGAGCCGCGCACCGACGCCATAGCCGTATACCGCGTAAAGGATGGCTTAATCGTAGAGGTGACTTTTATACCGCCTTACAATACCCAATAAATGACGAACCAGATAGACAGTATCATATTTGACCTGGACGGCACCCTCTGGGATGCTGCCCAGACTGTGGCCAAAGCATGGAGTGCAGCCCGCCAGAAAGTTGACTTTGAGATACAGGGGATCACACCTGACAAAATCCGTTCCATCGCCGGCACACAGCATAACCTGATCTTTGATATGCTATTCCCGCACCTGGACCAGGCACAGCGCCAGGAACTGATGGAAGTGAGTGGCAAAGAAGAAATGGCCCATATCCGCGCGCACGGAGGTGACCTGTACGAGGGACTGGAGGAAACGCTGGAGTACCTGCACAACAAGTACAAGCTTTTTATCGTGAGCAATTGCCAGGACGGCTACATCGAGGCTTTTCTGGAGCGGCACGACCTGGGCAGGTATTTTGGTGATTTTGAATGCTCCGGCCGCACCGGTGACCCGAAGGATGTGAACCTGAAAGCCATCGTGGAACGCAACAACCTGCAGGCACCTGTGTATGTAGGCGACACCCCCGGCGATCTGGATGCCAGCAAGAAAGCTGGTGTACCCTTTATCCATGCCGGTTACGGCTACCGCGAAGTGGATGAGTACGAGCACCGCCTGGAGCGCATCAGCGATCTGACCACGCTTTTCTAGCAGCTCCGTTATGATCTTTGAAGCCCAGCCTGAGGATATTGATGAGTTCTACGAGCTCTGGTGCCTGCTGCTCGACCTGCATCAGTCCCATCATGCCGTATTCCGCTTTAAGCCGGGCAGCGAGCAGGCTCTAAAGGCAGAGCTGCTCCACCGCCTCAAGGACAAAAGCACCCGGGTATTTGTGTACCAGGATGCGGATACCTGGGCAGGTATGCTGGTGGCCAGCCTACGGCCTGGCTCAGCAGGCTTCAAGCTCTCCAACAAAGGTTACATTGGCGAGACGGTGGTGCGTGCCGGATATCGGGGCAAAGGTATCGGCAAGGAATTGTTTGAGGCCGCCCGCAAGTGGCTTAGCGACCAGGGAGCCGATCACCTCGAGCTCCAGGTGTCGGTGCAAAACCCAAAGGCCATCCGCTTCTGGGAATCATTGGGCTTCACTCCCTCTACACAGCACATGGTGCTGCCTCTGCAGGAGCCGGGAAATTCGAGAAAAAACTAAGCCGGAACCGAAAACTGAAGCCGGGGTGCTCCGTACTGCTAAGTAGGCAACACCCCATGTCGCCTTCCCCCTAACAGCTTCTACTTACGATTATCATGGTTCTAAAATTACGCACCCTTGCGCCCTTTCTGGCGCTTTTGTTGTTGCTCACAAGCGGCTGCGACAAAGAAAAAGATGAAGAAATGCCGCTCCCTGAGTCCCCGGTGTACAACAAAGAGGTGGCCTTCAAAATTTTTACGGAAACAGATTACAGTGAAGCCCGCTGGCAGGATTCTAAATTGAACCTGACCCTCAGGTTGCGCCGCATCAGCACCACCCTGCCCAAAGACGAGATCGTGCTGGACACTACCTTCGGTTGGATGCCATTCCAGGAGCTGCCCCTCAGGACTGCGCCTCTGCAGCTGGACAAACAAATGCGGGAAATTCATAAAGAGCAGGACCAGCTGGTGCTGGACGTAACCAAAGTCGTATCCATCAACGGTTACGAAACAGTGTTCCACTACGACCAGACACTGGACCATGACAAGCGACAGGAGACAGTAGAAGTCAAACTCTAGTTACTGGCACCTTAGCGCCGCAGTTCATATACCTTGTCGTAGAGGGTTTCCGCTACCTTACGGAAAACTGAAAAACCAGCTGCTGTGGATGCTCTATGCAGTTCGTGCTCGTGTCCGTCAATACCGCGCTCTACCCGGTATATATGCTCTTCCAAAACAGGCAGTACTTTGGAGGAGCGCAGGCGCTGGTACTGCTCTTCGCTTACGATGTTGCTGTCCTTGGCTTCCGCTATCACCAGCACACCGTCTGCTTTGAGTACCTGATAACATTCAGAGAGCAGATCCTGGAGGCTGTCCCCCATGCAGTCCAAAGTTTCGATAAGCGTGATCAGGTCATACTCGTAAGCATACACCTGCTCTTCGGTGGCCCACTCAAAGTGCGCATTCACGATATGCTTCTCTTTGGCAAGCAGATTAGCCCGCTCTACAGAGGAGATATACCTGTCAAAACCCAGGAAGGTCGATTTAGGAAACACACGAGCCATCACCAACGTCGAAGCCCCGTGGCGACCGCAGCCCAGGTCCGCTACCAGTATACCTGTTTCCAGTTTTTCAGAAAGCCCTTCCACAGCAGGAATCCAGTTATGCAGCAGACTAGCCAAGTACTCTTCACTGAAAAACCGGCCAGATACATCTTCAGGCAATAAGTTAAATCCTTTGGCATGGCTACTTCCTGTTGGCAGCGTCATATCATGGGGTTTGCCATGCTGGTCTCCGTTTCCTTTCAGGAAGCGGTTACCTATGTAATGGGGGCTGGTAGGGTCGGTCAGTGCAATGGCATGCGCCTCGGGTAGACAGAAGGTATCGGCTTCTGGTTCGTGCAGGAGGTAGCCATCCGCAGCCAGGCTGTCCGCCCATCGCTTGACCAGTTTGATGCTGGCTCCGGCGCTTCGGGCAATCTGACCTACAGTCATAGGTCCTGCGTTGACCATCGCTTTGTAAAGCCCCAGTTGGCTGCCCAGAAAAGACATCCTGACTCGCTCGGCAGCACTCAGGTCTTCCAGCACGTGATGAGCAAAATCCTCTACCCGCTCCGGCCTGACCTGGTTTCGATGTATTGTATTCTCTTCCATAGTAGTAGTGTTTAGTTTGAGGATAACACTCTAAAATTAAAATACTTACAATGAAAAGTATTGTATGAATTTCGGAATAATTTGTGCAGACTAGAAGTTTTTGCGAATCTCTAACGGAGTCTGTCCGGTTTTGCGCTTGATGAAGTGACTGAAATGGGACTGGTCCTCAAAATGCAACGCATAGGCGATCTCAGCCATACTCATTTTTGTATGGCTGAGCAGCGTGCGGGCTTCCTGTAAGAGCCGGTTTTGGATCATTTCGTGCGGGGGCTTGCCAGTGGTGCTTTTCACAACGTCAGCCAAGTGCTTCGGTGTGATGTTGAGCAAGCTGGCATATTGCTGCACCTCGTGCATTTCGCGGAAGTGCTCGTCGACCAGGTGCTGGAAGCCACTTGTCAATTGCACGGCACGAGTAGCTTTCTCTTTGATGTAGACCGTGTACCTGGCTTTGTAGCAGTCACGGATGAGCAAGAGCAGGATATGGATATAATTTCGGATCAGTTGTGTTTTCTCCCTCGAATGGCCATTGTATACTTCTATGATTTCCTCAAAAGACCGCTGCAATAGTTTGCTTTCATATGAGGTGAGGCTGATGACATGCTCGGCATCCAGATCAAAGAATGGAAATTGTTCTGACAGGGCTCCCTGCATGACAGGCTCCATGAACTCCGTTGTAAATTCTATACAGAAGCCCCTGCAGTCTTTGATGTTAGTGGAAGCGTAAAGCACATTAGCTGGCACAATGACCAGATCATGCGGCATGAGCCAGCGGTGCTTATCATCAAGGCGTACATCGTGGAGGCCGTCGAGGAGGAGGTAAATCAGGTTAAAGTTTCTCCGCAAAGCTGGAATCCCCAGCTTTGGGTCAACATGTTGGTGCCTTTCCTCCATACGCCCTGGCAGGAACTGAAGGCCCGGATCATAGGGCCGTGTATCGTGGTTTATTTTTCTTTCAAAGGCAGCAATTGTTTCAAAGGTCAATATTTCATTTCTGGGCACAAATACCTTATTAAATTTCCCTACTTACCCTCCATCGTCTATTTCGCCCGTAATGTGAAGGATGCTCGCCCCGCCAATCGCTCTTTGTTCTCACTTGAGTCTGTTGCTCACTAAAAACAGCAGGGTTCCTCTATTTATCATAACATTATTTCACCCAAAAAAGTAGCAATTTTTATACATTTAGTTAAAGCATAGATCCGCTTTTGGGTGAATCGCACTGAGACACTGATATAGGGCCATAAAGCGTAAGTTAACAAAACCTGTAGCAGAAAAGGGCGCAAATTAATTGCATCAGAATAGCGTTAGAGCGAGCCAGCCAAATGCGCCGGCCACTGCTCCCGCCAGGAGCGTAGGCAGCATATTGGCTGCCAGGATGGCCTTGTAGTTCTGGATGTTTGCCACTGATGCCGCCGCGATAATATTGAACAGGCAAATGGCATTGCCCAGTCCAGCACCACTCAGTTGCAGCGCCAGCAGCACATTGGGATTGAGCCCCAGTACGGCGGCCGTCTCGAGTTGCGAAGCCCCGAACACGACGTTGGAAATGGTGGTGCTGCCTGTGATGAAAGCGCCCATAATGCCCACAAAAGGTGCAAACACCACATAGACAGGCCCCAGGCCGCTTAACATTTCAGAAATGTACCGAACCATGGAAGGCTGCGTGACACCTGAGTGGATCATCAGTTGGGCAATGGCGATGGAAGGGAAAAGCACAGCAAACACGGCCAGCATCTTTTTGAGTGGCTCTGCCAGGTATAGGGACTTACTCCGGTACAGCACCGCAACCCCTAATCCCACCGCCGCAAAGGGCAGCAAGGGGGAGGCAAGCGGCCTGATGGCAGCCCGTATACCTGTACCGAACATATTTTCAAAGGTCAACTCCCAACCCAACCAACTCCGCAACACAGGAGAGAGCTTTGGCAACAGCAGCATTATTGCGAGCAGCGCATAAGGCAACCAGGGTTTCAAATCAATCTTTACATTTTTCTGCCGCAGGTATAGCACTGACAACCCCAGCATGGTCAGGGCGGCCAGCACAGTGGCGAGTTCGGCAGCCAGCCTGGCCAGCAGCAGAAAAGGCAAGGTGATGAACAGGTATAGCAACAGCACTTGCCTGCGGTGCTGCAAGTCGCCATGGCTGCGTGTCACCATCCGGAATACCAGCCAAAGGATCAGCAGGCCAACAAGCACATTGATACCTGCCGCCATCCAGGCGATATCGCGTATGGCAGCATCAGGCAGACCCAGAGGAACTTGCAGGCCTGTGAGCAAAGGTGTACCAACGGCCCCGAAAATAGCGAATAAGCCATCGAAGAGCAGTACTACCGCCACCGAAAGCACGGCATCAAAACCCAGGGCGATCAGTATAAGCGGCACAATGGCACCCGGCGTACCGAACCCAGCCACTCCCTCAAAAAAAGCGGTCAGTCCAATTGCCAGCAGAAAAAAGCGTAACTCTTTGGAAGGATGCAGCTGGTCGAGCGAATGGGTTATCTGGTTGATCAGACCATTCCGGGACATGATGTTGTAGAGAAACGTGGCGCCCAGTACAATCATCAGAATATTGATGGTCGTGAGCAGCGACGCCCCCATTGCAGCCAGAAAATGTGCTGCCGTAGCGCCCCAGTAAAAGAACAAGATAGTCGTGAAGATCGCCCCAACCAGCACCGCCACTTTCACTCCTCTGGTAAGGGAGAGCACAACCAGCAGCAGAATAGGCAACAAGGAGAGCAGGTAGGGCATCTTGTCGATCGATAGCGAAGGTATAGCTTAGGCCTTTACTTCATTTTCCAATTGCCGTCCTTGTTCAAAGTCAGCAATATTTTGCAAGGTAACACCTGCTATACTTTCAAGGGCATTGCTGGTGAAGAAGGCCTGGTGCCCGGTGATCAGCACGTTGTTGAACGAGAGCAGCCGCATGAACACATCGTCCTGTATCACCCGATCTGACAGATCTTCGAAGAAAAGATCGGCTTCCTCTTCATACACATCAATGCCCAGGTACTTGATATGCCCACTCTTGAGTGCGGAAATGACAGCTTTGGTATCCACGAGCGCTCCCCGGCTGGTGTTGATGAGCATCACACCTGGTTTCATTTGGGTGATGGTTTCTTTACTGATAATATGGTGGGTTTGCGGCGTGAGCGGACAGTGCAAGGAAATAATGTCGGAGTTGGCGTAAATGCTACTCAGGTCGGTGAATTCTATACCTATCTCGTCAAATTCATCCCGCTTTTCAATGTCATAGCCCAGCACGCGACAGCCAAAGCCTTTCAGAATTTTTGCTGTCACCAGCCCGATCTTTCCGAGTCCGATCAGGCCTACAGTCTTACCGTTGAGGTCGAAGCCCATCAGTCCGTTTAGGGCAAAGTTGCCTTCTTTCACGCGGTTGTAGGCGCGGTGAGTTTTACGGTTGAGCGTCAGGATGAGTGCCAGGGTATGCTCTGCCACCGAGTAGGGCGAGTAGGCTGGCACACGCACCACTTTCATACCCAGTTCTGCAGCTGCACCAAGGTCTACGTTATTGAAACCGGCACATCGAAGCGCGATCAATTTCACTCCCTGCTCTGCCAGCAACCGCAGCACTTCGGCATTGGCGGTGTCATTCACAAATATGCAGACAGCCCCATAGCCTTTGGTCAGCACAGCGGTGTTCTTGTTAAGCGGTACCTCCAGATAGCTGAGTTTGTGCTGGTGCGATTTGTTTGCGGCATTAAAAAAAGTGCTGTCGTATACCTTGGAGCTGAAAAAAAGTACGTTCATATCGCGGCGGTTTTGATGAGCAGGTATAAGACTATACGCAAAACCTCCGGTGGGTTATACCTGTTCTACTGCCAGGTATAGCTTGCCGCTCTCGGCGTACTTGACAATGCCTGTGTCCAGGAGTTCACGCAGCAATTCGGTTACCGCTTCGCTGTGTTTGGTTTCAAATTGCTGCACGAGTTCTTTCGGCAGCAGATTTTTGGATTGCACTACTTCCAGCAACTTCTGCCGCAGAGCCTGCTGCTCCTGCCCTTGCCGCTCCTTCTTGCGTTGCGCCAGGCAGTAGTCACAGATGCGGCAACTCTTGTCACTGACTTCGGCAAAGTACTCCAATAGCAACTGTGTGCGGCAGCGGTCAGTGGTCTCTACATAGTGAGCAATTTCCTGGGCCTGCTTCATGGCACGATCGCGGAGTTGGTCCAGCTTTTTGTGGTTAAGCGGCAGATTGGCGGCATCCAGACGGGGCGCTGTGAAAACCAACTGTGGCGCATCGTGCTGTGGCTCGTACACCAGCACCTGTAGCTTGTGCAGGTACTCGAGTTTGCGGCGCACTTCTTGTTCCGGCTTCTTAAGCTGCTCGGCCAGTTTGCGCTCCGATATCTTCACAAAGCCCGTGAAAGCCTCACCGCCATACATGCGCAGGATCAGGCGCAGCAGGGCATCGTGCTCGGCATTGGCCACTTGAAACTCGTAAAGCGCCATGTTGTCGAGCAGCAGGTATAGCCGCGACGGACTGTAATAAGCTTCGTTGAGTTGCACGTAGCCCTCCCCTTCTAGTCGCTTGATGGCGTGGTGCGTTTCGAGGGCCGACAGTTTGTAGTTTTTGGAGAAAGCAGCCAGGTCGAAATCGAAGCTGCCCATAAAGCCGCTGCCCACCGCAATCTGGTAATAATTGGCCAGGCACTGGTATACCCGCCGGATCAACTCCAGTGGAGGATGCGCCTCCTTCACTTTCTGCAGCAGGTCTTTGGTGTCGCTCGGGCCGTAAAGCAGCGTGGCATAAGCGTACTTTTCGTCACGGCCGGCACGGCCCGCTTCCTGGTAATAAGCCTCCAGACTCTCCGGCAGATCGAGGTGCACGACCAGTCGTACATCCGGCTTGTCGATACCCATGCCAAAGGCGTTGGTTGCCACCATCACCCGTACCTTGTCTTCGATCCAGGCCTGCTGAGTTTTGTTGCGCTCCTCAAACTTAAGCCCCGCATGGTAGGCCGCGGCAGGTATACGCCGGCTCTGCAGGAAGCGGGCTATCTCGACCGTCTGCCTGCGGCTGCGCACGTACACAATCGACTGCCCCGGCATGCGCTGCAGGATCTCAAGCAAACGCCCCACTTTGTCTTCGGTATAGAGACAGGAGTAAGACAGATTGGCCCGGGCAAAGCTCTTGACAAAGACGTTCTGCTTTTTGAAAGCCAGTTTCTCCTGTATGTCTACGCGCACCTGTTCGGTAGCTGTAGCCGTGAGGGCCAACACAGGTATAGCCGGCAATGTTTCGCGCAGGGCAGCCAGCTCCAGGTATGGCGGACGGAAATCGTAGCCCCATTGCGAAATACAGTGCGCCTCATCCACAGCCAGCAGACTGACTTTCATGCGCTTCACCCGCTCCTGAAACAGCTCGGTTTGCAAACGCTCCGGCGACAGGTATAGAAACTTGACATTGCCATACACACAGTTGTCCATGGCAATGTCGATCTCGCGTCGGTTCATCCCTGAGAAGATAGCCACGGCAGATATACCACGCTTCTTCAGCTGCTCTACCTGGTCTTTCATCAGCGCGATCAGCGGCGTGACCACAATACAGATTCCCTCCATGGCCATGGCCGGCACCTGAAAGCAGATCGACTTGCCCCCACCCGTCGGCAACAGCGCCAGCGTATCCTGCCCCGCCAGCACCGACCGGATAATATCTTCCTGCAGCGGCCTGAATTGGTCGTAGCCCCAGTAGGTTTTGAGTATGTGGTGGATGTCTTGCAAGGGTGTGTGCTTTACAAAGGCGAAGATAAGGCATATCGGCTAAACTAGCTGCCCGGCTTAAGGCAGGACTTGGAAAATTACGCCGATAGGTATAGCCGATAGGTATAGCCGATAGGTATAGCCGATAGGTATAGCCGATAGGTATAGCCGATAGGTATAGCCGGTAGGTATAGCCGATAGGTATAAAAAAAGCCCGACTCTAAGGAGGCGGGCTTTTAAGTGCGGTAGTTTCAGATTAAGCGGCAGCAGACTGACCATCTTCACGGTCTTCGATCACTTTTTTCAGTTTATCGATCGCCTGCGCGGCACGCTCTTCGTCAAATCTATTGATGTTAAGCAGCATCTTCGTTTTTTCCTGGCGTGTGATCACCGGGTTGTTCAGCAGTCGGATGATTTCCTCTTTCTGCTTGGCAGAGGCATATCGCACACCAGCCACCTGCTCGTCCACTTCAGCTTTCTCAGCCACAGGAGTGGCAGACGCAGCTTTCATGGTTGCTTTCTTCTCCGTTGGCACAGCTGGCTTAGCAGATGATTCGTTGCCGCCATAGTCCATCTCCTCTACCGGAGTAGGTTCGTAACCAGCCGCACGGATGATCCAGGCCAGAATGTTACGATAAGCCTTACCTATCGCACGCGTCTGCGCCATCGAGGCGATCGCAAATTCCTGATAGTACTTCTTGCCCTGCTCTTTGTTAGAGCAAATCGCAAAACCGGCACCCACCACCTGCTGACTGCGCAGGTCTAGCAAGTTTACCTTCGCCTGGTATTTAATTTCCTCGTCGGTGCTGATGTTCACCACATGCTCCACCACCGGCAGGATACCCAGACGAGATCCGGCATACTGCCAGCCTTCTACGTTTACGTACTCTTTTCCTTGTATATTTTGATATAACCTGTTCTCTTTTATAAACTTAGCCAGGTCAACAGCTAAGTGAAGCGTCTCATCAGATTTAGCAATATCATAGCTCTCAACCTTCGGCTTTCTCTCCACTTTTGTTTCTTTATTCACTTGACTCATACTTTCGTTAGTTTTCATGTTTTAGTATATATATCAAACATACCTGCTCCTGAAATGGTGCAAAAAAACTAAAAAAATATTCATTATAAACGTCTAATAATCAGATATTTATAAAATAATTTTAGCCAGGTATATTTCCCCCGAAACCAGTCTCTATTTTAGCACAAAAAGGCAAAGGGGGGATATATTGTACGTGAAAACTGCAATTGAGGTAGTCGGGTGAACCGGAAGGCCAGTCAAAACAGAGGGCATGGGAAATATTCGCCCAAGCGATGGTCGCTTATAGCACTGTAAACAGCGGATTAGGTATAGCTTAGGCCCTAACTTCCTGCACGATCAAGCCGTCTTTCATGATCAGGGTGCGGTCGGCCATGGTAGCCAGCTGCTCGTTGTGCGTCACGATCACGAAGGTCTGGTTGAACTCGTCGCGCAGCTTAAAGAAAATCTCGTGCAGCTCCTGGGCGTTTTTGGAGTCGAGGTTACCACTGGGCTCATCGGCGAAAATGATGCGGGGTGAGTTGATCAGGGCACGGGCCACGGCCGTGCGCTGCTGCTCCCCTCCTGACATTTCGGAAGGCTTGTGGTGCATGCGGTGGCTCAGGTTGAGCATGCTCAGCAATTCGGCGGCCCGTTCAGTCACCTCCAACTCCGGACGACCGGCCAGAAAGCCCGGCAAGCAGGCATTTTCGAGGGCTGTAAACTCGGGCAGCAGGTTATGGAACTGGAAAATAAAGCCAATGTGCCGGTTACGGAAACGTGCCAGTTCAGTCGGATTGAGGCGGGAAATGTTCTTGTCATCGAACATCACGTCGCCGCTGTCAGCCGAGTCAAGTGTGCCCAGGATGTGCAGCAGCGTACTCTTGCCGGCACCGGAAGCACCTACAATAGAAACAACTTCTCCGGCATGGATGGTCAGGTCAATGCCTTTTAGAACTTCTAGCGAACCGTATTTTTTGTGAACGTTGACTACCTGCAGCACAGCTTAATGAATTGGTTTGAAAGTGTTGAACCTTCCAAAGCTACAAAACAAAAGGTATAAGTGCGGTACCTGCTCCCCAAATTTTAGCTTCAGCCTCCCGGTACGACCGCATCTAGGAGCTTGCTGTTCCTGTGCCTGTACTGTCCCCGGCACCAGCTGCTTTAGTTGAATCAGGCCGTTCGAGCACATCCTTGATGTATACTTCCTGCACGATCACCATGACCACTGCCAGTAACGGCGCTGCCAGAAAAAGTCCCAGCCCACCCTGCACGATGCCCAGCAGCACCTGGAAGAACAGCAATAGCGCCGGAGGCAGTGCCACTGTTTTCTGAAAGATAAGAGGCGTCAGTACATAGCCCTCTATACCCTGAATGATACTGTAGACCAGGAGTACTTGCAGCGCCATCTGCGGACTGTCCAGCAAGCCTAGCAGGATGGGTGGCACGCCTGCTATGATAGGTCCTATGTTCGGAATAAAAGCAAAGAAAAAAGCCAGCAGTGCCATCAGCAGCGCCAGTTCCAGCCCTATGATCGTAAAGCCCAGCCATACCGTCCCCCCAATAAGGCACATAGCCAGAAACATGCCCCAAAGCCACTGCCGCAGGGTATCGTAGCACAGGCTGAGCACCTCGTATACCCTGTTGCGCCTCATAACCGGAAAGAGCTTCACAAAGCCTTTGGTGTAGAGCAGCGGGTTTGCCGCCAGAAACAAGCCTGTGATCAGAACGATCAGTAAGTCAGTAATAATGCTCAGCGTGGAAGTGAACATATTGGTGACGCGCGAAAAGATGGCTTTGGACTCCGGTATCATCTTGCCTGTTCCATTTTCCACCTCGTGAAGCACCTGCTCCCCCCATGTGGTCTCCCGCAGTTTATCTTTCAGATCTTCCCAAGCCTGGGGTATGGAATCGCCCATTTCATTGACCTGCTCCCCGACCGTGGGTGCCACAATGAAGCCCAGGCCGACCAGCATCCCAAAAAGCAAAATGGTTACAATGGTCAGGCTGAGTCCCCTTCCAAAGCCTATTTTAGCGCTCACCCACTCTGACAGGCTCGTGAAAAGCACCGCCAACAGTATACCTGCGAACACCAGCAGTAGAAAATGGGTGAGCTGTATGAACAGGTAAAAGGCTGCCGCCACCAGAAAGAAAATAAAAGCGGCCAGTGCAATTCGGCGAGCATATGTGTAAATGTCTTGCATGTAGCGTTTCTGAGGAATGCAATGTATCCATATCGGATTATGTATATTACTCAGAAACTATATCCATCGTTGCAAAGCAATCATTTGGGAATCTTTATTTATGCACAAACCAGCATGGCTCACAATGGCAAAAACATTGCAATTATCTGTTTCCAATAACCGCAACTTTATGCATAGCATCATAATTTTCTAAGCAGAGTTATGGCAGCAACACAAGTTTCCTGATAAGGAAAAAGCTGCTAAAAGGAGTTGACAAGTACTATATCTTGTAAAATCCGGCCTGCCGCCCCTATCATCTTTGCTGATAAAAAAGGAGTTTCGTCTTTGATTGCTACAAGATATAAAGCACAAACAGTGAAAACTATAGCGATCATTATAAATGAATAGTTATATTTACATATTCTAATAGCTTTCACTGCCTTAGAGTACTTTGCCAAAAACTGGATGAACCTATCAGGTTGGCTAATTTCAGTTTACGCTTGCAATCGTTATCCTCTGTCTGCAAAGACCAGATAAGGTAAAGGAGATTTTACGAAGCAGTATACATTATACACGTTATACCTTATGCCTACTATCACATTAGAAACGGTTATCGATGCCCCAATATCCATTTGCTTCGACTTATCCAGAAGTATAGATCTGCACGCTATCTCGACTCGCCATTCCGGCCAGCAAGCCATTGCCGGTGTTACAACTGGTCTGATAGGCTACAATGAAACAGTTACCTGGAGAGCGAAGCATTTTTTTCTTTGGCTTAACATAAGCAGCCGGATCACGGTTTTTGATCAGCCCCGCTATTTCGCCGAAGAGATGGAAAAGCGCTCCTTTATAAAATTCAAGCACGAACGCTATTTTGAGGAAACTGCTGAAGGCTCCATCATGGTTGATGTCTTTAACTATACATCTCCTTTCGGGGCATTGGGAATCATGTTAGATAAGCTGTTTCTGCAAAAATATATTACCGCTCTGCTCCAGAAGAAAAATAGAGTAATTAAGCATTTTGCTGAGACAGGCAGGTGGAAATCTGTATTAAAAGGGTATTCCAGCTCTCCTCGGTCTTATCAGTCTAAACCTGACAGGCTAGTGTTGGCGCATGCCTGATCCCAACCTCACTTCATTTAGGCATGTAATAGCTTAAAAGGCTGCACCTGAGGATCCCGTCTGATAGCATATAGCGTCTTGGCCAGCTATAGCGCTGTGCACTCCCGTTTATATTTTAAAAACCTATTACTTGAATTTAAGCCGATAAACGATTACTTTCGTGCGACCATTAAATTGAAAGCATGAACATACACGAATATCAGGCTAAAGAAATTCTGAAAAGCTACGGCGTTCGCATACAGGAAGGCATCGTGGCAGAAACGCCAGACCAGGCTGTAAAAGCGGCAATGAAACTGACCGAGGAAACCGGTACAGGCTGGCACGTGATCAAAGCGCAAATTCATGCGGGTGGCCGTGGTAAAGGCGGTGGTGTGAAACTGGCGAAGAACCTGGATCAGGTGAAGCAGATCGCAAACGACATCCTGGGCATGACACTGGTAACGCACCAAACCGGTCCTGAGGGCAAGCTGGTACAGAAAGTATTGGTAGCGCAGGACGTATACTACCCTGGCGAATCTGATCCGAAGGAGTACTACCTAAGTATCCTGCTGGACCGCGCCAAAGGCCGCAACGTGATCATGGCATCTACTGAAGGTGGTATGGACATCGAGGAAGTGGCTGAGAAAACTCCTGAGAAAATCATCAAAGAGTGGATCGACCCGGCTATCGGCTTGCGTCCATTCCAGGCAAATAAAATTGCATTTGCATTCGGTTTGCAAGGCGAGGCTTTCAAAGAGATGGTGAAATTCATCACTAACCTTTACAAAGCTTATGTGGAGACAGACTCTTCTATGTTTGAGATCAACCCTGTGTTGAAAACTTCAGACAACAAGATTCTGGCCGTAGACGCGAAAGTTGACCTGGATGACAACGCCCTGTTCCGTCACAAGAACCTGGCTGCCCTGCGCGACATCACGGAAGAAGATCCGTTGGAAGTAGAGGCAAGCGAGTCTAACCTGAACTATGTGAAGCTGGACGGTAACGTTGGCTGTATGGTAAACGGTGCCGGTCTTGCGATGGCAACCATGGATATCATCAAGCTTTCTGGCGGTGAGCCTGCTAACTTCCTGGACGTAGGGGGTGGGGCAAACGCGCAAACGGTTGAGGCTGGTTTCCGCATCATCCTGAAAGACCCGAACGTGAAGGCTATCCTGATCAACATCTTCGGCGGTATCGTTCGTTGCGACCGTGTTGCCAATGGTGTAGTGGAGGCTTACAAGAACATCGGTGACATCAGCGTGCCAATCATCGTTCGCCTGCAGGGAACAAACGCTGAAGAAGGCGCCCGTATCATTGACGAGTCTGGCCTGAAGGTATACTCTGCCGTAGCTTTGAAGGAAGCTGCTGAGAAAGTGAAGCAGGTTTTGGCTGAAGTAGGAGCTTAATTCCTATAATACATAAAAACAGAAAGGGCTGCCAGTGATGGCAGCCCTTTCTGTTTTATACAATCTCTAACTCTACATTGATGTTGCCCCGCGTACCGACTGAGTAGGGACACACCTCATGTGCTTCGTCTACGAGCTCTTTTGCTTTGTCCTTTTCAAGTCCCTGCAAGTGCACCTCCAGCTTCACTCCCAGTCCGTATTTACCATCTTCTGACTTGAGCAGATCCACATGTGCTTTCACAGTAGATTCGGGATTAAGGCGGATGTGATGCTTACCGGCAACCAGCAGTAAAGCACTTTGGAAGCAGGCCGCATAGCCCGCCGCAAATAACTGCTCAGGGTTTGACTTCCCCTTCTCCCCTCCCAGGCCCTCAGGTAATGAGAGTGGCATATCAATAACTCCGTCAGACGACGTCACATGGCCTCGGCGGCCTCCTGTAGCAGTTACCTCTGCCGTATACACTTTTTCCATAGCTTTCTGATTCTGTTTGCTTGATTCTAAGTATTATTTAATAACTCTCAATTTATCCATATTGTTTTAGGTATGAACTAATTATGTACTTATATCAATGCTATACCTGCGGGATCTGCCTTTGTGAATTATAATTATTGATCCTAAAATTTCCTTTTTAGCGCATTGTTCCTATTTTTGCAACACGGAGAGCACCCGTAGTTCAACTGGATAGAATATCGGATTTCGGCTCCGAGGGTTAGGGGTTCGAATCCTCTCGGGTGCACAAGTACAATTTAGAGCGCTAGCTACTGTAGAAGTGGCTGGCGCTTTTTTGTTGAATACACAATTAAGTGCCGCTATAGGAAATAGGTATTTACAGAAGAGATAACAAGTGCGATGACATAGATCAGGAGCAACCATCTGAAAAGCCTCTTTCTGCTAATGTACCGCTTCAGGATCGGGTAAAATAAGAAGTAGGCAAAGCCTGTTACTACTAGTATATAGAGAAGCGCTTTTAACACTTTTTAAAGTAAAATGATAAGATCACGTTTGGAGTGATCAGAGAAAACATAGAGTGCCAAAGTTAAGAAATCAATTTACCAATCTCTACTTTTATACCTGCCGTACTGGGGCTTTAACCTGGCAATCTTTCTTTTTCAGACTGAACTTGATCAGTGTAAGTAAAGTACAGCACTATAAATAAGAGCCTATGAAAAAACAAGGCCCAAAGCAGCATGAACTGTTGCGCGCACTCACGCTTAAAGACGCCGTGGGTGTCGGGCTGGGTGCTATAATCGGTGCAGGTATATTTGTGGTGACAGGCGTGGCTGCAGGTATAGCCGGTCCGGCTTTCCTTGTCGGGCTACTTTTTGCCGGACTTATCGCAGCCTTCAATGGCTTGTCTTCAGCACAACTGGCGGCAGTATACCCGCAGTCGGGCGGCACTTACGAGTACGGTTACCGATTACTCAACCCGACTTTTGGCTTTTCGGCCGGCTGGATGTTCCTGATCAGCAAGCTTTCGGCGGCAGGGGTCGTAGCCATTGGCTTTGGCAGCTACTTTTACCAGCTTGTTCCGATCCACTCTCCCCTTGCGCTCTCGCTGGTGGCTGTGGTGCTTCTGACACTTGCCAATTACTTCGGTATCAAGAAAGCGGGTATGCTGAATTTGGTGATCGTATCCTTCACCCTGCTCTCCCTCCTATACCTGGTTTTCAGTGGAGTACCTGCTATGAAACAGAAAAACTTTCAGCCCTTTGCACCATTTGGCACGGCAGGTATAGCAGAAGCTTCGGCCTTACTGTTTTTCGCCTTTACCGGGTATGCCCGCATTGCCACACTGGCCGAAGAAGTTCAGGAGCCCCACAAAACAATTCCCCGCGCCGTTATCATCACTATCGTTTCAGCCATACTGCTGTATGCGGCTGTGTCGCTGGTAGCAGTCGGCGTGATCGGAACTGAAAGCATGGCAGGCAGCAAATCGCCTTTGCAGGTGGTGGCCTCTTCCCTTAACACACCCGCTATCAAAACCATGATCACGCTGGGCGCCTCCACGGCTATGCTCGGGGTATTGCTGAGCCAGATATTAGGTATAAGCCGTATGCTGCTGGCCATGGGCCGCCGTCATGATTTACCGCCTGTATTTGAGCGCGTGCATGCCCGTTACCGGGTGCCGCACGTGGGCATTTTCCTGACCGGATTTATTATCTTTCTGCTGACCATTGCGGGTTCCTTCGAATTTATTCTTCGCTCTGCTTCCTTCACGATTCTGCTCTACTACAGCATTACCAACATAGCGGCCCTGCGCCAACCTGCCGGCGAACAGTTGTACGGTAAAATTATTCCTGTACTGGGTTTGATTGGATGCCTGGCTATGTCTGTATCTTTACCTTTAGCAGTGATTCTTTCAGGTATAGGCCTGCTTGTGATCGGCTTTGCACTTCGGTTCGTTTTTCACAAAGTATACGATAAGTGATTTGCGTAAAAATACTTTTGAGCTCAGGTATAGCTCCTGGAAAAAAATGAAACCATAGTGCCTGAGACAGTATTGCAGCAATGCAGTGTTTTTGCTATGTTGCATAAAATTTTCGGGGTGTAGCGTAGCCTGGTATCGCGCCAGCATGGGGTGCTGGAGGTCGTGGGTTCGAATCCCGCCACTCCGACAAAAGCGAAGCCTTCTACATGTTATAGAAGGCTTCGCTTTTTTTAGCTCCTTAGGATGGAATTTCACCCACCAGCCTTTCTATACCCTTCTCTATCTGCTCCCGCAATTTTTCAGGCTTATCAGAAATAACACGCTCAGCCGTACCCTGCCATACCAGTTCGTTCTGCACCGGATCAACCAGATGTACCGACACCGTGCCTACGCTGTAGCGCCCGACTTCTACCTCCCTACTCTGCCAGGTATAGCGTCGCTGTCCTATGTAACGGGGCGGGTCAGATATGATATTAGTTTCCCTGGTTTGTACCTGCCTGTCTACCACTATACCCAGGTTGATGAGCAGGTCGGCTTCTTCTGTCGTCGGTGCTTGCTTCAGGCCGCGGAGTTCCAGTTGTCGGGCCAATTCCTGCTTCAGGAAGTGTACATGCCCCTGATAGTCGCGCCCCGTCTTCTCTAAGTCGGTATCTACATCCATGAAGGCAAACTGACGGTAAGTGCTCAAGCCGAAGCCGGGTGCCGGCTCGGAGTGGATATTGGTGGAAGAGCTACAGGCCGTGAGCAGCCAGAGTAACAGACAAGCAGTACTTAATACTAGTTTTCTCATTTCCGAAAGTTCTTGGATCATCACACAGGAAATAATTTATATACGTAAGCAGTAATCTGAGAAGTATGCATTGATTGCGATTTTTATATTTAACTTAGCACCTAGCCTGCTAAAAGAACTATTCCGCGATGTAAAATATCAGCATCGTTTAAACCATACGTCCACAAGCTACGTTTTGCCCTCCATGAACACAACGGCACAAGTACTCGAGAAAAACAAGGAACGCATCCTGGAAAAATGGATGCAAAATCAATTGTCGGATGCGTCACTCCGTGACGATCTGATGACAAGTGATGAACTGCAGCGTCAGTCAAAAGAGATGCTCGACGGTCTGCTCAGAGCAATTTCCAAAGGAAACTATGACAACATTTATGACACGGAATTTGAGCAGGTAACTGATACGCTCCGCGACATTTCCATTACAAGAGCAAGACAGGGTTTCAGTCCGCGTGAAACAGGCGCGTATGTGCTGAGCCTGAAGCAAGCCATCATGGAAGTACTGATTGAGCAGCGTAAAGATGACCCTGCTACCCTCTATCAGGAAATCATGCAGCTCAACAACCTGCTGGACAACCTGAGCATCGTTACCTTCGAGACTTTCATCAAAGGACGCGAAGAGGTTATTCTTCGTCAGACAGATGAAATAAGCGAGATATCTACACCTGTGATCCGGGTATGGGATGGTATACTGGCCCTGCCTATCATCGGAACCCTGGACAGCGCACGCACCCAGGTCGTGATGGAAAACCTGCTGCAGGAGATCGTGAACACAGGCAGCAACATTGCGATCCTGGATATCTCTGGCGTACCTGCCGTTGACTCACTGGTAGCACAACACCTGATCAAAACTGTAAGCGCGACACGCCTGATGGGTGCCGAGTGTATCATCAGTGGTATACGTGCCGAAATAGCGCAAACTATTGTACACCTGGGCATTGACCTGTCTAACATCAAGACCAAGGCCAGCCTGGCCAGTGCACTGCAGCTTGCCTTTAGCATGACCAACCTGGAGGTGCGCCGTGTAGACCGGAACAAAGGATTTAAACTAACCCGCTAATACGATGGAAAGGATACCAGTTTTAAAAATGGGGCCTTTCCTGTTGGTGACTATACAGGTAGACCTCTACGACAGGCTAGCCCTGACGCTGGAGAATGACCTGATCAACATGGTGAGCCAGACCGGGGCACGGGGCGTTTTGATAGATATCTCGGCAGTAAGCATCGTAGATTCGTTTATGGGCCGCATTTTGGGCAACATTGCCTCTATGTCGCGCATTATGGATGCTGAAACCGTAGTAGTAGGTATGCAGCCCGCTGTGGCCATTACACTTGTGGAGCTAGGCCTAACGCTGCAAGGTGTACATACTGCCCTGAATGTAGAAAAGGGCATGGAATTACTTAACACTAAACTAGGCGATAACCTGGAACTAGACGACGAAGAGGAGGAAGACCAGGATGATCGTAATGACTAAAGATACGATGGAGATCGTGCGCGAGCAGGATGTGGTTCCCTTCCGCAACCGTGTGCGCGAATTTGGCACCCGTATAGGTATGAGTCTGGTTAACCAGACCAAGCTGATCACGGCTGCGAGCGAACTCGTGCGTAATATGCTCAAGTATGCCAGTGGAGGCAAAGTAATACTCGAAATTATCAGCCACAATGCCAAAACCGGCGTAAGACTAACCTTCAAAGACGAAGGCCCGGGTATAGCTGATATCGCCATGGCCATGCGCGATGGCTTCTCTACCGGCAGGAGTCTCGGCCTTGGTCTGCCCGGCGCCAAACGATTAGTCAACGAATTTGACCTCAAAAGCAATCCGGGAGAAGGCACAACAGTTACTGTCATCCACTGGAAACATGGACGTTAATCAACACTACCGCTTCGCGATACCCGACCGAAGCTACGCTAGTCTCACCAAAAAAGACATTACCCGACTTGCTGAAAGCTTCGCCCTATCGGAAGGAGCCGTGGGCAAGGTCAATATTATCGTGTCCGAAATGCTCTCCAACCTGGAGAAGCATACGACGCAGGGTGGCGAACTGCTGGTGAAAGCCATCGGCAAACCCATTCATGGGATTGAGATCATCAGCCTGGACAATGGGCCCGGCATGAACAACCCGGACCGGATGCTGGAGGACGGCGTTTCTACCTTTGGCTCTGCCGGTGAGGGGCTCGGCGCGATCAAGAGACAGTCTGACGTTTTCGACCTTTACTCACATCCCCAGGTAGGCACCGTGATCATGGCCCGGGTATACAAGTCGGCACGCTCCATCCCTCCAAGCAGACGCTACGACATTGGCAACATCATGGTCCCCAAGCCGAAAGAAGTAGACTGCGGCGATGGGTATGCTATCGTACATCACGAACGGGGCGTCTACCTGCTGGCACTCGATGGGTTGGGCCATGGCATGCATGCACAGGAGGCATCCCAACTGGCCGTCAAGACCTATTGCGACAATCCTATACCTGATCCGGCCATGGCGCTGCAGGTAATACATACAAGCATCCGGCGTACACGGGGTGCAGTGGGTTTTGCAGCTAACATCGACATCAGCCAGAACATATTCAGTTACTGTGGCATAGGCAACATAGCCGGCAAGTTATTCTCTATGGAGAGTGCGCTGGGCAACATGCCTTATAAGAATGTGATATCGTACAACGGTATACTAGGCCACAACATTCCGGGCAATTTCAACAACCAAAAGCTGGAATGGAACCGTAACAAATTGCTCATCGTGCACAGCGACGGATTGAAATCGCGCTGGGACCTGAGCCGTTACCCTAACCTGCATCGGCACTTACCCACTACCATCGCGGCAGTTCTTTACAAAGACCATAGCCGCCAATCAGATGATACACTCGTACTAGTTTGTAAAGCCAAAGTCTAGCTGATGCCAAGGAGTTTTCTCAAAATAAACATTGCAAACGAACTGGACGTGGTGCTGGCTTATAAGCGGGCCATGCAGCTATCAGAAAAAACAGGTATGGCACAGGCCAACCAGACCAAGTTCGCAACGGCTGTGTCGGAGATTTGCCGCAACGTGGTAGAGCATGTGGGCAACGGCACCATACAGTTTGGCATTATCGGAGAAGCTGGGCATAACTATCTGGAGGCGAAAGTGTCGGATCGGGGGCGTGGCATCGGAAACCTGGATCATATTTATGAACGGGCCAGTTATGGCAGCAGTGCTACAGGGCGCGGCATGGGCATTGTGAACTCCCGCAAACTGGTGGATTTCTTTGAGATCAAGACCGAGAGTGAACAAGGTACTATCGTGACCCTCCGCAAGCGCATCCCTACACAGTCTCCTGTGTTTACGAAAAGTCTGCAGGAGCTCTGGCTACGTGAGTTTAATGACGAAGAGGGAATATCGCCCTATGCAGAGATCAAGAGGCAGAACATGCAGCAGCTTGAGCTACTCGAGAAACTGCGACTTCGCAACCTGGAGGCAGAGCAGCAACTGCAGGAGATCAGGAGACTGAATCTGCAGCTTCAGCAGTCCAACTTTGAAATACAGTCGCTCTCGGAGGAGCGCGAACGCCGGAACCTGGAACTGCAGAAAGCTAATGCCGACCTGGATGCATTTGCCCATACCGTTTCGCATGACCTGCGGGCTCCTTTGCAGAACATCGGAGGCATCATTAACTTCCTGGAAAACAGTTTGCAGAACGGCAATAGCGAAGATGCCGCTTCACTGCTGCCGATCCTTCGGGAGCAGGCCAGCAAGATGGACAAACTGATCACAGGTATACTGGCCTATTCGCTTGCCGGCCACCACAGCCTGCACCGCCAGATCGTATCTATCCGGTCTGTCCTTTACAAAGTGCTGGAGTCGCTCTACATTCCATCCACTTTTAAAATCATACTGCCGGATGAGCTACCTACCCTCTACACACAGGAGATTTACTTGTACCAGATATTCAGTAACCTGCTCGGCAACGCTGTAAAGTACCACGACAGACCGGAACAAGCTGTGATAGAAGTGCAGTACAGCCTCCGATCTAGCCTCATCTATCTGGCTGTGCAGGACAACGGCCCGGGCATAGCACCCGAAGATCAGGAGCAGATCTTTAGCAAATACGAATCGCTCGGTCACAACCTGACGCGTGCCGACAGCTCAGGTTTGGGACTTGCCATCGTAAAGCGTATACTCGAAGAAAAGCAGGGTGATGTGTGGGTAGAGTCTGATGGGCGTGGTACCCGCTTTGTGTTTACGTGGCCAGCCACTGAAGTGGTCACGGAGTCAGAAGAGGCCGAATAAAGCACAAAGCCTGTATACCTCGCGGCATACAGGCTTTGTGCTTTATTAAGCTAACTTTCCCTAGCTATTGCGCTTCTGGAAAAACTCAGCCAATATCTCTTTTACATCATGGTTGGTCAGTGCCTTGGAGTAATGTTTCTTCACTTTCTTAAAGCTCTTGATACGCTCCAGGTCATAAAAGCTTGCTGAAGATGTCAGCATCAGAATGATGACATGATCGCCGGCATCCAGCCCCTTGCGCTGGTACTCCTCCAGAAACTCAAAGCCATCCATGGTAGGCATTTTGATATCGAGAAAGATCAGATCAGGGCATTTAGTTGCACCATCTGACGTTTCGCTGCAGGCTTTGCTCAGGTAGTCAATTGCTTCTTTACCGTTCTTAAGCACCAAAATCTCTTTGGCCACCTTCATATCGGTCAACAGGCGCTTATTCAAATAGTTTGTGGTGTCGTCATCGTCTACCAGCAGCACTAGGTCAAGCATTTCGGATGCTTCCTTCATAGTCAGTCTTATTATCTCTCTCAAATTAACGGTACAGTACAACTAATACCTGCGGATGCTTCGGTCCTCGGTTGAGCCACTAACACATTGTAAACAATTAATGTTCAATATTGCTGCTCTTTGTGGTGTATATCACCATAGCGGCGCAAAAATACATTTTTGATTTTTAAGTATAAAGCTAATTCAGCGGTTATCGTACCTAATTTTTCAGGCCATCACACCACCCTTTACTTTCACATAGCCCCTCTTTTTCTTCTTTTTGCTTTTGCCTCGCCACATCACGATGCCGGTTACCCACAGCATAGCTGGCATCAGCCCCAGCACGAACCAAAGTATCCGGGTGATCCACCCGCCTATTTCCCCGAAATGGATCGGCACAAACCAATTGCGGGTAAGCTGCCGGCCCAGGGGAGCAGTGTGCGGATTGTAATCGTACACGATGTCTCCAGTGTACTGGTTCAGGTATACCATCGGGCGGTCCTGGGGGCCGGCTTCCAGATCAGACGAAGCCAGGTAAGTCAGATTGAGCGTACCCAAACTATCGGGCGCCAGTGTGAGCGTTCGCCTGACGTAGCCAAGGTATAGAGCATCCATCCTGTCGAGCGCCTGGTATACGGTTAGCGGTGCTGTACCATCCGCTGGGTAAGTCGACTGCAGTGCCTTCACGTAAGGTGTCGGTTCCTTAGCCAGCGTCAGCTTATCGACCACCGTCTGGGTCTTCTCCTGAAAACCAAAATACACTCCGGTAACTGCGGCCAGGAAAAGCGGTACACTGAAGTAGAAGCCAAACACATTGTGCAGATCAAAGTTGCGCCGCTTGAAAGATGCGTTGGCCTTGAGGCGCAAGCCGTCTTTCAGGTTACGTTTCTTGCGTGGCATCCACAGGTATAGCCCCGTCGTGAGCAGCACAAAGGCCAGCAACAGCGCACTTATACCTGTAATCAACGCTCCGGTGTCACCCATTGTCAGGTGGCGGTGCAGGTCAAGCACTGTATCCATCACGCCACGGCGTTTCTCCAGTTGCCCCACGTAGTTGCCGGTCGCTGCATCAAAAAAGAGAAACTGCTTATTGCCTTTTACTTTGACGATGTAATTTTCCAGCTCCCGCACCGGAAAAAAAATGTTGGTAACCGAAGCACCGAACTCCTTTTCGGCATTGCGGACAACCAGTCGTACATCTACTGGAGCTGCTTCCGGATCAGAGCTTTTGTACTGCTCAGGGTATAGCGCCACCGTCAGCTCAGACTGAAAAACGTAAAGCGATCCCGTCAAGCCCACGAAGGCTAGTACGGCACCCGCTGTCAGGCCGATCCAAAGGTGTAACTGAAGAAGGAATTTGCGCATGTACCTGAACTTGAAATCGGCGGCATCGCCCTTTTCAGGACAATGCCGCCGATATACTTATTATCTGTGTTTCTATCAATTAAAATCTCACACCGACTGTGCCCTGCACTGTAGTAGGTGCACCTGGCATGATCACGGTAGCTGACTGTGAGCCTTCGTAGTACTTCACGTTGGTCAGGTTCTTTACATTCAGGGCTGCGTGGAAACGCTTGCTGTTGTAGAACATGGTGGCGTCGTAGCGGGTATAGCCTGGAAGCATAAAGCTGTTGGCATCATCCACCGGACGATCTTCTACATAGGTAAAGCCACCGCCAATGCCCAGGCCTTTCAGCAGGCCATCCTGCAGTTCGTAAGTCGTCCAAAGGCTGCTGTTGTTATACCCTACCCCTCTGAAGCGACGGCCTACGGTATGGCGTGGATCGTCGTTGTTGAGAGCGTCTTTAGTCACACGGGCATCCGTGTAAGTATAAGTGGCGATCACGTTCAGGCCTGGCAGCACCTCCCCTGTGATATCGGTTTCTATACCTTTACTCTGCACCTCGCCCAGTTGTACGCTGGCGCCACTCTGTGTTGGATGTGGCACTACCACATTCTGGCGTGTGATATCGAAATAAGCAGCTGTCAGGTTCACGCGGTCGTTCAGCAGACCGATTTTTGTACCAGCTTCATACTGCACAGAGGTGATTGGCTTGAACGCCTCGCCTTCCAGTGTCTGCCCTATACCTGGCTGAAAGCCCTTCGAGTAGTTAGCATACACCGATACCGGACCGTATACCTCATACAGCACGCCCAGTCTTGGGTTGAAAGCCTTGTTTTTTTGCTTGGTCGTTTCGTCCTTCATGCGGTTCTCCTTCTCCTGTTCCCAGAAGTCGTAGCGGCCGCCCAGTAACACTTTAAGGCGCTGGTTTACTGTGATGAAGTCCTGCAGATAGAAGCCCAAAACATTCACGCGGTCCTGGTAATCCTGTGAATAAGTGAGCAACGAGTAATCCTTTGGTTTGGTATTGTATTGCGGGTTCAGGATATCCAGCACATCATAAGGAGCACGCTTTACCCAGATGTCAAACACGGAGCGGGAAATTTCTATACCTCCTACAGCTTTGTGCTCCACTAATGCGCCGGTATTGAAGTTGGCGTACAATTCATTTTGCGTAGCGATGTTGCGGTCATAGGTATCCTGGTCCTGATGCTGACGATTGATACGGAAAGAGCCGTCTTTCAGGACAGTAGTCTGCTCCACCACGTCACGTGTTTCGGTGGCATAGTTGTAATTGAACGCATGACGGAAGCTCAGTGCCTCAGAGAACTTGTGCTGCAGGTTGTACTGGGCCATGCGGTTCGTAAACTCACCGGTATTGCTTGGCTCAATCAGCACACGGCTTCTTGATACAGGCGCAATCTGACCGTTTACAGAGAAGATGCCGCGATCAGAAGGCTGATCATGGTTCAGGAATTCAGTTTCTACCGTCAGGGAAGTCTTGTCGGAGAAATCGTAGGTGATGGCCGGAGCGACGAAAATACGCTTGGTCTTCACGAAATCGCGGTAGCTATCAGCACGCTCGTACACAGCATTCAGTCTGTACTTAAACGTTTTGCTCTCATTAAATGCACCGCCCAGATCGATAGCAGGTCTTACGAGGCCAAAGTTGTTGGCCGTGATCTGGATATCCTGGAAGGTATGGGCTGTCGGTTTTTTGGTGGAGATGTTCACCATACCACCCGGATCGCTCACACCGTACAGCACTGAGGCGGGACCTTTCATCACTTCAATCTGCTGGATGTTGGCACTCTCGCGGTAGGTACGCACCGTGTTGCGGAAGCCGTTCTTGAACACACTCTGCATATCGGTACGGAAACCACGGATCTGGAAAATATCGGAGCGACCACCAAAGCCTGTCTCCATGCTCACACCGCTTACATTGCGCATGGCATCCTCCAGGCGAAGCACCTGCAACTGGTCCAGGGCGCGGCGCGATACCACCTGTACCGACTGCGGCACCGACTTGATAGGTGCTTCCATTTTAGTGGCTGTTGTGGCGGTGCGCTGCAGGTACTCGCCGCTGCGGTGTGCCGTCACCTGCACCTCTCCGAGTGAATGCGAAGAAGCAGCCAGGTCTACATTCACAAAGGAAGCCTTCCCTCCTGCCACTTCCAGCAACTGCTTTTGCAAGGTATAGCCTATACCTGAGGCCACCAGCGTGTAGTTGCCAGCGGGTATGTTTCTAATCAGGAATTTGCCTTCGTCATCTGTCGTGGAGCCATAAGAAGTGCCTTCCAGCCCAACGCTGATACCGGCTATACCTTCTCCTCTTTCTGATTGAATACGACCTTCAATACGGCCTGTGGTTTGAGCAAATGCCTGCTGCGCCAGAAGCACGAAGACAAACATGATAGTAAGTATGCGTTGCATGTATTTTTATTTAGATTAATTCTAACAAGCGCTGCAAAAGTAAGCACCGGATACATAAGAGAAAAGAGTTATTTAGATATTTTCTAAATAAGTGATGTAAATCATCTACCGCTTCCACTATACTTCAGTCTGTACATCCTTTTTACCCTTTTTTGAGTATTTAGAGAAGATTGCTGCCAATGACAGCATGACAGAAACTGAAAGACAAAACTGAGAAATATGGATACTTATAACCTGAAACCGGAGCATATGCGGGCTCCTGCTCATCTCACCCGTGAGGAGATACAGAAAAGTCTGGATGAGTTGGACAGCAAAATAAAAGTGCTGAAAGGCCGGGTAAATGCGACCGCCGCCGACTCAAATCATACCTATCATGAGCATATTGCGGCACTCGAAGCCAAGCGCGAACTGATTGCCAACAAACTGAGCGATCAGGAAGACAGTCAAAGTAAGTGGCAGGGCTTGAAAGATGGCCTTGACAACCTCAAAAAAGACATGGATAACCTGTTCAAATAAAGCAAAAAGCCCCGGCACTGTGACAGTGCCGGGGCTTTTGTTTTATAGGCTATACCTGGTTTAACCAGCTACAGGCTCACGGAAACCAACCCATGTAAAGCGCTTGATCACAAACTCAGGGTTTGTAAAAGACGCATTGCCAGCTGGATTGCCGCCTGTCACGTGGAAGTCAGAGAAAGCCGCGTTCTGATTCACATAGATGCCACCCGTCAGGTTGAAGCTCACCGGCGTACCCGCCAGGCTCATCTCATCCATGATCTTCTCTTTTGTCTCCTCGTCTGTGGTATAAGCACCGCAGGAGATCGCACCGTAGTTCATTGCCATCTCTTTTGCCAGTTCGATTGACTGGTCTGTATCCGTGGTTTTGATAACCAGCGCAATCGGGCCGAACAGTTCACGGCTGAAGCTTTCCTTCTCAGTTGCATCCACTTCGTAGATCACCGGCGTACAGGTACGGGCGTTTTCGAACATCGGGTTGCTGAAGTCGCGAGTGCTCAACACCTCTTTGCCTTTTACGCTGGCGGCCTCTTTTACACGCTCCGATGTGGCCGGATTTTGGATGGCCCCCAATATGTGTGGACCAGCTTTCGGGTTGTTTACCAGACCGGTTACGGCATCAGCCAGTTTCTTCACAACTTCATCATAAGGCATCATCTCCTCTCCTACTTTCACGCCAGAAGCTGGCACGAAGAAGTTCTGCGGAGCGGTACACATTTGTCCGGAGTAAAGGCTCAGCGAGAAAGCCAGGTTCTGCGCCACTTTGTCGATATCCTGCACTGAATCCAGTATGATCGAGTTCACACCTGTTTTCTCTGTAAAGGTCACCTTGCCCGGCAGGCTCTCTACATAGTTACCAAACTCTGTTCCACCGGTGTAGTCGATCAGTTTTACCTTCGGATTCTCAGCCAGTTCTTTTGTGATCAGATGATCGTCCGCATCTACACCAAGTTGGCAGATGTATGGGCTCAGTCCGTTTTCTACCAGCACCTTCTGCACCTCTGCCACTACAATTGCGATTGGCAATACGGCTTTCGGGTGTGGCTTCACGATCACAGGGTTACCTGTTACCAAGCTGGCATACATGCCCGGCACTGTATTCCAGGTCGGGAAAGTCGAGCAGCCGATCACCAGGCCTATACCTTTCGGTACGGCACGCCAGCTCTTGTTCAGCTTGAGGTTATACTTGCCCATCGGCTTCTCCCATTCCATGTGCTCCGGAAAGCGGGTTTGCTCTTCGTAGCCAGCTGCTATGGCCTCCAGCGCACGGTCAGCTGCATGCGGTCCAGATGCCTGAAACGACATCATATAAGCCTGCCCGGTAGTGTGCATCGTAGCGTAGGCAATTTCGAAAAACCGCTCCTTCATGCGCTCCAATGACTCTACTAGAATCGCAGCACGATCAACTGGCTTTACCTTGCGCCACTGATGGAAAGCCTCGCCGGCACGCGACACCAGCGTTTCTGCACTGAAATAAGGGTACTTTATGCCTAGTGGCTGCTGCTCATAAGGTGATTCTTCCTGACCTGCCCAATTTTCAGCATTATCATGCACCAATTCTGTAAATTTGTTGTTAAGGTGCTGCTTGTAGCTCTCACGGCCTTCTTTATCAGCGGTTTCGCCATAAATATCAGGCATCGGGTTTTCAGGATATTGCGCAAAAAAACGTCGCTCATGCAGGGCTTTCACGGCGTTTTCTATGATGGGAAGATTTTTATTTTTCAAATCCGAGGTCATAGTATTTATTTTATATAATTAAACACATATATTAGAATCAATTGTTGGAAAGTTACGTATTTTTTTAATACGCACGGGAAGCATCTTTAAATTTCGCCGTGTACTATGCGCTTTTGCTCTATACCTCTGCCTGCTCAGCGAAGGTTGTATTCACCTAATAGTTTAATATGATTTAATGTTTACCCAAGGGCCAGTGGTTTACCGCTGCATACTTTCTTTCCTGTTTATAGTCCTGAGTTCTTCCCTGCTTGCTGCGCAGCATTTGCCTGCTCCAAAAGGTATAGGAAACGCGACTAAACCCCATACCGTTGTCTACAAGCTGAAGCCTCAGTCAGGTAATCAGCTCCGCATGGCTACCGGTAATCCTATGCAAAAAGCCTTGCAAAAGGTAGGAGCTAAATCGGTTGAACAGAAGTTCCCGGGTAAAGCCCCTTCTCCTTTTGCCCGCAAAGCCCACGTGGATCTCTCGCTCATCTACGAACTGTCATACGACCCTTCGCACAATCTCGAAGCCGTGCAGCAGGCCCTGCTGGCAACCGGTATGGTGGAGTATGTGGAACCGCTCTACGAACGGGTACCACTCTACCAACCCAATGACCCGGCCTCCGACTCGACAAAAACAACGCAAGCTTACCTCAAACTGATACAGGCTTATGGTGCCTGGGCTGTGCAGAAAGGCGATACCAACATTGTGATCGGTATAATGGATACAGGCTTCAGGCTGACCCACGAGGATATTCGCAGCAAAATCAAGTACAACTACGACGACCCGGTAGACGGGATCGACAATGACGGGGATGGTCTGATCGATAATTACATTGGATGGGACTTCGCCGAGCGAGACAATAACCCCAATGACGATAGTCCGCACCGTGGGCACGGGGTGGCAGTGGCCGGTGCTGCTATTGGCCATGCTGATAACGGCGTAGGTATAGCGGGCGTCGGGTTCAACACCAAGTTTATGCCGCTTAAGGTATTTCCATCGACGGCCTATGGTAGCTTTGGTGGATACGAGGCTATCGTGTATGCCGCTGACAAGGGTTGCAGTATCATTAACCTGTCGTGGGGTGGTGAGGGTTCTTCCCAGTTTGAGCAGGATATCATCAATTATGCTGTATTTGACCGTGATGTAGTTATTGTAGCTGCTTGTGGCAACACCAATGCACAAGTCAATATTTACCCAGCTGCCTATGAAAATGTGCTTTCTGTTGGGGGAATTACGAATGATGTAAAAACTAATGGGCATACCTGGAATTACAGGGTCGATGTAACCGCTCCAAGCACCGGCATTTTCACTACCACAACCTCACGCGATAATTCTTATGGCACCTGGGGAGCGGGAACATCCCATGCTTCTCCGCAAGTGGCAGGCGCAGCAGCCCTAGTGCGTTCCCAGATGCCACACCTGAATGCGTTGCAGGTAATAGAAAGGATACGGGCCACATCCGATAACATTTACCACCTCGCCGGCAATGCTCCCTACAACGAACTACTCGGCAGGGGACGTCTGAATGTGAAGCGTGCTGTGCGTGACCTCCAAGCCAAATCGGTGCGCTGTACTTCTTTCAGTATCGTTGACAACAAGGTGGCGCAAATTGGCGACACGATGTTAGTCCATCTGAGCCTCACTAATTACCTCGACCCTATTATTGACCTTAAACTTAGACTTACTTCAACCTCACCTTTTATCAAAGTACTCGAGGAAGACCTGAGTATTGGTGCCATGGCTACTTTGGCTTCACGTAATAATCACAACAAGCCTTTCCGTTTCGTAGTGCTCCCGGATGCCCCCCATAATGCCATGGCTACTTTCAGACTTGGTTTTACAGATGGAGAATACAAGGATTTCCAGTATTTTCAGTTGCCTGTCAACCCGGATTATATCACCCTTACGGCTAACAACCTGCATATCACCCTGAACAGCAAAGGCAACCTGGGGTACAACGGGTACAATTTCAGACAAGGCATCGGCATTACTTATAAGGGAAGCACTTCCATGCTATTCGAGGGCGGACTACTGGTAGCCACTGCCCCTGACCGTGTATCTGACAATGTCCGCAATGCCAGCTGGCAAACAGACAACGACTTTGTATCTGTGAACTCCGCGCGGCTCCGCCACAACACAGACGATGCAGACCAGGAGATCACCGGGATGATGCGGGACAAATTTCCGACGCCAACACAGGCGGGTGTGCAGGTCAGTTATAAAGGAATGGCTTGGAGCGATACTGCGAACGCTGACTACATCATACTAGAGTATCGCATCCGCAATATTACACCGGATACGATCAAAACCCTGCATGCCGGTTTGTTTGCTGATTGGAATATAACCGACGCCTACATGAACGTGGCAGACTGGGACGAAACACTCAAAATGGGCTATGTTTATAACATGGGCCAGGCTTCGCCTTATGCAGGTATAAGTCTGCTATCGGTGACACCGCCTTCTTACTACGCGATCGACAACCTGTCTGGGGGCTCATCTACTTTTGCGATAGCCGACGGCTTTAGTACGCAGGAAAAATACAGAACACTGTCGGGAGGAGTGGCACGGAAGAAAGCATGGGGCAGTGGTTATGGCAACGACGTGGCACATGTTGTAGGCACCACGGCCAAGGGGTTAGCGCCAGGCGAGAGCCAGTTGGTTTCGTTTGCCATTGTCGCTGGCGATGATTTGGAACAGCTTCAGGAAAATGCAAAAGCGGCTCTTGTAAAATACCAGGTCATGAAAGCGGGGCCGGCTCCGCTGGCTATCAGTGATACAGTTTGCATTGGCTCTTCAATTAGTCTTTCGCCGGAGGGAGGCAAGCAGTTTAAATTTTATGCTGACGAAACCAAAACAAAGCTTCTGGGCGCTGGCAATAATTTCGAGCTGGCTGCCCTCGACACGAGCACGGTGCTATATGTTTGCAACGCCGACTCATTGTTTGACAGTCCGCTGGTACCTTTCCGGATCGTGGTAGCCAACTCTCCTGTAGCCGGTTTCAGCATTGCACAGCAACCGGAAACTTTGGAGCCCGGCACGAGCATTGACTTCCGTAATGAAAGCGAACATGGCAATAGCTGGCGATGGGACTTTGGCAACGGTGACACTTCTACTGAACAGCACCCTACATATAGCTATGACTTGCCTGGCTCTTATGATGTGGCCCTGATTGTAGCGAATGCCTATAACTGTGCTGAGGACACCGTCACAAGGCGGATAGAGATTAAGCAAAGCGAAACAGTAATACCGCCACTAGAAGCTCCTCAACAGTTTGTAGTGTATCCTAACCCGGCCGTGTACGAACTGTATGTCGCAATGCCTACGGCTGATGCTGCTCTGACTTTGTTTATGACAGATGCCATGGGCCGTCGAGTTAGTCCTAAGTTACGCAGCCGCCTGCCGCACGAGGCTATCTATGACCTCAGCGGCTTGGCTGAAGGTCTCTATATTGTTCAGCTTACGTATGAGCAAAACACGGTCACGAAACGTTTGCTGATCATGAGACCTTAAGTATAGGCGTTCCATTCTCATGGCTAAGCCCAGGTTAATTTTTGCCAGCCTGCACGGCTCCTGATAGCAAGTCGCATAGAAATAAATATACATTCTTACAAAAACAAAACGCCCCGCTCTTTCGAGCGGGGCGTTTTCATTATCGGCAGCTAAATGTTTATTACGCGTTAGTTGACTGTTTCTGCTGCAAACGAATCAGGTTAAGCGCTGAACCAGCCTTGAACCACTCAATCTGACCTTCGTTGTAGGTATGGTTTACCATGAAGGCATCCTGAGAACCGTCTTTGTGCGTCAATACCACTTTCAGCGGCTGACCTGGTGTGAAGTTTTCCAGACCCAAGATATCGATAGTATCGTTTTCCTCGATCAGGTCATAGTCAGCCTTGTTGGCGAAAGTAAGACCCAGCATACCCTGCTTTTTCAGGTTAGTCTCGTGGATACGCGCGAATGACTTCACGATAACGGCACGAACTCCCAGGAAGCGTGGCTCCATGGCCGCGTGCTCACGTGATGAACCTTCACCGTAGTTCTCGTCACCAATTACAACGGTACCGATACCGGCAGCTTTGTAAGTACGTGCAGTGGCAGGTACGGTGTCATAACCACGGGTCATGTCGTTGTATACCTTGTTGGCTTCACCGTTGAACGCGTTGATCGCACCGATCAGCATGTTGTTGGAAATGTTATCCAAGTGACCACGGTACTTCAACCAAGGGCCAGCCATGGAGATGTGGTCAGTTGTACACTTGCCCTGTGCTTTGATGAGCAGCTTCAGACCTTTCAGGTCAGTGCCTTCCCATGGCTTAAAGCCTTCCAGCAATTGCAGACGATCAGACTTCGGATCAACCACTACCTCTACGCTGCTTCCGTCTTCAGCAGGAGCTACATAGCCCGCGTCTTCCACGGCGAAGCCCTGAGGTGGCAATTCAATACCTCTTGGTTCGTCCAGCATTACTTCCTCACCATCAGCGTTGATCAGCTTGTCAACCAATGGGTTGAAGGTCAGGTCACCGGCGATAGCGAAAGCAGTTACGATTTCAGGCGATGCCACGAACGCGTGTGTGTTCGGGTTGCCATCGTTACGCTTGGCGAAGTTACGGTTGAAAGAAGTGATGATAGAGTTCTTGCGTGTAGGATCGTCTGTGTGACGAGCCCACTGGCCGATGCACGGACCGCAGGCATTTGCCAATACCACACCACCCATCTGAGCGAATGTATCCAACAGACCATCGCGGGCTGTGGTAAAGCGTACCAGTTCAGAACCTGGTGTGATGGTAAACTCAGCCTGGGCTACCAGTTTTTTAGTAACAGCCTGCTCAGCAATAGAAGCTGAACGGGTAAGGTCCTCGTAAGAAGAGTTGGTGCACGATCCGATCAGACCTACTTCCAGTTTAGCTGGCCAGTTGTGCTCTTTTACAACAGCAGCGAACTGAGAAATTGGCCAAGCTGCGTCCGGAGTAAATGGTCCGTTTACGTGTGGCTCCAGTGTAGAAAGGTCGATCTCGATCAGTTGATCGTAGAAAGAAGCCGGGTCAGCGTATACCTCGTCGTCAGCACGCAGTTGGTCAGCTACCTCATCGGCCATCTGTACCACTTCTTCGCGGTTTGTAGCACGCAGGTAGGCACGCATGCTATCGTCGTAGGCAAATACCGAAGTAGTCGCGCCGATCTCAGCACCCATGTTACAGATTGTACCTTTACCAGTACAAGACATAGACTCAGCACCTTCGCCGAAGTACTCCACGATCGCACCGGTTCCGCCTTTTACAGTCAGGATACCAGCCACTTTCAGGATCACATCTTTTGGTGAAGTCCAGCCGTTCATTTTGCCGGTCAGTTTCACACCGATCACTTTCGGGAACTTCAGCTCCCAGGCCATACCGGCCATTACGTCTACGGCATCAGCACCACCAACACCAATCGCTACCATACCCAGACCACCAGCGTTTGGTGTGTGGGAGTCAGTACCGATCATCATACCACCTGGGAAGGCGTAGTTCTCGAGCACTACCTGGTGGATGATACCTGCACCTGGCTTCCAGAAACCGATACCGTATTTATTCGAAACAGAGGCCAGGAAATCGTATACCTCTTTGTTTTCGCTGTAAGCGTCCTGCAAGTCCTGGTCAGCACCAACACGTGCCTGGATCAGGTGATCGCAATGCACGGTAGAAGGCACAGCCACCTGCGGCTTACCCGCCTGCATGAACTGAAGCAAGGCCATTTGCGCCGTTGCGTCCTGCATAGCCACCCTGTCCGGAGCGAAGTCTACGTAAGACTTTCCACGCTCAAAAGACTGTGTCGCGTTACCGTCGTAGAGGTGCGCGTACAAGATTTTCTCTGTCAGGGTAAGCGGTCTGCCTACTGCGTTACGGGCAGCATTCACGCGCTCGGCCATCCCGGCATACACTGCCTTGATCATTCCTAAATCAAATGCCATAGTTTTGCTATTGTTATTATTTTTAATGCTTCGTTGTGAAGTTTACAAATGTACGAAATATGCGTGTTTTAGCACAACATTAGCAGATAGGAATATAACATTTCCATACCTGATGTTGCTATTTGGGCTAAGTTTCGCTTTTCACGAATTCATCTAGTAATTTCGTGGCATGAAACTTACTTGTTTTAATACCCCAATGAAGCTGATTTTGTTGTTGGCACTGTCCTTCACACAGCTTTTAACATCCTGTGGTTCTTCTACATCTAACGATAACACCATACAACCTGGTCCGTGGCGCGTTGTGCTGCAGGCTCAAGGCCAGGAGATTCCGTTTATCATGGAAGCAGAAGAGCAGAACGGCAAGACCGTGCTATACCTGGTGAATGCTGACGAACGCATTTTGGTGGACGAAATAACCGAAGAAGGCGACTCGCTTAAAATCAGGCTGCACATATTTGACGCCGACCTGATTGCGAAAGTAGACGGCGACAAGATGGCCGGCCGCTTTACCCGAAACGACTTGAGCAAGCGCTATTCCGTGCCTTTTACAGCCGAGCATGGCAAGACCAACCGCTTTAAGGAGAATCCTGCTCCGGCTACCTTTGACTATTCCGGTAAGTGGGAAGTAACCTTCACAAAGGCAGATGGCAAAACCTACCCGGCGATCGGGGTTTTTGAGCAGCAGGACAATCGCGTAACCGGCACCTTCCTGACCAACACCGGTGACTACCGCTACCTGGAAGGACAAGTGGAAGGCGATCAGCTGAAGCTCTCAACTTTTGACGGTAACCACGACTATTTGTTCACGGCGCAACCAACAGCTGAGGAAACGCTGAAGGGCGATTACTTTGCAGGCCTGTATGACTACGAAACCTGGACAGCTAAACGCAACGAAAACGCACAATTGGCCAATGCCTCTGAGCTAACTTACCTGAAGCCTGGCTACGAGTCGCTGGAATTTACATTCCCTGATTTGGAAGGCAAACAGGTATCGCTGTCGGATGAGAAATACAAAGGCAAAGTAGTACTAGTGCAGTTGCTCGGTTCCTGGTGTCCGAACTGTATGGACGAAACGCAATTCCTGGCGCCTTATTACAGTAAGAAAAAGGACCGCGGACTTGAGATTATCGGTTTAGGTTTTGAGCGCACCAAAGGCTACGAACAAGCCGTGCCACGTCTGAATAAAATGAAGGATCGCTTCGACATTGAGTATGACCTGCTCTATGCCGGTCCGGCCGACAAAGAAGCTGCCGCGCAGGCGCTCCCGGCCCTCAACCACGTGCTCTCCTTCCCTACTACGATCTTCATCGATCGCCAGGGCAAAGTGCGCAAGATTCACACGGGCTTCTCTGGTCCTGGTACCGGCAAGTATTACGAGGAGTGGGTAGCAGACTTTAACAAGACGATGGACGAGCTGCTAGCGGAGGAGATTTAATTGTTGATTGTTAATTGCTGATTGTTAGATGATCGGCAGGTATAGCAAAGGCCGCTACTGAGGAAGTAGCGGCCTTTGTGTTTTTGTATCTCCGCCTAGCGCTTTCATCACTTTATGGATCTTCCATACAGTAACTTCGGGCTACCATTCATCTTGGAGATCTACGCTTAGGCTTGTTTCCGAAGCCGCACAATCCTAAAAGTTCCCCCAAAAGCTGCTGGCTCATTCAATTCCACCTGCAGCGAGGTATGGCGCACGATCTTGCCAATGCTGCGGTTCACATCAGAGAAGAGCGTGCTGGCGACTTGGTTGAAGAGGCGGCGCAGCAGCGAAGGCTTCTGTCCATCAGGCAGAAACTTATCGAAGACCATGACTGATCCGCCTGGCTTCAGCACCCGCTCTACTTCCATAATGCAAGCGATAGGGTCAGGTATAACAGCGATGATCAGGTGCAGGATCACCGCATCGAAACTGTTATCTGCATAGGCAAGCTGCTGGCCGTTCATCACATGGGCCTCGACAGGTATACCTAATTTGTCAGCACGAACTTTCAATTTTGTGATCATGCCGGGGGTGATGTCGTTAGCGGTGATGCGTGTATAGCCTTGCAGGTATGGGAGGTCCAGTCCGGTGCCGGCACCGATGATCAAAATGGCATCGTCGGGTTCAGCTTGCAGCAGCTCGATGGAACGCTGGCGGTGCTTGCGGAAAACACGGTCAGCGATCAGGTCGTATACCGGCAGGTACAGGGTATAGCGCAGTCGGTTCCAGGTGTTCGTGTTGAGACTCATTTTTCATAGGTTATTTTGTACGGCTCAAAATTACCTGATGTGTATACCTGTAGACTTACAGTTTTAGAAAAGAAGTTTATAAATATTTCTGCTTCTAACCTCACAGTGTCTTCAAGACCTGTGAGTGTCTTATTTGCTACAAAGCAAGGTATAGGAGGCATTATAAATTCGTACAGATCTAGGGGTAAGGATCCTCATCTTAATCATCAGAATCCTTGGGACAGGAGCCCTAAGTATAGATTCAAGCAAGTATAGGCTGCGTAGGCAACAAGACCCTCACAGGTCTTGGAGACACTGTGGGGTCACAGCAATCTAACCATCAACAATTATTTCTCCCGCTCGATGGTATAGGCGATGAGCTGCTCCAGGGAGGTGCGGGATGGGGAGGCCGGGAAGGTATGGAGAATAGCGAGTGCCTCGGCATGGTACTGGTTCATGGCCTCGATGGTATACTGTATACCGCCGGAGGTTTTCACGTAGTCGATCACCTGCTGCACACGCTTGTTGTCGCCGTTGTTGTTTTTCACGTTGTAGATCACGCGGCGGCGGGTCATCCAATCGGCTTCGCGCAGGGCGTGGATCAGCGGTAAGGTCATCTTCTTTTCCTTGATGTCTATACCTACCGGCTTGCCGATTTCAGCAGTGCCGTAGTCGAACAGGTCGTCTTTGATCTGGAAGGCGATGCCTACTTTCTCGCCGAAGAGTCGGGCTTTTTCTATATCTTCTTTAGAGGCTCCGGCAGAGGCAGCTCCCACTGCACAGCAGGAAGCAATCAGGGAGGCAGTCTTCTGTCGGATGATATCGAAGTACACAGACTCGTCAATGTCCAGGCGGCGTGCTTTTTCGATCTGTAACAGCTCCCCTTCGCTCATTTCCTTCACAGCATTCGACACGATCTTGAGCAGTTCGTAATCATCGTTTTGAAGCGAGAGCAGCAGGCCTTTGGATAACAGGTAGTCGCCTACCAGCACGGCAATCTTATTTTTCCAGAGGGCGTTTACAGAAAAGAAACCGCGGCGGTAGTTGGCCTCGTCCACCACGTCGTCGTGCACGAGGGTGGCGGTGTGCAGCAGCTCTATTAAGGCCGCACCACGGTAGGTGGCATCCCCGATGGCGTCGCCGCGGAAGAGCTTGGCCATGAAAAACACAAACATCGGCCGCATCTGCTTGCCTTTGCGCTTTACGATGTAGCTCATGATCTTATCGAGAAGCAGCACCTTAGACTTCATCGAAGTCCTGAACTTTTTCTCGAACAGCTCCATTTCCTGCGCAATCGGCGCTTGTATTTCCTTTAGGCTAATGCTCATGCGATATTCCGCAATATTACTAGGTGTGGGGGTCGTTTCCAAACAAGTATAGCAAATCGGCGTTTAAATAATCTTAGATAAGCCAGGCGGTATACGTAACCAACAGCACAGCCTCGTGCTGGTTTGCCGCATGCCGAAAATAACTATATTGCCTTCTGATAACACAGCAGACCGTTATGGCAGATACACTCAAAGTAGACTTCGTGGTATACCCGGAGCACGAGCGTCCATTCACCGCTGACGCCACCTATACCCAGGACGGAAACAAAAAGCCGGTCGTGCTTTATACCCATGGTTTCAAAGGCTTTAAAGATTGGGGACATTTCAACCTACTGGCAAACTATTTTGCCGAGCACGGTTTTGTGTTCATCAAATTCAACTTCTCTCACAACGGCACCAGCATCGACAATGATTCCGATCTGCACGACATGGAGGCTTTTGGACGCAACAACTTCAGCATTGAGCTGGAGGACCTCAAGTCGCTTATCGACATGGTGCACGACGAGGAAGGCCCGCTGGCACAGAACGAATTAGATCTCGACCGGATTTACCTGATAGGCCACAGCCGTGGTGGCGGGTCTGTTATACTCAAAGCCGCTGAAGACACCCGTGTGCGTGGTGTGGCTACCTGGGCCGCCGTGAATAATTTTGACCAGCGCTGGGACGAATTGGAGCAGGAACAGTGGAAAAAGGAAGGGGTGCAGTGGGTTACCAATTTCCGCACAGGTCAGCAAATGCCCTTGTACTACCAGATCGTGGAGGATTACCTGGCCAATGTCGAGCGTCTGGAGATTCCGAAAGTGATCCAGAAAATGCAGCAGCCCTTGCTCATCTTGCATGGCGAAGAAGACGAGACATTGCCCGTACAGATGGCCCACGACCTCCATACCTGGAAACCCGATGCGGAGCTGCACCTGCTACCCGGCGCCGATCACTCTTTCGGGGGCCAACACCCTTACCAGCAGGAAGAATTACCACTTGCAGCCAAAGCCGCTGCCGACCTGAGTATCGCCTTTTTTAACAAACATGCCTAATTTATACCTGCTCCTGGGAGGTAACCTCGGTGACCGCACGCTATACCTGTCCCAAGCCCGCGAAAGCATTGCCGCACAGGTCGGCCCGATCCTGCAAGGGTCCTCTCTATACGAAACAGCTGCCTGGGGCAAGACAGATCAACCCGCTTTCCTGAACCAAGTATTGGAGGTACAGACTACTCTCAGTCCGGAGCAAGTGCTCCAAACGATCAATCAGATAGAGCAGGACTTGGGCCGCATCAGGCACGAGCACTGGGGAGCACGCGTCATAGACATCGACATTTTGTTCTATGACGAACTTGTACTACAATCGCAGCGCCTAACCATCCCCCACCCGCAGCTACACCTGCGCCGGTTTACGCTCCTGCCGCTGAGTGAGATAGCACCGCATCTGCAGCACCCTGTGCTCCACATGCAGGTAACACAGCTTCTACAAAATTGCCCAGACGAACTTCCGGTTCATTTGTATATTTCAAGTCAATAGCTTGTCAGTTACTGAGAAATTTCACTAAAAATGCCTTACATTAGCGCAAGATGCAGCTAGCAAAGTGAAATTTTACTTATATTGTGAGATAACTATACTTGCGATTATGCATGATTTGATGCGCTTGTGGTTCGCTTCTCCAGAATAGCTTATGAACGACCTCCTCACCATCATCACAAACGAAAAAAGAAGCCTTATGCGAGGCTTCCTGGTTGTGTTTATCTTGGTGCTTCCCTTTACTTTTATTCCTGTTCTGTTCACGCAGCGCTTCACTGCAGAAACTTTTAGCCAGCAATTGCCAGAAAAGGCCTTGGTTGCAGCACTAATCGCCGGGGCTATTATTATCCTGCTGCTACTCAACAATTACGAAAAGCTGCTGCAGAAGAAGCGGCTGTATGACCTCCCTGCCTTTTCATCGCTTCATTTTAACGGAGCTGTTGAAAAATACAACGCGATTGTAAAAGAAATTTCAACCTACCTGTTCGGCAAAGTAGGCAATTACTTTTTCAGGGTGAACATCACCAACCCAAGGCAGCATAATATTCAGGTTGAGCTTTCACCCCTCATCTATGTCGGTCAAGACCATGAGTTACTGGACCGCCTCATGCAAGAGCTACAGCTAAAGGAAAATCTATACCTGTCACGCGTGATCAACCTGCCCGAAGAGGAACTGCAACACAGCGACATCATCAGAAACGAACTCTTGAAACTGTCGGACGAACTAAGCAGACTTGGCGTAACACCGATGGCCGTAGATGAAAATGGGCAGTAAGCCATACCTAAGCGTCATCATTAAGCCAACTACTCCCCATAAAAAAAGACCATTGCAGCAGCCGCCACAATGGTCTTTTTATGTTCTCCTTTAAGGTTTTATTCCACTGAACTCACCTCGGCCGTACGTTCGATCTTTTTAACCAATCCCTGTAGTACCTTGCCAGGGCCGCACTCTACGAAATGAGTGGCGCCATCAGCTACCATTTGCTGTACTGATTGCGTCCAGCGTACCGGGGCTGTCAGCTGGCTGATCAGGTTCTGCTTGATCTCCTCCGGATCAGTGTGCGGCTGAGCGTCCACGTTCTGATAGATCGGGCAGATACCCTGGCTGAAGGTCGTTTCTTTAATGGCTTTGGCTAGCTCCTCTTCGGCCGGTTTCATCAGCGGGGAGTGGAAAGCACCGCCCACAGGCAGTGGCAAGGCACGCTTGGCACCGGCTTCCTTCATCTTCTCGCAGGCGATTTCTATACCTTTGTTAGAACCAGAGATCACCAACTGCCCCGGGCAGTTGTAGTTAGCGGCCACTACCACTTCACCTTCTATTGAGGCACACACCTCTTCTACTTTCGCATCGTCCAGACCAAGTATAGCCGCCATGGTAGACGGATTGGCCTCGCAGGCTGCCTGCATCGCCATTGCTCTTTTATATACCAGTCTCAGGCCATCCTCAAAGCTCAGCACCTTGCTGGCTACCAAAGCCGAAAACTCACCCAGTGAGTGACCAGCGACCATATCCGGATTAAATTCCTGTGCTACAGCCGCCTGCGCCACAGAATGCAGGAAGATAGCCGGTTGCGTCACTCTGGTTTGCTTCAGCTCCTCTTCGCTGCCGCTAAACATGATCTCTGTAATGTTGAATCCCAGTATTTCGTTTGCTCTATCAAACAACTGACGGGCAGTCTCATGCTGCTCATACAGGTCCTTGCCCATGCCCACAAACTGCGAACCCTGTCCCGGGAAAACGTATGCCTTTTTCATGCTGCTATTTTTGTATTGTTGATTGCTGGTTGTTGATGATTAAAATTGTTGAATTGTTAAATGGCTGCTTGTAGTCTTTGACAGCCACACCCTGTCATCAGGCAAAAGCCCAACAACAATTTGGCCATCAACAATTTAACAATTTAATAAGCTACAAACCGGGCCCTCTCTTCGGGGCTGGGCAACATACAGGCTTCGTTACGCCCTGCTATGCGGTAGCGGTGCTTCGCGATGAAGCGATACACAAAATTGCGGAAAGATAAGGGAATAAACCTGAAATAGTAAAGCACCGACCACGGAAAATTGAGATGACGGGCGATGCGAAGAGCGGCCTCAGACTCAGTATAGAGCTGGCCGTTTTCAAAGAAAAGAATAGAATCGGGTAGCGGATCAGGTATAAGCTGCTGTGGTACCAGCTGCTCCACCAATCCGGATTGCAAAGCGGCAAAATGCAGGTTCTGACGCGTGTTATACTTTAAAGCGATCTGTATGCTGGCCTGGCAAAAGCCGCAGGTGCCATCGTAAAATACGATGGGCAAACCCTGCAGCCGATCCAGTTCATCTTTTGTCATTAGCGTACTATTTCTACCCAGCCTTTGTACTTACTGCGGCTGCGGTTCGGGTCAATGGATATAAACTCAACCTCGGCCTCGTAATAGTAAACCCCATCTGTGAGGCGCTTACCATCGTTATCGGTGCCTGGCCAGTTGATATACGCATCTGAGTTGCTTTCGTATACCTTCACACCCCATCGGTTGAATACCTTGAAGGTAGTGGAGCGAATAAACGCAGCCCTCGGGTCGGGTCTGAACACATCGTTCTTGCCATCAGCATTAGGCGTAATAATGTTCGGCAACTCGAAGAAGAAACAGTTGTCTTTGCACTCTTCGTTGCTTGGCTCGCTCTCCTCTCCTGCCAGGCTAGTGGCCGTCACATAATAGCAAGCTGCAAAAGACTCCAGCCCGGTATGGGTAAAGGTGGTCTCTTTCGTCGTGGCGATGGCGCGATACTCCGTTTCGCCTGGTCCTCTAAAGTATACCGTATAGAAGTCGATCTCGTCCGTACATCCATTTTCGATCTGTGGTACCCAATTCAGCACATTCTGGTAAGGTGGCCGTGTCGGATTAGCAAAGAAAGCCTCGCAGTTGAGCACATCCAAGGTCAGTTCAGGCGGACAGATCACCAGCGGTATCTCCACGCACACTTCCTGACTCAGGTTTTGCAGCGGCTCTGGCAGACCGTCTATCTGGTAAGTGCCCTGGGTGCGTACCACGTAGCAGTAAGTCTGGCCTCGCTCCAGTGGGGCGGCGGCCGTGCCATTGTCTGTAAAGGTGCCGCTGCTAGCTGATGCTGTTACGCTGCCTACCTGCACCAATTCATCCCCCACTACCCGGAAGATCTGGTGCTCCAGCACTTCATTTCGCCACGGCACATTATAGGTCCAGTTGAGTGTCACACCCAGTTCGTCGCCTGTACTCTGTGCTTCGGCAGCCAGTCGCACACTGGAGGCGGATGTCGAATCGCGCAGCATATCTGCTGAAGCACCACCTGGCGTAGTGGTGCTGTAGAACTCGAGTTTATATCGGTAAGCGTTTTCCTCGGTATTCAACCCACTGTTCACATACACTGTGTCACTCAGTCTGCGAGAAGTAAATACCCGCTGATAGGCTCCGCCTGGCTCCTGCCCTGCCTTACGGTATAGGCGGTACTCAAATGGTGGATTCAGACGTTCGATTCCCGGCCCCGGCTGCGTCCAGCGAACGGTGATCTGTCCGTTAGTCACATCGGTGCGGTCTACTGTTACATTAGTGATGTAAGGTATGTCACGCTCTATCACAACACAGGCCTCCAGTGAAGCGATACTTTGTCCGCCGGCCGGTCTTGGAAACTCAGCATAAATCACATAGCAGTACTCTGCGCCTGCTGCCAGTCCTTGCCCGTTATTATCGTCCAAAAACTCCGTCGCATCTTTGCCTACCTCGCCTATCAGCACATAGCCCGTACTGGCAGGCACGCCAGTTTCACACGGGCCTGGTGTCCAGCCAGAAGGTCCTTCGCGCCTGTAGATCCGGATGGTGGCGGCATTCTGGCAGATATAGCTGTCCCAGGTCAGCCGCACGGTACGGTCCTGTCCGGTTGCCAGCAGGTTTTGAGGCGGCGGACCAATGACCCTGATGCGATAGGGCTGCAGGTCAGCCAGCTGCCTCGATGGCGGCGGCGGGTTATCCTCCGCTCTGAAAATGACTTGGTATGGATTGGCGCGGACATCGTTGCAGGATGTATTCCATACCAGCTGTCCTGCTGCGCGGCCTGGCTGGTTAACGGTCACGTTGAAGGTGGCAGGTGGCAGAACACCACCAGTACCTGGCGCAGTGAGCGTGATCAGGTGACCGTCAGGGTCAGTAGCCGTGATGGTAGTGCGCAGCGTTTCGCCAGCCACAATACAGGTGTCGCGTGGCACCAGCACCGGCGGACGGTTACGGGCATCTACCACCAGGATCTGCATGTCGCGTACCACGGTACTGATCAGCACAGGCGCGGCGCCTGTGACACGCCACTCCTCTACTACAAATGCTACGTTATACTCTCCCAGTCGGCAGGGCGCATCCCATGTTAATTGTCCGGTAATGGGATCGAGGGTAAAAGTAGAAGGTCCGGTGTTTGAGGAGTTGCGGCAGTTATCCACGGTATGCGGATCGCGGTAGCCGGGCACGTTAGTGATCGTTCCGGTTCCCTGGTTGCGGTGCTGCGGTTGTATCAGTCTGTATGCCAAGCTGTCTCCATCGTCATCAATAGCTCCTGGGTTGTGTACCCAACGCTCACCAGCTGTCGCCTCGTCAATAGGTGCCACGGTGAGCACCGGTGTGCTGTTCAGGCCACGTAGCGGGTTGATTGAAACAGTGGTCGTAATGGAAAAGGTGAGCTGATCGGTTGGAGCAGCCATGTTCAGGATGCCCCCGTTGCGGTTTTCCCCTACCCATGTCACAGGATAGGTACCGTTAGCCGCATAAATATACTCCCACACAAATACTTCACGGTCAACATCCGGCTTTACTGGTGTTACAGACTGCCGATCCACCCTTACCGTATTACCATCTCCCATTGAAATAAACACAAAAGGGTCGTCGGCTGGAGAGGCGGTTTTGGTGTACATCACCATAGTGAAGAAGAACTTCCGGGGATTTGGGTTGGGACCAGTGTCCCTGCGGGCAGTAATATCTCCCGCCCTGATATGTGTTGCCTGCGCCTCGTATGCATACCCCAACAACAACATCAATACCAACAGCACAATGCGGCCAGGCAAGCAACAGCTCAAGCGTAAACTATTTGGCATAAGCGTAGAGTTAGGTTTGGCGCTGAACAAAGGTAAAATGAAAACTGAATTTTTACCTTTTTATTATCAACAATCACAAGAAAAGTGGGTTTATAATATATGGTTTTCAGTCCTACGCATTGCAATTTAGATTGATTCAAAATATGCTATTTAATTGTTTTATACGGGCTCCGCTTGTACCTTTGGGCATTAAAAAGCATTCATTACTTAACCTTCTAACAAATACAGATGAATTGGTTTACTAAAACGTTTTCCAGTACAATCGGCCGCAAGATCATCATGTCTATCACAGGTCTTTTCCTGTGTTCTTTCCTGGTAGTGCACCTGATAGGTAACTTAACGCTATTCAAAGGTGATGACGGCGTGACATTTAACCTGTACTCTCACTTCATGGCGAATAACCCGATCATCCGCACCATGGAGATTGTATTGGTTCTGGGATTTGTGTTTCACATCTACGATGCGCTTGTACTGACGCGTCGTAACAAAGCAGCCCGCCCTGTTGGATACGCAGAGAATCATCCACAGGAGAACAGCACGTGGTCTTCCCGTAACATGGGCCTTTTAGGTACTGTGATTCTGGTGTTCCTGATCATTCACCTCTGGAATTTCTTCGTTCCGGCTCGTTTTGGTGCCGCTGGGGGCCTGGAGGGTGTTGTGATTGAGAATGTAGACTATGACAACCTTTACCTGAAGGTAGTGCAGTCTTTCCAGATCTGGTGGTATGTGCTGATCTACGTAATTTCCATGATCGCTTTGGCTTATCACTTGATCCACGGCTTCCAGAGCGCCTTCCAGTCACTGGGCCTGACGCACAAAAAATACACCCCGTTCATTAAGACATTCGGTGTTGTATTCTCTATAGCGGTTTGCTTTGGCTTTGCCATCATTCCGATTTATTTCTTTTTCGCTGCATAACATAAACTTTCATTAGTTGCTATGATATTAGATTCAAAAATCCCGGAAGGCGCCTTAGCTGAAAAGTGGGATAAGCATAAATTCAATGTGAAGCTGGTAAACCCAGCCAACAAACGTAAATACGACATCATTGTAGTGGGTACTGGTCTTGCCGGTGCTTCTGCAGCTGCCACACTCGGCGAACTAGGCTACAACGTGAAAGCGTTTTGCTTCCAGGATTCCCCTCGCCGTGCGCACTCTATCGCTGCGCAGGGTGGTATCAACGCCGCTAAAAACTACCAGAACGACGGTGACTCTATCTTCCGTCTGTTCTACGACACTATCAAAGGTGGTGACTACCGCGCCCGTGAGGCAAACGTATACCGCCTTGCTCAGGTGTCAGTGAACATCATTGACCAGTGCGTGGCGCAGGGTGTTCCTTTCGCCCGTGAGTACGGCGGTCTGCTGGCTAACCGTTCATTCGGTGGTGCGCAGGTATCCCGTACCTTCTATGCCCGCGGCCAGACTGGACAGCAGCTGCTACTGGGTGCCTACTCTGCCCTGAACCGTCAGATCGCTTACGGTAAGGTAAAGATGTACCCACGCACGGAGATGCTGGACCTCGTAATGGTGGACGGCAAAGCCCGTGGTATTGTGGTGCGTAACCTGATCACAGGTAAAATTGAGTCGCACAGTGCACATGCCGTGGTGCTGGCAACAGGTGGTTACGGCAACGTATTCTTCCTTTCTACTAACGCCATGGGTTCTAACGCTACGGCGGCCTGGAGAGCGCACAAGAAAGGGGCTTTGTTCGCTAACCCTTGCTTCACACAGATTCACCCAACCTGTATCCCTGTTTCCGGTGAGTACCAGTCGAAACTGACGCTGATGTCAGAGTCCCTGCGTAACGACGGTCGTGTATGGGTACCTAAGACTGTGGAGATCGCTCAGCGCCTGCGCAAGGGTGAAATCACAGTGAACGATATCAAAGAAGAAGACCGCGATTACTATCTGGAGCGTAAGTATCCTGCCTTCGGTAACCTGGTACCACGTGACGTAGCATCGCGTAACGCAAAACTGATGTGCGACGAAGGACGTGGCGTGGGTGCCTCTGGCCTGGCCGTATACCTTGACTTTGCTGATGCAATCCGACGCGAGGGGCAACCAGCGATCGCTGCCAAGTATGGCAACCTGTTTGACATGTACGCCAAGATTACGGATGAAAACCCGTATGAAAAACCGATGCGCATTTACCCTGCCGTGCACTATACCATGGGTGGTCTGTGGGTTGACTACAACCTGATGACAAACATCCCTGGCTTATACGCTACCGGAGAGTGTAACTTCTCTGACCACGGTGCAAACCGCCTTGGTGCTTCAGCCCTGATGCAGGGTCTTGCCGACGGTTACTTTGTGATTCCTTACACGATCGGTGACTACCTGGCACAAACGCCTTATGATAAAGTAAGCGTAGACCACCCTGCCTTTAAAGAAGCAGAGCAAAATGTAAAAGCCACTACTGATCGCCTATTAGCTATCAAAGGTAACCGCACAGTAGATGACTTCCATAAAGCGCTTGGTTTGTTGATGTGGGATTACTGCGGCATGGCTCGTAATGCTGAAGGACTACAGTTCGCGAAGCAGGAAATCCGCAAGTTGCGTGACGAGTTCTGGCAGAACGTGAAAGTGACTGGCGTGAACGAAGAGCTGAACCAGACGCTGGAAAAAGCGCACCGCGTAGCCGACTTCCTGGAACTGGGTGAGCTGATGGTAGATGACGCACTGAACAGAAACGAGTCGTGCGGTGGTCACTTCCGTGAGGAATACCAGACACCAGAAAACGAAGCCCTGCGTGACGACGAGAACTATGCTTACGTAGCCGCCTGGGAGTTTACAGGTGTAGGCAACGAACCAGTCCTGCACAAGGAAGAGCTGAAGTTCGAGAACGTGAAGCTGACGCAGCGTAGCTATAAATAATGGATAATTAATAATTAAGAATGAGTAATAGATCTGGGAAACAGACGATTGAAGTTCTTAATTCGTAATTCTTAATTCGTAATTAATAAAGAAATGGCTGGAAGTAATCCAAATGCTAAACCAATGGACCTCACATTGAAGATTTGGCGCCAAAAAGATAGAAATACTGCAGGTCAGCTGGTAACTTATCCGCTTAAGAACATATCTCCGGATATGTCTTTCCTGGAAATGCTGGACGTGCTAAACGAAGAACTTCTGGTAAGAGGTGAAGAGCCTGTTGCCTTTGACCATGACTGCCGCGAAGGTATATGCGGTATGTGCAGCTTGTTCATCAACGGCCGTGCACACGGTCCGGAGCGCGGTACTACTACGTGCCAGTTGCACATGCGTCACTTTAACCACGGCGATACCATCACGATCGAGCCTTGGAGAGCAGCAGCTTTCCCAGTACACAAAGACCTGATCGTTGACCGTTCTGCCTTCGACCGCATTCAGCAGGCTGGTGGTTATGTATCCGTAAACACAGGTGGTGTACCTGACGCAAACGAGATTCCTATACCTAAGACTATCGCTGACAAAGCGTTTGACGCAGCAACCTGCATCGGTTGTGGCGCTTGTGTGGCGGCATGTAAGAACGCCTCTGCCATGCTGTTTGTAAGCGCGAAGGTATCACAGTTGGCTATGTTGCCACAGGGTAAGGTAGAAGCCAAAACCCGCGCGGAAAATATGGTTGCACAGATGGATGTGGAAGGCTTTGGTGCTTGCTCTAACACAGGTGCTTGTGCGGCTGAGTGTCCGGTAGGCATATCGCTTGACAACATTGCGATGTTGAACCGTGAGTATCTTGGCGCTAAAGCAAGCTCTGAGAACGTATAGTTAACCTGATTCTAATAAGCTTAAAAGGCGAGACAGGAAACTGTTCTCGCCTTTTGCTTTTATATTCGCACAAATATTCTGACATCTATACTTTTCTGTAAACCGTAAAGACTAGCGTCTGTTTACAGGAAAACACCTACACGATACTATGATCACCATTATAACGGGCACAAACAGACCATCCTCCAACTCCAGAGCTGTAGCCAATCTGTACTCAAAACTGCTGGACGAACGCCAAATAGCTAACCAAATACTAGACTTAGCTGACCTTCCGGCTGACTTTACAACATCAGCTCTTTACGATAACATTGGCACAAACCAAGCCTTTAACGACCTGAGCGCTCTTATTGGTGATTCAGAAAAGTTTGTATTCATCGTGCCGGAGTACAACGGTTCATTCCCAGGCGTCCTCAAGGCTTTTATTGATGGTCTTTCCTACCCTAACACTTTTCGCAACAAAAAGGCAGCTTTGGTTGGCCTCTCATCCGGAGTACAAGGCAGTGGCCTGGCCATGAGCCACCTGACAGATATTTTCAATTACCTGGGCATGCACGTATTGGCGCTAAAACCGCGCTTGGCTCAAATTGAGAAGAACTTCGATGGAGCTGCTATCACAAACGAGCTATACCTGGAACTACTAAAACAGCAGATTGATCAATTCATCCATTTCTAATAGCCAAGCTATACTGTAAGTGTAGGTATAGGTATAAAAAAAGAGCCCGCTTTGACAGCGGGCTCTTCACATTATTAGAAAACAGGATTAAAAATTAGTCTACATTATCATGTAGAAAGCGGTTATCACCTAGTATCTCGTTGTCATCGTTCAGGTTGAAACGGGATATGTTGCGTTCAGAAGAGTGTGCAACTGAATCCAGGGCAACATTGCGGCGCAGGTAAGCCGGTACGTCCAGCTTCTCTTTCATCGCTTCGCTCGTGGTCATGTCGGCGCTGAGCATTTTCAGGCGCTCACGGCGCTCAATTGCTTTTTGCTTCATCAGCTCACGCTCAGCTTCAAGGCGCTTTGCTTCACGTGTGGCATAGTCTTCTTGTTGCTGCGCACCAAAGCCGTTGCTGAACTCCTGCGTAGCAGAACCCTCTAGGTTAAAAACACGGCGCTGCGGTTGCTGCTGTACAGGCTGCTGTGGCTGTGGGGCCTGCGGCTGCTGGTACTGCTGTTGCTGAGGCGCTTGTGGCTGAACTGGCTGTTGCGGCTGCTCCACCACCGGGCGACGAATTTCGAACTGCTGCTGCACTGGTTGCTGTGGTTGTGGTGTCACAACAGGCGCTACCACTGGCTCAGGCACAAAGTTCACCATTTTAGGTTGCTCTGGCTTGGCTGGCTCTGCTACTTCAATTTTTTTTTGGCTATCCAGGTCAAACACCGTTTTCTTTGGCTCAATGATAACCTCTGCATCACTGGCAAAACCAGTAGCGATTACGGTTACACGAATACTCTGACCAAGTGAAGAATCGATACCGTGACCAAAAATTACTTCAGCTTCCTGCCCGGCTTTATCCTGGATATATTCTGTGATTTCAGTCAATTCGTCCATTTCAAGCTCAGCCTGCTCACCAGACATAATTGAAAGGAGGATTCTCTGAGCACCGTGGATGTCGGTGTTATTCAGCAAAGGAGAAGAAAGCGCCTCTTCAGCAGCACGCAGGGCACGGCCCTCACCTTCTGTAGTTGCAGAACCCATCACTGCAGCTCCAGAGTCTTTCATTACAGTCTTCACGTCTTCAAAGTCAACGTTCACTTCGGCTGTAACGGTGATAATCTCAGCAATAGATTTAGCGGCTGTTGTCAACACGTTGTCAGCTTTGGAGAAAGCCTCACGAATGGTCAGGTTACCGAACATCTCGCGCAGCTTATCATTGAGGATAACAAGGATTGTGTCGCAATTTTCACTTAGTTCTTTGATACCGTTCTCAGCGGCAGTCTTTTTCTTCTTTCCTTCGAAAACGAAAGGAGCTGTAACAATACCCACTGTTAGGATACCGAGTTCTTTAGCCACCTTTGCGATAACCGGAGCTGCACCAGTACCTGTACCACCACCCATACCAGCCGTGATAAACACCATCTTGGTATCGTTGCTTAGTAACTCGCGTATCTCTTCCTTGCTCTCCAGCGCTGCATGCTTTCCTTTCTCAGGGTTGGCACCGGCGCCAAGACCTTCAGTCAGGTTCAAGCCTATTTGTAGTTTATTTGGAACACTGCTGCTTTTCAGCGCTTGCATATCTGTATTACAGATCACGAATTCCACATCTTTGATACCTTGGCTATACATGTGGTTAACCGCGTTGCTGCCACCGCCCCCGACGCCAATCACCTTGATGATGGACTTACCGCTTGCCGGCAGGTCAAAACTGTACATTGATGTCATACTAAAATCTCCTGCTATTATGGGTTTCTAATAATTATGCTTCTTACTAATCGATGTCGTCCGACAGAAGTCCTTTAATTCTGTCGAGCAATCCCTTGCCGCTGCTTTCTTTGCTGGCGGTCTTTGTTGTTACCACTCTGTTATACTCTTCGTGCTGCTGCACCTCCACATGCTTCTCTTCACGCTGGTCAAGTGACTGGTAGCCAGCCAACACCAGCCCCACACCCGTTGCGTGCATCGGGCTCTTTACAGCATCGATCTTCGACTTGCCCAGGTGCTCGTTCGGATAGCCAATGCGGGTATCCATACCGGTGATGTACTCTACCAGTTGCACCAGGTTCTGAAGCTGAGCGCCTCCGCCTGTGATCACGATACCGGCTGCCAGGCTGTTGCTATACCCTGAACGAACAATTTCCGAGTAGATCAGTTCCACGATCTCTTCCATTCTCGCCTCAATAATATAGGCCAGGTTCTTCAGAGAGATCTCTTTAGGCGTACGGTCACGCAAGCCCGGGATCGAAACAATCTCATTATCAGAGGCCTCGTCAGCAATCGCCTTTCCAAACTTCACTTTCAGCTGCTCCGCCTGGTTCTGCATTACCATGCAGCCCTGCTTGATGTCTGACGTAATGATATTTCCCCCGAAAGGTAAAACTGCCGTATGGCGGATAATATTGTCTTTGAAAATGGCCAGGTCCGTTGTGCCTCCACCAATATCAACTAAGGCTACCCCGGCTTCCTTCTCTTCGTCGCTTAGTACCGACATGCTCGAAGCAAGTGGCTCCAAAATCAGATTATCAATCTCCAGACCGGCACGGGCGATGCATTTGTTAATATTGCTGATCGCGTTCGACTGCGCGGTGATGATATGGAAGTTGCCCTCTAGACGCACCCCCGACATACCTACCGGATCAACTATACCCTCTTCGTAATCCACTTTATACTCCTGTGGCATCACGTGAATGATCTCACTTCCCGGAGGCGTTACCAGGCGGTACATGTCGTTCGTCAGGCGGTTCACATCCTCAACCGTGATCTCATCATCCGTCATTTGGCGGGTGATGCTGCCATTGTGCTGCAGGCTCTTGATGTGCTGCCCGGCAATGCCCACGTTGACCACCTTGATGTTGATGCTCGCCTGATCTTCGGCCTGCTGAACGGCTTTTCTGATCGCCTCTACAGTTTTGTCGATGTTGCTGACAATACCGCGTACCACCCCTTCCGAGATGGCTTTGCCCATCCCCAGGATTTCCAGCTTTCCATACTCATTCTTCCGACCAACAAGTGCGCAAACTTTGGTTGTGCCGATGTCCAAGCCTACTACTATTTTGTCGTTCTGCATATGCTGTATATGTTATTCACAAATAATCTGATCTTCGTACTCCACATTGACTCTCTTATATTTATCCCAGCCCATCACGGGCAGCACTTCTTTATAAAAGACCATCAACTTTTTAAATTTCTGTTCCATGTCATTTGGCTTCCCAAACTCAATGGTGTGTTCCCCTACCTGTGGCAGAAAAGAAACTTTGCCCTTTTCATCGATATGCATCTGGGCTAATTGGGCTTTCCAAAACTGATCGGTTTCAATGAAACGCAGCAAGGAAATATAGGCCTGGCCTGTAGAGTCCTGAAAGAAATCCCTGCCGAACGGTCTGCCGGACTGGGTCTTCGTAATTGGTATTACACGAGCGGTATATCGGTCGGACAGGGGCAGCATATTACCCTCTGCGTCGATGTAGACATCTTGATCTGGTCGTATAATTCTAGCTATAGGCCTATTCTGTTTAATACTTACTTTGATGTTGCCGTCGAGACCTTTATAAACCTCTGCTTCCTTCACAAAGCTATGTGCTTCGATGCGTTTTTCAAGGCTTTTCAGATCGATCTGCTGGTTGGGCAAACCTTCTAATTTTCGTTCACCTTCTCGGGTTAGTAGGTCTCTTACTTCCTCTTCCCCAATAAAGTAATTGTTGTACTCATTATCAATATTTATTGACACTTTCTCACACTTTTTTTCATTTTGGCGAGAAGAGGCAAATCCTGCAAGAGCGGCGATCGTAACCACGCTACAACATGCAAAAATTAAAGATTTTATTTTACTATTCAAGCCCATTTCAGTTATTTTCTAAAATATTTTTTATAGGCTTTACTAATGTATCGATATCGCCGGCTCCAACTGTTGCCAACACCTCAAAATCAGTGTTTTCAGCTAAATAAGACGCCACATTCTCTTTATGCAAAAGTCTCTTTTTCGGGCCATTTATCAAGCCTAAAATCATTTCTGAAGTTACGCCTTCAATTGGCTTTTCCCGTGCTGGGTATATATCCAGCAAGATCAGTTCGTCAGCAGCACTCAAACTCTGTGCAAATTCGGTTGCAAAATCGCGGGTGCGGCTGAACAAATGCGGCTGAAACACTACGGTCAGCTTTTTGTCCGGGTAAATGGCACGCAAAGACGTCATGAACGCATCAATCTCTTTCGGGTGGTGCGCATAGTCGTCAATGTATACTTTGCCCTGCCCTTCATACACCACTTCGAAGCGTCGCTTCACACCTCTGTAACTTGCCAACGCGTCGCGCAACTTGTCTTCGGACACTCCCATGATCTGACCCGCTATCAGCGCAGCCAGCGCATTCTCTACATTGTGATATCCAGGTAAAGCCAACACCAAACGTGCTATGTTACCGAAGGGTGTTCCCGCATCAAAACAGAAGCTGTACCCCTGTATGTCAAGCTGTTGCACATACCCTTCGCCTTCATTCAGACTGTAACGAATCACCCGAACATCTTTCTGCACTTTTTCAAGCAAACGTGGGTCAGTGTCGCTATGCAAAATCAGGTAACCGCCGGGTTTCACCTGACTGATGAACTTCTGAAAGGTCCTGATCAGTTCCTCTTTGTCGCCGTAAATATCCAGGTGATCGGGATCAGCCGACGTCACGATTGCGATGTCCGGGTATAGCGTCAGGAAAGAACGGTCGTACTCATCTGCTTCCACCACAATCGTCTCTTGCTCAGCCGTACCTTTTCCAATCAAGAGGTTCGAATTCAGGTTGGTAGCTATACCTCCCAGGAAAGCCGAACAATCCACACCGCCCTCGTGCAGCAGGTGCGTCACGATAGACGAAGTAGTCGTTTTGCCATGCGTTCCGGCCACTGCTACGGTATAAGCTGAACCCGTGATAATGCCCAGCACCTCCGAACGCTTCTTGATGGTATAACCCTGTTCTTTCAAGTAGGCCCACTCCGTGTGCTCGGCAGGTATAGCCGGCGTGAGCACCACCAGAGTGGTCTCCTTGTTTTCCAGTATTTTTTTTGGCAACTGGTTTACATCATCTTCATAATGCACCCGGATGCCCTCCTGCTCCAGCGCCTCAGTGAGTGGGGTGCGGGTCTTGTCATAGCCCCATACCGGAAGCTTCCGGGCATTGAACCAGCGGGCAATGGCACTCATGCCGATTCCGCCGATGCCAAGGAAATAGATATAGCTATAATCTTCCAGTCTCACTTGATCAACTTTAACAGTTCGTTTACAATATCGACAGCGGCATTTGGCCGCGCCAGTTTCAATATATTCTGCGCCAGACGGTGTTGCTCTGCCTCGTTTCCGGCCAACTCTAATGCAGCCGGGATAAGCTTTTGCTGTGCTTCGGCGTCGCGCACCAATAAGGCGGCCTGCTCCTGCACCAGCGACATGGCATTTTTAGTCTGATGATCTTCGGCCACGTTCGGTGAAGGCACCAGTATGCTCGGCTTGCCGGCCAGACACAGTTCTGAAATCGAAAGCGCCCCGGCTCTGGATACCACCACATCGGCAGCGGCATAGGCCAAATCCATCTGTCGGATAAAATCGAAGGCGCGTATACCTGCATCGGCATAAGGCTTCTCCAATTCCTGCGCCTGCGGATAAAATGCTCTGCCCGTCTGCCAGATCAACTGGTAACCAGCATCAGCAATTTGCTGCAGACCTGAGGCTATACTTTGGTTTATCGTTCTGGCACCAAGGCTTCCGCCTATGACCAGTATAGTTTTCTTTTCAGAAGTCAATCCGAAATGCAGCAAAGCCTCGCGGCGTTTGCCTTCGAGCTCCATGATGTCTTTTCGAACCGGATTGCCCGTCATCACCAGCTTTTCGGCTGGGAAGAAGGCGTCCATGTTGTTGTAAGCCACACAGATTTTCTGCACCCGTTTCGCCAACAGCTTATTGGTGATACCCGCATAAGAGTTCTGCTCTTGCACTAATGCAGGTATACCTTTTCTGGTCGCTGCATACAAAAGTGGACCACTGGCATAGCCTCCCACTCCCACCACAGCATCCGGTTTAAAATCACGGATGATCTTGTTCGACATCCGGATACTGGAAATCACTTTCCAAGGGAAAGAGAGGTTGTCCAGTGTAAGACGGCGCTGCAGTCCGCTGATCCAGAGACCAACGATCTTATAGCCCGCTTCTGGCACACGTGTCATTTCCATACGCCCGATCGCTCCTACAAATAGGATCTCCGCATCAGGGTGCACCACCTTGATCTGGTTGGCAATGGCAATAGCCGGGTAAATATGCCCGCCGGTGCCGCCACCACTGATGATGAAGCGATATGGACGCTTCGACTTAGGCATTGGCCGTCACTTTTGCGGTTGAACTAAATGACTCTTCCCCTTTCACGGTACGGCTCACGCTCAGGATAATCCCGATCGAAATACCTGTGAAGATCAAGGACGTTCCACCCATACTCAGGAGCGGCAACGGCAGACCCGTGATCGGACCAAGCCCAACGGCCACGCCCATGTTGATCATGCCCTGCAGCACCAGACTGAAACTCAGACCAGCTGCCAGCAAACCTCCAAAGGCACCGTTGCTTTTCGTAACAGTCACCAATCCCCTGTAGAGCAAGGCTAGGTATAGGAACAGCACCAAGGCACCGCCCAACAAACCGTATTCCTCTAGTATGATTGCATAAATAAAGTCAGAGTAAGGGTGCGGCAGAATGTCGCGCTGATCGCTGTTGCCCGGACCTTTGCCTACCACACCACCTGTCGCAATCGCGATGTAGGACTGCTCGAGCTGGAAAGCAGTTTCGGACTCATCAAAAAAGGCCTCTACCCTGCTAATAGCCGTGCCTAAGCGCTGACCTGCTGCCAGACCTACTCCGCCTAACATGGCACCTGCCAACACGAAAACTGCCAGCGATTTCATTGGCACACGTCCAATGAACATCAGCAAAAGACTGGTCAGGAATAGCAACACCGCTGTAGAAGTGTTCGTCAAAGCGATCAAGGCGCAGATAAAACCTGTCCAGGCAAAAATCGGGATCAGGTTGCGCTTCCAGTCATCCAGGTTGTTCTGCTTCTTGGAGAGCATGCTGGCCAGATAGGAAATCAGCGCCAGTTTGGCCAAATCCGATGGCTGAAACGTCTGGTTGATCACCGGAATAGTGATCCAGCGAGAAGCCTCGTTGATGTTCGAACCAAAGAAGAAGGTATAGAGCAAAAGCGGCACCGATAGGATAAGCGCCACTAATGATAATCGAGAGTAGTAACGGTAATCGATCTTGTGCGCCAACCACATAAAGGCCAAACCGATGAAGATCAGCGACGAGTGCTTGAAGAGGAAGTACTCCGTATTACCGTCTTTTTGCTTGTACGCCAAGGTACCGGTAGCCGAATACACGACTGCCATGCTGATAAGCGAGAACATCAGCACGATGCCCCAAAGCACCGCGTCCCCTTTCAGGTTCCGCTGTAACCACTGCTTGATCATAATACCTTTGGCTAAAAATTAAAAATCTTACTTTTTCAAAACTATCTTCTCTACGGCCTCCTTGAAGCGCTGCCCCCGGTGCTCGTAATTATTGAACAAATCAAAACTTGCGCAGGCCGGCGACAAGAGCACCACATCGCCCGGCGTCGACAGCAAGCGGCCCATGCGCACGGCATACTCGATGGAAGTGGTTTCCACTACCACTGGCACAATGCGCCCGAATGCTTCTTTCAACTTGTCGTTGTCCTTGCCCAGACACACCAGCACTTTCACTTTCTCTTTCACCAGTTCGGTTAGCACACTATAGTCATTGCCTTTGTCTACACCGCCCGCGATCCAGATGATCGGCTGCTTTATACCTTCCAAGGCATAATATACGGCTTCCACATTGGTCGCTTTCGAGTCGTTGATGTAGGTGACTTCCTTTGACACTGTGATCACCTGCAAGCGGTGCTCAGCGTTCTCAAAAGTCTCCAGCCCATTTTCAATCTGGCTGTCCTCCACGCCCATCAGCTTGGCGACGGCCACGGCGGCCATGGTGTTGTACTGGTTGTGCTTGCCAATTAGGGCAGAGCGCGAAGCATCAATGTCACCTTCAAAGAATTTGACGTTGACTTTTACATGCGTCCCTTCACATAGTACTTTCGTACCCTCCGTGTTTTGGAGTGAGAATGGGATTGTGGTTCCGCCAAAAGACGCAGAATCGAACGCATTACGGATAATATCATCATCGTTGTTGTAGATAAAGTAGTCCGCGCCGCTCATGTTCTGCGCAATGCGCAACTTAGAGGCGGCGTACTTGTTTAGATCATAGCCATACCGGTCTAGGTGGTCTGGCGTAATATTTAACAGTACTCCAATATGTGCTTTGAACTGATACATGTTGTCGAGCTGAAAACTGCTCAGCTCCACCACGTAGTACTCGTGTTTATTGTCAATTACTTTCTCAGCCAGACTCTCGCCGATGTTACCAGCCAAGCCCACGTTTATACCTGCGCTCTTCAGCAAGTGGTAAGTCAGTAGCGTGGTGGTCGTCTTTCCATTCGTACCGGTAATGCAAATGAACTTCGCATCGGTATAGCGGCCGGCAAATTCGATCTCCGAGATAATCGGGATCTCTTTTTTGATCGCCTCCTGAATTATAGCTGCCTTGTCCGGTATACCCGGGCTCTTCACGATCTCGTTGGCTTCCAATATGCGCTCAAAGGTATGGGTGCCTTCTTCGTAAGGTATAGCCGCTGTTGCCAGCTTCGCTTTGTATACCTCCTTGATCTGCCCCATATCGGACACGAACACGTCCAGCCCCTTTGCCTTTGCCAGCAAAGCCGCTCCTACGCCACTTTCTCCCGCTCCGAGTATCGCTAGTTTCATGGTTTGTTTTCGTTAGGTTTTAGCGCAGTTTCAGGGTTGCCAATGTCAAAATCGCCAGCATGATGCCCACAATCCAGAAGCGCGAAACGATCTTGGACTCATGGTAGCCATTTTTCTGGTAGTGGTGGTGCAGCGGCGACATCTTAAAGATGCGTCGGCCTTCCCCGTATTTCTTTTTGGTATACTTGAAGTAACTCACCTGCAGCATCACCGACAGATTCTCAATCAGGAAGATGCCGCACAGGATAGGTATAAGCAGCTCTTTGCGCACGATCAGGGCCATCACCGCGATGATACCACCAATCGCTAAACTACCGGTATCACCCATAAACACTTGTGCCGGATACGAGTTATACCACAGGAAACCCACACAGGCTCCCACAAAGGCCAATGCGAAAATGGTCAGCTCACCCGAGTTCGGGATGAACATGATGTCGAGATAATCCGCAAAAATGGTGTTACCCGATACCCAGGCAAAGATCGCCAGCGTAAGGCCGATGATGGCCGAGGTACCAGCCGCCAGACCGTCGATTCCGTCGGTGATGTTAGCGCCGTTAGATACGGCCGTGATTACCAGAATCACGAACGGGATGTACAGGTAGCACGACCAGTCTGCGAAAAGCGGACCCGCGAAAGAAAACAGATTGCAGTAATCGAGTTCGTTATTTTTGCGGAAAGGTATAGTCGTAATCATGGATTTGATGTCCACCCACTTGCTCGTGGCGTTCACGGCGGAGGTAGAACCATCGGTGAAGATGTACTGCCTTACGACAACATCGTCACTAAAGTATAGGGTCAAACCCACAATAATTCCTAAGCCAATCTGACCCAGCACCTTAAATTTTCCGGCCAGTCCCTCTTTGTTCTTTTTGAACACTTTGATGTAGTCATCCAGAAAGCCGATCAGGCCCAGCCAGATCGTCGAAACGATCATCAGGAGCACATAAATATTGTCGAGACGGGCGAATAGCAAGGTCGGTACCAGTATAGCCAACAAGATGATCAGACCGCCCATGGTCGGGGTGCCTTTCTTCTCCATCTGGCCTTCCAGCCCGAGGTCGCGAATGCTTTCGCCTACTTGTTTGCGCTGCAGTATTTTAATCAGTCGTCCGCCAAACATCATCGCAATCAGCAAGGATGTCAGCGTTGCCATACCCGCCCTGAAGGAGATGTATTGGAATACACCCGCCCCTAATAGGTCGTACTCACGGTCAAGGTATGTAAAGAGGTGGTAAAGCATTTAATCTGTAATCGTTTCTCCTTTGTTTTTCAGTTTGTCTTATTTGCCAAGCTGTTGCAGAGCTTCCTGCAGTACCTGTTTATCGTCGAAGGGGTATTTCACACCCTTGATCTCCTGGTAAGTTTCGTGGCCTTTGCCCGCCACCAGGATGATATCACCCTTACCGGCCAACATACAGGCCGTACGGATGGCTTCTCTTCTGTCGAGCACACTCAGCGTCTTCTTGAAGTCGAGCGGCTTTACACCTTTCTGCATGTCTTCCAGTATCGCCTGTGGCTCTTCGAAACGCGGATTATCGGACGTTAAAATCACCTTGTCGCTCAGACGGCAGGCGATGTCGGCCATCACCGGGCGCTTAGTCGCGTCGCGGTTGCCGCCACAGCCAACTATTGTTATCACCGTTTGCAACGGCGTACGTATTTGCTGAATCGTGTTCAGCACGTTTTCCAGTGCATCTGGCGTATGGGCATAGTCTACTATACCGGTGATTTGCTCCTGCTCCGACACTATGTAATCGAAGCGGCCAGCTGCTGTATCCAAGCTCGAGAGTATAGTGAGCGCTTCCATAGGATCTTCCTCTAGCAGCACTGCCACACCATAAGCACCAAGTAAGTTGTAGGCGTTGAACGCCCCAATTAGTTTGGCCCAAATCTCGTGTCCATCTATCTCCAAATGTAGCCCCTGCAGCGTGTTGTCAATCAAGCGTGCCTTGAAGTCGGTAACTTTGCGCAGCGAAAAGTAGCGCACATCGGCTTTAGTGTTCTGCACCATCACCGGGCCGCGTTTGTCGTCGGCATTGATCAGGGCAAAAGCACCAGCCGGTAGCATATCAAAGAAGGACTTCTTCGCTTTGATGTACTCGTCGAACGTGCCGTGGTAGTCGAGGTGGTCGTGTGTGATGTTGGTAAAAACGCCACCAGCGAAGGTTATACCTGCTACACGCTGCTGCACCATGGCATGGGAGCTTACTTCCATAAAAGCATAAGCACAGCCTGCCTTTACCATCTTATCCAGCAAAGCATTGAGTGAAACCGCATCCGGCGTGGTATGCGTCGATGGGATTACCTCTTCGTCAATCTGGTTCTGCACTGTGGAGATCATACCCACATGGTAGCCCAGTTCGCGGAATAGCTTGTGCAACAAGGTCACGGAAGTGGTTTTGCCATTTGTACCCGTTACGCCCACCAGTTTCAGTTTTCTGGACGGATGGCCGTAAAACGCAGAAGCCATCATACCCAAGGCCTGACCGCTGTTTTTTACCTTGATATAAGTAACATCCTCGGCCAGTTCAGCCGGTAATTCTTCGCACACAATGGCAACGGCCTTCGCCTCCGCGGCTTTCGCCATGAAGTCGTGCCCGTCTACCTGCACACCGCGCATAGCTACAAACAGCACGCCTTGCTGCACCTGGCGCGAGTCGAAGGTGATCGACTCGACCTGCACATCCAGCGGACCGTGGCTTTCCAGCACGGTAACGTCTTTCAATATGTCCTGCAATAGCTGCATTAGCTCAGTACAATTGTAATTTTTGTTTCCTTATTAATTTCAGTGCCCGGCTGCACGGATTGCTTTTGTACCCGCTTGCCCATCCCTTCCACACTTACCTTCAGGTGCTGGTTGCCCAAAATGAACAGCGCGTCGCGCAGTGTCATACCGGTTACGTCGGGCACCTGACCGCCCCTTACCGGGTTTGGCTCAAACTTAAGCGAGCGCATCTGCGGTGTCACACGCACCCACTCGTCATCGCTTGTCGCCGTGGAGTGGTTGCTTACGCCGATCTTGTTCAATATCAGGCCCAGATCATCCAAGCTGCCGGCTTTCACCTGTGGCAAACTGTCTTTGTTCGGCACCACACGGGCACGCAGCGGCTGGTGCATGGCCAAGTCGCGAGCATAAGCCTTGTCGGCCACTTCCTTGAACACAGGCGCGGCCACATCGCCGCCGTACACGTTCACCCCTCTCGGACTGTCGATGATCACAATGCAGCTATATTTCGGGTTGTCAGCCGGGAAATAGCCGGCAAACGAAGTCGAGTATAGCTTCACATATTTACCGTCTTTCACCTTGCGGGCGGTTCCAGTTTTGCCGGCTACTTTATAGTCGGCACTTTTAATGTTCTTAGCCGTACCGTTCTGCACCACGCCTTCCAGCATGGCACGTACCTTTTTAATGGTCTCTTCAGAGGCAATTCGATCGTTCAGCACCCGCGTCTGAAATGTCTGAATCACCTGATCAGCGCGACGGATCTCTTTCACGATGATTGGTTGTACCTTCACCCCATTGTTTGCCACGGCATTGTAAAGTGCCAGTGTCTGCAGCGGGGCCAGCTTCATTTCGTAGCCGATTGACATGGAGGTAAGCGTTGTGCCATACCATGTTTTATCACTGGTGTTCTTGATGTAAGGCCTTGCCTCACCGTCCATCTGAAAACCCAATGTGCTGCTCAAACCAAACTTGTGCAAGTAATCCACAAAAGCCTGCGGGTTGTCACTGAAGTTATCCTGAATCAGTTTGGCCACCCCGATGTTAGATGACTTCTCGAAAACCTCCTGTGCCGTGATCTTGCCGTAACCGCCGATTTTCACGTCGGTCATGGTCGTGTTTTTAATGCGGTACCGGCCGTCTCCAGTATCAACCGTGTCAGTCAGGTCCACGTCGGAATGCTCAAAAAGCGCCAGCATAGAAGCCAGCTTAAAAGTAGATCCCGGCTCCGTACGCCCTTGGTTACCAACCGCATAGTTATAATCTTCAATGTAACCACCTTTGGTTCTGCCCAAATTGGCCATCGCCTTGATCTCGCCTGTCTTCACCTCCATCAGAATCACGCAACCGTAGTCGGCGTTCTTCTCCACCAAAGCCTTGTAGAGCGCATTCTCCGCCACGTCCTGCAGGTTGATATCGATGGTAGTTTTAATGTCGTAACCGTTCTGTGGCGCCACTTCCGTACCGTCGTAGATCGGTTTGTTACCGCCTGCTATACGCTCAAAAAGGGCCTCCCCATCGGTGCCCGCCAAATCGCCATTGAAGCTGTATTCCAGCCCCGCGCCGTTTTTGTCCTCATTTATAAAGCCGATGGTACGCTCAGCCAGCATACCGAAAGGCTTGAAGCGCTTCTCTACTTTCTCGAAGATCACCCCGCCTTTGTTCTTACCAGCCCGGAAGATCGGCCAGCTCGCCATCATCTTCTTCTCCTGGTAGTTGATCTGGCGGCTGTTCAGTCTTATGTACCTCCTGCCGGCATGTCGTGCATTTTTGATCTTGCGGCGATAATGTTCCGGCGACTGGTCTTTGTAGAATCGCGACAACAGCATGGCCAGCGAGTCTATACCTGCGTTGAAAGTCTCGGCCTGGGCAATTGCCGGGTCAAACGCAACGCGGTAAAACGGCAGCGAAGTGGCCAATATGCTCTCGTTGTCAGAGTAGATATTGCCACGGGTAGCCGGAACTGGCTGGTAGCGTATGCGGCGCTCCTTCGAGATCTGCTTCCACTTGGTACCATCCAGCACCTGTATCTGCACAATCTTGTACACGATCGCACATGCAAAAAGGCAGACCAATAGGAACACGATCCGTACGCGCAGTACGATTTCCTTCTTAATATTCATCTTCCGCAACTTCAACTTGATAGGGTGGAGATGAACTTTCAACTAGGCCCAGTGGTGCCACGTTGCGCGCCACTTCAGACTGCTTGCTGGCGCCCATATAATCAGACTTCAGGGTGGTGTAATCCGCCCGGAGGTCTTCTGTCTCAACTTTAATCTTAGCTATTTTGCGGATGGTCTTCTCGGCATAGTGGGTGTTGCCGATATAGAAAAGCGTAATACCTGTCAGGAAAAGCACATGCGGCAGGTACTTGGTCGGCACGCCCTCCTGAAACAGAAAATCAACGTTCGTGTATTTATCCAGCCATTTGAACAGGCTGAACCCTTTCTTTTTTGCCTTCACCTCCGGCTTCACCTCTTCCTCTGGCTTCACGCGCAGCGTGTTGCCCTTGGGCGCGGCAGCTGTCTTAGTCATAAGGTTAGGAGCCATAGTTAAGTTTAGGTTACTACACTGTTGTTAATTCTATTTCTGCATTCGCTATCTCTTCTCTGCGATTCTTAGTTTGGCGCTGCGTGAGCGACTGTTCTCGAGTAATTCCTGTTCCGATGGCACAATCGGCTTTCGGTTGACAGCGTCGAGTGGTTTTTTCTCGTTGCCGAACAGGTCTTTTTCCACTTCTCCGAAGAACTTGCCTTTGGCTATAAAATTCTTCACGAGCCGGTCTTCGAGTGAGTGGTATGACATGACCACCAGTCTACCGCCGGGCTTCAGCACTTCGGCCGCCTGCTCCAGCATTTCCTCGAGCGTCTTCAGCTCGTCGTTTACTTCTATGCGCAGCGCCTGAAACACTTGCGCCAGGTATTTATTCTCCTTCCCACGCGGGGTGCAGGAACTGATCGCTTGTTTAAACTCCCCGATCGTCTCGATCGGCTTGCGGGCCCGCTGCGACACGATCACACCGGCCAGCGTCTTGGCGTTTTTCACTTCGCCATAAATTCCGAAGATCCTGTGCAGTTGCTCCTGGCTGTAGGTGTTCACTACCTCGCTTGCCGGCATACCTGACTCCGGATCCATGCGCATGTCAAGCGGTCCATCGAAGCGGGTTGAAAAACCACGCTCGGCCTCGTTGAACTGGTGCGATGACACGCCTAAGTCGGCCAGTATACCGTCCACTTCTTTCACGCGGTACAGGCGCAGGTACTTTTTCAGGTCCCTGAAGTTGGCGCGCACAAACGTAAAAGCAGGACTATCGATCTTCTTCGACTGCTCCTCTGCGTCGCGGTCTTGGTCAAACGAGTAAAGCTGACCTGTCGTCAGCTTGCTGGCAATTACGCTAGAGTGACCACCGCCTCCAAACGTCACATCGACATACACGCCATCTGGTTTGATCGCCAGCGCGTCTATGCATTCCTGCAGCATAACCGGTCTGTGGTACTCCATTAAATCAAAGGCGCTTCCGCCGGTTTATCTCCTAAAAACTTCTCGGCCAGTTGTGAGAAACTCTGCTGGTCCTTGATGAGGAAGTCCTCATACTTGTCAGGGTTCCAGATCTCAACACGGTTTCCCAAGCCTACCACAATCGCCTCTTTCTCCAGATCGGCGAAACGGGCCATGGTGCGTGGCACGATGAAACGACCGGTGCCGTCCAGCTCGATCTCCGTGTTGCCACGGAAGAAATTGCGCTGAAACTGGCGGTACTCCTCGTTGAACTCGTTCAGACCTGCCACCTTATCATAGATCGTCTTCCACTCCGATTTTGGGTAAAGCACGAGGCAAGGCTCGAAACCTCTTGTCAGCACCACATGATTGCCAGACGCCTCCGGCAGGTTGGATTTTATCTTCGCAGGTAAAACCAACCTTCCCTTTGGATCAATCTTGCATTCGTATTCGCCAGACAGGAAGTTCATGTATATGACAGTTGAGTCCGTATAGTTTTCGGAGTATACAAATGTAACGATTCACCAAAACACCGCAACCACAATCTCCCACTTTTTACCACTTTGTGGATAAATTACGGTTATCCACCCCACTTATCCACATTATCCACATTTCGGACCTTCATTTTGCGGATAAGTTTATTTGCATAAAATATACTAGTTCGTTAATATACGAGAGACTATATATTATAAAATCCTGTAAGACAACATATTAACCCAATAAGCAGACCTAAACTATTGCTCTATGAAGGCATTTTTGTCAAAAGTGGGACAAAGTGGAGAATGTGGTAGAAAGTGGGGCAATATCCCGAGAGTGGATAAAGTTTGTAGTAAAAGTGGGGAGTTTATCCGTATATTTGCACTGTGAATCAGACCATCCGTCATACGGTTACGCTACTCCTTACCCTGAGCATTTTGCTGGGCTCGTTTGGCGTGGCTTTGAGCGAACAACTCTGCCTGATGACCGGGCTGAAAATGTCGGCCGCACAGGAGCAAGCGGATGGTTGCTGCCAAGAGCCTGACACACAGGAAGCTGAAGAAGACGATTGCTGTACCACAGAACTTTCCTTTGAAAAGCTGGAGCCGGTCTCTTCTATCAAAAGTCTATCGCTGGAGATTCCTGTTTTCTTTGCGGCTGCATTCACACCACTCTTTACCACTTGGGCGCCGGAGCCTGCCACCGACCAAAGGATTCTTACTTACTCCGATAGTTCTCCCCCGCTCTACGGCATTCAACTACTCCATCGGCTACAAATTCTTATCGTCTAGGATTTCCGTTTGCACAAAGTCCTGCATTGGCTAAAGGCCTATGCACAAACCTGCATTCAGAAATTTTAATCAATAAAGAATATGTATTCCAGCATACCTGTGCGAACCATCAGCCGAATCTTCGGCACGTTTGCACTCCTTATTACTATACTTATACCTGCCGCCGCCCAGCAGCTGACGGGCACAGTGGTAGACCAATCCAGCAAAACACCTCTGATAGGCGCCAATGCCGTGTGGAAGGGAACGTCTAAAGGCACTGCTACTGATGCCAGCGGAAACTTCACACTCCAACTGACCGACGCCATTAGCCCTCAGATCATCGTGTCTTACCTGGGCTACAAGCCCGATACGATTGATATCAGTGGCAAAACAACTGTAATTGTTGCACTCATACCTACCAGTTCCATAAGAGAAGTAGTAGTGGAAGGACAACAGACGCGCTACTCCGCTCTCACGCCGACAAACTCGCAGATCATAACGACTCGTGACCTGGAAAAATCGGCCTGTTGCAACCTGGCGGAAAGTTTCGAGACAAATGCCTCCGTGGAAGTAACGACTACTGACGCGGTTTCGGGTGCCAAGCAGATCCAAATGCTCGGGCTGGACGGCTCCTATACCTTGCTCACTACCGACAACGTGCCGGCCCTGCGCGGCCTTTCCACCCCCTACCGTCTCAACTACTTGTCTGGCACTTACATTGAGTCCATTGACATCATAAAAGGAATGGGCTCGGTGCTAAACGGCTACGAATCGATCTCGGGACAGGTGAACGTGAAACTGAAGGACCCTGAGAAAAGCGAACGGCTATACCTGAACCTGTATGGAAACAGCCTCGCCAAGTTTGACGCCAACTTGAACGTGTCGGCGCAGGTGAGCCCGAAGTGGAGCACGCTCCTTATGCTGCACAGCGACCACCTGGGTAACCGTGTGGACCGCAACAAGGACGGCTTTATGGACCTGCCACTTGGCACGCATCATAATGTATATAACAAGTGGAAGTATACCAACGGCGATTGGGTATCAGAGTTTGGTATAAACGCCTTGCGTGAAACCAAGTTGGGCGGTCAGATGGACTATGAAAAAGGCGAAGCAATTGGACCTGAGCAAAACTATGGTACCGAATCCGAAACGGATCGTCTGTCCTTTTACAATAAGACCTCCTATACTTTTAAGGGCAAGCCTTACCAGAGTTTGGGTTTTATTTCATCAGGTGTACACCACAAGTTTAATTCACTTTATGGCCGCCGGCAGTATAACGGTGAGCAGAACACCGGCGATCTGCGCTTCATTTTCCAGTCCATCATTGGGCATACCGGCCATACCTATAAAGTGGGCGCCAGTTTCCTTTACGACGACTATACCGAGCGACTGGAGCAAACCAGACTGGCGCGCACAGAGCAGGTGCCAGGCATATTTGCGGAATACATCTTTAACAATGCGGAGAACTTGACCGTGGTGGCCGGCGCCCGCACCGACTTCCATAACCTGTATGGCACTGTATTTACGCCTCGCCTTAATGTAAAATACGACTTCACCCCGAACACTATTTTCCGATTGGCGGCAGGAAAAGGGTTCCGGGTTGCTAACCCTATTTCGGAGAACACGGCTGCTTTGGTCAGCAATCGCGCCTTCACCTTCCGGGAAGAACTGCAGCCGGAGAAGGCTTGGAACCTGGGTGGCTCCTTTACGCAGTATTTTGAGTTGGGCGGTCGTCCGGGCGCCTTCATCACCGACTACTACTATACCACTTTCCAGAACCAGGTAGTGGCAGACATGTACAGCAGCGCCAACCAGGTTGAGTTTTACAACCTGCAGGGCCGCTCCTTCTCTCGCAGCTTTCAGGCGGAGTTGCAGTATGAGGTGCTGAAAGGCTTTGACGTAAAGACGGCCTATAAATACTACGACGTGCAGACCACCTATAACGGCACCCTGCAACAGCGCCCCATGATCCCGCAGCACCGCTTCTTCGTGAACCTCGGCTTTGCCACGCCATTCGACAAGTGGCGCGCTGACCTGACCACACAGTACTTCGGACAAATGCCACTAGCCTACATGGAAGGCCATAGCGGTACAGCGGACGTGCGCCAGTCCGATGCTTTCTATACCTTGAACGGGCAGGTGTCGCGGGCCTTCAAGCGCTGGGAAGTATACCTGGGCGGTGAGAACCTGTTGAACTTCCGTCAACCGGATGCGATCAGAGGGGCAGATAATCCCTTTGGTGCCAACTTCGACGCCAGCATGGTGTGGGGGCCAATTACCGGCAGGGTCATCTATGCAGGTATGCGCTTCAAGATCGAATAGCGGCACATCATTTGCACTGCTCCAGCGGCTCTAATAGAAACCAAATCATTATCATACATCTAACTTTCACCAATAATAATTTCACATTATGAAAATCTTCAGAAACATCGGATTAGCACTTGTTATGTTCTTCGCTACGTTGAGCGCACAGGCCCAGAACGGCAATGAAAAAACAGTTCAAATCAAAACTTCAGCTGTGTGCGGCATGTGCAAGAAGAGTATAGAGAAAACAATGGCTTATGAGAAGGGCGTCAAAAAATCGAACCTGGACGTGGATTCCAAGATGCTGACTGTTACCTACGACCCGAAGAAGACCAACGAAGACAAAATCCGTAAGGCAGTGAACGACACAGGCTACGACGCCGACGACAAACCAGCCACGCCACGTGCCTACAACAAACTGGACGATTGCTGCCGCAAGGAAGCTGGCGCGCACTAAGTCGCCGATTTTTTAAACAACAAAAAGGGTAGCTGATTTCAAATCGGCTACCCTTTTGCTTTATACAGCTGCCACCACGGCAGGTAGGGCTTGTCGTGGTGCTCATAGTGGTAGCCGAAGAAGTAACAGCTCACAAAGGCCCACAGGTGGTTTTTGGCCTGTGTACCTGATTTGTGCTTGTTCTCGGAGGCATGCTCACCGCGGTGTGGCAGGTAGGTCCCGAAGTAGAACAGCTGAAACGTAGCCAGTATAGCCGGCACCATCCAGAACATGACCACATTCTCGAGCGGAAAAAACAGCTGCAGCACATTATAGGTAATGGCCATCAGCACGATCTGCCACCATGTGATGTAGTTCTTCAGAAAGCTGTAGTACCAGGGCCAGAAAGAGCCGTGGTGGTAGTCCGGGTCCTCCTCCGTGGCCACATGCCTGTGGTGCTGGTGGTGCCTTGGCAAAAGCCGCGGATACCAGTTATAGGCAAAGAGAAAAGCGGTGACAGTGCCGATCATGCGGTTCAACTTTGGCCGGCCGGGAGCGGCAACGCCATGCATGGCATCGTGGGCGGTTATAAAAAGCCCCGTGTACAAGTGCGTCTGCAGCAGCATGAACAGGTATGGCAAAGGCGATGCAAAGTCAACCGGAAAGCGCAACAGGTATACGAGCAGGCCAGACCAGCACACCACAATAATGGCTGCGATGGCGACCCCTCTGTTGTCTCTATGGATTGTCTTTGCCATTTGATTGTTTAAAGGCTGGAGATTGGCTATACCTACATTGAACAGTCACGCTTCGGGTATACCTGTTTTCACAGGCCATCCCTATACCTGATTACACCGCTTCCTTTAGTAAGGTATCGCGCACCTCCTCCATCAGCCACATGGGTGTAGAAGTTGCGCCGCAAATACCCACTTTGTCTCCGTCGGCAAACCACTCGGGCTGTATTTCTTCTACCTTCGAAACAAAATAAGTAGCCGGATTGGTGTCTTTGCATACCTGATAGAGCACTTTGCCATTGCTCGACTTGGTGCCCGACACGAAGATAATCTTATCAAACTGAGCGGCAAACTTCCGCAAATCTTTGTCTCTATTCGATACCTGCCGGCAGATGGTGTCGTTGGCGTCCACTTCGTAGCCCTTTTGCTCGAGCGTGTCCTTTATGTTGTAGAAGCTGTTGGTGCTTTTGGTGGTCTGGCTGTAAAGTGTGATTTTGGGCGGCAACTCATGTTGCATCAGTTCGTCCAGATTCTCGAACACCACCGCTTTGTTGCTCGTCTGCCCCAACAGCCCCATCACCTCAGCATGCCCATGCTTGCCGTAGATAAAAATGCGCTCGTCTTTGTCGTAAGACGTTTTGATCCGGTTCTGCAGCTTGAGCACCACAGGACAAGAGGCATCGATCAGGGTCAGGTTATTCTGCAGGGCCACGTGATAAGTTGCAGGCGGTTCGCCATGGGCACGAATCAGGACAGCCTCGTCGTGCAATTCGCGCAACTGGCCATGGTCGATGATGCGCAGACCGCGCTTCTGCAGTCGCTCCACCTCCACGTCATTGTGCACGATATCACCCAGACAGTAAAGATACCCTTGCTCATCGAGCAGGTCCTCAGCCATCTGGATGGCATAGACCACGCCGAAGCAAAAGCCTGAGTTAGAATCGATCGTGACTTGAAGGTTCCGCATATACCTTTATACAGCCAAGCGTTGATATTGTTTAACGGCGAAGCGCTGTTTTAAGCCCTCGTACATCGAAATTGTCGACAAAAGCATCAGCATGGAGTACATCGAGTCCTCCACGGGTATAGACACAATGCGCAGATTCAGGTTGTGGCTGTTGTTATACCAAACTATCGGCAGATAAGTCAAAACGCCATTTACCAGCAGGAACGGAACCAGGTGCACCATGTAAGCCAGGTAGAAGCGCCCGAATCTTTCTGTGTTGAAATAGTAATAGTGCACCCCCAGCATAGCGGCCAGCAAGGTAAAGGTGATGGAAGTATAGAGCTTTTCTAAATTAAAGACCGCCAAAAGTAAGAGCACAGGTATAAGCGCAAATGTGATCGCCTTAGCATAAGGCTGCAGCAGGTCTTTGGTGATGTAAGCATTGAGACAGTCGTAGATAAAAACGCAGGCGTAAGGCACCGTGATAAAGAAAAGTACCTCCTCGAGGGGTAGGCTAAAGATGTAAATTCCTACCAGATACTCCGGGTTGAAGCCCCATACGCCAGCTTGCGTGAAGAGTTCGTCCCAGATGATAAACATGACAGCATTGATAATGATTGCCGGCCACAGGTATGGCCAGTTTTTGTAAAAAGTCACTTTCCTGTCGAAGGATAGCAACAGCGGAAACAGGATGGTGAAGATGTTCAGGTACAGGTATAGCGGCATGTGGCTTATATAGGTATGCTTTTGATTTTTCGTTTTTCCTGCTCGGTGCAGTGGTCTTTTGTCAACATAAAATCCCGGATATCGCGGGCCATGTCATTAGACAGGCCGGACTTCGGGTGGCGCTCCAGCCCGGCAATGATCTTCGCTTTGTCGTCTTCCAGGTTATTGCTCATATTCAGATAGCGTGGCACGTAATGCTCTACTGTGAAGCGCAGAAACCTGATTTCCGGATTGACTGCATCGAGCTGTACGGCCTGTTCAAATATCTCCGAAGACCGCTGCAGGTGCTTCATTTTCATGTAAGGGTTCCAGACATGTTTCGCCATAATGGCTTCCGAAACCGCCTTGTAAGCCAGCACCACAGGGTTATTGTCCTCGTAGTCGCTCATCAGCTTGTGAAACTCCCTGCCAGCCTTGCTATTCTGACTAGCCTCCAGGAACTGCACACGCAGATCAGGCAACTTGTAAGACTTGGTGTTATCGGCCAGAGCCGTAATGTAAAAAAAGAGTAAAAAGGGTAATATCAGTAAGCTATTCTTCACGATTCAGATGGCGTTTAGTTGGTACCTGAGATAAGAGCCCAAAAGTAAGGCAAACTTTGTGTTATCAGGTACTCTTACGCGCTCATTCAAGATATGGGTTGCCGGCAACCCTCTGATTTTGTGGAAAAGCTTGAGGTAATACACATAGGCTAGGTATACGCCCATACGGGCAGAACGCGGCAAACCCAGTATTCCGGCGTAGGCATCTTTGAAGTCCTGCGCAATGTCGGCTTCTATTTCTTCTTTGCTGGCGTTGTTAAACGTGCGGATATCGACAGCCGGAAAGTATACCCTCCCACGGTCCTTGAAATCACTCTGCATATCGCGCAGGAAATTTACTTTCTGGAAGGCCGCACCCAGACTACTTGCCGGTTTCTTCAGCCGCTCAAACATCTCTTGATCCCCTTCGCAGAACACCTTCAGGCACATCAGCCCCACCACTTCAGCCGACCCGTAGATGTACTCTTTATATAGAGCAGGATCGTAAACATGGTCTTCCAGATCCATGGCCATACTGTTCAGAAAGGCTTCGATGTACTCCCGGTCAATCTTATACTCATTCACCACGCACTGAAAGGCATGCAATACCGGGTTCAGGCTTATCCCTTGCTCAATGGCCTCAAAAGTATGCTTGCGGAACTCGCTGAGCAGTTTGCGTTTGTCGAAGTCATGAAAGGTATCCACAATCTCGTCGGCGCAGCGCACAAAGCCATAAATGGCATAAATAGGCTGATGGAATTTGCGGTGCAGCGTCTTGATACCGAGCGTAAAGGACGTGCTGTACGCCTCCGTTATCAGTTTGCTGCAGTTGAGGCAGGTTTCTTTAAATAGATCCATAGTTTTATCTGGAGCGTTACTTACTCATTATTTCTTGTTTAGCCAGCGCGTATTCCTTCGCCACTTCTTTTGCCACCACCTGTCCTGAGATAAGCGACGGCGGCACTCCCGGGCCCGGCACCGTCAGCTGACCGGTGTAGTACAGATTTTTTACTTTTTTACTCTTCAGGCTGGGCTTGAGCAGGGCAGTCTGCATCAGCGTATTGGCTAAGCCATAGGCATTGCCTTTGAAGGCATTGTAGTCAGAAATAAAATCGCGGTGGGCGTAGCTGCGCTTGTATACCACAGCACTGCGCACATCCTGCCCGGTCAAATGCTCCAGGCGGTCCATGATGATGTTGTAGTAGCGCTCCCGCAGCTCCTCTGTGTCTTCGAGATCAGGTGCCACAGGCATCAGCACAAACAAGTTCTCGCAGCCATCCGGGGCCACGCTGTCATCCGTAACTGACGGAGCCGACACGTAAAACAGCGGCTTGGCCGGCCATTTAGGATCTGTATAGATTTCGTGGGCATGCGGCCCGAAGTCTTCGTCAAAGAACAGGTTATGGTGCCGCAGGTTGCCAAGCCTTTTTCCTATACCCAGATAGAAGATCAGGCAGGAAGGCGCCATTACCCGCTTGTCCCAGTAGTCCTCTGTATAACTACGATAGGCCGGGGCTATAAGGTGGCGCTCCACGTGGTGATAGTCAGCACTGGCCACCACCACTTCTGCCTCAAATGTACCCGAAGCGGTGCGGACGCGATGGGCTATACCTTGTTCTACCTCTATCTCCTGCACATCCTGGTTGTACAGGAAAGACACGCCTTTCTCCTCTGCCAGATGCACCATACCTTCGATGATCTTGTACATGCCACCCATCGGGTACCAGGTTCCGAGGCTGATATCGGCGTAGTTCATCAGACTGTATAAGGCAGGTGTGTTTTGCGGCAGCGCACCCAAAAACAGCACCGGAAACTCCATCAGTTTGATAATCTTTTCGTGAGAAAAGAAACGGCGGATATGGGCGTGAATGGACTGGAACACATCCATGCGGAGCACATCCATTAGCAGCTGCAGGCTCATGAACTCACTCACCGAGCGACCCGGTTTGTACACGAGTTGGTTTATACCGACTTCATATTTATAGGCAGCCTGCTCCAGAAATTTGTCTAGTCGGGTGGCACTTCCTGGCTCCCATCTCTCGAAGAGGGCTTTTAATTCTTCAAGTGATGCAGGCACATCCACAAAATCATCTTCACCGAAGACCACGGTATAAGACGGGTCGAGGCGCACGAGGTCATAATAATCTGAAACGGATTTGCCAAACTTATTGAAGTACGACTCAAACACGTCCGGCATCCAGTACCAGCTCGGCCCCATGTCGAAGGTATAGCCTTCGGCCTCGAAGCTGCGGGCACGGCCTCCCGGTGTGGTGTTTTTCTCCAGCACTGTTACTTCATAGCCTTGGTCAGCCAAACTAGTGGCGGCGGAAAGACCTGAGAAACCGGCACCGATCACGATTACTTTTTTTGACATCATTTAGAAATTTACTAAAAAAACTGGTTTAAGTTGTTTTTAGTCGCCATAAACCTGCAGCATCCTCTTCAGCTCCTTCCGGGCGATGTGGATGCGATTTTTCACGGTACCGATCGGAATATTTAGTTTCTCGGCAATCTCGAGGTATTTGAACCCGATGTAATACATCATGAAAGGCGTACGGTGCTCTTCATTAAGCCTGGCAATGGCAGCCTTGATATCGCTCATGACGAAAGCGGCCGTGCCTTTGTTAACCGTCACAAAGCTATCATCAGTGTTCAGGTACTGCAGGTACTCTGTACTATCGATATTGCTGCTGCGCTTGGTGATCTTGTTGTAGTTATTGATAAACGTATTACGCATGATCGTGTAAAGCCATGCTTTTAGATTAGTGCCAGCGTTGAATTTCTCCCGGTTCGAGAGTGCCTTGAGCAACGTTTCCTGCACTAAGTCTTTCGCGTCGTCCGCATTGCGGGTAAGGTTCATGGCTACCGGCTTCAACGAACCAGCTGCCAACTGAATGTGATTGGAAAATTCTAACGCTGTCATGATGTTTAACTTTTTAATAAAATAACTAAACAATTATACGACTACAATTAATAAAGGTCAAATTTTGTTTAATATTTATTTTAAATACTTAAACAATAAACTCACCTCATATCGATCATAAATTGAACTTCTGACAACAAAAAGGGCCAAACCCTTTCGGATTTGGCCCTTTTTGTTGAACAATAACAGCTATATTATTTTGTTTAACTCATTAGCTTTTCTGCGTCAACACGCGAATAAAATCTTCGATGCAGCTGAGACGGTGTGTGTTTTCGGGGAATGTCAGGAAATCGTGCTGCACCTGGTAGCCATACAGGTATATCTGCGTAGCCGGGAAGGTAGTGGCGAGTTTATCTATGTAGTCCTGCACCTGATCGCGCTCAGGTATGATCGTCATGACTGTACAGATAATATCAGGTTTCAGCTGATTATAGGTAAGCTGCAGATCCTTGAAAGGCAGATTCTGCCCAAGGTAGATCACCTGCTGATGATGCGACCTGATCAGGTAATTCATGTAGAGCAGGGCGATTTCGTGCAGTTCGCCTTCCGGCAGGTATAGCAGGTAAGTTGGCTCTCCCTCTTTGCGCTTCACCACCTGTCCGTCTATTGCCACAATCAGCTTCTGACGCACCAGGTTACTTACAAAGTGCTCATGCGCAGGTGTTATGTTATTTGTCTGCCACAGAATGCCGATTTTATGCAGAAAAGGATACACCACCTGCAGCATCGCCTGATGAAACCCCACCTGCAAAGTCACCGTGGAGAAGGATTTGTCAAACTGCTCTTCGTCCATGTCAATCATGGCCGTCACCATGTTGGTGATATGATGCGAAAGCGATGATGCCTCCTGTTCCGCCAATTGCTGCACCGTCAGCTTTAGCTGCTCGGGGCTCATCTTGGCGATTTTGGAGATTTTAAACCCTTGTTCGTTCAGGAGTGAAATATTGAGCAGGGTCTTCAGGTCGGCATCGCTGTAGTAGCGAATGTTGGTGTCGGTACGTTGGGGACAAAGCACATTGTAGCGCTGTTCCCAGATGCGGATGGTATGAGCCTTGATGCCCGATAGGTGCTCTAGCTCTTTGATGGTGTATTGCGCCACGTCTGTTCCCCTTGTTGTTGTTTCTGAATGATTGCGTATGCATCCCTGAAATACCTGGGCGCCACCCACAGCATGCCGTAAGACTCGGAGCCCTCACGCCCTTTGTGCTTATGATGCACTTTGTGCGCCATGTTTAAGGCTTTCAGGTAAACATTAGACGTACTACCAAAAAGCCTGATGCGCCTGTGGATGAAAACATCGTGTATCAGGAAATAAGCCACACCATAGAGCGTAATCCCTGCTCCTATCCAAAAGCGGTAGTCAATGGGGTCGCTGCCGAACACAAAGAACAGCATCGCCAAGGTACCGTAATAGGCAAAAAACAGGTCATTCCACTCAAAAGCGTGCTTATGATGGGTATGATGGGACTTGTGCAGGAACCACAGAAAACCGTGCAGCACATACCGGTGCATGGCCCAGGCCACACCTTCCATTGCCACAAAAGTAATCAACATGATCCCAAGGCCCATCAGCATACTCATCAAACAACAAGTTTAACAAATGGTTTTGAAACTTTAACAGAAAATTACCAGGTCAGCTCCTCCTTATTTAAAAAGGCCGCTATACCGCGCTGGCAGTCTTCGCTGCCACGAGCCACGGCGTTCATTTCGGCCGCATACTGCAAGCCGTCTTCCAGCGACATCTCCTGCACCCGGGCGATCATCTCTTTGGTCACCTCCATACTCTGGCGGGAGTTTTCTTTGCAGAGTTTCTGGGCGAAGCTAAACACGCGTTCCTCCAGTTCATTGGCAGGCACTACGTAGTTTAGCAAACCGAAGTGCTGCGCTTCCTCCGCCGTGATCAAGTCGCCGGTGAGCAGCAGCTGTTTGGCGCGGGCCTCTCCTATCTTGCGAAGCAGGAACACCTTTACGATAGCAGGTATAAAACCGATCTTCACTTCGGTGTAGCCAAACTTAGCCTCCGGTACGGCAAAAGTGAAGTCGCAGATAGCCGCCAGTCCGCAACCGCCTGCTATGGCATGTCCGTGCACCTGAGCTATTACTACTTTCTTCAAGGTATAGATCAGGCGAAAGAGCTCCATAAGGTGGGTGGAGTCGGCCAGGTTGTCGTGGTAGTCGTATTGCTGCAGGCGCTGCAGGTACTCCAGATCGGCACCAGCACAGAATACTTTGCCTTCGGCCCGTAGCACGATCACTTTACAGGTTTCATCGTCTTCTGCGGCTGTGAAGGCTCGTTTGAGTTCCGAGACCATCTCAGCATTCAGCGCATTACGTTTCTCAGAACGGGCTAGGGTGATATATCCAACACGCTCCTTCACTTCGTAGTGCACAAAGTCCAGGGTTTGCGTGATAGGTGGTTGAGTCGTGTCAGTCATGATATAGTCTTCTAAATTTTAATTCTACATACCGGTGTGCCGGTTTCAGATAATACGCGAGTTAATCGGTAATGCTCGAAAAAGATAAGCAAATTCAGTGAATGTCGCGACAAAATGAGCACAAATTCTTAGTTCTTACATTTCATTTATACTTGGTTATTTGTTGATCGATCGCATAACATAACAACTTCACGATCCTAATCTAACAGTCATTGTCATCACACAACACAAATGCTGTAAACCCGTAAAATTTATTTGCTAACGAACGTTAGGTTGTTTACATTTGTTGTTATCTATATAAGGAGTATACTTTGAGCAGGAAAGAACAGATAGAGCAAACGGCTACGGCCTTATTCAAGACCAGAGGTTTTTCGGCCACGTCCATGCGCGACCTGGCTAATGCCTTGGGTATAGAGGCGGCTAGCATTTACTCCCATATCCGTTCGAAAGAAGAGATTCTGCAGCGGGTGTGCTTCCGGATGGCAGACGAGTTCTTTGGAGCTATCGAGTCTGTGAAAGACGATTCCACCAGCGCTACTGAACAGCTGAAGCGGGCCATTTCGGCTCATGTGCAGGTGCTGACCCGCAACACAGAAGCCTCGGCCGTTTTTTTGCAGGAGTGGCGTCACTTAAGCGAGCCATACCATACGGAGTTTCTGGCCCTGCGCGACCGGTACGAGAACTACTTCCGCGAGATCATCCGCAAAGGTATAGCCAGCGGAGAGTTTCAGGTGCCGGACGAGAAGTTTGCCGTCCTCACTATTCTTTCGGGACTCAACTGGATCCATACCTGGTACAAACCAGACGGGAAGATGAAGCCGGCCGAGATTGCCGAAAACCTATCAGCCATGTTGCTGAACGGTTTAAAGACGAACCTTAACTAGTTTACCTATACTAACCCTAGCCGGACTGTTCCACCTTAACAGTCCGGCGCCTTTTACTGAACCTTAAAACTGAAAATATTATGTACGGAGGAGGAAACGTTTTCGAAGCTACCAAATTCGACGACCTGCAGACGGAAGACCCTGCAAAGCTGGCCGAGTTTGAAGCACGCATTGCTCGTGGCGAGAAGATCGAGCCAAACGACTGGATGCCGCAACTATACCGCAAGCAGCTCATTCGTATGATTGAGCAGCATGCGCACTCTGAGATCATCGGCGCATTGCCGGAAGGCACATGGATTACCCGTGCCCCGGGCTTCCGTCGCAAGATGGCTCAGATGGCCAAGGTGCAGGACGAGGTAGGACACGCACAGTTGCTCTACTCTGCCGCCGAAACTTTGGGCAAAACCCGTGAGCAAATGCTGACGGACCTGATCAACGGCAAGAGCAAATACTCAAATGTGTTCAACTACCCTGCCTTTACCTGGGCAGATTCCAATATCATTTCCTGGCTGATTGATGCAGGTGCGATCGTAAACCAGATGGCAAACGCCAAAGGCTCTTACGGCCCTTACTCACGTGCGCTGGAGCGTATCTGCGCCGAAGAGGCTTTCCACCTGAAATATGGTCATGATGCCGTGGTACACATGGCAACCGGCTCTCCGAAGCAGCGTGAAATGATTCAGGCTGCCCTCAACCGCTGGTGGCCGCCGATCATGACGTTCTTCGGTCCGTCTGACAAAATGAGTACACACACCGAAACACTGATGCGCTGGAAAGTGAAGATGGCCTCTAACGACGAGTGCCGTCAGCAGTTCCTCGACATGTACGTGCCGAAGATCTGGGAGCTTGGTCTGACCGTGCCGGATCCTAACCTGAAGAAGAACATGGAAACCGGCCAGTGGGAATACACCGAGCCAGATTGGGATGAGTTTAAGCGCGTGATTAACGGCGATGGCCCTTGCAACGCCGAGCGTCTTGCCGTACGCCGCACCGCCGAAGAACGTGGTGCCTGGGTTCGCAGAGCCCTTCTCAACCCGAAAGCAAAGTATGTGAAACCGTTGGCATAGCCAATGAAAGTTTAACTAACAAAACTATGTCCCTGACATCACTAGATCCAAGAGTAACCCGACTGAACCTGCCGGAAGAGGCCCAGCCCATTGAGCCGAAACCGGAGCTGGATCAGTTTGAAACATACGAGGCCTTCCACCAAAAGAAAGAAGGCGCTGCCCATACCTATGTTGGTCCGGTACATGCCCCGAACGAAGACGTGGCTTTCCTGTTTGCCAAAGAGCAGTATAGTCGCCGCTTTGCTTGTGTGGGACTCTGGATTGCGCGTACTGAGCACATTCAGGTAACACCTTATGCCGGCGATGGTGAGAACGTGTATGAGATGATGCGTGTGGAAGAGCCAGCAGAGCGTAGCGAAGAGGTGGAAGCTTACGAGATCTTCCATCTGAAGAAGCGCGGCAAAGCCCATACCCATGCCGGCCGTGTTATGGCCACTTCTTATCAGGAGGCACTTCAGGAGGCCCGCAATCAATTTGGCGAGAAAGGCCCGATTGTAAATGTGTGGGTAGTGAAGTCTAAGCATGTGCTGCAGTCAGCGGAAGAAGACAAAGACATGTGGACCACCATACCTGAGAAGAAGTACCGCGAAGCTATTGCCTACAAGGTGATGGACAAAATCACGAAGTATAAAGAAGAACACAAAACCACTGCGCAATAATGAACGAGCTAGCGATAAAAGACCTGTTATACAAACTGGCAGACGACCAACTAATACTTGGCCACCGCAACTCCGAGTGGACTGGCTTCGGCCCAATCCTCGAAGAGGACATTGCTTTCTCGTCAATGGCGCAGGACAAAATCGGCCACAGCTTGGCTTTCTATACCTTGCTGCAGGAGCTTGGCGAAGCTGATCCGGATACGGTTGCTTTCACCCGCAACGCCAACCAGTTTCATAATAGCCAGTTGGTAGAGCTGCCTAACGGCGAATACGATTTCAGTTTGATCCGCCACTTCCTGTACGACAATGCTGAGATTATCCGCTTTGAAATGCTGAGCCAGTCGAGCTATGAGCCGATTGCCAAAGTTGCCATCAAGCTGAAGGGCGAAGTAAAGTACCACGTACTGCATGCCAATACCTGGATCAAGAACCTGGGCTCGTCTACTGAAGAAGCGATCCTACGTTTACAGTCATCCCTGAATGAAGCTATACCTTATGCACTGGGCATGTTCGAGCCGTCGCAGTACGAGCAGGAGCTGATAGAGGCAGGCGTATACGCTGGCGAAGAGGCCGTAAAAGCAGAGTGGCTAAAGCGCATCCAAGCAGTTATTGAAAAGACAGATCTGAAGTTGCCGGATCTTGCCACAGTAGAACCAAAACTGGGCGGCCGCTACGGTGAGCATACCGAGCATCTGCAGCCATTACTAGATGAAATGGCGGAGGTGTTTAAGATCGACCCGACAGCAGAGTGGTAATATAATAATGGAGTTGACGAAAGAGAACATATTGACCCTGCTCGAGGAAGTGAAAGACCCTGAGATACCGGTATTGTCGCTGGTGGACCTGGGGGTGATCACGGGTGTGGACATTTCTGATGAAAGCCATGTGACGGTGAACATGACTCCAACTTTCGCGGGTTGTCCTGCCATGGACTACATGAAGAAGGATGTCGAGCGTACACTGGAGAAGCATGGCATCGCCAATCACACCGTCATTATGTCTTTCGACAAACCCTGGGACAGCAATAAGCTTTCAGAAAAAGGCCGTCGGCATCTGAAAGAGTTTGGCCTGGCACCGCCTCCTAAGTATGATTTAATTCTGGACCTAGACATTCTGGAGCATGTGAAGTGCCCCTACTGCGATAGCGAAAACACTGACCTGCGCACACCTTTCGGCCCGACCCTTTGCCGCTCCATGCACTACTGCAACGACTGCCGACAAATGTTTGAGCAGTTCAAGCCGCTATAAAGATTTTATTTGGAGAATAGAAATGGCCTGTCGAAAACGACAGGCCATTTCTATTTTGTCTGAATATTCAAATTGGACTTCTATCCAAAGGATTGACGAGATTCTCCTCGCAGCAACTAAGCGATTGACCAAGCTGCGACTTGGCTTTACAATCGTATTTCGTATTAACTAAAAGTAAGAAAGCCATCAGGATTTAACGCACGAATACTTGCAGCAACCCTACTCCCCTCTCTTAAACATCATCACTGCTTTGCCGTCCAGTATCAGTTCCAGCCACTCTTCACTCACCTTATACCTTAGCTCCCTATCATTCAATAACTTCAACATCTGATTCTCTACCTCCATATCCGGACAAGCCATTCTAGTTGCGGCGATGGGGCCGAAGTTGATTCTGTCAGCAATCGGCTCAAGTGTGCCCGTTATTCTATTACATCCCGTACTCCCCGATAACCTGCCCTCGGCAAGCGATATAACCAAGGTTGGCTGGTTCTGTCCGAAATCTTTTGGATTGATAGCTTTCGCCTGCAGTTCTGCCAGATGCCAGGTGCCATCAAGGCGGGAGTCACGGAGGTACATACCACATCCTCTGTATTCCATGTCGTCTTTCAGTACTGTTACGGTATAAGGAAGCTCTCGTCCTGACATCGTATTAACGCACGTTTCCTTGATCAGCCGGATTTCGAGACTGCCTGTAACGGTCTGTACCCTGTACACGACTCCCTCACCCGTTTCTGGCTCTTCAGCAACCGGCACTGGTGTCAGCACACTGCCATCCTCTTCGTCCAGCACCCTGAACTCAATCATTTTATCTAAGTCAACTTCCAGGGACCAAAACGGTTCGTTTCCAATGGCTGCAAATTCGATCCCGCGTTCGTATTTCTCACGCCACAGTTTAGGACTGTCCTCTGGTTCGTCCGGGTTTTTCCGGCGTAGGCGGTAGGCATCAGCAATTTGTGATTCTATGCGGTTGCCTTCGCTATCAAGCATAACCAGTGCTTCACCCTCTACGGCAAACTGGTTGTTACCAGTGCCCTGCTTTTTTAGCTGAACTCTCCCATTGCCCACACCCCAAGTTCCAGACTGCACAAATGGCGTTGCGCTCCGGCCTTGGTACACGAGGCGTTCCCGGTAGGTGCTGTCAGGGCTGAGATCCAAGGTATAGTCTATACCTGGGCAGTCGGCACAAGGTATAGTTCCTACCCAGGAACCCACGGCTGCCTGCGCGACCTCAGCGTTCGACATCTCCGCATTCGACTGCGAGACGGAAGTTGGGGCAGTTGAACAGGCAGCAACAATGCACAGCAAGAAAATCCCGATGGGGAGCAACAGTTTTTTAAAAGGGTTCATTATTCTTCTTGAACAGGTATAGAAATTTCTACGAGGAATAGCCCGGCACAGGTATAGGTGGAAACGCAAAAGCGCTTACGGAGCAACACACCTGCGAAACTACCAAATTTATCGGGAGTACATGCAAAAAGCCCCGTCGCTACCTGATTTGGTAACGACGGGGCTTCTGTACAGGTATAGCTATACCTTATATGTTGGCCATTTCGCCTTTTACAAAGTCCACCAGACTCTTGATGTACTCAGTGCTGAAGTCGAACTTAATGCCAGCGGCTTCATATACCTCGCCAATCGAAACGGTGTAGCCTAAGCTGAGGGCACGCTTGTAGGCAGCCAGCCCTTCAGTAGGATTCTCTTTGTAGTTTTTCCAAACAGCAATAGCTCCCAACTGTGCCATAGCATATTCTACATAATAGAACGGCACTTCGTAAATGTGCAGCTGCTTCTGCCAGATGAATGGCTTATACTTCTCCAGTCCGCCCCAGTTCACTTCGAGGTGATTGAAACGTTCAAAAATGTTGAGCCATTCCTGATGACGTTCTTCCTGAGTATGGGTCGAGTTTTCATATAGCCAATGCTGGAATTTGTCCACGGTAGCTACCCATGGGAAGGTCTCGAGCACGCTCTCCAGGTGCGTGCGTTTGGCGCGGCGCAGCTCATCTTCGTCTGTAAAGAAAGTATCCCAGTAGTCCATTGAGATCAGTTCCATCGACATGGAGGCCAGTTCGGCTACTTCGGATGGTGGGTGTTTGAAAGCGCCCAGCGTCAGGTCGCGCGTCAGGAAAGAGTGCACCGCATGGCCACCCTCGTGCAGCATCGTGATCACATCACGCAGACTGGAAGTGGCATTCATAAATATGAACGGTACGCCAATCTCGTCCAGCGGATAATTGTATCCACCCGGTGCTTTGCCTTTTCTTGACTCCAGATCCAGGTGGCCCATCTCGCGCATAGTAGCCAGGCAGTCACCCAGGTAGGTATCGAGGTTATAGAACACCTGTATAGTCTTCTCCAATAGCTCTTCACCCGACGTAAACGGTTCAAGCGGTGCTTTTCCGCTTGGGTCTACGTCAAGGTCCCATGGACGCAGATCGGCTATACCTAGTTTTTCTTTGCGCTCACGGTCTATACCTGTCAGCACGGGCACGATGGTTTCCTCAATGGACTTGTGGAAATCAAAGCAATCCTGTGGGGTATAGTCGAAGCGGCCCATGGCAGCAAACATGTAGTCGCGGTAGTTGTCGAAGTCGGCGTTTCTGGCCAGCTGTGTGCGCAGTTTCAACAGTTCGTCGAAGAGGTCATCGAGTTTCTGACGATCCTGTGTACGACGCTCCTGTATGGCACGCCACGCCTCTTCACGCACTGCACGCTCGTTACGCTTCAGGCGGTCTGCGGCACGTTGCAGGGTCATTTCCTCCCCATCCAGCGTTACGGTCATGGCGCCTGTTATGGCGGCATACTGTTGCTGCTTGGTACTGATTTCGGTGTTCAGCGGAATATTTTCTTCACGGAAGATCTCTAATGCACGCTCCACACCGCGCAGGTAAATACGGTATTTATCTTTGTCGAGACCGGCCACATAAGGCGAGTGCATCAACTTGAGGTTGAGCTCGTGGTCGTAAGGGGCTATTTGGGGTTCTATCTCTGATACGAAATACTGAAAGGCTTTCGTGATATCCTCGTTCTGTGTGTCGCAGGTCATGCGGATGTAGCGCCAGCCAAGGTCTTCGGAGAGCACGCTCTCGAGTTCGCTGCGGTCTTTCATCCACTTTTCCAGCTCCTCCACCGAGTTTATGGCACGGTTTTTCAGTTCTTCAAAATATGGCTGTATGGTTTCCCAAGTATCTATTTTAAAGTCTTCGGACAGGTAAACCCGCTTCTTTCGTTCGGGCACTTGTATCATAGCTTCTGTTTTACTCATTGATGGTTCTGTATAAGAAAAGGTAATATATACACTTCTCCTGAAAGTGCAAAAAAAAGCTGCACTATATCTTTATTAAAGATAGTGCAGCCTTACTGAAGTTATAACAGGTATTATTATCCTATTTCGATGACCACATTGGCAGTCAGCGGATGGCCTACGCAATTGAGCACATAACCTTCGTCCAACTCAGCGTCAGAAAGGCCTTCGCGTTCGTCCAGGTGCACTTTCCCGCTCAGGCATTTGCCGCGGCAGGCGGTGCACAAACCGGCCTGGCAAGAGTATGGCAAATCCACGTCCTGGTCAAGCGCCGCTTCCAGAATGGTCTGGTCTGGCTCCACAGTCACGCTGTACTCGGCGCCTTCATAAATGATGGTCACGGTCTGGGTAGTTATCTCACCGTCGTCATCTGAAGAGGACACGTCGCCATGGTGCTCCTGCTCGTGTTGCTCTACCAGTTTGTTGCTCACAAAGCTCTCCCGGAAAATGCGATCAGAAGGTACGTGCAGCACGTTTAGGGCCTTGCGCACCTCTTCCATCATCCCCTCAGGTCCGCACATATAGTAGAGGGCATCAGCTGACTTGGTCAATTGCCGGCGCTCCAGTATTTTGAGTATCACACTTTGGTTCATGCGACCGCGGTAGTCGCAGGCATGTTTTGGCTGACTGTAGATATACTCCACGTGCAGGCGCTCAGGGTGTGCAGCCTGGAATTCTTGCAGCTGCTGCTTGAAGATCACGGAGTCTTCATCGCGGTTACCGTACAGCAAGGTCACCTTCGTGTTCGGCTCCTCGCGCAGGGTTGCTCTGAGCATAGACATCAGCGGGGTAATACCGCTGCCTGCCCCAAACAGGATAATGTGGCGGCTCTTATCTGCCTCCGGCACCAGGTTAAAATTACCAAGCGGCTCCATTACTTCGATTTCCTGTCCAACTTCCAGATTATCAAGCAAATAATTGGAAACAAGACCGCCTTCTACACGTTTAACAGTAACTGACAGGCGACTGCCCTCATTCGGAGCGCAGCACAGTGAGTATGAACGGCGGACTTTCTTTCCGTCTATCGGAATGATAAGTGTCAGGAATTGCCCTGCCTTGAATGGAATCGGTTTTTTATCGGGATGTTCTAAGTGTATCGTAATCGCATCTGAGGTTTCGCGGGTTATCTCCACGACCTTCAGCGTGAAATAGGGGCTACTCATATCGTTTTATTAATAGTCTTTTAGGGGGAAACATGGTTTCAAACTGAAAGTTACGACAATCTGGGCTGTTGCGTGAAAATTTAGGCGAATTTTTAAAACCGATTTCACGAATCACGTATTATAACCAAATCATTAACAGAATGAACGGTGAATGAAAAAAAAGCTGCACATTTGTAACATAGTACATACAAGTGCCGTGGCCGGGAAATAACTAACCCCCACATTCCGTTCTTTACCATACAATTACTGAAAACACCAATGCTCTACAAACTAACTCTCAAAAACTGTGAAAAAACCGTAATGGTGGATGACCGCACTTACGAGTATATTCAAAACAATGCCTACCTGCAGCAGATTGAGTTTCTGAAGCACCTGCGTATTCACTCCAACGGTTATGCCTTCTTCCAGAAGAACTGGCCGCTGAAAAATGGCAAGTACCGCAACGAAACCATTTACCTGCACAAAATGATCGGCGAACAGCTGATCGAGAAGCCGGAAAGCAATATCAAGCTTTATGTGCACTTCAAGAACGGCAACAAACTCGACTGCCGCCTCGAAAACCTGGAGTGGGCTCCGCTTTGCAAGATCGTGCGTAACACATCCAAAACGGAGAACAAGTTGGGTGTACGCGGTGTGCACAAAGAGGCACAGAAATACCGCGCCATCATTCACCATAACAAGCAACGCATCAACCTCGGCACCTTCGACACGCTGCAGGAAGCTGCGCAGGCTTACAGCAAAAAGTCAGAAGAGCTTTTTGGCAAGACCAAAAGCCTGAAGACACTCTCCAAGTATGTAGAAGAAGTAGCATAATTCTTCTTATACTTGCGTGACGGTATACCCACCGTCATGTTTACTCATGCTGAATACCGAAAAGAAACTTAGCGACATTCTAAGCCGGCACACTGTTGCTTTTGGGCCCGTACTCGATGCGGACCTGAACGGCGAGCACGTGTGCCGTCTTGATTTTACGGCGACCAACAAACTGTTGGAGCAAACTGATCTGCGCAACACTGGGGCTTTTAACGAAGCTGTGAACCAGATGCTGCAGGAACAGAAAGCCACCATCGGCGTGGGCGGCTACATGGAAAACCGCTTTATTTACCGCCGCAGTCAGCACTTTGATGTGGCTGAAGAGAGTCGTGACCTGCACTTAGGTATAGATGTTTGGTTACCCGCCGGTACCACCGTGTTTGCCCCGCTTGATGGCAGGGTGCACAGCTTCGCCGACAATGCTAACTTCGGCGACTACGGCCCGACCATCATTCTGGAGCACGAACTCGAGGGCGTGACGTTCTATACCTTGTATGGCCACCTGAACATAGATTGCTTAACTGGACTATCAGTTGGCAAGGAATTTCGCAAAGGTGATAAGATTGCCGAAGTAGGTCCATACCCTGAGAACGGTGATTGGCCTCCGCACCTGCACTTTCAGGTGATGTGCTCTATGGACGGAAAGCAAGGAGATTATCCGGGTGTGGCACGGCTCTCGGAACAAGCTGTGTATGAGGGTCTTTGCCCTGACCCAAACCTGATTCTGAACTGCCGCCATCTGGTCTAGTTTTGGCTTTGCCCTGGAAATTAACCAAATTTGAACTCTGGTAACCTCTTATAGGTGCCAGAGTTTTACTTTTTAACACAAAGCTCTCCGCATGTTTGACCTTTTTAATTTTGAAGCTTACAGTGCCAACATCACCAATTTTGTCATGCTTTATGGCATGCGTCTGGTGGCTGCCATCATTACCCTTTTAATCGGCCTTTGGGTTATCAATTGGCTTAATCGAATGGTATTTAACCTGATGGTGAAGAAAGATGTGGACGTATCGCTGCGTCCGTTCCTGAAGAGTGTGCTTGCCGTAGTCATGCGCGTACTCTTGATCATTCTGGTGATCGCGCAACTGGGTGTCGAGATGACTTCGTTCATCGCCATATTGGGCTCAGCAGGCTTGGCCATCGGTCTGGCTTTGCAGGGTAGCCTTTCTAATTTTGCAGGCGGTGTGCTGATTCTTACCATCAAGCCTTTCCGTGTAGGTGACTACATTGAAGCGCAGGGACAGGGAGGCACCGTGGACATGATCAACATTTTCAACACAGTATTGAAGACGCCTGACAACAAAACGATTTTCATACCCAACGGTCCTTTGGCCAATAGTGTGGTCGTGAACTTTACCATTGAGAAGACCCGCCGCGTAGAGCTCAAGTTTGCCGTCTCAGTGAACAACGACATCGGTAAAGTGCGCCAGATTCTGCAGGACCTGATTTCAGCAGATGAACGCGTACTACCCGACCCAGCGCCCGTTATTGTCGTAACCGATTTTGCCGAGCATTCCCTGACATTAAGCGTGCGCACGTGGGTAAACAAAGAGAATTTCTGGGCCTTCTTCTGGGACATGAACGAACGGGCCAAGTCAGCGTTTGAAGAGCAAGGTATCCAAATGCCAGTACCTCGTAGAGAGATGGTGGGAGGCAGCTCAAACAATGGGCAGGCTCCGAAGGCTGTGCCGCAGGTATAGTTTAGGTATAGATTTTTGAAAATGGAAACGGCAGCTCTGAGATGGGCTGCCGTTTTTTTGTTATATACACTAATCTGCTTTTTGCTAGACTAATTATTTAATAAGCATTTCTTTTAATCAAACTTAATCGCCCGCACCGGCTTAATGCGCGCAACCATAGCGGCAGGGATCAGGATGGCGAGCATGGTCATTACGAGGGTAATAACGTTGAGGGCAATGATGATGGCAAAGTTCCAGCTAATAGGGACAGTGTCCATGTAGTAGTTTTCGGGATCAAGCGGAATGACCTGGAAATAGTATTGGATAACGCAAAAGCCTAATCCAATGACATTACCCCAAAGCATACCCTTGAGTGTTAGGCTGAGGCCTCGGAAATAGAAGATTTGCCGTATCTGAGCGTCAGTGGCGCCGATGGCTTTGAGCACACCAATCATGCTGATGCGCTCGATGATCATGATGAACACCGTGGACACCATGTTGAACGTCGCCACGAAAATAATCAGCACCAGAAAGATGACTACGTTTTTGCGCAAGAGTTGCAGCCAGTCGAACAGCTGGGCGTGCCGGTCGGTAATTTTTTCGAGCTGCAGGTCGTAGTTCATCTGGTCGAATACCTGATCAGCTACCTGATCAATCTGTTCGAAATCCTTGAGCAAAATCTCCACACCACCCACCAAAGTATCGGGCCAGTTGTTAAGCTCCCGAATCAGTTGCAAGTCACCAATGACAAACACCTCGTCAAACTCTTCCAAACCTGTATTGAATACCCCCGCTACTTTGAGTTTTCGGGCTCGTGGCGGGTTTTGGATGAAATAGAAAATAGCCTCGTCCCCTACTTTCAGGCGGAGTTTGTTGGCAATTTTCCGACTGAGCATGACGTCTTTGGAGGAGGCAGTGTCTGAGAAAGAAACTACACCTCCCTCGTCCAGGTTAGCCTGCATGGCACTCAAGTCATAGTCTTCGCCCACGCCTTTCATCACGACGCCCAGCACCTCGTCTTCGGTTTTGATGATAGCCGTTTTGCGGGCGAAACCCTGTATGTGCTGTATACCCGCTATTTCTTCGGTGCTGTTTATACCTGTGGCCGTGCTGATGGGAGCACCTTCAAAGGAATTGTTCGTGTCGTACTTGCTGATTTGCAGATGCGCCCCGAAGCTGAAAATCTTATTTCTGATCTCGTCACGGAAGCCTTCCAAAATTGCAAATGACACAATCATGATGGCAATGCCTGCAGCTATGCTTATAATTGCTATTTTTGTCACAGACGTGGTGAAAGAACCAGCCTGTACTTCGGAAATCTTATCAGATATGAATTTGGATACGTTCACTCGCTTGCGTCTAAACTGCCTTAAAGATAGGTATGAATTTTGACTTAGAGCCTGTTAAAGTTTCGTTTTTGCGAGCGAATCTCCAAACACGGCCCTGAAAAAAGAACACTGATGATACAACCACTTGCTATACTTTGCAGTGCTCTGTTGCTCAGCTTTAACAGCTGCACACCCAAACAGGCACCTGTCGCCGCTGAGCAAAACGCCCCGGCCACTGAAGAACCTTCTCAAGTTCCAGCCAGAAAACCATTGGCCCTGGGTGCCGAACAACTCGACCGCTACCTGAAACACCTCGAAGGCAAAAGAGTAGGTATAGTCGTGAACCAAACCTCTATGGTGGGTAACACCCATCTCGTAGACACGCTGATTAGCCGTGGCGTGGAAGTGACCACCATTTTTGCGCCGGAGCACGGTTTCCGTGGAGAGGCTGATGCAGGTGCACACATCAAAGACGCAAAAGACACCAAAACGGGTCTGCCGATTATCTCGCTTTACGGTAGCAACAAGAAGCCATCGAAAGCTCAAATGCAGAACCTTGATGTGCTGGTGTTCGACATTCAGGACGTGGGCACGCGCTTTTATACCTACATCAGCACCATGCATTATGCCATGGAGGCCTGCGCCGAGAACGGCAAAAAGATGCTCGTACTGGACCGCCCGAACCCGAACGGTCATTACGTAGATGGGCCTGTTTTGGAGATGGAGCACAAGTCCTTTGTGGGGATGCACCCGATTCCAATTGTGCACGGCCTCACGGTAGGCGAACTCGCAGAAATGATTAACGGCGAGAAATGGTTGGAGGGCGAAAGAAGCTGTGACCTGACTGTGATCAAGATGGAGAACTACGACCACACAATGGCGTATGACCTGCCGGTGCGTCCTTCCCCGAACCTGCCAAATGCCCAGTCCATCGCGCTATATCCATCCATCTGTTTCTTCGAAGGCACGAACGTGAGCGTAGGCCGTGGAACTCCTACTCCGTTTCAGGTGATAGGGTCACCTTTCTACCAGAAGAAAGATTACTCGTTTACCCCTGTGAGTACCCCGGGCGCCACTGACCCGCCGCACAAAGGCGTGAAGTGCTACGGTATGGATTTGACGGATGTATCGCATGCACAGCCGTTCACGTTGAAGTACCTTTTGGAGATGTACAACAACTCATCGAACAAGGAAAAATTCTTCAACAACTTCTTCGAGAAACTGGCAGGTACCTCCGAGTTGCGCAAGCAGGTAATTGCTGGCAAAACCGAAACAGAGATAAGAGCGAGCTGGGAACCAGAACTGTCAGACTACAAGGTGCTCCGCAAAAACTATTTGCTATACCCTGATTTTGAATAGAACCATGCCTGAATTACGCATCGTCTTCATGGGTACGCCCGATTTTGCGGTCCCTACCTTACAAGCACTCGTTGAACACCAGTATAATGTGGTAGCCGTAGTTACCGCTCCTGACAAACCAGCGGGTCGCGGCCAGAAGATACAGCAATCGCCTGTAAAGGAGTATGCTATGTCGCAAGGTATACCTGTCCTTCAGCCGACCAACCTGAAGTCGGAGGCTTTTCTAGAAGAACTGCACGGCTACCGAGCAAACCTGCAAATCATCGTGGCTTTCCGTATGCTGCCGGAGGTGGTATGGGCCATGCCAGAGCTGGGTTCATTCAATATACATGGCTCCCTGCTACCGCAGTACCGCGGTGCCGCGCCTATTAACTGGGCCATCATTAACGGCGAGAAAGAAACGGGCGTGACCTCTTTCTTCCTGAAGCATGAAATCGACACCGGCGACCTGATTTTTCAGGACCGGGTGCCGATTCTGGAGGAAGACGATTTCGGCAGCATGTACGAAAAGCTGAAGTACAAGGGCGCTGAATTAGCCGTGCGCACCGTGCAAGCCATCGAGCACGGCGAAGTGAAGCCCCAGCCGCAGCAAACAACCGTCGAAACGAAGCACGCTCCGAAAATCTTCAAAGAGACCTGCGAAATCAACTGGAATCAACCTGCCCATCAGGTTCGCAACTTCATCCGTGGCCTCTCCCCTTATCCTGCAGCGTGGACTCGTTTAGATGGCAAGACATTCAAGGTTTTCAAAACAGAAGTGCTGGAAAACTCCGCTTATACGGATGCGCCTGGGCAAATTATGACTGATAACAAAACATACCTGCATGTGCAAACCGCCGATGGTGCTCTGACTATTTTGGACCTACAGATGGAGGGTAAGAAGCGCATGCCGGTGCAGGATTTGTTGCGGGGCTATAACTTTAAAACAGAGCAAGCATGATTGCCATTGTCGTCGCCATAGCCGAAAATAACGTTATCGGTAAGGACAACCAACTGATCTGGCACCTCCCCGCCGACCTACGCCATTTTAAGCAAAAAACCATGGGCCATCCCATGATCATGGGCCGCAAGACCTTTGAATCCATCGGCAAGCCCCTCCCCGGCCGCACAACCATTATCGTGACGCGTCAGGAAGACTATCAGGTAGAAGGCTGTATCGTAGTAAACTCGGTAGAGGAAGCTCTTACTAAAGGCAAAGAGCTTGACAGCGAACAAGTGAGCATAGTTGGCGGCGCTGAAATTTATAAGCAAGCCTTGCCATACGTGGATACGATCTACCTGACTGAGGTGCACCATACCTTTGATGGGGACACTTTTTTTCCTGAGTTGAAGAAAGAGGAGTGGCAGGAAGTCAGTGCCGAGAGTCACGAGCCTGACGAGAAGAACAAGTATGCCTATACCTTTAAAGAGCTACGCCGCACAGGTATAGCCGCACAGGTATAGCCGCACAGGTATAGCCGCACAGGTATAGCCGCACAGGTATAGCCGCACAGGTATAGCCGCAC
>NZ_CANNAI010000004.1:0-474979 GCF_947502515.1 uncultured Pontibacter sp. | reverse complement strand
TTGCACCCTCTGGAATAATATGATACCTTTAGTATCAGGTGCCCATACTGGGCGCACACCACACCCATAAGCCAGCTACGCCGCCTTATGGCCCAGTCCGTTATATGCGATTTCAAGTTATGAATTTGTATTTTAATAAAGTTTCACTTTAGGGCAACTTTCTGTATCTTTACTTCGTGAATGATAAAGGAAAACATCGGAGAATAATTTTCTATAAAGAGTACTTTCAAGAATTCTTTCTCAAGCAAAGGGACAAGGTGAGAGATAAAATTATCTGGACCCTTGACTTAATTGAAGAACTTGAAAGGATTCCTGAAACCTATCTCAAGCATTTAGAAAATACTGACGGGCTTTTTGAGATTCGGGTACAACAAGGAAGTGATATCTTTCGGATTTTCTGTTTTTTCGATGAAGGCAAACTAGTCGTTCTGGCAAATGGCTTTCAAAAGAAAACACAGAAGACGCCGAAAAAGGAAATTGAAAGAGCATTAAAAATCAAAGCAGAATATGAAAGCGAGAAATAATAACATCATGACACTTGACCAGTTTAAGGAAAAACACTACGGTAAAGTAGGAACCCAAAAGCGTGATGAATTGGAAGAAGGATATGAAAACTTCAAAATTGGCGCTTTGATTCATGAAGCCAGATTAGAAAAAGGCTTAACGCAGGAAGAGTTAGCTGCAAAAGTTGGAACCTCTAAATCCTACATCTCCAAAATTGAAAATAATATCAAGGAGGTGCGTTTATCAACCTTAAAAAAAATCATTGAGCTAGGCTTAGGTGGACACCTAGAACTTTCAATCAAATTATAATCCTTGGGAGAAAGAAGCAAAACCGCATATAACCCGGCACAGGCTCCACACTTGGCTACGCCTCGTTCGCAGCCTGTACAATCCGTTAGCTATCATAGTAATCTATAGAACTTTGGCTTGTGAATAAGCGTTAATGTAATAACTTTGTAATTACATTAAATAAAAAGTGCTATGGAAGTATCAATCATACAAATAGGAAATTCAAAGGGACTACGCTTGACTAAGTCCATTCTGGATAGGTATAACATCAAGGATAAAGTTGAGCTAATACTGGAAAAGGGGCAGATTATTTTAAAGCCAGTTGAGCATCCAAGGAAAGGCTGGGACAAGGCCTTTAGGAAAATGCACGAGCACGGTGATGACCAACTTTTACTGGATGATGTGTTCGGTGATGAAAGCTTTGACGAATGGAAATAAGTCAGTATGAGATAGTCTTGGTAAATCTGGATCCTACTGTAGGAAGTGAAATACAGAAAACAAGGCCTTGTGTAGTGATATCCCCCGATGAGATTAATCATAACCTAAGAACAGTGGTTATCGCACCAATGACCACCAAAAGCCGTAGCTATCCTACTCGTGTGAAAGTAAAGCACAATAATCAAGTGGGCTGGGTAGTGATTGACCAGATAAGGACCATTGATAAAGTCCGCATTGTTAAAGTGTTAGGAAACCTAAACTCTGCAGAAATAGCTTCCTGTAAAAGTGTAATAAAAGAAACCTTTGTGGACTAATAAAAATGACGATAGGTAACCCGGTGCAGCCGTAACCCGGTGCTAAGCTGCTGGCTTCGGCTGCACAACATCGTTAAAGATGAATTACCAACAAATATGACAAAGTAATGTATATTTGGTAAAGGAAAAACGAATGCCAAATTTATACATCATATCGGGTTGTAACGGTGCTGGAAAAACAACAGCTTCATTTACAGTTCTTCCTGAAATGCTAGGCTGCCGTGAATTTGTAAATGCAGACGAGATTGCACGCGGACTCTCTCCTTTTCAGCCAGAGAAGGTGGCCGTAGAAGCGGGCAGAATAATGCTTCAACGAATTGACGAGCTACTAAGAAAGAAAGAAGACTTTGCCATTGAGACTACACTCGCTACAAGAAGCTACGCGCAGACAATCAAGAAAGCCAGGGAAAGTGGGTATAATGTTACCCTCGTTTATTTCTGGTTAGCATCTCCTGAGCTAGCCATACAACGTGTGAAAAACCGAGTAGCCGAAGGCGGCCACAATATACCCGAAGATGTAATCCGTAGAAGATATAAAAAGGGAGTTAAAAACCTCTTTGAGTTGTTCATCCCTATTTGTGACTATTGGATAATCATTGATAATTCTCAAACACCCTATAACATAGTGGCAGAAGGACAGGAAGAGCAGGAGTTAAAAATACAGAATCAATCAGTTTGGGAAAAGCTAAAGGAGTTAAGCCATGAATAAGAATAAGATAGATACGGCTGATTTACGCAACAAGATTCTAAAGGGATTAGATCTTGCAGTTGAGAAGCTTATCCGCAGAAAACAAAAAGAAGACGGGGAACTTGTCTTCTCAAGGAATGGAGAAGTGGTGATAGTCAAGGCTAAAGATTTATCGGCTGAGTAAAAAGCCCATCCCACAACCCAGTGCAGCTTTAACCCTCGCTTCGCAACGGGCTTAGGCTGCACCAGCACGTTAGCGGATATTCAAAGGATAAGAACATTATGAACATAATTATACCTGGCTTACGAAACTCTGACGAAAATCATTGGCAAACTATCTGGGAGAATGAAAACCCAGAAGAGTTTTTCAGGATTGTGCAGTCAGACTGGGAAAACCCTAACTGTAGCGAATGGACTTCCAGAATTGAAGAAGAGCTTAAAGAATTTAACTATGACGAGCTTGTTTTAATAGGTCACAGCGTAGGGTGTGTTACTATAATTAAATGGTTTGAGAAGTACGGTCACAAAGTGAAAGGTGCCTTATTTGTAGCACCAAGTGACGTGGACAAACCAGGCTATCCAAAGTATATTACAGGCTTCAATCCCATGCCTGAAAATAAGTTACCCTTTCCTACAATAGTGGTAGCAAGCTCGAATGACCATGTTGTTGAGATTGAAAGAGCAAGGCTGTTTGCCAAAAACTGGGGAAGTGAGTTTGTAGAATTAAAAAATGCAGGGCATATAGAAAGTAAATCTGGATTTGGGAAGTGGGATTTTGGTCTTAAACTAATTAATAGAATAGAAGAACAGACTGCTAACCCAGTATAGGCTTAACTCTCGGCTATCGCCTCCCCTATTTGCCTGCACAATCCGTTGGCGGTTAAGAAGCCAATAAAAAAGCAGATAGAAAATGATGATAAATCAAGAAATTGCTCGAAGACAAATCAGGTCAAATATCAAAGTCCTTCTTACAGGTATCGTAACTGTTTTTGTTCTCTCCTTACTTGTTTGGGAGCATTTTCAGGGTGGGGTCGCCAGTCATCATATTCTACAACAACAAAACCTGCCTGCAATCTCCAACTGGTGGAACGGATTAATGCTTCCTACTCTTACATGGTTTCTTATAGGTAAGACAGAAAAGAGAATTGGCAAACAATCTCCACAGGGACAGCAAACAAATAATCTACAAAGACAGGCTATAAGACTTCTTATAACAGGTTTGGGCTTAGGGCTTTTAATAGCAGCTTCATTCACGAATGGGTACAGCCTCTTTCTAGATAGTGTACCTTACATCATATTAGTACTCAGCTTAATTATTCCCATATACTATGCTGAGTTCATCTTAGGCTTCATTCTTAGCATGACCTATACCTTTGGGGGAATATTGCCAACCGTTTTTATACTTATACTGTCAGCTATTGGAATTCTTACCTATAGATTTATCAGACCGGTGATTATAAAGCTGACAATGAAATTGAAAAGTAGTTTGAATACAAGCCCGAACCGATAAAAAGGTGTATGGACAATAGCGGGTGCAGTAGTAAATCAAAAGTCTTTGCTTCTATTCCGCTACTGCCCATACACGAATACGTTGGGCAAGACAAAAATCAATAAAAACAGTATAATAAAATAAGCGTAATTTGGGACACCATGAAAGCAATCAGAGATCATATTCAGCAAATTAAGAATCTATGCGATCAACATAGTGTTCGTTCTTTATTTGCGTTCGGCTCTGTCACAACTGATAGATTTAAGCCAGACAGCGACATTGATCTAGTTGTGGACATTGCTTCTGAAGATCCCCTAGAATACTCAGACCACTACTTTGCATTAAAATTTCAATTAGAGCAAATACTCCAAAGGGAAATTGACCTTCTAGAGCAGAAAGCAATCAGGAATCCATTTCTCAGGCAGGAGATTGACCAGACCAAGATACTTGTTTATGGAAAATGAAATCCGCATTTGGCTGGCAGACATCAAAAAGGCAATTTCAGAGATAAATCAATTTTTACCCGCCGAGAAGAATTTCCTACTCTTCCAAAAAGACTTAAAGACAATTAGGGCAGTCGAGCGTAACCTGGAAATTATTGGTGAAGCAATCAACAGGATACTCAAAGTTGAGCCTGCCATACAGATAACGCATGCCCGAAGAATTGTGGACACCAGAAATAGAATATTCACGACTATGACACCGTGTCTGAAGACATTATATGGGCTATCGTAATACGGGAACTACCAAATCTTGAACTTGAAATAGAAGCTCTACTAAAATAGAATTGCCTAGCCCAACACAACCTAAACCACACCAAGGCATGCCTTAGCAAAACCGTTGGGCTTTATAAAAAATTGTATCATGTCCCGTACTGACACCCATGATCGGGGAAGCAATAAAATAGAATAACAGTACACAAACGTTTACCAAATGACGGGGGCACATAAAGTGACAAATCCTGATTCTTTTATCTCTGTTTGACTAGTCGCGTTTTCTTCGCTTTCGTTCGAACTAAATGTATTGCTACATTGACCAAGCACCACCCAAATAATTACAAAAATTAGAATCGTACTGAAGCATCCTCCGCCTAGTTTTTTAGCACCAAAGCCAGCAATCAATCCTCTGAATAAGTTATTCATAGTAGTATTTTTATGTTTCTCGTAAGAAACGACATTTGAAATATGAAGTTTTACTTACTTGCCCAAACGTTCTAAAAAAATTATATGCAGAAAGTTGTATGGGAGGCTCACTGCAATTATCTTAGTTTAAAAAGAGAGGTAAGGTAGAGGTTCGAATGGGAGAAATGGCGGCGGCACCAGAAGTTCAAAGCCTCATTGGTCACGCCCATAAGCCAACTACGCCGCCTTATGGCCAAGTCCGTTAGAAAATATTAGAAATAAAAACCCAGTCTCAAAGTTACCGTTTTGGTAACTTTTTTTATTATATTTGAGTTTATATTTTAAGAAGTGAGAGTAATAGCAAAACGGACACTGCTGGATTTTTGGAAAAAGCATGCCGATACTAAGCAGCAGCTAAAAGCCTGGTACAACGAGGCGGAGCAGGCTGACTGGAAGTCTCCAAACGATATAAAGAAAGACTACCCCTCAGCAAGCATATTGGAGGGCAACAGAGTGGTCTTCAACATTAAAGGGAATAACTACAGGTTAATCGTCAGAATCAACTACAAGTATGGTGTTGTTTGGATACGGTTCATTGGGACGCATGCTGAATATGACAAGGTTGACGCTACTAAAATTTAAAGAAAGAAGAAATGAATATTAAGCTGATAAAAACAGAGGAAGATTACCAATTGGCCCTGCAGAGGCTAGAAGACATATTTGATGCGGAGCCAGACACACAGGAGGGCGATGAACTGGAGGTGCTTTCATTCCTGATTGACTCCTACGAAAAGGAGTATTTCCCAATTGAAGCACCGGACCCGATTGAAGCAGTAAAGTTCAGAATGGAGCAACTTGGAATGAAACAGAAAGACTTAACCGAGGTGCTGGGTTTCAAGAGCAGGGTGAGCGAAGTATTGAACAGAAAAAGAAAGCTCACATTAGAGATGATAAGGAGTTTGCATAAGACCTTGAACATCCCGACACACGTGCTCATTCAGGAATACTAAAAGAAAAACAGCCTTTCTAACACCGTATATACAAATCCCTTGCTACGCTGCAAGCTGTACATATACTAACAGTTGGCAAACATTATAGAATGAAACTTCAGTTTATCATTATTATTTTGACTCTAGTGGCTACACTTTCCTCTTGTAAAAAGGATAATGAATCAGCCATTTTCTATTGGGATGAAACTGGATGTGCAGATCCTTGGAAACAGAATAGCGATGATACTGAGGAGGAGAGAAAAGCTGAAATAAAAAGATATTTAGAGAATCAGAACGTTAGAGTTGAGAAAATCGAGTTTGAATTTGATCAGGCCAAGCAACAGGTTTGTTATGCATGCCACTGTACAACAGGAAGAGTCATAATGGTTAAAGTTGCGTGGTCAGACGCACAAATAATGAAAAGGCTTAATTTCTATCAATAATCAAAGAAATACATTGTACAACAAATTGCAGCTTTTATGTTTGGTTACACAAGTCACCGATGGACAATTTAGAGTTAGAATCACCAGGAAATAATAGCCTTCTTCTAAACTCTGTTACAAGCTAGTCACATTTCCTACCCGTCATACCTGATCTCTACCCGCTTGCCTCCCGCATCGGCTGATTCATAAATCGCCATGAGCACACGCATGTCGCGCAGGCCCATTTCGCCGGGTACGATCGAGGGTTGGTTTTTCATAAAGCTTTGTGCCTGTCCGTCCATTTGCCGCACCTGCTCATAAATGTTGGGCAGGTCCATTTTGCCTTCATGGGTCTCCCCTTTCTTGCCTTCGTAGGCATAGGCAGGGCTTAGCCGCCACCATCCTTTCTCGGCTTTGGCACTCAGCACATTTTCATCATCGGCATAACTGGTGTTACACTCTGCTTTTACACCGTCTTCAAATTCCATCTGCCAGCTGATGGACTGCTCTACACTGTGAAAGTAGTTGGGCTTTGTCACCTCCCCATACCTGGCGGTAACCGCTACCGGTGGCTTGCCCATGGTATAGATGGCTCCTTGCACGCAGTAGATACCCAGGTCCATTAATGAGCCGCCGCCAGCGAGTTTTTTGTTCAGTCGCCATACATCCAGGCTGCCGTCGGTCATGTCGGAGCTGTTTCGGGCCTCGATCTGCTTTACCTTGCCGTATACCTGTTTCTGCCCCAGTTCCATCACCCGCTGGTGAAAAGGCTCGAAGTGAAGGCGGTAGCCAATAGCCAGCTGCACTCCGTTCTCACGGCAGGCATCGAGCATGCGCTGCGCATCTTCCACAGTGGTGGCCATGGGTTTCTCACAGATCACATGTTTTTTGGCTTTTGCCGCCCGGATGGTATACTCGGCATGCATGGCGTTGGGCAGCACCACATACACAATGTCGATGTCTTTGTTGTTTGCTATCTGGTCGAAGGTTTCGTAAGAGTAGATGTTTTTGTCAGGTATGTTGTATTTCTTTTTCCAGGCCTCTGCCTTGGATGGTGTGCCTGTCACGATGCCTGCCAGGTAGCAATGCTGCGTTTCCTGCAGGGCAGGCGCCAGCTCGTTGGTGCTATACTGCCCAAGTCCGACCAGGGCAATTCCCATTTTCTTTTGCTGCTGTGCACCTGTCTGTAAAGAGCCTTCTTCATATGCCAGACCGCCACCATGCTGCCCCATACTATGTGAGAGAAGCGGCATACCCAACAGCGTGCCCCCTAAGGTGAATGTAAAACCCCTGAGAAATTTGCGTCGATCGGTTTGTAAGTTGTAGTGGTCTGTTTTCATGTGTCTGGATTATGGAGAATACTAAAAAAACGCGCTGCACCCGTATATGTTTCGGATTGAGAGAGCTGTGTTGCTGATACCTGGGATATGCTTACCTTTGTCACTTTCATATTATCAAAGTTCTTTTGTCAACATTCCTTACCGAGCCCCTGCTTATACCTTTAGGCGAAGTTGCAGCAGCCTGCGCCCTGCCCGAAAAGTTTAGCAATCCCTTCCGGCACACACCACATGCCCTTGCCTTACTGGCAGCTGAGAGGTTGCAGCAGCACCTTAAACAGCAGCAGGATTGGGAGCACAACTTTGGATTAGAACCGGGACAGGAAGGGGCAATTATCGGAAAAATGTTTGGCGTGCTGGTTGTCAGGACGGCACAGGGTGAAATGGGCTATCTAGCAGCTTTTTCAGGGAAACTGGCTGGCGGTTTTCATCATCCTGCCTTCGTGCCTCCCATATTCGATTCACTCACAGAAGGTAGCTTTCTGAATAGCGGTATGCGCGAACTCACCCGCATCAACCAGGAGATAAGCATGCTTCAGGAACAAGCCACCATCGAGAGCAAAACCCGGGTTGATGCGCTGCAGAAGCTGCGCAAAGAGAACTCTGTCGCGCTGCAAGCGATGCTCTTTGACCAGTACCATTTCCTCAACCAAGCCGGTGAGGCGAAAAGTCTGCGCGACATTTTCAGGCAGAGAGCCAACGGCAACCCACCCGCCGGCGCCGGAGAGTGCGCTGCGCCCAAACTGCTGCAGTATGCTTTTCAGAACGATATGAAACCATTGGCGATGGCAGAGTTCTGGTGGGGCTTGTCGCCTAAATCAGCCTACTGGAAACACGGCCACTTCTACCCCGCCTGCCGCGAGAAGTGCGAACCCATTCTGGAACACATGCTACAAGGTATAGCCCTGGACGAAGAACCAGAATAACAAAGCATGCGGTCAGTTTTTACCGCATAGGCCAAGCCCACTCGGCACATTTTTCGTAAGTTGCAGCTATGAATCACAGATCACCAGAGATCCGGACCGTCAACGTGGTCCGCTACGTCACACCTTTGCGGGAGGGCGGCTCGCTGCCTGCCATTGTGGAGGCTGACGACGAGTTCCTGTACGTGCTCAAGTTCCGGGGTGCCGGACAAGGTATAAAAGTGCTTATTGCCGAGCTGATCGTGGGCGAGATTGCCCGGGCGCTCGGCTTCCAGATACCCGAGATCGTCTTCATGCACCTCGACGAAGCCTTTGGCCGCACCGAGCCTGACGAGGAGATACAGGACCTGCTGCGTGCCAGCGAGGGCCTCAACCTGGGCTCACACTACCTGCAAGGCGCCATCACCTTCGACCCGGTAGTGACCACCATCGACACGGAACTGGCCTCGCGCATAGTCTGGCTCGATGCTCTCGTGACCAACGTAGACCGCACGGCCCGTAACACCAACATGCTCATGTGGAAGAAAGAGCTCTGGCTGATTGACCATGGTGCTTCCCTATTTTTTCATCACTCCTGGGACAACTGGGAAGAGCAGGCGAAGCGTCCCTTCGCCATGATCAAAGATCATGCGCTCTTGCCACAGGCAACTGCCTTGGAAGCCACTGATAAAGTTGGCAAAGAGATCCTGACGCCTGCCCGCATCGACGAGATCCTGGCGCTTATTCCGGATGAGTGGCTGACCGGTGTAGAGTCGCCGTTTGAAACGGCCGAGGAACACCGCCAGGCCTATGCCCGCTTCTTCGAAATACGACTAGCCCATTCTGACATTTTTGTGAAAGCCGCCCAGCATGCAAGAGAGACACTTATTTGAGTACGCCGTCATACGGGTGGTGCCACGGGTGGAGCGTGAGGAGTTTCTGAATGTGGGTGTCATCCTGCTCTGCAGCTCGCAGGGTTTCCTGCAGATTCGCTATACCTTGAATGAGGAGCGCCTGAGAGCCGCCTTTGGTGATCTGGACATGGAAGAGCTACGGGCACGTCTGCAGGCTTTTGAGAAGGTATGCGCCGGTCGTCGCGAGGGCGGACCGATTGGTCAGTTGGGCACGGCCTCCCGCTTCCGCTGGCTCACGGCCAACCGCAGTACGATCGTGCAGACTTCAGCCGTGCATCCGGGGAGATGCATTAACCCCTTGGAGACTTTGGAGAAACTGCACCGGGATCTGGTTTTGTAGCACCATCATTTTGCAACGCAAACTATCCCGCAATTTGTTATATTCGCATAGACCAAAATCCGAGGTATGAACATCTCCCGCATTGTCACCATTGTTTTAACGCTAGGCGCTATCATTTTTGTAGTCATCATCCTGTCGGACCCCTATTTCTTTACTGATACCAAAAAGATACAAAAGACTGCTGAAGCGAAGCTGGAGGAAGGTATTTTGGGTAACAAAAACGCCTTTAAAGAGGCCAGCTACTACCTGAATTCATTAATTGAGCAGGGCGATGGTGACCGCAAAACCTACGACCTGCTCTACTGGAGCTATCGCTACGACAAGAATTTTGCCCAAGCCGAAAGAGCCCTGAACGAAGCTCTGGAAGAATACCCGGATGATCTGGCATTTCAGTACCACCGTGCTGAAATGCGTCTGGAACTGGGCAAGTATGAACAGGCTTTGGAGGATTACAACGCCGTTATACCTGCCGCTGACGACAAAGACTTTCTTTATGATGCCTTGTATGGCCGGGGCGCTGCCAGGTACAAGCTGGGTTTAAAAGAAGAAGCGGAAGCGGATAGGCTGAAGGCGCAGGAACTGACGCGGGATACTCTGCAGACGTATTCAGTTTACTTTAAGGAGTAATTTAGGTTAATAGTTTCGCCTTACCGGCGGTGAGGTTATGGCGCGAGCGTCCTCGCTCGTGTCGGGTATGGTGGGGCCTCTGGCCCAGGTATAGTTGCGGCTGTTTCAGGTATAGCAACGTGACTTGTTCCATAGCTTCGCCTGTGCGGCGGGCACTGTTTGCCCTGGCCGGGCGAGCCTTACTTTTTTCCTTGATGAAAAAAGTAAGCAAAAAAATCAAGGCGCTCCAAACTCGCTGAACGCTCGAACAGTGGAGCGCCGCAAAGCGCACGCGGCACCGCTGCTTGTTTCATAGGCAGCGTGCGAGTTAGTCTTGTTATACTTGACAGTGGTGTGTAACATAAACTACAATGCTTATACCTGAGAATTGGCAGTTACTCAAGTCCCCTTCAAAGATAGGGCTATTAAGTTCTGTCGAAAACTATCCCCTTGAGGGGATTATAGGGGTGTGAATTCGGTGCTAAATTGCCTTTAGCAGACTTATTTGCGATGCAGCCTCAACACCCCTTTGAGAGCTTCGATTGCAAGTTCCGACTCACGTCTCACTTGTCCTCAAGGGTAGAATTTGCTAGCACTTAAAGGCGCAGCCGGACGACAATCGTGCACTCCAACACTATATATCCTGAGAATCCTATTTCCCCCTCCTTAAATACTTCTTAATACAATGCAGCGATCCGGACTTTTCGGCGAAAGGGTTGAAATCGGCTAGCTGGATTACTTTAAAACCGAGCTTCTCCCATACCTGCTTGTTCGCTTCATCGGTTTTGCGAAGGTACTCCCAACTGCCGTGTCCATAAGTGGGTAGCCAGACTGTCTTTTCATTTTCACCTTTGATTTCTACCAGGGCATTGTTGGCGGTGGCGTAGTACCAGCTTCGTTTCTTTTCCTCTGGGGTGTCCACATACGTCAGCGGCAGTGGGTTTCGGATCACCTCGAAGTCCTGCCGCTCGAGCAGGGCGGCTACATCATCAAACACATCAGGTATAGCGTAGGCTGACAGCTCCTCGCCCAGCACTTCACAGGCCATGCGGGTGTCACCGACCAGCACTTGGTACCTGCCTTCTTTGTTGCGCCCGGCCAGCGTCACAAACATATCGATGTGAAAGACCGGCTGTACTGTGCCTTCCACGTTTTGGGTATGTAGTGTTTCCGTCCACTTCTCGCCATTCAGCTTAAACTCCTGCTCCTCTTCCTGCGGCACGTATAGTAGACTGCCTACTGTCACAAATCTGCGCTTGTGATCGAGGTAGCGGCTGAAGAGCTGTGCCAGTTGCTCTGTTGCCAGGTTACTTTCCTCTGGTAGCAGCACTCCTCGCAGGTCAAGCATGGAATCCACGATGTAGTCGGCACCCATCAGGAAAAAATCGTCACCGATCAGCAGGTTGCCTCCTTCAAAATAAAGCGGCGTCTTCACCCTGTTCAGTCCAAGCGATTTGCTCAGGATATAACCGGTATAGTCGTCGGCGGCCCGGCGGTGCGAGTGGGGCTGCACGATGTAATAACTGCCATCGTGCTTATCCTCCACCACTTCGTAGTCATCCTCGGCCCATACCAGCAGCTTGATGTGGTCCGGCACTTCATGAAAGCGGACTCGCTTGAGCATGTCATGGGCAGAGAACCAATCCGTCAGTTGCTCTTTGGTATCGCCACCTTCGGGCACCAGCAGGTGAAATTCCGTATAGTCCGGCAGTTTTCGGAAGAGGTCCTGGTATACCTTCCAGAGCGGGTTATCTTCGTGCCGGAGCACATAGGACGGCACCGTGAAGACCATCGCTTCCAAGGATCCGTCGGCGCTTGGCACCAGACTAGGCTGCTGGGGCATCTGACTATACTGTTGCAGCATGGTAATGGCAATGGCCCGCCGCTGCATACCCGACTCCGGCAGGTCCTATTGTGACTCGCTTGAGAGTTCTTCTATCAAACGGTAATGTCGTCTCCTGATCGGACGTGCGGCATCGTTGCTCATAGGTATAGCGTTTATAAAATTCGATATGATGATCTCCTGCACCCGGGTTTATAATCAACCCCGTGCGTTAATTTTTGCCATTTCCCGCTGCCCTGCCCAGAGCCAGAGCAGGATGATGATCAGCTCTGCCGTTGCGTCGAGCAGGTAGATATCCCAGATCACGTTGCGGAGCGGGTAGTAGGCGCTCACGAACCCAAGCCCTGCCGCACCGCCAATACCCAGCCACTTGACCTCGGAGGTCACCCGCTGTCGGAACCCTGCCACCAACAGCACCAGTCCTACTACCGCAATCAGAATACCAACCGTGCGCACCAGCCACAGGTCTGTTTTAGGACCTGTCACCCACAGGAAACTGGGCATGTGCAGGAGCGGCCACACACCTGTTAGCGTCCAGTAGATACCCTGCAGTTTGGCGATCAGGCTCACGCTTCTCATGGCTTCAATTGTTTAAGTTTACATTGAAGATCAGTTAAGGTAAATACGTCAGATGTGCAACTGGTCGTAGGTTGGCAGAATATAGGTGTCACCGGCTGAAAGCAGGTGCACCTTCAGATCGCGCACCGAGAATGGCTCTCCAGTATTTATTTCGTAAATGTTGGTTTCTGTGATGCCTAGGCCATCCACTACCGTGACCAGACCCGAGCCAAGTACTCTTATCTCGATGCCATTGCTGACACAAATGGCAGTATCCTCCTCCAGGCCAATACCAATACAGCCCGGATTGGTGACAATGCACTGGGAAACACGAATAATGCGCCCCCGCTGTATAAAGTGTGTATCGATGGCCACATTCTTCAAAAATTCCAGGCCGGTAGTGATACGTACGTCTCCTTTGATGTAGCCCCCTTGTGTTTCTCCTTCATAGATCATGGGCGTAGACATAGCCGCTGCACCAGCGCTGGTACCCGCAACGATAAACTTTTCATCGTAGGTATAGCGCTCTTTCATCAACTGGAGCACCGGTGTCCCACCTAGGATGGAGGTCAGGCGCAACTGGTCACCACCTGTAAACATGATACCGGCCGCACGCTCCACCATGTCCTGATACTCCTCCTTGAAGGCATCTTTCCGGGTCCTTACATCGAGCACCTCCACTCTTTTTACTCCTAGCTTGTTAAATTCCTTGATGTAATCCTGTGCGATCTTATCAGGCACGGTGGAAGCTGTCGGCACCACTGCGATCATGGGATCTGCTCCTTTTAGGCTCTCCACAAAATACTTCAGTATCTCGTCGCTCTCAAAGTCAACGTTCTTTGACTGCTCCTCTGAAAGTTCCTTCTCTCCCTTGTCCTCCCGGCCGCCAATAGCCAAGAGACGGCCTTTCGGGACCGGAGCTTCCTTGTGACTCTTATGACGTTCAGAAACTTTTTTCTTTGCCATTGTTCTCTATTTAACTGATTGTAAAGATTAAGGTCGTTTGTAGCTCATTACCCGTGCCGCCAGCGTATCGGCCTGCATCGGGTCTTCTTTGAAATTCACCCAACCCTCCCGCTTCGAGTTCTTAGGGGCGAAGGCGATGTTGAGTTGCGCACTTTCCAGCACTTCGCCTCCTTTCTCCAAGGTAAGTTCGATCTGCACTTCCTCAGCCGTTTCGCCGCCTTCATTATATACCTCCACCCGGTAGCGCTGCGGAGCATTGTCTGTCGGGTCGGGATAATACCGCACCACCAGGTCGGGGGTGGAGGGTGTGTCGATGTAGGTTTGGTAACTCAGGTAGGCCAGTATGCTCAGTACAAGCAGCAGGCTTACTCCGAACACAGTCCATTCCAGTGCGTTTTTGTCATCGTCCTCACCAGCCCTTCCAACCTGGCTTTGCTTATTTTCTTGTTCTTGTTTTCCCGTCATGCAGCATGTTATTTTATCAGCAGTCGCCCGGCTGAGGCCCCCAGGCTGGCTAAAACACCCAATACAATGCATTGGGCTATGGCTATTTCAAAACTTACACCTTCAAACCGGCCGAAAAACCACAGCAGGAATGCTGAAGCGGCAAGTGCTGTCAGGTAGCTCAGGCAGGTGTCTATTGTGATGGCGAAGAATAAGTCACCATTCTGGTGCCTGCCCGTACCATGGAAATCGCTGAAGTAGACCACCACCACACTGAGAGCAAGCGACAGTAAGGCCATGAGCAATATGTGAAACGGCGCCGCCCCTACCGCCAGCAGCACCACTTCTTCGGTAGGTGCCACGTTGCCACCCACAATCACACTGCCACAAAGCGCCAGTACTACCAGGCTGACCTTACTCCGCAGTCCGGTGCGCCAGCCTGCCTCCTTTGCTTCTGTTTGTACTTCATCTTCTTCCTCCGGTTCATCTTCCGGACTGCCCAGCTGTGCGGTCCCGATGGATACGCCAATAGAGACAGCCATAGCCTCGATGATAATTTTACCCATGATCTCGTCAGCGGACATCTCCCCAAATTGTATGCGGTTAAGTACATACAGTACCGCAAATGACAGGATAATGCCCAGTCCCATTTCCTCCACCGAGTCGATGAAGACGCTGCGCCACGATGCCCCGGGACGCATACCTGCATAGCGATTGTAGCCAAGCAGCAACAGGTAGGTGACTACAACCATGATCAGCAGTTGGAAGGGCGTGGCGATAAAGCCGGCCCACCATACCTCCATGGTAAAGAGCAGCGGAAAACTGAACAGAAGTCCTCCAGCTATGCCGCGGGCGTACTCCTGCAGCGATTTCCGGACAGGTCTCTTTTTCATATCTCTTGCCATACCTGTTACAGCCAGTTAACGGGGTAGCCGTACTACCAGGCCTGTGGTGATAAAACTGTGTGGAGCTTCTTTGTTCAGCCGCCGCCCTGCCGCCACATCGAACTGCAGATTGGGCAGCAGCAGGTAGAGCAGCCCAACGTCCGCCTGGTGCTCGGCAGTCTCCCCTTTCTCTTTGCTACCGAATGCTTCCAGGTAGAGTGTGAGCTTATCGCTCACTTCCCGGGTGATGTTGGCCCCGTACGATCGCACGGGATCACCCTCAGCCCAGCCATAGCCCAGGTTATAAGTCAGGTCCATTTTCTCAGAGATTTCATGACTAAAAGCCAGCCCGAACTGAGGTTCCGGATTATCGGGTTTGAATACTTCGCTCGCAAGGGGCAGCGTCAGCATGGCTGATACAGCAGCCTCCGGACGCCAGCCGCTTTCTTCCCATAGCCGTACCTTCGTGCCGACGCTCAGCGGCCCCCAGCCCCTGATATGGCGCTTTGATCCATTTTCAATTACAGAATCTTTCGCGGCTCCTTGCAGGCGCAACTCCACTCCCTCCAGCAAGCCGATACGCAGCAGTGCCGTGGGGTAGGCGTGTGTTCTAATGGCTGCATTGAGCCTCTGGTAGTGATAACCAGCTTCCAACTGAACATAGCCTCGCGACACAATGCCCGGCCCCTGTGACTTATCCGGTCTGTCTGTCGTAAGCTCCTCCCGTTCTTCCTGCGCCTGCGCCGGTAGTACAAGAGCGCTCAACACAAAACTCAGCAGTCCCAGCACCAGCGTCTTGTTTGATTTCATAGCTTTGAATAGTCCTTGCGTTTGTTGCGCTTTATACGCTGCATGACTACATAAGTAGGGATAGCCTATACAAATACCGATTTGCACGTAGTAGCATCGCATATTAACGCAAGGCGCTGACATAAGCGTCAATCTGCTACCTACATGTAGTCAAGCTCACAAAAACAGCTTGACAACTGGTATTTTCTGCCGGATGAATTAAAAAGGAATCGGGGAGCTGTAAGAGGGGGAGAAAAAAGGGAGCCGGTTCCAACCGCCTGCATTAAAATAACAGATACCGGCTCCCCTTATAAACATGTGCAAACCGCCAAACGCACCCCAGATAGCGTTAAGCACATGATCATTTAAAAACAACGTTTGTATCGGCAGCAGACTCACCAGGAGTCAGAACGTAAGGTTCAACCAACCTAAAACCAAAGTTCAAACTACCTTCCGTGTTTTGTCTATTATACGGCAAGCTTTTGGGGAGGTAAGCCATGTAGGCTCTAATCGGTTGTTTTTGAGCTAATTTCAGTATTACTAGCTTGAAGGCTACGTGTTTTTACGCATATAAAAAAAGCCAGACACTTACCGTATCTGGCTTTTGAATTTTTGTTGATCCCTATACCTTACCAACCGCTGGCCAGCACATCAGCAATGTGCATGGTTTTGATCGGCTTCCTGTTTTTCTGGATGTAGCCGTTCAGGTGCATCAGGCAACTGCTGTCAGTGGATATGATGTAGTCGGCACCGGTGGCCAGGGCATTCTCCACTTTTTGCTCGGCCATGGCTACTGATATGGCTTCGAACTTCACGGCAAATGTACCACCAAAGCCACAGCAGGTTTCAGTGTCTTCCATTTCGATCATTTCGAGGCCATGCACCCCTTGGAGCAGCGCACGGGGTCCTTCCTTGATATGGCATTCGCGCAGGGCGCTGCAGGAGTCGTGATAAGTTGCCTTGCCGTCGAGGCGGGCACCTGGCACCTGCGATACCTTGAGCACATCGGTCAGAAACTCGGTCAACTCAAACACCTTCTTCTGCATGGCACGGTACTTCACCAGTTTCGATGATTTCACAAAAATGTCCTGGTAGGCATTGCGTACCATACCCACGCAGCTCGCTGAAGGTGCCACGATGTAGTGAGACGTTTCATTTGAAAAATCGTCAAGAAACTTATTGGCTACTTCACGGGCTTCATCAAAAAAACCAGCGTTGAAAGCAGGCTGTCCGCAGCAGGTCTGATTCGGGTTATAGTTCACTTCGCAGCCAAGCCCCTCGAGCACCTTGACCATACTCAGGCCTGTCTCTGGGTGCAACTGATCCACGAAGCAGGGAATGAAAATATCTACAATGGTTCTTCTTGCCATAATCAGGAGAAAACAGAGCCTGAGGCTGCCAGCGCGGCAGCGAAAGCCTCTTTGTCGAGCTTCAAATTTAAATTATTATTTTCGAAGTAGCCGACCAAATTTTCAGTCGCCATGTTGCCGACCAGTTCGTCTTTGGCCATCGGGCACCCCCCATACCCGCGCATGGCCCCGTCGAAGCGGCGACAGCCGGCCTGATAGGCAGCCTCCACCTTCTCTTGCCAGGTAGTGGGGGTTGTGTGCAGGTGCGCCCCAAACTCGATGTGCCGGAATGCCGGTACCAGTTCGCTGAACAGGTATGTAATGTTTTCCGGATTGGAAACGCCAATGGTATCCGAAAGAGAAATGATTTTCACCCCCAGCTTATCCAGCTCCTCCACAAACCGGATCACAGTAGCCGCATCCCAAGGATCGTTGTAAGGATTGCCAAAGCCCATGGAAATATACGTGACAAGCGTTTTGTCCTTGCGCTGGCAGATGTCCTGGATCTGGGCCAGTTGGGTCATGGCCTCGGCTATGCTCTTATTAGTGTTGCGCTGCTGAAACGTCTCAGATACGGAGAGCGGAAAGCCCAGGTAATCGATGGCCTCGTGGGAAGCTGCCTCCTCTGCGCCACGCACATTGGCAATGATGGCCAGCAGTTTGGAACGGCTATCGCGCAGGTTCAATCCTGCCAGCACCTCGGCTGTGTCCGCCATCTGGGGGATTGCCTTGGGCGACACAAAGCTACCAAAGTCTATTGTGTCGAAGCCCACCTGCAGGAGCTGATTGATGTAGTCGATCTTCGTCTGCGTAGGTATAAAATCATGAAGGCCCTGCATGGCATCGCGGGGACACTCTATTATTTTGATGGTATCGTCTTTCATAGGGAATAGATTCAGGTCGTTTTGCCAAAGATACAATAAGCCTATGTTTGAATTGGGATTTAAGGAGAGAATTTGTGCCTGCCGGATACAGCTGGTTCAGACCAGACTGGCCAGGTAAACTAACCTGGTACTTGCCTAGGTAAGGCAGGTCTTCAATTGTGACATCTCTATCTGCCTGATTGATAATGAGGTGATAATATTTTTTTATATGATCTTATCCTCCTATATTATGCTTGCGAAATACACATAATATCTAAAAAAGCTCCATGACCAGCATTAAGAAAAGTACAGTACTCATAACTGGGGGTGCTTCCGGCATAGGCAAGCTGATGGGCATGAAATGCCTGCAGCGCGGCGCCAGTCGGGTGCTGGTGTGGGACATCAACCCTACCGCCTTGCAGCAGACTCACCAGGAGTTTAGCGATGCCGGTTATGAAGTACATACCTGGCAAGTGAACGTGGGAGATGCGACGCAGGTACAGCAGGCAGCCGAAGAAGTGCAGAGCCGCTTTGGAGCACCGGATATACTTGTTAATAATGCAGGCATTGTGGTAGGCAAGCCATTTGTGGAACACACGATGGCCGAGATCGAGCGGACCATTCAGGTCAATGTGCTGGGCGCCATGCTCGTGACACAGGCGTTTTTGCCAGCCATGGTGGCGCGGGAGAAAGGACATATTGTGAACATAGCCTCGGCAGCGAGTCTGCTTCCCAACCCGCGCATGAGTGTGTATGCGGGCAGCAAATGGGCAGTGCTTGGCTGGTCTGAGAGTCTGCGGCTGGAACTGGAGCAAACCGGACCGAGCCTGCAGGTAACCACCGTCACGCCCAGCTACATCGACACCGGCATGTTTGCCGGCGTGAAAGCACCGCTGCTCACCCCTATCCTGCAGCCTGAGGAAATCACGGAGGCCATTCTGCAGGCCGTGGAGCGCAACATGATTCTGCTTCGCAAACCCTCTATCGTGCACCTGCTCCCCTTGCTTCGCGGCATTCTTCCCACCCGCCTGTTTGACACGGTGGCAGGCCGCTGGTTTGGGGTCTATACCTCTATGAATAGCTTTACCGGCCGACCGGCTGCCGACCAAAAACCGGCCTATGCAACCAAAACCTAACTTTTTTCACCCGCTATGAACTCAACAAACACCTATGTAAACAGGGCCGGCTCCGTATCGGAAGCAGACCCGCAGGCCATAATGGACCTGCTCAAACAACAACGGGCCTATTTTGCAGGAGGCCATACCCTCGACGTCGGCTTTCGGAAAGAGCAACTCCGGCGCCTCCTGGAGGCAGTGCGCAGCCACGAGCAGGAGCTGATCGATGCCATGTATGCCGATTTCCGGAAACCAGCATTTGAAACCTACACCACAGAGATAGGCTTTGTAGAGAAAGAACTGCAGCTGGTGCTCAAAAAAATAGTACGCTGGGCGAAACCGCAGTCTGTAGGCGAAACCCTGCTTAATTTCCCGGCCCGCAGCTATGTCTACTCCCAACCTTATGGAGTTGCCCTGATCATCGGTCCCTGGAACTACCCTTTGCAACTGGTGCTCAACCCACTGATCGGTGCGCTGGCGGCAGGCAATTGTGCGATTATCAAGCCATCTGAACTCACTCCCGCTACCTCGACTGTGATAGCCCGGCTGATTTCCAAAACGTTTGATCCGAGGCTGGTCGCCGTAGTCCAGGGAGGTGTGCCCACTACCCAGCTCCTGTTGGCGCAGCGGTTCGACTACATATTTTTTACGGGCAGCACACAGGTGGGCCGTGTGGTCATGAAAGCTGCTGCCGAGCACCTGACTCCGGTTACGCTGGAGCTTGGTGGCAAAAGTCCTGTGATCGTAGCCGAAGACGCCGACCTGGGCCTGGCAGCACGCCGCATCGCCTGGGGTAAGTTCATGAACGCCGGCCAGACCTGCGTGGCCCCCGACTACCTGCTGGTGCATGAGCAGGTGAAAGACGAGCTGATCGAGCGCTTGCGCATTGCCATCCAGGAGTTTTATGGCGACTCGCCCCGCCAAAGCCCGGACTTTGCCCGCATTATCAACGACCGGCACTACCAACGCCTGCGCAGTTACCTGCAGGACGGCGTCGTGCGCATCGGCGGGCAGCACGATGCTGCTAGCCGTTTCATCGCTCCGACTGTGCTGGACCAGGTGAACTGGCAACACCCCGTCATGCAAGACGAAATATTCGGACCTATCCTGCCTGTGCTTACCTATACTCACCTGGATGAAGCGATCCGGCAGGTTAATTCAAAAGAGAAGCCCCTTGCATTGTACTTCTTTTCATCCAATGAAGTGCAGCAGCAACGTGTGCTGGAAGAAGTTCACTTTGGAGGCGGCTGTATCAACGATACTATTTCGCACCTCATTAACCCCAACCTTCCCTTTGGCGGTGTGGGGGAAAGTGGTGTCGGCAGTTACCATGGGCAGGCCAGCTTCGAGCTGTTCTCCAACCAGAAGAGTGTCGTGCACCGCGGTACCTGGATTGACCTTCCGCTACGCTACCCACCCTACGGCAACCGGCTTGCTTTTGTCAGGAAGCTTTTCAAATGGTTATAGGTCAAGGTATAGGTATAGCAGCTATGTAGCCGCACCCTATTGCTTCTCGTATGCAAATAAATGAGGGCATTGCCGTATAGGAGCTATACACCCACATATACCTGACATGACTATGGAAAACCTGATAGAATACCTAGACGAATCACTTGTCCCGCTGGAGGAAAAAGTGAAAGAATACCTGCATGTGGAACGGGATATCCGGTTACTGGAAGTGGAATTGCTTTCGCTACAGAGCATGAAGCACGACTTCGACCCGGAGCAGAACATTGAACAGCAGCTGACCGAGCAGCAACCGCAAAACTCCCTGAATGACAAAGAGCAGAGACTGAAAGAATTGCTTGAGAAGTACAAGGACCTGCAACAGGAGGTGATCGCGATGCTGCCGGATCAGAATAAGTTTGTAGAGCTGAACCTGGGCTATGGGCCAAGTATGGTAGGGTATTTCACAGTGGATCCTGAAACCCGCACACCGCTCGAGGAGCCGGTACTGCGCGTGGTGCACTAATTTACTACCTTTGCAAATCAACCAAAGGTTTCAACATAATCCACTCGCATGGGCTTACTTTTCTTATACCTAACCATTGCGCTTATTTTTTCATTTTTGTGTTCGCTGCTCGAAGCGGCATTGCTGAGCATTACGCCCTCCCATGTAGGCATTACGGCACAGGAAAACCCTACGCTTGGGAAACACCTGCAGGAGTTCAAAGACAATATTGACCGCCCGCTGGCGGCCATCCTCACCGTCAACACTTTTGCACACACCATAGGAGCAGCCGGGGTAGGTGCACAGGCCCAGCTAATCTGGGGGGAGGAATACCTGTCTCTGATCTCAGCTGTCCTGACCATCATCATCCTGATCTTCTCTGAAATTATACCCAAAACACTCGGTGCTAACTATTGGAGACAACTCACGCCCTTTACGGTTACGAGTTTGCGCATCATGATTTACTCGCCGCTGTACCCGCTTATTGTGCTGTCGCAGTTTATTACCAAGCGACTGAAGCGCGACAAAGACAAGAGTGTGCTAAGCCGCGCAGATTTTACGGCTATGGCTGAGATCGGCATTAAAGAAGGTATTTTCAAAAGAGGTGAATCCCAGATTCTGCGCAACATCCTGCGCTTTAACCAAATTCTGGTGCGCCATGTTATGACACCCCGCACTGTGATTTACGGTGCGCAGGAGGAGATGCTCATCGTTGACTTTTTCAAGCAAGCCAAGACGCTACGCTTCTCCCGTATTCCGATCTACCAGAACAGCCTCGACGACATCAACGGCTATGTGCTCAAGGACGAGGTGCTCTCTAAACTAATTGACAACCAGGGCCACCTGCCTCTAAAAACGATACGCCGCGACATAGAGGTTGTGACCGAGTACATGCCTATACCTGAGCTGTTCAGCAGATTGCTCAAAGAGCAAAACCACATTGCCCTGGTAGTCGACGAATATGGCGGCACAGCCGGCATCGTGACCATGGAGGACATCATCGAGACGCTGCTGGGTATGGAGATCATGGACGAAATGGACAACGTGGAAGACATGCAGAAGTGGGCCCGCGAAAATTGGGAAAAACGTGCCAAAGGCATCGGGTTCAAAACGGAATAAGCCTCCCCTATACCTGACACACGATTATAAACAGCAAACCCCATCCTTTATTTGAGGGTGGGGTTTGCTGTTTATAATAACCTTCTATCGCTTAATGAAACTGCTCCTCTTCGGTTGAGCCAACCAGGGCCGCAGTGGAAGCGGTACCCGAGGTCACGGTGTTTTGGATGGCATCGAAATAGGCGGTACCTACGAAAGACTGGTGCTTTACGGCTTTGAAGCCTTCTTTTACTAAGCCGAACTCACGCTCCTGCAGCTCGGAATAACCCGCCATGCCACGTGCTTTGTAGGCTTTGGCCAATTCGAACATGCTGGTGTTGAGGGCATGGAAACCGGCCAGTGTGATGAACTGGAACTTGTAGCCCATCTCGGCAAGCTCTTCCCGGAACGTTTCCATTTCTTCCACGCTCAATTTGGCGGCCCAGTTAAAGGACGGAGAGCAGTTATAAGCCAACAGCTTGCCCGGATATTCCGCGTGTATAGCCTCTGCAAACTTACGTGCTTGCTCTAAGTCTGGTGTAGAGGTTTCCATCCAGATCAGGTCGGCATACGGTGCATAGGCCAGGCCACGGGCTATACCTTGTTCGATACCGCAATTCACACGGTAGAAGCCTTCGCTGGTGCGCTCGCCGGGAATGATAAATTCATGGTCGCGCGGATCGATGTCGCTGGTGATCAGGTTGGCGGCGTCGGCATCGGTACGGGCAACTAGCAGCGTCGGCACGCCCATGACATCAGCAGCCAGTCGCGCTGCCACCAGTTTGTTGATGGCCTCCTGAGTTGGCACGAGCACCTTGCCGCCCAGGTGGCCGCATTTCTTGGCGCTCGATAACTGGTCCTCGAAATGCACACCAGCGGCCCCGGCCTCGATCATCATCTTCATCAGTTCAAAGGCATTCAGGTTGCCCCCAAAACCAGCCTCCGCATCCGCCACAATCGGTACCAGCCAGTCAATCTCCCCCTCGCCTGTTACACTTTGAATCTGGTCGGCGCGCAATAAGGCGTTATTGATCTTCTTGATCACGTTCGGCACGCTGTCCGCCGGGTATAAACTCTGATCCGGATACATCTGTCCGGCTAGGTTGGCATCAGCGGCGACCTGCCAACCACTCAGGTAGATGGCATTGAGGCCCGCCTGCACTTCCTGCACCGCCTGGTTGCCCGTCATGGCGCCCAGCCCGGCTACATAGGGCTCGGTGTGCAGTTTATGCCACAGTTTCTCAGCCCCATTGCGGGCCAGGGTATATTCGATTTTAACGGAGCCCTGCAGTTTTACAACTTCATCGGCAGTGTACGGTCTTTTTATACCTGCCCAACGTGGGTTCACAAGCCAGTCTTGCTGGATAGCGTGTATTCTTTCTGTCTTATTCATGATAGTATAATGAGTAATGAATGATGAGTAATGACTAATGAGTGGTAGGTAGGGAATGACTAAAGTGGAATCAATAATGGATGGAGAATAGTGACGAATGATCTGTGAGGAATAGATTGATGATTAAGGCAATTTTCATTATTCATTCATCATTCCTCACTATTCATTCGTCATTACCCATTATTAATCGATGTACTTGTATGCCGGAAGCGTCAGGAAGTCTACGAAGCAGGTCGAGAGAACAAGTTCAGAGAAGAGTTGGGAAGCACGCTCAAAGTGGCAGTTTTTGAACATAGCCAGGCCGACTTCCTCTTTGATGTGCTCGGTTTCTTCCTTGATCAATTGCAGCACACGTTCTTCTGTGATGGGCTCGCCTTCGGCGGTGTGGGTGCCGTCGTGGTGCAGCCACTGCCATACCTGTGCCCGTGAAATCTCAGCGGTAGCGGCGTCTTCCATCAGGTTGTGGATGGCGGCAGCGCCTGTGCCGCAGAGCCAGTTGCCGATGTAGAGAATGCCCACGTTGATGTTCAGTCGCAGGCCGGCCTCTGTGATCTTGCTCCCTTCCATCTTGAAGTTGAGCAGGTCATCGGCTTTTACCTTCACGTCTTCGCGCAGCACATCTTTCTGGTGTGGTTTCTCACCGATCACCTTGTCGAAAGCCTCTCGCGCCACCGGAATCAGATCCGGATGGGCTACCCATGTACCGTCAAACCCATTTCTAGCCTCGAAGTCCTTGTCGGCTTTCACTTTCTCGAAAGCGGTCTTGTTCACGGCCGGATCATGGCGATTCGGGATGAAAGCTGCCATACCGCCCATGGCATGCGCACCACGCTTGTGGCAGGTCTGCACGAGCAGATCGGTATAGGCCTTCATGAAAGGTACCTGCATGGTGATGGCCGTGCGATCCGGGAAAATCACCTCCGGCTGGTTACGGAATTTCTTGATGGCACTGAAAATGTAGTCCCAGCGACCGGCGTTCAGACCGACGATGTGCTCGCGCATTTCGTACAAGATCTCGTCCATTTCGAAAGCGGCCAGTATCGTCTCAATCAGCACCGTTGCTTTGATGGTGCCGACGGGTATATCAAGTGCCTCCTGCGCCGCTACGAACACATCGTTCCATAGGCGGGCTTCTAAATGGTTCTCCAGTTTTGGCATGTAGAAGTAAGGACCTGTGCCGCGAGCAATCAGCTCTTTGGCATTATGGAAGAAGAACAGTCCAAAATCAAACAAGGCGGCTGAAATAGCCTTATCGCCGACTACCAAGTGTTTCTCAGTCAGGTGCCAGCCTCTTGGGCGCACCTTTAGCAAAGCCACTGTATCTTTCAGCTGGTATACCTTGCCATTCTGGTAGGTGATGGTGCGGCGCACGGCATCGTAAAGGTTGAGCTGCCCCTGCACCACGTTTTCCCAAGTGGGCGAGTTCGCATCCTCAAAGTCAGCCATGAACACATCAGCTCCCGAGTTAAGCGCGTTGATCACCATTTTGCGGTCCACCGGACCTGTAATCTCGACGCGGCGCATTTGCAGGTCGGCAGGTATAGCCCCTACTTTCCAGTCCCCTTCCCGAACCGCTCTTGTCTCTTCCAGGAAATCAGGACGCTCGCCTGCATCAATCCGTTGCTGACGTGCTACTCTTTCTTTTAATAACTCCTCTCTTCGGCTGTCAAAGCGCTCGTGCAACATGACCAGAAAGTCCACGGCTTCAGGTGTCAAAATTTGCTCTATCCCTTTTACAGGTGATCCTTTTACTTGGGCTGTGCTTTCAACTAACATAATTATAAACTTGAGGTGATGGATTGTAATTTTATCATCTATACGCGAACAATTTACTTTTGGCGAATTTTCGCTAAATAATTTTTTTACGTTTTTAGGAAATAATCGCAAAAGCCCGTTTATTAGCATATAGACCAAGAAAATTATTTTGGATGAGGCTACAGGAAGATGTTATCCGGCTTATACTCGGACTGAAAATCAAACAGTTAAGGACAGAAAAGAACATCTCGCTGACCGATCTGGCCACGACGACAGGTATATCGGTGTCGTACCTCAATGAAATAGAGAAAGGTAAAAAGCATCCTAAACCGAGTAAGATCGCTGTAATAGCCGATGAACTAGGGGTGACCTACGACTATCTGGTGTCGCTGCAACTGAGCAAACGCCTGCAGCCAGTGGGTGAACTGTTGCAATCCAATATCCTATCTGAACTGCCACTGGAGCACTTTGGTCTGGACATCAGTCGTCTGCTGGACCTGTTTGCGACAGCACCTACCAAACTTAGTGCCTTCGTCAACACTTTGCTGGAGATTTCAAGGGCCTTCGACCTGCGGGTAGAGCAGTTCTACTTCTCCGCCCTCCGCTCCTACCAGGAATTGCATGATAATTACTTTGAAGACCTGGAACTGGAAGCAGAGCGCTTTATGGAAGCGCAAGGCATCAGCCCGGAGCAAACCCCAACTTTCGAGCAACTGGCAAGTATACTGGAATCTGTATTTAACATAAAAATTGAAACAGAGACAATACAAGACCAACCAGAGCTTGCCCCGCTGCGATCGGTCTTCGTATCAGGTATTGCACCTCGGTTGTCCCTTAACCCAAATCTGACAGAACAACAGCGTGCTTTCGCAGTGGCTCGCGAGATTGGCTTTCAGGTGTTGCAATTGCAACCACGTCCGTACACCGCCACCTGGGTGCGGGTAGGTTCTTTTGAGGAAGTTCTGAACAACTTCAAGGCTTCCTACTTTGCCGGCGCCCTCTTGCTCAACCGCGACCGTCTGGTGCAGGACATGGAGAACTTTTTCGCACAGACGGTTTGGCAGCCTCAGCTACTGCTACAGTTGATGGAGAACTACAGTACCTCCCCCGAAACGCTGCTGCACCGCCTGACCTCACTCCTGCCCCGTTTTTTCAACATTAAGCAGCTCTTCTTCCTGCGTTTTCACCACCATGCAGCCTCGGATCGTTTTTCGCTCACCAAGGAACTGCACCTCTCGGGGCTTCATAATCCCCATGCCTCTTTCCTGAACGAGCACTACTGTCGACGCTGGATCTCACTTACTTTATTTGAGGAGATGGAACAGCAAAAGCTCACCGGCCAGCTCGACCAGCCACTGGTAGGTATACAGCGCTCCTCCTATATCAATTCTACAAACGAATACCTGGTACTGGCACTCGCCCAGCCGACCGAAAGCCTGACTGGTACGATTAGTATCGGCATGTTGCTGAACGAGAACCTGCGCCGCAAAGTCCGCTTTTTGGACGACCCGGCCATTGTACACCTCTACGTAAACGAAACCTGCGAACGCTGCCCCGCTACCGACTGTCTGGAACGCGCCGCCCCGCCCGTGATACTCGAAAAGCAGCTGTGGCAGGAAAAGGTGATGGAGATGTTGGATAAGTTGAAGGGGTAGAGCTCGTTTGAATCTTTATATAGCCCCCCCTGCCCCAAGAATTTTCAGGATTATAAAGAGGGCCCCTACACCCACAGATTAATAGGATTCTCGCAGATACCGGGTTACCCATCTGGGCCCTCCCCTTTGTCGAGGGCCCAGGCCCACTACTGTTCAATACCATTGAAACGGGCTCTATAAGGCTTTAAGGCTAGATTCTGTCAATTAAAACTGTCCCCTTTTGAACAAACGAGAACGCGAGTTCGAAGATTGCGACTGTTGATAAACAGGGGTGTTCTATAGGCCGAAGACCATTCAGAGAAGAAACCAAATAGCAAAACAGCAGTCCTTTACACCCCTATGGTCCCCTCAAGGGGACAATCCTGTAATCAACCTGAATAGCCAGAAAAAAAATTATTTACAAGTTAGCCACTACCCCCATTGGGGACTATTGGGTAATTGCCAATCCTCAGGTATAATTCACGTAGCTAAAGTGGTTCTATTGCTATACCGGGTCCAACCACCCCGGCCCCTCCTTATCCAAGGAGGGGAGCTTCTGCCACTGCCAGTCCTTGAATATAAGCTTCGTATTTTCAGTTTAGAGACCACACATACCGCTGACATGCATTGAAAAACTAACTCGCACTGAAACTATGAAACAGACTCAAGTGCCAGGTGCGCCCAAATGACTACCCACTGTTCGAGCGTTCAGCGAGTTTGGGGAGTCTTGATTTTTTTGCTTACTGGGGGTAGGGGCCCTCGATTTTTTTATCAAGAAAAAAAGTAGGGCCCGCCCGGCCAGGGCAAACAGTGCCCGCCGCACAGGCGAAGCTATAATACAAAGCCAGTAAAGAACACTATAAACAATACTAATTGACTAATAACCCTTTATAAAAAAGACAACATCAACGAATAGGATAAAACCCTACTTAGTCATAATAACTTTCCCCCAAAACCACTATCTTCGGGTTTAGATCCTTCACCCTGCCCATGGCCCAGTTTTATTTCAGCCAAACTTCGGTTACTCAGGAGTTCAACGCTCCGCTTTCGCTCTTCGAACTGCACCAGCAGATCCGGGAGGAACTGGAGCTGGCGTTCCCGGAGAGTTACTGGGTGGTGGCAGAGGTTTCGCAGGTAACGCCGGACCGGCGCAAGGGGCACTGCTACCTCAACCTAGTCGATAAAGGCGATAACCCGCGCGGTGCCATACAAGCGCAAGCCAGGGCCACGATCTGGAGCAGCCGTTTTCAAATGCTGGGACGCTATTTCGAAGAGAAGACAGGGCAGCCGCTCAAGGCCGGACTCAAAATACTCTTCCAGGCGCAGGTGCGCTTCCATGAACTCTACGGCCTGAGCCTCGACATTATCAACATCGACGCCAACTATACCATCGGCGATCTGGCACGGCAGCGGCAGGAAACCCTGAAGCGCCTGGAGGCCGAGGGACTGCTGACGGCAAACAAGGAGCTGGAAATGCCACTGGTACCGCAGCAACTGGCCATTGTATCGTCGGCGACGGCGGCGGGCTATCAGGATTTTATACATCAGCTCGAAAACAACAGCTACGGCTATACCTTCGACACACGGCTTTTCCCGGCGACGGTGCAGGGGAACGAGGCACCGGCCTCCATCACCAAAGCCATGGACCTGATTGCCAGGTATAGCCATCTGTTCGACGCCATTGTGATCATCCGCGGCGGGGGTTCACAAACGGATCTGGGTTGTTTTGATGACTATAAAGTTGCCGCTGCTATTGGCAACGCTCCCCTACCTGTGATAACAGGTATAGGCCATGAGCGCGACGAAAGCATTGCCGACCTCGTGGCCCATACCCGCCAGAAAACTCCGACGGCTGTTGCCAATTACCTGATAGACAAAGCACGTTCTTTCGAAACGGAAATGGAGGGGCTGTTTGACAGCATTTATATGTTCGCCAGCCAGCAAATACGTCTCACTGCTGACAAATTGGAACGGCAGAGCCTGAAAATATCGAACCTGACCAATGGCTATCTGCAGGAAAACAGGGAACAGCTGGAACATTTCTCTAAAAGTCTGCTACTCAAACCAAAGAGCTTTCTCGAAAACCAGAAGCACCAGTTGCTGAACTCTGAGAGGTTGCTGCAGGCTTATACGAAAGACCTGCTGCACCTGCGCGGCAAGGAACTAAGCGAGCTCACCGTTTGTGTGGAAGGCATAGGGCAACGCTGGTTGCACATGAAGGAGCAGGACCTGAATAAGCTCGTGCATTGCATTGAAACTGAAGCCAAAGACAAACAGAAGCGAAGTCAGCTCAGCTTTGTGAAGTGTAGTGACCGCCTGCTGTATAGCGCCCAGAAAAAACTCAGCTCCGACAGCCACCGGCTAGATATGCTGGAGATGCGCATTCAGGCGAACGATCCGGAGAAACTTTTGCTGCGTGGCTATACCTTGACCTTGATCAATGGCAAGATCATCAAGCACATCGGGCAGGTGAAAGAGGGAGATGTGATCGAGACGCGCCTGCAGGACGGCAAGGTGCATAGTTTAGTTGTAAACAAAGACGAAAATGAATAACAAAGACATAAACAAAATGACTTACCGCGAGGCTACCCAGGAACTGGAGGAGATCTTGCGTGCCATCGAAAGTGACTCAGTGGATGTGGATGAACTCACCCAGAAGGTGCAGCGCTCTTCCCTGCTGATCAAATTCTGCAAAGACAAGCTGCGCAACGCCGAGAACGCCATCAACCAGGTGTTCAATGAGGAGAACTGTGAAGAACCGGCTTCGAAGTCTGAGAAAGGCAGTGCAGGCAGTGGTACTTTGTTTCAGTAGGTATAGCCAACCAGCCCATGAAGAAATTTGCCCTCGTGCTGATCATCCTGCTGATAGGTTTGATCATTTACAACTTGACGAACATTGACTTTACGGATTCGCTGACCTCTGTACTTAACCAGCATGTATACATGCGACTGGTGGCCAACGTACTGGTACTGATTTCACTGGTATTCAGCTACCGCAGGTATAGCAGGAAGACTGACAACCAGTCACAGGAATAAGCTATACCTTTAGCAGATACAAAAAGCCCCGAGCTGCTCTAAAACAGCCGGGGCTTACTTGTTTCACTATAATCTATTTACAACAATTCTTTCGGAAGCTTTTTCTGCTTCAGCCCAATTAGCCGTGATAGGAGCTTGCGAGCTTCTTCGCAGCTATCAAGGTGGTACTTTGCTACGGAGTGTGTATTGCCAATCTTGACGGTATAGGCCTCTCGCGGCATGGCTTTGAAGATATCTTCATCACCCCAGTCATCGCCAATGGCCAGCACGAAGTCGTGCGGGTACATGTTGAGCCAGTAGCTGGTTGCTTTACCTTTGCTCACCTCCTGCGCCTTGATCTCCACAGCCATTTGTCCGTCGAGCACCTGCAGATTGCTGTTAGTGGCGAGGAAATTAAGGTGGCTCACCAACTCACGAGCACGTAACTCACCCAAACCTGTCTCTACGCGGCGGTAATGCCAAACCAGCGAGTACTCTTTCTCTTCGATAAACGAGCCCGGGGTACGGTCCACGTACAGGTCCAGGATCAGGCGAATATCGCTCTTCCAGTCGTCGATCAGGCTGGTCATGGTTTGCCAGCCGGTGCCGCGTTGTTTTATCCAAACCCCGTGCTCTGCTATAAGGTCGATGTTCAGGTGACCCAACCAGCGCTGCATGTTGTCCTTTTCACGACTACTTATCACTACTACCCTGTTTTTAGAGTTGCTGCTCAGCACCTGCAAAAGTTCCAGCAGATCTTCGTCTGGGGCGGCCATCAGCGGGCGGTTGTGGTAGTCGACCAGGGCGCCGTCGTACTCGAGGAAGAACAGGCGGGAACTTGCCTCTTCGTAGGAATTGCTGAGCTCCTGGTAGGTCGCCTCGTCGAGGTAGGTAGTAGCCATAGACAGCTGCTTGATCTTCACGTAAGAGAGACGGTCCATGAACATGCTCACCCAGTGGTGGATGTTATACCTGCGCAGCGACTCCTGCATGTGTCGCATATGCTGCTGCTGCACTTCTTCCGGCATGGTCAGGGCCGTATGCAGCGTTTCCACCATCTGGTTGATATCGTTCGGGTTAATGAGCAAGGCCTCTGAAAGCTCCTTCGAAGCACCCGCCATCTCGCTCAGGATCAGCACGCCTTTCTGGTCGAGCTTGCTGGCCACATACTCCTTGCATACCAGGTTCATGCCATCGCGCATAGGGGTTACCAGCGCCACGTCGGCCATGCGGTAGAAGGCAGAAAGCGTCTCCAGTGGGTAAGAGCGGTAGAAATACTGGATCGGATTCCAGTTCATGTGGCTGTAATTGCCATTGATGCGGCCTACCAGTTCATCCACCTCCTCTTTCAGTTCCTTATACTTCTCCACGGCATCGCGCGACGGAACCACCAGCATTACCAGTGTTACCTTCTCGTGAAACTCCGGGTAGCGCTCCAAAAACAGCTCAAACGCTAATAGGCGCTGCGGTATACCTTTGGAGTAGTCCAGGCGGTCGATAGAAAGTATTATCTTTTTGGAATGCAGGTTGTTGCGGTAGATCTTTTCCCGCTTCTTAACCTCCTCACTTTCAGCCGTATGCTCATACTTTTCATAGTCTATCCCCATCGGGAAAGAGTCTACTAGCAGGGATCGGTTGCCGGTGTTGATCCAACCATGCGTACTGCCGTAGCCTACCAGTCGGTTGACGGAGCTCAGGAAGTGGCGCATGTCGTCGTAGGTATGGAAGCCGATCAGGTCGGAGCCCAGCATACCTTCCAGCAACTCTTTGCGCCAGGGCAGGAGGCGGAAAACTTCGTAAGATGGGAAAGGAATATGCTGAAAGAAGCCAATGGTGCTATCCGGCAGTTTTTCGCGCAGCATAGAAGGCAGCAACAGCAACTGGTAGTCATGTACCCAGATCGTATCGTCTGGCTCGGCCACCTTCACCAGCTCGTCGCAGTATTTCTGGTTTACCTCTACATAGGTTTCCCAAAGCTGCTGTTCATATATTGCATACTGACTGAAGTAGTGGAAAGTAGGCCACAGCGTTTCGTTGCTGAAGCCCTCGTAAAACTCTTTTATCTCTTTATCGGAAAGAAAGACGGGGTGCATGTTCTGCCCGTTCAGGTTGTCGATGATTTGCTGCTGTTGCGTCTCATCTTCTACTACCATGCCAGGCCAGCCAATCCAAAGGTTGTTCTTCTTTTTGTAGATAGAGCCTAACCCCGTTGCGAGGCCTCCCTCACTCGGTTTAAAATCAAGCCGACCTTCGCTTTCCTGTAGCTTTACAGGGAGTCGGTTTGATACAATAATCAATTTTGCCATGTGATTATACCTTATGTCAGGCTTCTGCAGCTGCTAGCCCAGGGTGTGGTCCAACAGCATTCAGTGTCCGGATTCAAAAAAATTCTCCGCCTATTTGTGGTACAGGCAGTCTTTATATCATACGGATATAGTTGCATGCACGTTTTAACTATATAGTCATTTTTCTATTAAATAAAAATCCCCTCCTGACACAGAAGCATTTACCTGGCAGGAGATACCCATCTTGCTGAATAAGCGTATGTGAGAGGCGTTCACAGGACGTTAAACCTGACTGTTTTTAGCTTATGCAACGATTATCTCAATTTTTAGCTGAACTGGATCATCTTGCACTCGGATTACTGATCATGGGTGTTGCCATATTGGTAGGACTGCTGGTGAAAGTGCTGCTCTTCTGGCTGCTAAATCTTTATAACCGCAAGACCAGCCCACAGCTGATGGCCTCGGTTACGCGCCACCTTGACCGACCTCTCACCTTTTTTATACCGCTGCTCTTTGCCGCTTTTGTGCTCAGTTCCACACCTTTTACGCCTGATCAGTACTATTTTTTCAGACGCCTGATCGAACTGCTGAACATTGCCGGATTTGGCTGGATTCTGCTGCATTTGGTGTTTGTGGTGCAAGATATGGTGCGGCTCAGGTATAACATCACCAAAGAAGACAATATACGGGAGCGGCGCCTGATCACACAGCTGCAGTTTATCAAAAAGCTGTCTATGGTGTTAATTAGTTTCATCACTATTTCGCTCATGTTGCTGTCCTTTGAGCCGGTTCGCAAGCTGGGCACCGGTATGCTGACGTCGGCAGGTATAGCGGGCATCATCGTAGGTTTTGCAGCCCAACGCTCCTTGTCCAACCTGCTGGCCGGTTTGCAGATTGCCTTCTCACAGCCCATTCGCATTGACGATGTGCTGGTGCTTGAGGGTGAGTTTGGCCGGGTAGAGGAAATTACGCTGACTTATGTGGTCCTGCGTATCTGGGACAACCGCCGCATGGTGCTGCCGCTCAACTACTTTATCGAGAAGCCCTTCCAGAATTGGACCCGCAGCAGTTCCGACATCCTGGCCACAGTACACCTATACCTGGACTACCGTGCCCCTATCGAGAAAATACGGGCTGAGCTGGCTCACATCCTCGAAAATACGCCGCTGTGGGACCGCCAGGTACAAAACCTGCAGGTAACCGATGCCAAAGAGCGTACCCTGGAGCTGCGGGTGATGGTGAGTGCCCCCAGTTCCGGCGCAGCTTGGGATTTAAGGTGCCATATCCGCGAAAAACTTATTACCTTTATACAGGAGCACCACCCGGAAGCTCTGCCTAAAATCCGGGCCTCCCTGAATCAGGAAACCATTTCTGACCGAACACAGTAACAGCTTACACATTTGCCAAAGGATAAACCAAAACATGGATTACTTCAAAGGAATTGACCCTGAACTCGTCAATTGGGTCATTATACCTGTACTTATATTTCTGGCCCGTATTATGGACGTTACGCTGGGCACCCTGCGCATCGTTTTCATCTCGAAAGGCGACAAAGTGATTGCCCCTTTGCTGGGGTTCGTTGAAGTGCTCATCTGGCTGGTAGCCATTACACAGGTGATGCAAAACCTGAGCAATTTTGCCTCTTACTTCGCTTGGGCAGCGGGCTTTGCAACCGGTAACTTCCTGGGCCTTCGCATTGAGCAGAAACTGGCACTCGGTCAGGTAGTAGTGCGTGTCATCACCGTCGACTCAGGGGAGCAACTAATCTACCGCCTGGCCGGCCGTGGCTACCGCCTCACCGCCCTCGACGCCAAAGGCACCCGCGGCAAAGTGAACCTGCTTTTCATGATCGTCAAGCGCAAGAAGCTACAGGAGGTTATCCAGATCATCCGCGACTACAACCCCAACGCATTCTACTCGATTGAAGACGTGCGGTCTGTATCAGAAACAGAAATGCCGGAAGAGGAAGGCAAGCATAGACTCGGCATCTGGAGACTTTTCCCGTTGCGGAAGGGGAAATAAATAACTTGGGGAAGCTTAGCTATACCTGAGCACAAAAAGAGAGCGTCTGTTCAATCAGAACAGACGCTCTCTTTTTCATTGGCTTCAAACCAATCCAATCATATAAGACTAGGCCGGCTGATACTTAAAATACACCACCGCCATAGGCGGCAACTTCAGCACGACAGAGTAATCATGCCCGTGGAAAGAATCAGGTATAGCCTGCAGTGTACCATGGTTGTGGAAATTACTGCCACCAAAATGGCCGTCATCACTATTGAACACCTCCACCCAATTGCCTCCGGTCGGTACACCTAAGCGATAGTGCTCGTGCACGCCTGGAGTGAAATTGCAAACTACTAACAGCTGGTCTTCAGGACGGTCACCCTTGCGCAGGAAACTCATCACACTATTATGCGCATCGTTAAAGTCGATCCACTCGAAGCCTGATGGGTCAAAGGCTTTGCTATAGAGAGCAGGCTGATCACGGTAGGTATGGTTTAGTGCGCGTATAAGCTCTTGAATGCCGGCATGGTACTTAAACTCCAAAAGGTGCCAGTCCAGGCTGCTGTCGTGGTTCCACTCACTGCTCTGGGCTATTTCTCCGCCCATAAACAACAGTTTCGCCCCCGGATGGGCATACATGTAGGTATAGAGCGCCCGTAAATTGGCGAAAGCCTGCCATTCATCCCCCGGCATTTTACGGATTAGAGCGCCTTTGCCGTGTACTACCTCATCGTGTGAGAGCGGCAGCATGAAACGCTCGCTGAAGGCGTAAATGATACTAAACGTGATATCGCCCTGGTGGTGCCTGCGGTAGATCGGATCTTTGGAAAAATATGTGAGCGTATCATGCATCCAGCCCATCATCCATTTCATGTCGAAGCCAAGTCCGCCGTCCTCTACTTTGCCTGTCACCTGCGGCCACGCCGTAGACTCTTCGGCAATGGTCAAGGTATCTGGAAACTGCTCATGCACGGCATGGTTAAAGTCTTTCAGGAAAGAGATCGCCTCCAGGTTTTCACGCCCGCCAAATTCGTTTGGAATCCATTCATCATGTTTGCGACTGTAGTCCAGGTATAGCATCGATGCAACGGCATCCACACGCAGCCCGTCCACGTGGTACTTATCAAGCCAGAACAGGGCGTTGCTGATTAGGAAAGAACGCACTTCGTTGCGACCGTAGTTGAAGATGTAGCTGTTCCAGTCCGGATGATAGCCTTTTCGCGGGTCGGCGTGCTCGAACAGGTGCGTACCATCGAAATAGGCCAGACCATGCTCGTCGGACGGAAAGTGCGAGGGCACCCAGTCCATGATCACGCCGATGCCTTCGCGGTGCAGGGCATCGATGAGACACATCAGATCTTCAGGAGAGCCATACATACTGGCCGCTGCAAAGTAACCTGTGATCTGGTATCCCCAGGAACCACTGAAAGGGTGGTACATCACCGGCATAAACTCCACATGCGTAAAGCCCAGGTTCTTGACATAAGCAGGCAGCTCCTCGGCGAGTTCACGGTAAGTCAGCGGACGATTGTTGTCCTCGGGCTTGCGACGCCATGAACCCACGTGCAGCTCGTACACGGAATATGGTTGTGGCTGGCCATGGCGCGACTTTCGCTGCTCCAGCCAGTCGTTGTCCTGCCAGCTGTGGTGCAGCTCGTGCACGACCGAAGCGGTTTGCGGCGGCTTTTCACGGCGCAGCGCAAAGGGGTCACTCTTCTCAACATGGTACATGTGGTAGCGTGACCGGATGTGGTACTTGTACAACATCCCGGCCTGCACATCCGGCACAAAGCCCTCCCATATACCTGAGCCGTCAGCCCGCGCCTGCAAATGGTGACTTTCACGGTTCCAGGAGTTGAAGTCGCCCATCACGGAAACCTGCTCGGCATTCGGGGCCCACACTGCAAAGTATGCTCCCTTCGTGCCCTGTCGCTCCATCAGGTGTGAACCCAGCTTCTCATACAGGTTGAAGTGACGTCCTTCACGGAACAGGTAAATATCAAACTCTGACAGGCGGCTGATGTCGTAATAAACCTGCCCGGTCTGTTCCTGATGCGGCTGCTCCATCACAGGTGCAGGCGTGGTAGACAAGCCCGTCTCCTGTGCCTCTACCTCCTGTTGCTGCGTCACCGACTTGGTAGACCTGCCTCGTTTTGGTTTTGTTTCCTCAGCAGTGGTCGTTGCTTTGGGTGTCGTAGCCTTGGCTGCACGTCCCCGCTTTGGCTTCACCATTACCTCCTGCGCAGCCTCTCCCATTTCGGAGCTGTCCGATTTACGCGGTCTGCCCCTTTTGGCAGGAGCCGCCGCAGCACCGGACTGCACTTCCACAGTGGCTATACCTTCTTGCTTGCTTTTCTTTCTGCCTCCAGCCTTTTTTGTGGCCGTGCCATCGTTCATGGCTGCGCCGGGCCCGGTTTCCATACTTGTTCCCGCCATCGGGTTCTGCTGTGTGTTCTCCTGTTCCTTTTTCTTAGCCATTCTGATATTTCTTCATGATGTACTTTATGCCCCTGATCGGGATGAGCACCCAATCCGGACGGTTGTTCAGTTCATATCCCAGTTCATAGATCGCCTTCTCAAGCAAGAAGGTTTCCATCAACACCTCTACGTCTTCTTCGTTTTCAGGCACTACGCCTGTACCCTTGGTTATACCCAGGTAGGTATGCATAAAGAAACCGCTGGCGTAGTGGTACCATTGCTCTGCCCAGGTCTCCAGGTAGTCGCCGTCTTCTTTGCGGAAGCTGTCCTGCTGGAACAGCGCATTATAAGCCGCATAGTGGAACGAGCGGATCATACCGGCCACGTCCCGCAGCGAGGAGCGTTTCAGACGGCGTTCGCTGAAAGAGCGGGCTGGCTCGCCTTCGAAGTCAATGATGATGAAGTCGCGGCCCGTGAACAGCACCTGACCCAGGTGGTAATCGCCGTGCGTGCGGATCTTCATGGTGTTGATCTTGCGGCGGAAGATCATCTTGAGCCGCTCGAGCACCTCCTGTCGCATTTGCAGTACCTCCTCCGCCTCGGCCCGCACGGCATCCGGCAGGTTAGGCAGGTGCTTGCGCAAGCTGTCAAAGTTGCTGCGCACCAAGGAGGTGAGTGACGAATAAAGCGAGCGCTGGTAGTGCAGCGAGAAGTCCTCCGGCGCAAAGTCCTTCGAGGTAACCATGTCGGATAGTGCCAGGTGCATCTCGGCGGTGCGTTGCCCCAGCAACTCAATGCGTTCTACGGACGCACCTCCCAGTTGCAGCTGCATGTGCTCCGGCGCTTCTGAAAAAGGCACTGGTTTTGCCAGCGTACCTGTCGTATCAATTTGCTCGATGTGCTCCTTGTGTGTCTGCAGACGTTCAAAGAATCGCTTGAGTGAATCCTCCATGTATACCCAGGCATCGCCCTGGTTCGGCACCAGTTCCTGCAGCATCACGAGCACCATCGGCGTTTTGCCTTCTTCCTCGTGCTCTATGGAGCCCAGGTACATCGGCACATTCGGAAATTCCTTCTCCGTAAGCGCCTGTACAATCTCCACGTCAGGGTTCAGTGTGCGGTCGAGTTTGCGGTATACCTTCAGGAAGAACTGGTTGTCGTACAGCACTGAGGTGTTGCTTTGCTCAGCCCCCAGTATTTTGGAAGAGAGCGTGTGCCCGATCTCCTTTATTTTGGCGGCAATAGAGCGGTTACCCGTTCCCACTAGTTCAGCGCTATCCACCTTGATACTCTTGCGCTTGGCCATCAGGTTGAGCAAAAGCTGGCGATAGTCCTCAGAGTAAACGGCATCATACAGAATACCCTCTTTTCCGTCCATGGTCACACGGGCTATCACACTGTTCGGCTGACTGGCAATGAGTTCTTCTTCCTGCTCACCGACCGCGAAGGCGATTGGCAACTGGTACAGTTCCGGCAGTCCTTCGTTGTAGCTCACCTCAATGAACAGCAGCGAAGCGGCAAAGCGACCCGCCGTCATCGGCATGTTGCTCACCACCTGCATACGCTGTATCGTGCGGGCCTTGCCCCCAAACCAGCGACGGTTCATCACGTATGGTGGCAGCACCTTGCTCTCGAGTGTTTTGAGTGCCCGGGCAGGTATAGGCTGGCTCAGTGATGGCAGCTGCATGGCCGGCTTCTTCATGTCGAGGCCTTCGCGACCGCTCACTTCCTGCGGCTGCAGCTCAAACCAGTAGTAGCCATGCGCGCCCATTGTGAGCACGTAGTTCTCCTCTTTTATCTGCGGGAATTTGTTTTTGCTGAACACCTCCACCGGCACATAGCCCCTGAACTCCGGCAGGTCCAGTTCCACTGCCTCCGGGAAGCGCGACAGGTTGGCAATAACCAGGATGTTCTCGTCCTGGTAAGAGCGCACAAAGGCCAGCACTTTGGCATTAGACGGATTCAGGAAGCGAATCTCTCCACGGCCGAAAGCCTTGTAGCGCTTGCGCATGTTGATGACGCGTCGCATCCACCAAAGCAGTGAGTTGGCGTTGTGCTGCTGCGTATCCACGTTCACCGACTCGTACTTGTACTCCGGGTCGATGATCACGGGCAGGTATAGCTTCTGCGGGTTGGCCGTCGAGAAGCCGGCATTGCGGTTATCGTTCCACTGCATCGGGGTACGCACGCCGTCGCGGTCACCCAGGTAGTAGTTATCGCCCATACCTATCTCGTCGCCATAATACACAACGGGTGTGCCTTTCATGGAGAAGAGCAGTACGTTCATGAGCTCTATCTTAGCGCGGTCATTGCCCAGCAGTGGCGCCAGGCGGTGGCGTATACCTAAGTTGATCTTGGCGAGTGGGTCACGGGTGTATACCTTGTACATGTAGTCGCGCTCCTCGTCGGTCACCATCTCGAGTGTGAGTTCGTCGTGGTTGCGCAGGAACATGGCCCACTGGCAGGTTTCAGGTATAGCCGGTGTCTGGTCAAAAATATCGATGATCGGGTAGCGGTCCTCCATCTTCACGGACATGAACAGACGCGGCATGATCGGGAAGTGGTAGTTCATGTGGCATTCGTCACCGTCACCGAAGTAGGAAGCCGAATCTTCCGGCCACATGTTCGCCTCGGCCAGCAACAGCTTGCCTTCGTATTTTTTGTCGACGTGCGCCCGCAGTTTTTTCAGGAATTCATGTGTCTCCGGAAGGTTCTCGCAGTTGGTGCCGTCACGCTCGAACAGATAAGGCACGGCATCCAGACGGAAGCCATCCACGCCCATGTCGAACCAATAGTCCAGCGTCTTGAACACCTCTTTCTGCACCTCCGGATTGTCGTAATTCAGGTCAGGCTGATGGTGGAAAAAGCGGTGCCAGTAGTATTGGCCAGCCACTGGGTCCCAGGTCCAGTTGCTCGGTTCGTAGTCCGTGAAAATAATGCGAACGTCCTTGTACTGGGTTGGGTCATCGGTCCACACATAAAAATCGCGGTGTTTGGAGCCCTTCTTGGCGCGGCGTGCCCGCTGGAACCAAGGGTGCTGATCGGAGGTGTGGTTGATAACCAGCTCGGTAATCACCTTCAGCCCCCGGCGATGCGCTTCCTTCACAAACAGCTTGAAATCCTGCATGGTGCCGTAGCTCGGATTGATGCTGAAGTAGTCGGCAATGTCATAGCCGTCGTCTTTGAGCGGCGAAGGATAGAAAGGCAATAACCAGATAGCGGTTACTCCCAGTTCTTCCAGGTAATCGAGCTTCTGCATGAGCCCTTTGAAGTCGCCAATGCCGTCGCCGTTACCATCCATGAAGGCCTTGATGTGCAGCTCGTAGATGATGGCATCTTTGTACCAGTGAATGTTGTCGTCGAGAAGGGTGTTGTCTTCTGCCATATAGTTTTTTCGGTTTTATTCGTGTTTGCTATGGTCATCAGGCAGCCAGGTATCGTCCAGACTGTCGTGGCCCATGCCCGGGGTAGCGGATTCGATGCGGAAGACGTGCACAGGCATTTCGTGCGGACGAAGCTCCACGTAATTCCACTCGCTGTTCCAGGTATATTTGTGTTCGGTCATCAGGTCGTGCACCATGTACTGCTGGTTGCTATCCATTTTGAGGACGTGCAGGGGCACCTGTACCCAACCCGCCTGCGTATGGTGCGGATCCAGGTTGACGACCATCAGCATTTTGTTCCGGAAGGTGCTGTCCCACTTGACGTAGCACAGGAGCTGCGGGTTGTCGGTATCGCCGAAGGCAATGTTCCAGGTGGTTTGCAGCGCCGGGTTGACCTGCCGTATCTTGTTTATCTTGGTGATGACTTCTCTTATTTTTGTGAGGCGGCCCCAGTCCCAGTGCATGACTTCATATTTCTCCGAATCCCAGTACTCTTCCTTGCCCTGCACCGGTGTGTTGATGCCGAACTCATAAACTGGTCCGTACATTCCATAATTGGATGACAGCGTAGCCGCCAGCACCACACGGGTAATGTGCGCAGGCTCACCACCCGACTGCAATTCGTGTGGCAGGATGTCTGGGGTGTTTGGCCAGAAGTTAGGACGGTAGAAGTCGCGCATCTCGGTTTGCGTGAGTTCGCGCATGTACTCTTTTATCTCGGCAGCTGTGTTGCGCCATGTGAAATAGGTATAGGACTGAGTAAAACCGATCTTACCGAGCCGTTCCATCACACGCGGACGGGTAAAGGCCTCTGCCAGAAAGATCACTTGCGGATACTGCTGGCGTACCTCCCGAATCAGCCACTCCCAAAATCCGAATGGCTTGGTGTGCGGATTGTCGACGCGGAAAACATAAACGCCCTGCTCGATCCAGTGAGTAACAATGCTTTTGAGTTCGCGCCACAGGTTCTGCCAGTCTTCTGTTTCGAAGTTCACCGGCAGCACGTCCTGGTATTTCTTAGGCGGGTTTTCGGCGTACTGTACCGTGCCATCCGGACGCCACTTAAACCACTGCGGATGCTCTTTTACATAGGGATGGTCAGGCGAACACTGAATGGCAAAATCCAGGGCTACTTCGATGCCGTGCTCACGGGCCGCCTGCACAAAGCTTCTGAACTCGTCTAGGCTTCCCAGTTCTGGCAGGATGGACTTGTGACCGCCTGTCTCAGCACCGATCGCCCATGGTGAGCCAGGTTCTCCCGGTTCAGAAGTTACGGAGTTGTTTTTGCCTTTGCGGAAAGCGTAGCCGATCGGGTGGATCGGTGGCAGGTAGATCGTATCGAAGCCCATTTCGGCGATGCGCGGTAGCAGGCGCTCGCAGTCCTGGAAGGTGCCATGGCGGCCTGCCTCTTGTGCAGCGGAGCGCGGGAAGAATTCGTACCAGGTACTGAAAAGCGCTTTTTGTCGCTCTACTTCCACTGTCTGTATTTTGTGATAGGTCGTTACGTTCTGGCGATCACAGCAGGCGTGCATCAGGTCCGATACGTCTTCACCTGTAGCCAGTGCCACCGCGTCGGCAATAGACCCCGGCTTGTTCAGTTGCTCGGCCCACTTGCGCAGTCGCTTCTGCTGACCGGGTTTGGCGGTAGCGGCAGATTCTTCTAATAGCTGGGCGCCTATCTGCAGCTCGATCGTAATATCCTGATTCGCTTCAAACTTCTTCTTGAGCCCCTTCTGCCAGGTATAGAAATGATCCACCCAGCCCTGCAGGGTATACTCAAAAGTGCCCATGCTATCGGGTGTGAAAGTCACTTGCCAGCGGTCGTTGCCCAGGAAAGTCATCGGCACTTCGTTCCACTTTTTCTTTTTGGAATGCCGGTAGAGCAATACCGCTTTTACCTCGTCATGGCCGTCTCCAAACACATCTGCCGTCACTTCGACTTCTTCTCCCACAGTGCGCTTGATTGGATACTGCCCACAGTTTACCTGCGGTTTCACGTTCTCGATGACAACCCTTTTGGTTCCTTCCAATGCTTCCATGTATGCTTTTTTCCTGATTTGATATAGAATAGCTAATAGGTACTGCATGCGCGCGCAATAGGTTTCGGGTGAGTCTGCAGCAGAGCACCTATAGCCTATGTTAAGCGGTGCAGGGGACAACTTTGGAATCATAAAAGATTCAATTGCTCAAAAAAGAACAACCTAATGCCGTATATGCCAGTTAGAAATCAGGCGTAAAAGGATACTATATGAGCATAACACGAGAGATAGGAGCACATTATACACCAGGCAAGGGTACGTTATTTACAGTATGGGCCCCGGCCGCCGCACAGGTGGATGTGGTCTTAAAAGATAACAAAGATAACGATAACATAATACCACTGCAGCGCGAAGCCTTCGGTTACTGGACCGCCCTGAGTGAAGAGACTGGCCCCGGCGCACGCTATACCTTCCAGCTTGACGAAGAGATGGAGCGCCCTGACCCTGCCTCCCACTTTCAGCCCGACGGCGTGCATGAACCCTCAGCCGTAGTAGACCATACCTCCTTTGGGTGGACCGACAAAAACTGGAAACCGCTGCCGCTGGAGCAGTACATTGTGTACGAACTGCATGTGGGTACTTTTTCTGAGGAGGGTACTTTCCAGGGTGTCATTGACAAGCTGTCCGAGTTGGTGGATCTAGGTATAACAGCGATTGAAATCATGCCAGTGGCCGCTTTCCCGGGAGGTCGGAACTGGGGCTACGATGGCGTATACCCTTCGGCGGTGCAGGAAAGCTACGGCGGACCGGAGGGGCTGAAAAAAATGGTGGACGCCTGCCACGCCGCAGGTATAGCTGTGGTGCTGGATGTGGTGTACAATCACCTTGGTCCGGAAGGAAATTACCTCAATGAGTTCGGTCCTTACTTCACTGACAAGTATAATACGCCCTGGGGCAAGGCGCTCAATTTCGATGACGCCCACAGCGACCATGTGCGCAACTTCTTTATCCAGAATGCCCTGCTATGGCTGCGTGATTATCATATCGATGCCCTGCGCCTCGATGCTGTCCATGCCATCCTGGACACAGGCGCGAAGCACTTTTTGCAAGATTTGCAGGAGCAGGTAGAGCACCTGGAAAAACAGTTGGGACGCCACTTCATCCTGATTGCTGAAAGCGACCTGAATGATGTGCGCATCATCAACCCGACAGAGAAAGGCGGCTTTGGATTGGCAGCGCAGTGGAGCGATGATTTTCACCATGCAGTGCATGCCCTGCTCACGGGTGAAGACTCCGGCTATTACAGCGATTTCGGAAAACTGGAGCAATTGCAGAAAGTGCTGCAGCATGGCTTTGTTTATGACGGGCTTTACTCCGAGCACCGCAAGCGCACCTTCGGCAGCGACGCCACCGCAAACCCTGCACGTCAGTTCGTAGTCTGCTCTCAGAACCACGACCAGGTGGGCAATCGCATGCTCGGCGAGCGCCTGACGAAGCTGGTTTCTTACGACACGCTTAAGGTGGCGGCAGGATTGGTATTGCTCTCCCCTTTCACTCCGATGCTGTTTATGGGCGAAGAGTATGGCGAAGAAAATCCCTTCCTATACTTTGTGAGCCACTCCGACAAAGACCTGGTAGAGGCCGTGCGCAAAGGCCGCAAAGAAGAGTTCTCTTCTTTTTCCTGGCAAGGCGAAGCACCCGATCCGCAGTCAGAAGAGACCTTCAACCAATCGAAACTGCAGCGCAGCTACGAGCACAGCGAAAAGCACCGCCAGCTGCGCGACTTCTACAAAGCCCTTATTCAGCTCCGCAAGTCCGCCCCTGCTATGGCACGACCTGACAAGACCAGACTACATGTTTCGGGCGACAGCCATACCCATGTGTTACACCTTATCCACTCGGGTGAGAGTCCGTACCTGTACGCTTTATTTAACATAAGTAATCAACCACAAAAAACCAATATAGTAAAAGAGGTGGGAGCTTCTTGGAAGTTGGTACTCGGTTCTGATGAAGGCAGATATGGCGGGGCAGGGAAAGACTTGTTACGTGAACTCAGTGCAGGACAGGAAATAGAACTGCCTGCGGCGTCCGTCACCGTATACCAAAGCAACATCATTTTATGAAAAGAGACCGGAGCACTGCAGGTATAGCCATCGAGCGGATCAAATACGTTCCGGCACAATACTCCTATACCTGCCAGCCTTTGCCCATCGTCTGAAATTCTTTTGTCTTAAGACACTATTATGAACAAGTATATCTGCATTCACGGACACTTCTACCAGCCCCCGCGCGAGAATCCATGGCTTAACGAAGTGGAGTTACAGGAGTCAGCGCACCCTTTTCACGACTGGAACGAGCGCATCACGGCTGAATGCTATGCCCGTAACTCGGCTTCGCGCATCCAGAACGGCAAGGGGCAGATCGTGGACATCATGAACAACTACGCCCGCATGAGCTTCAACTTCGGTCCGACCCTGCTGGAGTGGATGGAGAAAAAAGCGCCGGATATTTACCAGTCCATTCTCGATGCCGACAAAGAAAGTCAGAAGCGCTTTTCAGGACACGGGTCCGCTATCGGGCAGGTATACAACCACATGATCATGCCGCTGGCCAACGCCCGCGACCAGCACACGCAGGTAGTTTGGGGGATTTACGATTTTCGGAAGCGCTTCGGTCGCGACCCGGAGGGCATGTGGTTGGGCGAAACGGCCGCGAATACCGACACCCTGGAAGTGCTGGCCGAGCACGGCATCAAATTCACCATCCTCTCCCCCTACCAGGCAAAACGCTACCGCAAGATCGACGAGAAAGAGTGGCACAATGCCACAGGGGCCAAGATAGACCCCAAGAGGCCGTACCGGTGTACATTGCCTTCGGGCCGTACCATTGCCTTGTTTTTTTATGACGCGCCTGTGTCGCAGGCCATTGCTTTTGAAGGCTTGCTGGAGAGCGGCGAGAAGTTTGCACACCGCCTCACCACCACCTTCGACGAGCACAGCAAAGATCCGCAGCTGATGCACATCGCTACCGACGGCGAAACCTACGGCCACCATCACCGCTTCGGCGAAATGGCCCTCTCCTACGCTCTGCACCACATTGAGCAGGAAGAGCTAGCCAAAATCACGATCTATGGAGAGTACCTGGAGCTATACCCACCCAAGTATGAAGCTGAGATCATCGAGAACACCTCCTGGAGCTGCATGCACGGTGTGGAGCGCTGGCGCAGCGACTGCGGTTGCCACACCGGCGGACATGACGATTGGAACCAAGCCTGGCGGGCTCCCGTGCGGGAGGGATTTGACTGGGTGCGCGATCAGTTGGAGCCACTGTACGAGCAGGAAATGCGCCAGCTGGGAGCCGATCCGTGGCAAACCCGCAACAATTACATCCAGGTGATCATGGACCGGGACGAGGAGCATGTGCGGGAGTTCATTCACTCACAGACCAACCGGGAACTGAGCAAAGGGGAACAGATCAAGTTCCTGAAATTGCTCGAAATGCAGTACCACGCCATGCTGATGTACACCAGTTGCGGTTGGTTCTTTGATGAAGTGACGGGCATCGAAACCATGCAGGACATTCTGTATGCGACCCGTGCCCTGCAGCTTGCCAAGGACCTGAGCGGAGAAGACTACGAAACGAAATTTGTAGAATTTCTGAGGAGGGCCAAGAGCAACAACAAGGAGTATGGCGACGCATCCAAAGCCTATTACAAAATAGTGCAGCCTACCCAACTGGACCTTTTGCGGGTGGGTGCCCATTATGCCGTTTCGTCCCTTTTTGCTGACTCGCCTGAGGAATTGCCGCTTTATAGTTACAAGGCGACCTCGGAGTATTACGAAATGCTGGAAGCGGGTCGGCAGCGGCTGGCCATTGGCAAAGCCTTTATCCGCTCCACCATCACCTGGGAGGAAGTAGACGTATCGTTTGGCGTGCTACACATTGGTGATCATCAGTTGTTCGGGGGCGTGCGCAAATTCGTAAGCCCGGATGCCTTCGCCACCCTGCACCACGAACTCAGCTCGGCCTTCGATAAGGGGAACATCACGGAAGTAATCATGTTGCTCGACAAGCACTTTGAGTCACACAACTACTCGTTCTGGCACCTATTCCGGGACGACCAAAAGAAAATCTTGGACCAGGTACTGGAGCAAACCATGCGATCGCTGGAGCACGACTTTCAGCAGGTATACGACAACAACTATCCGCTGATGGCTGCCATCAAAAACGTGGACATGAACCTGCCGCGGCCACTGCAAATCACGGTGGATTATATTGTAACAAGTCGTTTGCTCGAAGCCCTGATGGCCGAGCGGGTGGATGTGGATACGGTACTTAAACTGCTGAAAGAAGTCGATCGCATGGGTGTGAAACTGGACGAGGAAGCGGTGAATTATGCGGCTACTATCCATGTAGAAGAAGCGATGTACTACCTGGAAGAAAATCCTGATGACACGGAGCACATGCTATACCTGACAGAACTCCTGACGGTCATCAACGGCTCAAGTCTGCAGCCGGAGTATTGGCAGTCGCAGAACATCGCTTTCAAGATGCGACAAACCACCTATGAGATTAACCGCAAAAAGCAGGATGAAAAAAACGAAAAAGCCGATGCCTGGTGCAAGCAGTTCGAAGAGTTGTATAAAAGTCTGAATCTGAAAATATAAAGCAGGCATCTCACAAACTTTGTCCACTAAGCTACCTTTCCCTATACAGCTAAAAAGAAAACAACATGGTATACATACCTTCCTCCACATACAGACTACAACTGTCCCCGAAGTTTAAACTGAAGGACCTGAAAAACATCCTCCCCTACCTGCGGGACCTGGGCATTAGCACCATCTACGCTGCCCCTTTTTTCACGGCCCGCCCCGGCAGTGAGCACGGCTATGATGTGACGGATCCCCACCAACTCAACCCCGACGTAGGCACCATGGAGGAGCTGCAGGAGATCGCCGATGAATTGAAAGCACATGGCATGGGTTGGCTGCAGGATATTGTCCCGAATCACATGGCCTTCCACCCGAACAATGCCTGGCTGATGGATGTGCTGGAGAAAGGCCAGAAGTCGCGATTCTATACTTTCTTCGACGTCAACTTCAACCACCCCGATTTCAAGGGCCAGCTAATGGTACCCTTCCTGGGGGAGCCCCTGGAGGAGGTAATCAGACAGGAACAGCTTAAGGTCACCTTTGATGAACATGGCTTCCATTTGAACTACTTCGATAATAGTTACCCGGTCAGCATCGACAGCTATACCTTCCTGCTAGGGCGTGCTGCTGAGAAACTTAAATCCTCAGAAACCAGCACCACACTAACTGAGTACGTGCAAAAACTGGAGGGGCTGATGTCGCATGACAAGCTGGAGCCAAACGACTGGGAACAGGCGAAACAGGCACTCTTCCAGACTGCGCAGGATCATGCAGAGATAAAGCAAGGTATAGCCGATGTACTGCAAGGTATAAACGATGACAAGACGGCCCTGAAGGAGCTACTGCAGCAACAATACTACATGCTGAGTCACTGGCAGGAAACAGAGAAGCGCATTAACTACCGTCGCTTCTTCACCGTCAACGACCTGATCTGCACTGCCATAGAGCGGGAGGAGGTATTTCATCACTACCACCAGTTCATCAAAGAACTTTGCATGCGGCAGCTGGTGCAGGGATTGCGTGTAGATCATGTCGATGGCCTATTCGACCCGGATACCTACCTGGAGCGACTTCGTGAACTGGCAGGCGAACAGGTATACCTGGTGGTGGAGAAGATTCTGGAAGGGGAAGAAAACATGCCGGACTACTGGCCAATTGAGGGCAACAGCGGCTATGATTTTCTTGCTTGGGTGAGCAACCTCTATACCGATGCCGAAGGTGAGAAAAAACTCACCGACATCTACCACCACCTGGTGCCTGAAGCCCCACTCGACTACGAAAAGCTGGTGTACGAAAAGAAGCTGCTGATACTCGAAAACTACATGCAGGGCGAGCTGCAAAACCTGCTGCGGCTGCTCCGTGATTGTGAGCTTATACCTGCTTCGACAGAAGATAAAAACTGGCACCATGCTCTGGCTATCTTGCTGGCTTCCTTCCCGGTGTACCGCATCTACGGCCATACTTTCCCGCTGCCGCCCGAGGCCATGGAAGTGGTGAACAAGGCTTTTGCCAATGCGCATGAAAAAGCACCTGATGTCAAAGACGAGCTAGAGCACCTGCGCACTTTGTTTGCGTCAGGTGACCAGGATAGCGAAGAGCAGAAACGCAATAAGCTATACTTTGTCATGCGTAGCCAGCAGTTTACAGGTCCGCTGGCGGCCAAGGGTGTGGAGGATACCACCTTCTACAACTACAACCGCCTGCTGGCACTCAACGAAGTGGGCAATAGTCCGGATGTGTTCAACCTCGACCGTCGTGATTTCCACGAGCGCATGCAATACCGCATGAAAACCTATCCGCACTCCATCAACGCCACGGCCACGCACGACACCAAACGCGGCGAAGGCTCCCGCATGCGCCTGCAGGTGCTGAGCGAAATACCTGAGGAGTGGGAGAAAAATGCGCAGGAGTGGATGCAACTGGCACGGCAGCATGGCAAGTCCGGTACCCCTACAGCAAACGATCTCTACTTTATCCTGCAAACCCTGCTGGGCGTAATGCCGATCGACGGCGAAGTAGATGATACGCTGGTGGAACGGGTGCAGGAGTATCTGGTGAAAGCTTTCCGGGAGGCTAAGGTCAACACGAACTGGTCGGAACCAAACGAGGACTATGAAAATGGGGTCAAAAATCTGGTGCAGCAATTGTTGCAGAAAGACGAGGACTTCATGGCTTCGTTCATGCCTTTTTTCCGGAAGGCAGCGCACTTTGGCTGGCTGTACTCTTTGTGCCAGACGCTCCTCAAAACCACCTGCCCCGGTGTGCCCGATGTGTACCAGGGCTGCGAACTCTGGGACTTCAGTTTGGTAGACCCTGACAACCGCCGCCCCGTAGACTACGAGCAGCGTCAGCAGTTTTTGCAGGAAATAAAGACAAATGAAAAATCGCAAGACTTACTTCAGCAAATTCTGTCAACACCAACAGACGCCCGCGTGAAACTATACCTGTTGCACCAGGTGCTCCACCTTCGCAAGGAGCTAAAATCGCTTTTCGACAAGGGCGATTATATCCCGCTTCAGTTGAAAGGACGGCATAGCAAACATGCCATGGCATTCGCCCGTCAGAACGGCGACGACTGGTGCATCGTGGTGGTCCCGCGACTGCTTACGGGTATCATTACCGAAAACGAATTGCCATTGGGCGAGCAGGTATGGGGCGACACGTTGGTCGAACTGCCTGCCGGGGCTCCGCAAAGCTGGCGACAGCTATTTGGCGGCCATACCGTACAAGCGAAGCAGGCTATACCATTAGCTGAGATTTTCAAGACTTTCCCGGTTGCACTTTTAACATCCACAAACGCATGATCATACCTAAACGAAGCAGTGGCATTCTGCTCCACATCACCTCGCTCCCTTCTGCTTATGGCATTGGCGACCTGGGCTCGGAGGCCTACAAGTTTGCCGACCTGCTGGCTGAGGGTGGTCAGCGCTACTGGCAAATATTACCGCTCAACCCGACCGAAATTGGCTCCGGCAACTCACCCTACAGCAGCCACTCCGCTTTTGCGGGCAATCCTTTGCTGATCAGTCCGGAGCGGTTGGTGGAAGATGGGCTGCTGGACAAGAAAGACATTCGGGCAGGCGGCGGCTTCGATAAGGCCAAGGTGAACTACCCGAAAGTAGCAGACTATAAAGTGAAGCTGCTGCGACAGGCGTATGACAATTACAAAGACGGTCAGGCAAGCAAACTCAAAAGCGCTTTTATCCGGTTTCAGGAAACGCACAAGGAATGGCTTTCCGACTTTACCTGCTTTGTGGCACTCAAGCATTACTACAACGGCAAGCCTTGGGTTGAATGGCCTGAAAAAGTAAAAACGAGGCAGGACCATGCCATGGAAGCGCTTACCGCAGAGCTCGCCGTGGAAATGGAGCGGGAGGCTTTTTTCCAGTTCCTTTTCTACCGGCAGTGGGAAGCACTCAAAGCATATTGCACCTCCAAAGAGATCACCTTTATCGGAGACATGCCATTTTATGTTAGCCACGACAGCGCTGATGTTTGGGCACATCCGCACATCTTCAAACTGGACCGGGCCGGTATGCCCACAGCCGTATCGGGGGTGCCACCGGACTACTTCAGCGAAACAGGACAGCTTTGGGGCACGCCTGTATTTGACTGGAAGAAACTGCAGGAACAAAACTTCGACTGGTGGCTGCAGCGCATCGCCCATAACCTGGAGCTCTTCGGCTTGCTTCGCCTCGACCATTTCCGGGCTTTCTCTGCTTACTGGGAAGTACCCGCCGACGAGAAAACCGCCATCAACGGCAAATGGGTTAATACGCCGGGAGCTGAACTGCTGGTTGTGGTACGAAAAAAATTCCCTGCTATGCCCATCATTGCTGAAGACCTGGGGGAGATAGACCAGCCGGTACGCGACCTGATGAGCCAGTTTGATCTGCCGGGCATGCGGGTGCTGCTCTTTGCCTTTGGCGAAGACCTGCCGGAAAGCATTTACGCACCACACCACCACATAAAGCAATGCATTGTATATACCGGTACCCACGACAACAGCACCGTACGGGCCTGGTATGAGCAGGACGCCAGCCGAGACGATAAGAAGCGACTGAGCGACTATAGCGCCCAGCGGCTCTCAAAGGAAAACACGCACGAGGTGATGGCACGACTTGCCTACATGTCAGTGGCGCAGCTTGTGGTGCTGCCCATCCAGGATGTGCTGGGCTTGGGTAAAGAAGCTATCATGAACAAACCCTCCACTGCGAAGGGTAACTGGCAGTGGCGCCTGCAGCCGGGGCAGTTTACTAAAACGGTAGCGCAGCGCTTGAGAAAGGAAGTGGAATTATACGGTAGGTAAATCTACGCGAAGATCGAAACCAGGTGCTAATTACCCAGCGTAAAACTGTTGTGTAATTAGCACCTTTTTCTTTTTTATTTCTCCCAAAAACCTTACATTGATTCAGCTTTCAGGTATAGCCCGAAAGATTCTCTCACCTAATCTACAGCATTATGCCATTAGCTTCCACAGCATTACCACTGGGCACTGTAGCACCCAACTTTGCCCTGCTCGACACGGTTTCCGACAAGCTTGTCTGTTTAGAGGATGTGGTTTCCAACAAAGCCACTGTCGTCATGTTTCTGTGCAACCATTGCCCTTACGTACAGCTCATACTGGACGAACTGGTGCAGGTAGCCAACGAGTATCAGCAAAAAGGCGTGAGTTTTGTGGGAATCAGCTCAAACGATGCGGTAAATTATCCGCAGGACGGTCCGCTGCAGATGCGGGAATTGGCCGGCGAGAAAAGCTTTCCTTTTCCTTACCTGTATGACCAGACCCAGCAAGTGGCCCGCGCTTACCAGGCAGTATGCACACCGGAGTTCTTTGTGTTCGACCGCAACATGCGCCTGGCCTACCATGGGCAGTTTGATGACGCACGCCCTAAAAGCGAAACGCCCGTAACAGGACAGGACCTGCGACAGGCGCTTGATGCCTTGCTGGCCGGTGATCAGGTAAGTGCTGACCAGAAACCAGGTATAGGCTGTGGCATTAAATGGAAAACTCCGCTGGCGGAAGCTGGGTAGGCTGCGTGCTGGCCATATAGCCCGCCACGGCATTGGCATTGTCCAGGTAGTGCGAGGTATAGGTAAGGTCACCCGAGTGGATGTATAGGGCTGTCTTGCCTTTTACTGCATCGATTATGCTTTCGTGCTCTCCCAGTGGCACCGCCGGGCATCCCAGGCTGCGGCCTAGTCTGCCGTATTTGTTCATAAAGTCTTCGGTCGCATACTCGGCACCGTGCATCACCACGGCACGGTCACGGGCATTGGAGTTATGGGCTTCATCCAGTCCATCGAGCCGCAGCGACTTGCCGTGCTTGCCATAGTATACCTCATCGGTCACATAGAATCCGACGCTGCTCATAAATGATTTGTGCTCGTTAGAAAATGCCTGCGCCATCACTTCGCCTGAGCCTCTGCCATGCGCTACATACGTGTTGCTAAGCACCTGCCGGTTGTTCAAGTCAAGCACCCATAGCCTTTTTTCGCTGGAGGGTTTTGTGAAGTCTACTATTGTCAGGATGCCTTTATCTGACAGACGCCCTTCGTTGTACATGCCGTAATAGCCCATCAAGGCATTGTTAAACACATCATAGTTAAGATCCGACGCACTCAGGTTCATTTGAGTGTAGAGGTCAAAGGACACTTGCTCAAAGCGCATGACAGACAATGCTGTCACATTAGGCTTCACCTTATGGTTGATAGATACATATTTACCAGCCCCTATAGAAGCGGAGGGCGATAGTATGAGCGGCGCAAAGAGAGGCAACAGCCGTTTACCCATTCGCTTCCTACGGTTGCGCCACCGTTCTTTAATACTTTTCTTTCTGACGTTCGTTCTCACGATCCTTTCCCATTGGTACACCTGTTTTTACGTACCTGCTCAGGCTCTGTTCAGATTTGTCCAAAAGGTACAACATTGCGCTTAAATCATTCTATATCAATTAAAAGGAATCAAATCAGGTATCATATTTGTATAGAAAGGGATACACATCTGAAATCCGGAAACGAAACCAAGCATGAACAGAAAGCCGATAAGCTATTCTTCTCTCTTATACTTCTTATTCGTAACCCTCTTCCTCTCCAGCTGCGGAAGCCGGGAAACACTGCGTGGCGTGTTCAAAAAAGAGACGCCTTACGAGGCCTATGTCTCATCTCTGAAGAGCGCCAAACTCGATCAGACTGCTGTGGGAAAGGACTGGCTGGAGGCAGGGCAAACCGCCTTGCAAACACCTACTCCGGTTACGTTGCCTTTTAAAGAAACCGGCTACTTTCCGGCTGACAAACCACGGGCACTTGGCTACAGAGTAGAAGCCAAACGTGGCGAGAAACTGGTAGTGAGCCTGGAGATGAAAGCACGGGAAACCATGCAGGTTTTCATGGATCTATTTGAAGACAGCACCGACCCGGCCAAAGCTCCCAAGCAGCTTGCTCACGCAGATACAACAGCCACTACGCTGACTTATGTGGTGGATGAGGACATGGCACACCTGCTGCGTGTGCAGCCGGAGTTGCTGCGCGGCGGCACGTATACCATCACCATACAGGTACAGCCTACCCTGGCTTTTCCTATACCTGGTAAGTCAAGCCGCCACATCGCCAGCATCTGGGGTGACCCACGTGATGCAGGCGCTCGCAGCCACGAAGGCATTGACATATTCGCACCGCGTGGTACACCCGTGATCGCCTCGGTGGACGGTGTGGTGTCTCGTGTGAACGAAACGCCACGTGGTGGCAAAGTGATCTGGCTTTCGGATATGAATCGTGGGCAGAACTTATATTATGCGCACCTTGACCAGCAACTGGTGACAGCCGGGCAACGTGTGAGCGTAGGCGACACTTTAGGGCTGGTAGGTAACACCGGCAATGCAAGGGGGACCGGCCCGCACCTGCACTTCGGTATTTACCGCTATGGTCGCGGCGCTACCAACCCCTACCCCTACGTGCATCAGTCTGCAGCCCCTATACCTACCGTAAAAGTGGATGCTACGCAGATCGGCAACTGGGTAAGGGTGTCATCCAAAATGGCCAATGTGCGAACGGAGCCCTCAGCTAAAGCAACGCTCCATACCTCCCTCAGCAAACACACACCGCTCCAGGTGGTGGGCGCCGCAAACAACTGGTACCGCGTGCGCCTGCCCGATCAGTCAGAGGCGTATATTATCAGTTCGCTGGTGGAAGGTATAGCCAAGCCCATCGCCGTTAAAAAACTAAACCAGGAGCGTCCGCTGCTGGATGACGCACACCCCGAAGCCGGGCAAATGGACAGCCTGCCGGCAGGCGCTGCTATACCTGTAGTAGCCGTGAACGGGCAGTTTGACCTTGTGCGACAGCCGGACGGCAGACTCGGCTGGGTACAGTCTGCTGAGTAAAATTGCTGGTTTAATTGGTAGCACCGATACTTTCTGCGTACAGCATTTATACCTATATTTGGCTTAGTAAAGCATGTTGTACGCTCTTAACCGGATAATTTTTGAAGTTAGCTGCTATTGATATCGGTTCGAACGCGGTGAGGTGCCAGATCTCCAACGTTCTGAATCAGAATGGAAACGTAATTTTTAAAAGAGTTGAATATATCCGCTACGCCATCCGATTTGGAGAGGATGTGTTCAATGCCGGTTTTATCAGCGAGCACAAAATTCAGAAATTCATTAAGCTACTGCACGCTTTTCAGCTGCTACTCGACGTGCACGACGTGGACCACTACATGGTGTGCGCTACCTCTGCCATGCGTACCTCCCAGAATGCCCCTGAAATTCTGGACCGTGTGCATCAGGCCATCGGCATGAACATTCAGGTGATCGACGGGGTAGCCGAAGCCGACCTGATCAACAAAGTGATCGCTAACTTTCTGGATGAGCGCAACTACCTGCACATTGACGTGGGCGGCGGTAGCACCGAGTTCAACATCTATGTGAACCGGGAGAAAATGGCTTCTCAATCTTTCGAACAGGGATCTATCCGCCACATGCATGGTGTGGACTCGCAGGAGCTTTGGAACAACATGCGGGTATGGATCGAAGAGAACGCAAAAAAATATCACCTCACCCGCGCCATTGGCACAGGCGGTAACATCAACAAGATTTTCGACCTGTCAGGCAAAGCAGTGGGCAAGGCGATTTTCCGCAAGCAGATCGAAGAGATCACACAGCGGGTAGCGGCCATGACCATGGAGCAGCGCATCACCGAACTGCTCCTCAACCCCGACCGCGCCGACGTCATACTACCTGCTGCTGAGATATACCTATCCGCCATGAAGTGGGCCAAGCTCGAAAGTATGCTCGTGCCTGCCGTCGGCCTCAAAGATGGAATGATTCACGCTTTGTACGAACAACATCATCAGGAGCGGTTTGTGATCAGTCAGATCAGCAGGTAGTTTTCGCCTTTCCGACGGGTATATGCTATGCCGCGAGCGCCCTCGCTCGTGATTACTATGGTGAGGATTCTGGCCCAAGTATAGGTATAGCAGTGGCTGTTGCAGGTATAGCAACGTAGCTTGTTCCATAGCTTCGCCTGTTTGGCGGGCGCAATATGCCTTCGCCGGGCGGGACTTTTATAAAAAACAGGAGTGGCGCATGAAGATCATGCGCCACTCCTGTTTTTCTTTTTAGAGGAAGATAAAACCTGGTTTTATACTAACTCTACTTCCTGCGTTGTTTCCTCGAACACCTTCTTGTAGAACAGTTTGTGCACATCAACGATCTCTTCGTTGGCGGCGGGCTTTTTACGGGAATAGGTCCCGTCTTCGCGCATGATGTAGGAGTTCTGGTTGTCGAGCAGGTTGTAGTACAGAATATTGATCGCCTCTTTTTTCAGCTCCTCATTCACGATCAGGAAAAGTGCTTCGATTCGGCGGTCAAAGCTGCGCACCATAACGTCGGCACTGCCTCCGTATACCTTCGGGTCACCGTTGTTGTGGAAGTAATAGATGCGGCTATGCTCCAGGTATTCTCCTACGATCGACTTCACTGAAATATTCTCGCTCAGGTCTTCACGGCCCGGGCGTAAACAGCAGATGCCGCGCACGATGAGCTTAATCGGAACACCTGCCTTGGAAGCTTTGTAAAATTCATCTATCACCTCCTTGTCTTCCAGCGAGTTGATTTTGATCACAATCCCGCTCTTCAGACCTTTCTTGGCATTGCGTGCTTCATGGCGAATCAGCTCGATCAGCTGCTGCCGCATGGACTTAGGGGAAGTGAGCAGGTACTTATACTCGTTGGGTCGGGAGTGACCGGTTATTACATTGAAAAACTCCGACACGTCATGCGCATACACATCGTTGGTCGTCAGCAAACTCACGTCCGTATACAGGCGGGCGGTCTGCTCATTGTAGTTACCGCTTCCGATGTGCACGTAGCGCGTCACCTTCTCGCCTTCCTTCCGGATGATCATAAGCATTTTAGTGTGCGTCTTATACTTGCTGATGCCGTAGATCACAAAACAGCCAGCCTTCTCCAGACGCTCACCCTCGCGCAGGTTTCGCTCCTCATCAAAGCGGGCCTTCACCTCAAACAACACTGATACGTGCTTGCCGTTTTCAGCGGCTTTCAGCAGAGCAGCCGTCACACGTGACTGATCCGCCAGTCGATAAATCGTCTGCTTGATACCCAGTACATAAGGGTCTTCGGCGGCACGCTCCAGCAACTGTACCACTGGCTCCATGTTGTTGTAAGGATGGTGCAGCAGCACGTCATGCTCTTTCAGATACTGAAACATGTCCACTGACTCGGCCGGAAGACTGAGCGGCGTTACGGATGCAGGTTGCTTAAAACCTTTGTCTTTGAACTGCCGGTGGTTGATGATCTGCCACAGACCGCGCAGATCGATCATGCTCGTGATCGTGAAAACGTTGGCATTGTCGATGATCCAGCGCTCCTTCAGCACCTTCATCATAAAGGCAGACGGATTGCGCTCAATCTCCAGGCGCACCACACGTCCTTTTTTGCGCGTCTTCAGCTTCGACTTGATCTCCTGTACAAAGTCAGCTTCGATATCGTCAGACTCTTCCAGTGTAAAATCTCCGTTTCGGGTAATTCGGAAGAGGTTCGCCGACACGATCTCCACGTTACGGAACAGCTTTTTGATTTTCCAGCGGATGATCTCCTCAATCGGCACGAAGATGATCTTGTCCTTGCGGTTGATCTCGTAAAAACGGGCCAGGTTCTGGGGTATCTGCACAAAGGTCACGCGGTCCTGCGCCTTCTGCTCCTCGGTGGTGCGGGTCACCACACCAAAGGTCAGCAGCTGGTTCATGAGCAGTGGAAAGCCGTGGTAATTATCGAACACCATGGGCGTAAGCAGCGGGTAGATTGTATTCTTGAAATAGCTGTCTACCTTCTTCTGCTCGATCTCGGTCAGGTCACCCACCTTGAGTATGTCAAAACCGCTTTTGTCAAACAGCTCGGTGAGTTCGTTGTTGAATGTCAGGTACTGATCGTTGACAAAGCGGTGCGCGTAGTCAAGCAATTTTTTACGGAAGGGCAATTCGCGCAAGCCAGAGTAGTCGAGTCGCTCTTTGCCGTAATCGATGTAGTTATACAAGCTGCCTACCCGGATCATAAAGAACTCGTCGAGGTTGGAAGCCGTGATGGCCATAAACTTGAGCCGGTCGAAAATGGTGCGGCTGGTGTCGCGGGCCTGGTCAAGCACACGGTAGTTAAAACGCAGCCAGCTCAGGTCGCGGCTAATATATTTACTTCGCTTTATTTGGTCAGAAACCTTATTGGTTAACATGTTTTCAGATATTAAAGGAGCCTCATATCAAGTCGGAGAACAGAGGCTCCCTGACAGACGCAGGTATACGGACATTAGATTAAGTATGCCCAACTGCTAATATAATTTTTGTAAGTGAATTTGTCATGCCTTTTGACGAAAGCTTGTATAAATGTTTTCTAAAAGCATCACTTGGCACCAAAAAAGCCCGGCTATACCCTGATCTTTTCCAGAATCTCAAAACCAATCAGCAGGCGCCCGGTATAAAACAAGAGCCATTGTAAGAAGCTATGCTCACAAACCCAATACCCGATACCAGCGAGTTTGAACTTCCTCCCCTGCCCCTTGCCAATTGGGAGACCACAAAGGACACACTGCACCTATCTGCAGATTGTAGGCAAGATACGCCTGACGCTGATGCCCCGCTTAATCATTGGTGGCATTTTACACTATACGTGCACGAACTCACGGCGGGCCCTGCCCGATTTCCTGGAGAGTGCCTACCTGGCAGGTGCCAAACTGGCGAACCGTTCTGTTAAAGAGTTAAAAGTGCCTTGAGGCAGTAAAAAGGTTGTAAAGATGACGAATAGTGGAAGACGCTTTCATACTGGCTTGCTATTATACATGGCTATGGTACTGTCGCTACTATGTGAGCCTGTACTGGCACATGCTGCGTGGCAAGTCGATTCCACCCGGTCGGCGATCAACATCGGCCTGACGGGGCACACAGGCTTCATCATTCCACATTCCAGAGAGATTCGAGATATTTCCGGTTCAAACCCTTGGGGTATAGAGGCAGATATTAGTCTGCATTTCACCAACGAACGTGCCTGGCAGTACCTGCAGGGTTACCCCAGGTTGGGTGCTGCACTGGCTTATTACAACTTTGACAATCCTGACATTCTGGGCAATGCTTATACCTTGCTCCTGTATGTAGAGCCTTTTCTATCAGCGCATCGCCGCTTCAGTTTGTCTTTCCGTTTCGGGGCTGGGCTGGCCTACATGGACAACATCTATGACCCTGACACAAACCCTGAAAATCTCTTTTATAGCACAGCTATCAGTTTTCCACTCGAGATCAACCTGATGGGCAACTACCGCCTCAGCGAGCGCTGGATGCTGCGGGCCGGTGGTACGTACAAACATATCTCGAACGGAGGGTTGCGACAGCCGAACAAGGGCATCAACTTTCCTTCGGCTACACTAGGGCTCAACTATGCCCTGCGACCTGCTGCTTTCCCTGAGCGACAAATGTCCGCAAGTATGCAGGAGCAGCAGGCGCGTAATTTTCTGGTAGCCGTGTTTGGCACCGGCAAGGACCGCCACGACGAACCTTCACGCAAGCTGCCACTGCTAGGTATAGCAGCCTATGTGAGCCAACCTATTGGCCGCATTAGTGCGCTAACTGGTGGGGCCGAGTGGATAGCAGACTATACTTTGCGTAAGCACCTACAGGACGAGGAGGACGGGCGTGATTTTCAGCGGGGTGCTTTGCTGGTGGGGCACGAATTGCGCATCGGTCGTTTCCGGTTCAATCAGCAGCTTGGAGTATACGTATACTCTCCATACAAAGCCCGCGACCCGGTTTACCAGCGCTGGGGCCTAGAGTACCATACAGGAGGGCGTATGTTTTACGGCATCAACCTGAAGGCTCATCGCCATGTGGCGGATTTTCTGGATGCCCGCGTCGGTTTTAGATTCTAATAAGATGAAACACCTTACATTAGTATTTTTCCTGTTGATCTGCACTGCCTGTGCAGGTATAGCACAGCCTTCCCAAGCGGAGCATTTGATCACCAAGCCCAGCGCCTATAGTATGGCAGAAACGCTGAACAAGCTGCGTGCTTCCATACAGGAAATGGGCATCAACTTGGTGGCGGAAGTGGACCACGCCAAAGCCGCCGCCGACAAGGGTATGGAGCTCCGGCCTACGCATGTGCTTATTTTCGGCAATCCGCTGGTAGGCACTAATCTGATGCAGGCCGATCAGCGTGTCGGCTTAGATCTGCCTTTGCGCCTGTTGGTGTGGGAAGATGAAAAAAGCCAGGTATACCTGAGCTACCGCCATCCCAACGACCTGCAGCAAGACTACAAACTAAGCGATCAGCAAGCTGTGTTGGATAAAATGGGGAAGGTGTTTGAGAAACTGAGTGAAGTGGTAAGCAAGTAGATGCCAGTCATTTGATAGCGTTTTAAATGTGCATGAGCATACAAGCTGACAAAAGAATAATCAACAAACCATTTGTCCGAAATTTACTCTTCCCTACACGTTGTAAGTACTTATATTTTAAATTATTATTGCTGCTTAAGAGCTTCTAATGGCTCTTCGAATAAGCTATGCCTATACGTAGTCTACTCTCATTTGCAGCAGGATTTTTCCTTCTTTTCGCCATTTATCATTTTCCCGAGTTCTTTTCTTCTTTTTGGATAATGGCCCTGTTTAAAATCGGGTTTATAGTGGCAGCTTTTTTCTTGGCTAGAGCGCAAGGGTGGACAGGCCTTGGGGGCTATGGCTTGAGTCTGAAATCTAAATGGTTAGTACAGCTCATGGTGGGGTTGTCGCTAGGCCTGACATTTTTCATCCTATCGTTCTACCTCTCTATTCTGTTGGGGTATGAAAGCATTGTTCCCAGCATAGCCCTCACAACCTTTGTAGGGCAAGTCCCCATGCTCCTGCTGATGACTGCGGTTCCCTCTGTTGCGGAGGACATTCTAACCCGGGGTTATTTATATGCTCATCTGTTCAAGTATATGAAACCCATTCATTGGGTGTTGCTTTCCGCTTTGGTCTATGTACTAAATCACATTTGGCGATTAGGTGATGGTGCAGCAGTCCTCTCCTATCTCATGTTACTAGGCCTGGTGCTGGCTTATGCAGTAATCATTACCAAATCACTCTGGCTTGCCTTCGGGATACACTGGGGTGCCAACATTGCCTACGAATCAACAAGAACCCTATTCAGCACTACTTCGGCTTCAGGTGATACCAGCACCTGGATACTTGCAGGCTGCTGGGGCTTGTTGTTAGTGCTATTAATACTTTGGGAGTTCTACAGGAAACCACTTGAAGTCAGGTATAGCACTGGTGTCTGACCTGTACTGAACAAACCTATCATAAAACAGCAGCGGCTGCCTTCTTTCGAAATCAGCCGCTGCTGTTTTATACTTAGATATAGATTACACGTCTACACGAGCGTACTTGGCGTTGCGCTCGATGAAGTCACGGCGAGGACCTACCTCGTCGCCCATCAGCATCGAGAACAGGTGGTCGGCCTCAGCGGCTGACTCAATTGTTACACGCTTCAAGCTGCGGGTTTCAGGGTCCATAGTCGTGTTCCAAAGCTGCTCCGGGTTCATCTCACCAAGACCTTTATAACGCTGCACGCCCACACTTTCTTCTCTTCCCTTACCCAGTTCGGCAATGGCATCGATGCGATCCTGCTCACTCCAGCAGTAGCGCTCCTCTTTACCTTTTTTCACCAGGTATAGCGGTGGAAGAGCGATGTAGATATAACCATTCTCAATCAGCTCTTTCATATAGCGGAAGAAGAAGGTCAGGATCAGGGTACGGATGTGCGATCCGTCCACGTCCGCATCCGTCATGATGATGATGCGGTGGTAACGGAGCTTCTCCATGTTCAGGGCTTTCTCACCTTCTGACGTTCCGAAGCTCACGCCCAGGGCGGTGATCATGTTCTTGATCTCTTCGTTTTCGTAGATGCGGTGCTCCTGCGCCTTCTCCACGTTCAGAATCTTACCACGAAGCGGCAGAATAGCCTGGAACATACGGTTACGGCCCTGCTTGGCAGATCCGCCCGCCGAGTCACCTTCCACCAAGTATATCTCGCAGTTCTCCGGATTATTGTCAGAACAGTCGGCCAGTTTGCCAGGCAAGCTGGTACTGGAAAGTACGTTCTTGCGCTGCACCATTTCACGGGCCTTGCGGGCTGCGTTACGGGCTTGCGCAGCCAGAATCACTTTTTGCACGATGATACGGGCCTCTTTCGGGTTCTCTTCCAGGAACTCGTTCAGCATCTCACCTACTGCCACGTCCACAGCACCCCCTACATCGGAGTTACCCAGTTTGGTTTTTGTCTGTCCTTCAAACTGTGGCTCCTGCACTTTCACCGAAATAACGGCAGTCAGACCTTCGCGGAAGTCATCACCGGCAATGTCAATCTTCACCTTGTCCAGCATACCTGACTTGTCTGCATAAGCCTTCAAGGTACGGGTAAGAGCACGACGGAAACCACCAACGTGTGTACCACCTTCGATGGTGTTGATATTGTTCACATACGAGAAGATGTTCTCAGTATAAGAAGTATTGTACTGTAAGGCGATCTCTACAGGCACGCCGTTTTTCTCGCTTTCAATATGGATTGGCTCCGGAATCAGATTCTCACGCGTCTCGTCCAGGTAAGCCACAAACTCTTTCAGACCGCCTTCTGAGTAAAAAGAATCAGAAAGTGGCTGTCCGTCCTCACCAGTCTCACGCAGATCCGTCAGGTTAATGCGGATGCCCTTGTTCAGGAACGAGAGTTCGCGCAGACGGCTGGCAATGGTGTCATACTTATACTCTGTGGTAGTAAAGATCGAAGCGTCAGGCTGGAACGTTACTGTTGTACCAGTCTTATCTGTCGTGCCGATCTCGCGAACCGGGTAGGCAGGCACACCGATGTTGTAGTGCTGCTCAAATACCTTGCCTTTGCGGTGCACCGTTACGTGCAGGTCAGTGGACAGTGCGTTCACACACGATACACCCACACCATGCAGACCACCGGATACTTTGTAAGTGTCTTTATCGAACTTACCACCCGCGTGCAGTACCGTCATTACCACCTCCAAAGCTGAGCGGCCTTCTTTCTGGTGGAAATCCGTTGGAATACCACGTCCGTTGTCAGACACGGTAACAGAGTTTTCCGGATTGATGGTAACATTGATCGTGTCGCAATGACCGGCCAGGGCCTCGTCAATCGAGTTGTCTACTACTTCCCACACCAGGTGGTGCAGGCCTTTGATACCAATGTCGCCAATGTACATGGCAGGACGCTTGCGCACGGCTTCGAGTCCTTCCAGCACCTGAATACTATTTGCTGAATAATCGTTTGCTAATGATTTTTCTTCTACTTCACTCATGTGTGTATATGGGTAGATTGAATAGGTAAAATTACCAATTTATTTCGTTTTATCTATGCTTTTCGGAGCAGTACTTTACACCGATAGCTGCATACCTGTGATCCCATCAGGTAGAAGCAGGAAGCACACCTTGATTTAAACAAAAACGAAAGCCCATTAGTGCCTGTTTCACAAATACTTATACCTTAAAAACACAAAAAGACCACCTCTTATGGAGGCGGTCTTTCTGATCAAGTCGAATGCAAAATATATCGGCAGATGGACGTAAGTGATTTTACTCGCTTTTCGTCTACTTTGCCCTTAGGGGCGACTCGAAGGCCGACCCGGTTTTTTTCATAGCTCAGTCAGGCATTGCATCGTGTTGTAAACGAACATACTGACTCGGCATTGCGAAGGTTGCTTAAATTTTCTGCCGTCTTGAATGCGCCTTATGTTAAATTTCGGGCATGAAAACGATTATACTCCTCCTTATCTCCAATATCTTCATGACCTTCGCCTGGTACGGTCACCTGAAGTTCAAAGACACCGTGCTCTGGAAGGTGATCCTGGTGAGCTGGTTCATTGCCTTTTTTGAGTACATGTTTCAGGTGCCCGCCAACCGGATCGGCCACGGACAGTTCACAACTTTCCAACTCAAAACCATACAGGAGGTCATCACGCTGGTCGTGTTTGTAGGCTTCTCGGTGCTATACCTGCGTGAAGAGGTGAAATGGAATTACATAGTTGGCTTCATCTTCATCCTGCTGGCCGTGTTCTTTGTATTTAATAAGTGGTAGTTGAATTTTATAAGGTATTAACCATCGTTTCAGGCAGGCTGGCTTGAACAGGTTCACATTCCCTATTATCTGATAACCCTCGCCTGGCTGTTTCGTTGTAAACAACAGAGTACATGATGTTTAACCATAAAAAAGGAGGTAAACATGTCCATGAATTTTGAGAATTATCAGAAGGAGGCAAAGACCTGGTTACACGAGCTCTGCGACTACCTGGGTATAGAAGACGAGCTGAAAGCTGCCCGCATCTTCAGAGCAGTGCTGCACGCCATCCGCGACCGTATTCCTGCCGGAGAAGCCATACACCTGGCGGCCCAGCTTCCAATCGTTTGGAAAGGTATTTACTTTGATGGCTTCACACTGCGGGAAGAGCCCGTCCGCATACGCCATGAAGAAGAATGGCTGGAGTTTATTCGCTCTAAGGATGCTTTTGCCGATATGGCTGATTTCCCGACCCTGGAGCACGCCCACTATGCGTTTCAGGATGTAATGAAGTTTCTGCGCAGCCGCATCTCCGAAGGGCAGTACAACCAGGTGGCACACGCCCTGCACTCTGAATTGGCTGTGCCTGCCTAAAAAAAACAAACTTAACCTAAACCAATGCCTGGCCACCGTGCCGGGCTTTTTAATGTCCGCCCACAGGGAATTGCCCAAAACTTAGCACCTGAGGGGCCATTATTCTGCCATATCCTATACCTTTGCAGCTATACCTGTTCTTATACCAAACCTTATCAGCTAAACGATGAAAAAGTGGCTGCTATACCTAAGTTTACCCCTCACCCTGCTTGCTTGCCAGGGCGGCCCCAGTGAAGCGGAGCGACAGCAGGCCCTGGAAACAGAGGTAATGGACCTGCACGACGAGGCCATGGCCGACATGAGTAAGATCTACCGCTTGCGCCGCAACCTCACCAGCCTCCGCGATACGCTGCAGGCACAATCTGCCGACACCGCGACCATTAGCCTGCTCACGCGCCGTATTCAGGAGCTGGACCAGGCCGATGAAGCTATGATGGAGTGGATGCGCCAGTACAAAGCTCCCGACACGCTGGCACACCAGCAGGCGATGCTATACCTGAATGCCGAACACCAGAAAATGGAACGGGTAAAATCACTGATGGACAGCACCATCACTCACGCACAGGAAACTTTTGCTACTTATGGAAAGAAATAAACTAAGTACTTTTTTTTCAGCCTTACTATTTGGCCTATCTGTACTCAGCTGGCAGGCCTGTTCGCAGGAACGGTCCTCTGATGCAGGCTCGCTTCCCTATCTGGGCGAGCGACAGCTGGTGCAGCGTGAAGTCGACGGCCAGCAGATGACTGATACGGTATACCACCGCATACCTGACTTCGCTTTCATTAACCAGGACAGCCAGGTGGTGACTAGCCTCACCGTGCAGGACAAGGTATACGTCACCGATTTCTTCTTTACGACCTGCCCGACCATCTGCCCTAAGATGAAAAGCCAGATGCTGCGCATCTACGAAGCTTTTGAGGACGACCCAAGGGTCATGCTCCTGTCCCATACCATCGACCCGAAACACGATACAGTAGCCGTACTGCGTGACTACGCTGACCGCCTGCAGGTGAACAGCGACAAGTGGCATTTTGTGACCGGCGAGAAAGACAGCATCTACAGCATTGCCATGCAGTACATGGTGTCGGCGATGGAAGACGAGGAAGAGCCCGGTGGATTCGTGCACAGTGGCGCCTTTGTGCTCGTGGACCAAAACCGCCATGTTCGCGGCATTTACGACGGCACCGACCCAGCCCAGGTCGATCGGTTGATCCGTGACATACCGGCCCTTTTGCCTAAAAAGAAAAAGAAGGATGCTGATAAAAACTAAATTCTTGCACTATGCTGCCGGTATAGCCGCTTTACTCACCCTGACCCAGTGCTTTTATACAGACAAGCAAAACGAAGGAGAAAAGCTCTATACCCAGTACTGCGCCAACTGCCACATGGACGACGGCAGCGGGCTCCGCAACCTGATCCCGCCGCTGGCGGGTGCCGACTACCTGGAGAACCACCGCGACGAGCTGGCTTGCATCATTCAACACGGGCAGACGGGCAACATTGTCGTGAATGGTAAAAACTACAACCAGGGCATGCCGGGTTTTGAACACCTGAACAAAGGGCAAATCACCAACATCCTCAACTACGTGCAGACCAACTTCGGCAACAGCAACCCGCGCTTCACCATACAGGAAGTGGAGAAGCAGCTGCTTAAATGTCGCCATTTGCTGGAGCAATAAAAATAAAAAGGGCGCTGCAGTTAAGCTGCAGCGCCCTTTCTATACCTGTCAAATACAGGTTTTACCGGCCAAAGTCATCCTGCACACGCACAATATCATCTTCGTTGGAAGGATTGGCCGCATCGGTGTGTTGCCAGATCTCAGCCAGTACGCCCCATTCATCGAGGCCTACCAGGCGGTGACGTTCTCCCTGACGCAGGGTAATCAGGTCACCGGTGCCTAGCACTTTCAGCTCTCCTTCTTCATCTGTGTCGCTGGTCACAACTCCTACTGTCCCTTTCACCACTTTCCATATTTCGGCGCGGCGATGGTGGTACTGCCAGCTCAGTCGCTTGTGAGGTGCTACCAGCAATATTTTCGGACTTAACTTGCCGGATATCTTCAGTTCATCTACCGACATGTTGTCGAAATAGGTGTTGGCGAAGTCCTGCGCCTGCGCTTCGTCGATCACAAAAAATCCGCCCCAGGGACGATCCTGGTCCTGGCTGCTGATGTTAAAGTGTTGCTGTTTTAATTGCTGTTCTGTTTCTGAGAAAAGGGCTGTTTTATCTAAGGTGTCGATTGTCATGTTCAATTCAGGCTTTAAGGGTGTTAGCGTTATACTTGCAGGTATATGCTAACGGAAAATGCAGCTCACCTGTTGAGGCGGGGCGCAAATTTAGTATAATTCTACAGAAGTCAAATCTGCACTTTGAAGGAGCTCACTTATACCTGAGGGAGTAGCACCAGTTACCGGCGATCTTAAGCCTCCTTGCTCTGCAGAATGCCTTGGAAGAAACGCTCGAAGTTTTTGTGCAGGGCTCCCCATCTGAATTCATGGTTAGGCGTCCGGTAGGTGTAGCCGGCAAAGGCATTCTTTGTCACCACCGGAAAACAGCTGATTTCTTTCCCTGTTATCCAGCCGTAAAACCCTACTTCTCTTCGGCTAAAATCCACCCAACCCACAATCACATAATCTTTGGAAGCCGGCTTTTGCTCCTGCGGATAACCATAGGTCCAGTTGTCATTAGGCGCCCTGTCAGTTGATTTTTTCGCAACTTTCACATCTATCTTGCAGCCGCCAATCAAAAAGTCGAACGCATCCGAATTTCTGTTTTCGAAGCCGGCACGATCAACCTCGTAGGTATAGCCAAGGGATTTAAGCCAGTGTTCGAAAGCATACTCCCCCATGCATCCCAGCACCGCCTTCTCGAGGCGCTCTTTCTCAGAAAGGCCGAAGCGGGAGTACAGGCCGTTGCTGACCATATCAGCCGCACATTGCCGGGCTATGGCAAGGTTAACGTCAAAGTCGAAGTTTTGTACCAGCATTGCATTTCATCAGATTGATTTAAAATCAATACCGATGTCCTGCAAGGTTAGTTGTAAATTGGTCTTATCGATTTCGTTCAGCTGGAATAACGTATCCGGACAAATAAAGGCTTTGGGCTTCAGCTCGATCGCCCTCCGAAGGACTTCTTCGTTGATCCTATCCAGCCCATACAGGAGCCCTTCCTCCGCAACCTCATACAGTACCGTATCACCGACGAGCACTTTGTTTATAGCAGCGGTCAACGGTATACCTGACCTGAGCAACAGCTCCCACAGCATGTGTTCTGAATGCTCTTTCTGTTTTTCTACCTGCTTAAATAAGGTCAGCTGTTTTGCCTGCTCATTTTCATTACTGCTACCTTCTCCACGCCTGGCTTTGAAACTGGAAGGGGCTAGTTTAAAATACCTGAAACCTGTGTCGATGGCCTCCGTCTCCTCCTGTCCCTGCAATTTTTCATGTAGCAACAGCAGTCTTTTCCTGGTGATCTCGGAGATGGTTCTGAAGCCCTGCTGGTAGGCCTTAGCCGATGGGGCGATCTGCTCATCCAACTGCACACAGATATACTTCCTGTTGCCACCATCCTGTTGGTTCATTTCGAGCACGGCCTGGGCAGTGGCACCCGAACCAGCAAAAAAGTCCATGAAAATGCCATCCGGATCGTCGGAGAAGCCTAGCAAGTACTTGATCAAGCTGGGTGGTTTCGGAAAGTCAAACACTTTCGCGCCAAACAAAGCTTCCAGTTGGGCGCTGGCGTTTTCGTTTGTACCCACGCCGACCTTTGAATTGATCAGGTTAGGTGGCACCTCTTTGTCGTACACCAGCTTCTCATAAGAAGGACTGAGCTTGATCGTCGGTATACTGATCCGGGTACCTTTGCTTATTTCTTCATCCAGTTTCGGCTGAGACCATTTGAATTTAGCCTTCAGTATAACAGGCTTCACAAACACACCGTCCTTTACCTCGGTGTCCTCGAGCAGTTCAATAGCATAGCTGTCCGTTCCGTAACTGCCTTTCTGTAGCAGGCCATCCTTTAGACGCGTAATAACTACATCCGCCGGGAAGGTCAATATTCCTGCTTTATTTGACTGGTTCAGCAATCCGTTGGAACTGGTACTATTCTTCCTGATGCCCTTGAATTTCTCGCCGTTCTTATTTTTTTGGTAGCAGAGCACATACTCCACTACTTTTTTACTCTTTTTGCTCAGGTTGGCAGGCGTTTCAGACTTTGCCCAGGAAAAGTAATCGATAAAGTTCTCTTCCCCGAACACCTCGTCCATCACCAGTTTCAGGTTGGCCAATTCATTGTCATCGATGCTCACGAAAATTATACCGTCTTCACGCAGCAGATGGCGGGCCAGCGACAGCCTTGTCAGCATCATGCTAAGCCAGTTCGAATGACCGTTTTTCCTACGGTCGGACTGAGAACGGCCATTTTTTCCTGCAAAGTTATCAGCGTAGATGAAGCTATCGGAACCCGTATTATATGGTGGATCGATATAGATACCTTTTACCTTTCCAGCATAAGCCTTCTGGAGCACTTTCAGCACCTTTAGGTTATCCCCTTCGATGAACACATGCTTCGTTTTCTCCCAGTTGATTGAATCTTCCGGTATAGGTATAAGTGTATCGGTCGAAGGCTCCTGAACTTGCTTATAGGCCTCTGCCTTGCCTGCCCAGGTCAACTGATATGCCTCCGGGTCTGTATGCACGTGCTCCCCCAACAATTGCTTCAGCTGCGCTACATCCAGCTTATTCTCTAAAAAGGCCACAGGTATTAGCGCCTTCAGTTTAGAAAGCAGGTCTTCCGAAATACTATTGGAGTCTCCGTTCATTATAATATTGTATTAATCTGGTCAGTATGCCATCAGGCAACCCTCAACTAAGCATAGCTCTGATCCTAATGATGATCTGGATGATCTGATAAAGAACCTCAAGTCTAAGTCCTTACTCACCTTATTAGCATCAGACATATCCTGTGCTTTGTTGTAAAATGAATCTGCTATTGTTTTACCTCTGGCTTTTGGAGGCAAAACTTGAAGATAAGGAATAAAGGGGAGATGAAGGAAAGGAAGTTTTCTAATATTAACAGTCACCCATCTTTTCTAAGTTGATTTTGAGACAGAAAGCTGTTTTATTGAGAGAGCCGGGTATATCAATAGTTCTGAAACCGTCTGCAATAAAAAAAGCACTTATAAGTTTTACCTTATAAGTGCTTGATACTGAAGTGATCCCGTTTGGATTCGAAATAAGCCCCTAATTTTTAGATATTTTTTTGATAATACTCTGACTGTGAGAATATTATAATTCTTGGGTTGTACTAGTCAGGATTTTTTTGAGTGTGTTTACCCTGTAAAAACTTCACAAATAACCACACAAAACTCCGCAGCGGTTCCGTCTGAATCTGCTACACTCGCTTAAAACCATATAAGCGATGAAAGTAAAAGCATTTCTACGCCCCTACAAAGACAAGGAAGAGGCACCAGTATACGTCTGGTACACCCACAAAACTAAGTATTTCCCGGTACCGCTGGGCCTGAGCGTCCTGATAACGAAGTGGAACAAGAAGAAAGGCTACGCCATAGGCGACGACCTGACCAACCTGCAGATTGAGAAAACGAAGTCCGAACTGCTGGAATGCGCCAAGAGGATTCTGCTTTCAGGACTGGACCCGACCATTGACTTGGTAAAAGCGCAGTACAAAGCGGGCAGCCAACCTATACTATATAGAGAGCAACCTACAGCCGAGCAGGAAAAGCCAACCAAAAAGGAAACAAGCTTTACTGAAATGCTCGACCTGTACCTGGAGCATAATAAATCCCACATAGAACCGGGCACCCTTAAGCAGAGAAAGGCATTTGTAAGCAGTATGAAACTGTTTGCTGCTGACAAGAAATACGATTTACAGTTTTCACAAATGACTGAAGCGTTCTACTCAACCCTTGCCCACTACTACCTTTATGAGAAGGACAACTACAACAATTTCTTTGGCTCCATAATAAAGAGACTTAAAACCTTCTTGAAGTGGTGTGCAGATGAAATGGGCGTTGCAGTCAACCCTGCGTTCCGTAAGTTTAAAATCTACACGGAGGAAAAGGAGATTGTCTATTTCACTCCCAAGGAACTCACCCTACTATACAACCATAATTGGGATAAAGGCAGGAGAAAGTATGTAGACCTGTTTGTGCTGGCCTGTGATACAGGGTTCCGTATCTCGGACGTCTTCCGCTCCAGGTTGTGGAAGATAGAGGACGGAATTATCTATACGACTACCAAGAAAACGAAGGGCTCCGCGAAAGTGCCTGTAAGCGAGCGGATGCTAGAAATACTGAACCGCTACGGCTTTGATATGCGAATAGCTACCGAACAGGCTGCGAACAAGGCTATCAAACAGTGTCTTAAGGAAGTCGGCGTAGATGAAAATGTTATCTACAGACGCTATAAGCTACGGGAGGAATTTGAGTTTACCGCTCTAAAGAGTAACCTAACTACACTGCATTGCGGACGCCGCTCCTTTATTACCAACTCCTTTGCGAACGGCTATACTGAGTCTGAGATATTGGAGATGATTGGAAGCAAGGATGCTAAGATCCTAAAGATTTACCTGAAGATTGAAGCATCATCTTTAAAAGATAAAATGGTTCGATCTAGCCTGACACTTGTATAATAATACTTAATTACAACCAATCATCAGATTCTACTAACAAAAAAGTAGGTTATTCTTTTTTTAGAATATATAAGAATAAAACATCAAGCTTCTTGCATATCTATTTAGCTCTGCTTATTTTTCTAAAAATTGATAGGCAGCGAAATGGGTAAAATACAAGACGTAAATTCTAAGGAACTAGATCTCGAAATTGAAATTGCGGCGGAAAAAGAAGAAGAAGCTGAGAAAGTTATTCCTTCTATACAACCATCGCTTTTTGGAATAAAGCATTCATCCAGGGACTTTACAAAGGCCGATGCTTGGGGTAAGAACAAGTTTAATTCGGCTTTCCCCGCTTCATTAGTAGCTTATATGGGTCATATAGGTGTTCCCTGTGTTTACTTGAAGCTAGGTCCTAAGGGTACTTTAGTAAAAGAGGAGATTGAATCATCCAAGCTATTTGGAGTTGATCCTACATCTGATGATCTTTTCTATTCATTTGAGAAATCGTATGAGCCTTATAAGGATTATGTAACTGATAATCAAACTCCGAAAGTAGATTTAATGCTGTCCAATAGGCACACAGATGAAATCTATTCCGGCTTTGAAATCAAACTCACTACCCTACCCGATGAATCAACTCACCACTTACCTGAAAATCAATGGGGATGTGAATTGGTAATTAGAACACCTAGCATCATTTTCTTAGCCTGCAGTATAGCCCATATTTACAATGGTCGACATAGAGACTTACAAAAGTACTTCGGCAAGGGAGGTTTTGGTAATGTTGCAAATTATAAAGAAGCTGTTCAAGTTAATCCTATCTTGCCTCAAATGGCAGAAATTCTACATTCCATATTTGAGGACAATCTATCCAATCAGAAGCCAGCAATCATACAGCCAATCTGGAAAACTAAGGGCAAGACTGCTAATATAGACGATAACTGTTTGGACGTATTTGTATGGAGCGAGCTGGCCTTTACTAAGTTGTTCCTTAAGACCGAGTATTCTATACCAGCAGACCCAACGTCGAATATCGACAGGCCTTCTAGAGCAGTAATACATCTGTTCTTTATGATATACAATTTTGCTATGTCCGGGAAATTCGACCCGAAAATGATTTTCCAAGAGCTTAGTTATAAAACTAAAAATGACAAAGCCTTCTCTACCAGTGGTAGAGTAACCACTCTGCTAATGGGCGGCGCAGAGCTTACAAAGCCTAGAATTACTAAAGAGCACATAAAGAACATTATACAAAATGGCGGAGAAAAAATGCTCTCCCCAGAGCGGCGGTTTGACGCGGTTCTCGTAAATTCGTCAGATATATTTGACCGTTTATGAGAGTAATAGATTTGTTTGCTGGCTGCGGTGGCCTTAGTTTAGGCTTACAGCGCGCTGGTTTAGATGTTGTTGCGGCCTTTGATAATTGGACAGCAGCAGCAAATGTATACAGAGAGAATTTCGACCATCCGATGTTCGAATTGGACCTGTCTGGCGAAATTGACTTCGAAGTTTTCAGACAACACAGACCTGATTGTATTGCAGGGGGGCCCCCTTGCCAAGATTTCTCTAGTGCTGGTCAGCGAAATGAAAACGGCGGAAGAGCTGACCTTACTCTTTCTTATGCGGAGATAATAAGTGAAATTCGTCCTGAGTGGTTCATAATGGAGAATGTTGAGAGGATTACAAAAAGTGGTATTCTCGTTCAGGCTCTTGAAATATTCAGACGAGCGGGGTACGGTCTAACAGCCACTGTACTTGACGCAAGCTTGTGTGGAGTACCACAAAGTAGAAAGCGCTACATTTTAATAGGTAGATTAGGCGAACCTGATGACTTTTTGAGAGATATAATCGAAGAACAGCAAGCCGATATACCTATGACTGTTCGTGACTACTTAGGAGACCAATTAGGTACGGACTTTTATTACCGCCACCCGCGTAGCTACGCAAGAAGAGGTATTTTCAGTATAGACGAGCCTAGTCCAACAATCCGCGGAGTGAATCGGCCTATACCACCTAATTATCAATTCCATCCAGGTGATGAAACACACGACAGAGGTCTAGTTAGAGCTCTGACTACTGAAGAGAGAGCATTGATTCAGACCTTTCCTCCTGATTTTGTATTCAATGGTACTAAGTCTGCTGTTGAACAGATGTTGGGGAATGCTGTTCCTGTAGAACTAGGCCATTTTGTAGGCAACTGTATTCAATTATTCAGAACCCGAGTATTGAACCAACAGGTAGCAGAACAAGAAGCATAAATAACATCTTGCAAGAAATTAAAAGAGCAACTACAATGGTTGCTCTTTTTTTATTCCCTCTTTTATTAATGAATAACATTTAAATATTTGATATGATGTCGACTATAGCATATATTTACTATTCTAATTAAAAGATATGGCGAAGAAAGAATCAGACGAGCAACCAAAGAAAATCGGAAAGAGAACGGACACTGAAGAGCCTGCCGGGTATTTAAATAAGCTTCAGAAGAAAGCATCCAAAGCGCGAGCCGAGAATGCTAAGAAGAAAGAGCAAAAGCAGATGCTGAATATATTTGAGGATGTAGTTAAAAGCAAGCCGAAAACAACCGATATTCCCCAAGAGGAGCAATACCTGGAAGCTACTGACCAGTATTTACCATTCTCTACTTCTTTAAGAGCAGATCAGTATCTCAAACTCAAAAGACTGGAATACTGGAACCGTATGTCTCAGCGAGAAATCATTGAGAACATAATGGACCTAGCACTCAACAACCTGCCTAATGTTGATAAGGAATTACCTGAATCAGAGAGAGCCAAACTTAAGCAATTGAAGACGGCTAATGACTACTATCATATCAGGGCCAAGACTGCTAAGGAGATACAGGAGCAAGGTAGAAAGTTGAGGAAAGGCGAAGAATAAAATTTCCTGCGGCGTTACACACTCAATCCACAATGAGATTGAGTATATTGTATCGTTAATATAATTGGATGTGATACGGGCCGCCTAAACAGCGTCTGTGTCAGTTATTGGAACGTTATGATGAATGCCGAAAACGTAAAGTACTATGATGAAGTCCTAAAGGCGCTTATATCAAATAAAGGTACCACTACTAGATCAATCGAGAAGATTTGTAATGATGATTCCAGTTTAGTTAATTCTATTTTGATAGAATTTGAAGAAAGAGGATTCATTAAACAATTGAGCTCTAACTACATATCTCTAGACAACAACAGAAAAGTGATTGCATTTCAAGAAAGTGGAGGGTTCAGTTCTGAGATAAAAAAGAGTATATCAATTCCTACGCCTAGGAGAGCAGAAAGACTCGACTAGATATTCACATAAACCAATCGATTTGTGTAATCAGTAATGAAAAGAAAAAAACCCTCTATTTATATCAATCTTATAAGTGAATATGGAGTTTCAGGTACGATTATATTTGTTGCCTCAGGGCTAGCTATTCTTATTAGTCTAATCGTAACTGGAGTATTTATCTGGAATTTCAGTGAGTCTGTAAAAATAGGTGTCCCTAGTACTGAAAAAGACTTCACAGTCAATGGTATAATAGGTGATTTTTTCGGTGGTGTAATCGGCTCCCTCTTGTCATTTATAGGTGTATTACTGTTCTTTTTGGCTTTAAGGCTTCAGAGTAAAGAACTGAGTCTACAAAGAAAAGAATTAGCCGATACAAGAGAGGTATTCACTATTCAGCAGTTTGAGAACACTTTTTTCAGTCTTCTAAAAACACAACAGGACATACGATTAAATATTAATGTAACACATAACAAAGAGATAGTAGAATTTGACGAGTACTCACAAGAACATTACAGTTCTATTGCTGTATTTGACTATCTACGAAGTGTTATGAGAAATTTTCGTAACGTCATAATTGATGACTTCAACGAATTAGATAATATCAAAAAAGTAGAGCAACCTTCCCGCCAACAAGTTGAAAGAAAGCAAGAGTTAATTGATGAAATAGTCGCTTTAACAGGAGAGAATAACTATGAGTCTGTTGATACTCCAGAGAAGATCTCAAAAGCTGCTTACCGGTATATCTATATTATATACAGCAACCAATTAGGGCACTACTTCAGAAATTTATACCATATTCTCTTATATCTGCAAGATAATGAAATGAGAGATAGAAGATTCGCTATGGCCAACTTCTATAGCAACTCATCAGATTTTTCTCTCGAGTATGATTTAGGTGAGGTTGCAGCAAAGTATAAAAAATACGCAGCGTTTGTTCAGGCACAAATGAATTCGAATGAATTGTTTTTGCTTTTTTATAATAGTCTATTTTTCCCAAAACTTAAGAACCTGTTGTATCATTTTAATTTTTTAGAAAATCTAAATACAGATGACCTGTTAGATCCTGACAATGATATTCATTTGTATGGAGAATGGCAGTCAATAAATGATATATACGATGCAATGATTTTCAAATCAAAATCTGAAATCCTAAAACTATAGTTATATAAAAAGAAAGGAGACTGTTCAAGTCTCCTTTCTTTTTGCTACCCCTTTCAGAAGCATCGCAATGCTGCCTGTCTGATAAGTCTTTCCGCGTGGAGTTTTATACCCTAACCCATTGAGTTCATCGCATATCTGTTGTAGCTTCAAACCCTTGTCCTGATACAGGTAGATAAGATTAAGTACTTTCTTATTCACGTCTGACTGTGCAGCCAGCTCACTCATTCTAGCCGAACCTTTGAGCCTACCCTTATCAGAAAAGTTCTCAGGCTTACCGTTAGTCAACCCCCTCGCCTTCCTAGCTTGCAGTGCTTTCTTGGTGCGTTCTGATACCTTCTTAAGTTCCTCCTCATTGAATGCAGTCCTGAGCCTGATGAACATCTCATCATCTTGGGGATTGTCAGCACATACAAATCTGATGTTGTAGGCTATCAGGTAGTTAATCAGCAGTGAGAACCTTGACAGTCGGGATGCTTCCTTTACAACTATGGTAGCTCCTGTCTCCTGGGCTTGTTTAATGGCTTTTAGGAGCACAGGACGCTTTTTAAGCAGTTTGTCAATCGTTACGTCTTGGTGTGCACTGATCTTGTCTTTACTGCCTCCAGACTCGATTTCGACATACTTATCTATTGACTCAGCATTGATGCTCTTAATGTAAGTAGAAACCGCAGCGGCTTGAGCCTCTAAGCCCAAGCCGCTTCTACCCTGTTTCTGAGTGCTAACACGATAATACTCTATGACTTTCATAGCATTCCCTCGTCAGCAAATGAATAGAATGATTCCTCGCATACAATCAAATGGTCCAGCAGTACGATGTCCATAGTCTCACAGGCAGCCTTCATCTTCTTGGTCATTGTTATGTCTGCTGAGCTTGGCTTGGTATTGCCTGATGGGTGGTTGTGTGCTATAACTATGCTAGAAGCGTTCAGTAGTAATGCCGCCTGTAGTATAATCTTAGGGTCTGCCACTGTACCGGCTACACCTCCTGAGCTCACCTGATATACTCCCATCACATTGTTGGCCCTGTTAAAGTAGATTGCATAGAATCTCTCTATGTGCTCGATATGGGGCTCCATTTTGCTCCGTAGGAAGGTGTAGACGTCTGTAGATGATGTGACCTTGACATTGCGCATTATGATAGCATCAGCAGTATGCAACCTCTTATAAGTAAGCTCCACCTCCCCTACCGCTGATACCGGTATCTGTCCGAGTGTTATCTTCTTATTCTTCATCGGTAGCAGTCAGACACTTGTAAAACACCTCAAGACCAATCTCATAAATGTCTTCGCCCTCAACGTGGCAGTACACGAAGCACCCCACAAGAATAGCCTCCAAATGGTCAGCCTGCTCTTCTGTGAAGGTGGTAGTTCCGTCAGGGTTTACATAGTCGTGGAAGCTGTTATCAGGGTGGAAGTTCAGCTTCAGGTCAGTGATCAGGTAGTGGAAGAAAGCAGAGATGTCCTCTCTGCTGTTAATCGTTATGTCTCTGATTTCCATATTAGTCGATGCAGTAGGTGTAGCCCTTGATAGCTGTGAATGTGTAGATTGTGATTTCATCATTAGCCCTGTTGATGTTCACATAGTTGTATTGATTGTCAATGGCATCTATCAGGAGGTCTCTCATAATCTGCTCATCAGTTGAATTGCTGAACACAACTAAATTGAGTTGAGACTGACCCTCTTCTGTAGTTGAGGTGTAGGCCTTCAGCAGTTGGAATGGAATAGCGTCTTGGATGTCGCGGGTGTTGATGGTTAAGTTCATATCGCTTTGTTTTAAAGTATAAGCGAGTATAGAAGTAACCGGCGACACCGTCCTTGCTTTTTAGAATTACTTACGAACATTTCGTAGAAACTTACTAACGCTGTTACAAACGTACTAATCAGCGACTTATCTCATTCTAAAAAGCTAGAACCACCGTACAAGCCTCTTAGAGTAACAATTTCAGACCAGGGCAGGCCAATGGGGACGGTCGGTTGTCGAAATGGTTGAAATTAAGTGGAAGGAAGTTTTACTTTCGCTGCTACGGCAAGGTAAAACTTGCGACAGGCTCAACAGATGAGCATTCTCTCATATTTGGATTAGTTACTGAATAAAATTGCTCTCTTCACTACAAATAGAAAAAGACACCCTTTCGAGTGTCTTTTCAAGTCAAATCTCTCACAAAATGACTCAGTACATAAATGGTAAGCAACAATAGAAGCGTTATAATATTATACTGTGTAGTAGAGTAGAAGTCTGAACTATTTAGAGTTTATACTTACTGTGAATTCTAGCCGTTCTGCTTGCAACTCGTATACCTTGGTGACTACAGCGCAGCACACTCTTAGATTATAATTGTTGCTTTCGTTTAAGTCTGAATCTCCGAAAGAAGTGTATTTCATATTGTGTATTACTTCCAGATCATTATCCAGTACGCATACTCTAATTATTCTTGATGGTCTTTTAAGTGCTGCTGCTAGTTCTTCGTACGCTGCTTCTAATGCCTCTGTCGTTTCCTGGGCGAATAGGTCATCTAGTTTAAAGTCTGTGGTTGTTACTGTACCGTCCAGGTATTTTACGATTGCTGTGTATGTTGAATTGTTCATTGTTATTTATCCTCTTGGGTTTCTGGCTCCTCTATTGGAGTTGTTGTTATAGTAATCTCGTGTGTGAATGTGTCACCGGCTACTGCGTTACTTGTAAAGGGTTCTTTGTACTGTTTGATTGTAAGAAAGTGTGCCATTGACTCTATTGCTTCTTTCATAGGCTCGCTTAGTTTCTCATCTGCTGGCTCGAATGAAATAACCTTCGGGTAAACTGCACTGTCCTTTCTTACTATTTCCGTTGTCACCAGGTAGGTTGTTGATGCTTGCATTGTTATTTATCCTCTTGGGATTTTGGCTCCTTACTTGGAGTGATATTTTTTTAGGTGATCTGAATAAGAGCCTTCTATTAAAAACCTCTCACCGGTTTCGGATACCGTATAGGCATTAAAACTAACTATACTATCATCCAACATCTTTTCCCACTTAGCTGATATTAAAGCTCTCTGCTCTTCTGTTGGTTCGTAATCTTCGCCGAACTCTTTCCATTCACCGTTGATTAGTATTCTAGGTATGAATTGTTGTCTGGTGTTATCAAAATAGATGTCTACTGGTGTTACTTCAAAATTCATTTTAATTATCCTCTTGGGATTTTGGCTCGTCTAGTACGAGTTGTTTCTTTATGGCTCTCGCCTCTTGTAGCAGGAGTTCCTTTTCTATCTCCTGTAGTGTCTCTTCCGGTAGTTCGAAGGCTTCTCCTGGTTCCAGTGTGAACTCCCTCACCTGGTCATCGATTATCAGTTCTACCTTCATTATAGTATCTGAACCGCTATCTTTATTATGTTCAGGAGGGATACCGCTGCGATTACCAGCATTACCCTGCCGAAGTTTGTTGTTACTGCTGTGTTTGCGATTGCTTTGAGAGTTGTCATATTGTTGCTGTTTGTTTTAATTATATATTTCAGCTAAAGCCCTCCCTTTCAGTATTTCTAAAGTTTTTTTCCGCGCATTATCCCACTATTAATGAGATCAATTTCATAGTTTTAAGCTTAAACAAAAAAGATATGAGACAGATTGACATTTATAGCCACCCAGCTAATGAGTACATTGCTTATGCTTTATCAGGCGGCAGCCCTACCTTCAATTTGCATATACCTGGAATTGCAGGTGCTGCTCCTTGGTATCTTATTGTAAACGGTAACAGATGTACCTTTCATCAACAGCCTGGTAGTGTAACCATCAAAGGTAATCCTCAGTTTAGTTTTGGTAATTTGAGTGGTGATGGGCGTATGTTTAATATTTACGACTCGAATCGCAACTACATAGCCTATGGTTTAGTTAGGTAGGATCAATGGATAAACTTAAACTAAGAGATTATTTACAGAGCAGGTCGACCAGACTTTTTATGATTGGTGGGAAGGCCTCTGAGGATATGTACCCCAAGAAGAAAGAGATTAAGCAGGCAATGCAGGGCAGGTTCTTCGAGTTCGTCTACGAGGGGCCGGTCAGAAGGGTGAAGCCGTTCCAAGCAAAGCTTTGGGTGGCCGCAGCACCTAAAGAAGGCAGCTATGGTGGCTTTGGGTATATGAACTACCTGGAGCCTGACAACCGCAACGGACTTGAGCCAATGGACTCTTTGATGTCTGCTTGTAAGGCGTTCGAGAATGAATTCGGGTACTATCCTGAGAACATCCTGCTGGTAAGGGTATAAAAAAGAAAAGGAGCTGTTTAGGCTCCTTTTTCATTGCTAGCAAAGATCAGACATTTCTACATCTGCAAGGCTCGTAATCTTACAACGTTCAAGGAATGCTGGCAACTCCTCTTCTTTAATCGTCAACTCGAGTTCAAAGTCATCCGAACCTGATACATAGTAGCTCATATGGATGCTGCCCGCGTGATACATAATTTCTACTCCGTTTTTGTTGAATGGTATTTTCATATATTAATTATTAAAAAGTTTCTGGTTTAATTAAGCTGCGAATAATTCGCTCATATCTATTGAGAGTGCTCCTGCAAGCAGGTCTTCCTTCTCTCTTATAATTGGAAGCTCGGTTATCACACCAGACTCCACCTCGATTTTCTTGAGTACAGGCTTTGTTACCGCTACTGTTTTTTCAGTCTTCATCGCCTTGTTAAGCTCGCCGATATACTCCTTGAACTTTGAGTAATGGCGCTTTACTGTTTTCTCTGACTTACCTATTCTCTCGGCGATAGCTTTGGCTGTTATCTTCTCTGTGCTGCCCCAGTCTTCGATGCAGTCATATATCTTTTGTGCAGTCTCGTCTCCTCTCAATTCGTTCAGTTTGGATGCCGCCACCGAGCGTCTTGTCTCACCGCACCAGCCGTTGTTAGGGTTGAAGATAATCTTGCGGGAGTGGTTACATTGTACTTCCAGGGTACCTTCCGCTTTATACTTCATAGCTGTTTTCAAAGCGTTCTTAACTGACTTCAGGTAGTTCTTGATACCTGCAGATTCTGCGATATTGCAGAGCCACACTTTAATTTGCTCCTCGCTGTGGTTAGGGTTCAGGTAAACTATTTTCAGCGCGTTGTAGAAGATGTAGTTATTCTGCTCGCCTTTCTTTACAGATTTCTTCAGCACAATCTTCACAGTACCTACTTTGTCTGGGAACAGTGTGTAGTCCTTGCCTTCATCGATGTAGTCCGTTGCATTGGATAGCCTAAGAGGTGTGAAAAGGGGACGTTCAGTGTCTATATGCTTCTTTTTTATATCTTCCTCTTCCTTATCCTTTTTTACCTTATTATCCTTTTTTATCTCTACTACATCTTCTGTTGCGGCAAACACCGGTGCGGCTTCATTGAAGTATAATTCAGGGTCGTATGAGCAGATGGTGTACTGTGTCGATTTCACAGCGTTCTTATCTATATAATCGGACAGGCCCAGCTTATCAGCAATGTTGCTAACTGTGGACTTAAGGTTCTGCTCTGTGAGACCGTCAACACGAACGAAAATAGACCAGCCTTTGCCACCGAAAGAGTTGTGCAGCATAAGTACTTTGCTTTTGTCCAGGATAGCTATATCAAAGCCGTCTGTATCGATGTCGAAGAACAAAAGGCCTGTAGCGCTGCGCAAATTTGCTTTCTCTTTCTTGCCGTTGAAAGTGAAGTTCATCGTGAAGCACTTGCGGTTGTTCTTTACAGACTTGTAGGCATCGGAGCCTTTACCGGCTGCTCTTGCTTTCAGTATCTGCTCGACTTCGTAGCCGTTCTTTACCAGGTCAATGTAATCTGTAAGCGTGGTATCGGTAGGTATGGCAGTACCTATTACTTTCTTGTAGGATTGGATAGTTGTGTTCATATAGACAGTTGTGTTTTGTGACGGTTACTGTTTTATAACTTAGGTGGTGAGTAAGCTGGCCGGCTCACTCACTCTTAGCACCCCAACCGTCAAGCAGGTGCCGTTATACCTTTTATTTTAGTCTTTGTAAGTGTTGTGGTAGTAGTCCAGGATGAACTCTATAAATCCACTCATCGAGTATGTTGTCTGGTGTTCTTTCTCCAGCCACTCCAGGGTTGTCTGGAGGTCGTCCTTTACTCCTTTGTGTACTGAGATTGTCGTGTAGTCTTGTTGATTCTTTCTAGGCATAAATGGCTCTGAATATTTTTTCTATACCTTATATAGTATAGGTTATACCCTCCCTTTCGCCCATTGTCCCAAATATTTTCACTTTTTGCTAAAATATTTTCTACCAAAAAAAAGGACGTTCAGTGTCTATATGCTTCTCTTTTATCCTGTCTTTTTCTTATCATTTATTTTCATTTATTATCCTTTTGTGCTACGCACTGGAAACAGTAGTCTACTACACTTCTACCCTTGCCTGGAACCCTGCTGGCCGAAGCACAGGCGCAGGCAAGGGTGAGCGTATGTAATTAGAACTAAATCAAACTAAAGATTGATTAGATACTGGAGAACTGGTTTTAAAAATTGACAGGATTATACCCTAACTCTATCAATGCATAATCATAAGCCAGAGCAGCCTCCATTTCACTTTTAAATCGACCTAGATACCTCGCACGGTAAGTATCAACAGACAGTCGCGCGAACCATCCCTGGCTATCTTTGGCTTTGCTAACACCCAAGAAATTTGAGGTTATTTCACTTCCTCTAGGTTTTCCTTTTAAAATAGTTTTAGATTCATTAGCTAAAATAATGTTTACTGGAGGCATCTCTCTCCAAACTAAATTACTTGCGCGGTTATCTAATTTATCTCCTGATAGATGCGACACCCTAGATAATTTTTTTGGATTTGACACAAAACTTTGTGCTACTAATTGAGCTAAAGTATAACCCTTATTAATTCCGTTTTTACACAAGCCAAGTACTAAATACCCATCCCTATTAATAGTAGGTTTTAATATTCTTTCCTTTTTTTTCAGGCTTTTGACTCTGCCAATATTCGACACTTGGTAATCACCATCATACCCAGGGATGTCTACCCATACTTCGTTTACAGTATTTTCCATTTGGCTAAACTTAGAGGAGGAAGAGTTCCTTGATATGCACCAAGTCCTCATCAGTCAACTTGTGTTTTACTATTGGTCTACGCAGATGAAAACTCTCAAAAGCGGTCCACTCAGTTGTAGTATGGTTCAACATTGCGAATTTCTTTAGAATCCTTTTGTTTGTTATTGGCTTACGTAAGTGGACTTTAGCTATTTCTAGTAAAAAGCCTAATCGTGCTCCAATTTCTTGCGCATCGTCCATACAGTCTTTATGATATTTTTCCAGCCAAATACAAGACTGTCTATGAGCAGAATAAGACAAATCTGTTAATTGTAATCTTTTTGGTGTTCTCTTCTTCATATAATTTAATTAATTTAATCTTGTTAATTGTTGATTGTTTAATCTTGAATACCGTGCCCAAAAAGTATAGCAGGATTGAAATACTAGGATCTCTCCACTTTTGGCTGTTCCTTTATTGGTTCAGGCTTGGTAAACACACCTGCTAATCCATCGGGGTGCTGCCACGCAAAAATGTCTTCCCATTCACAACTTTCTATACAGCCACATTTCCCTGTAATTTCTCTTTCATCACAGGCGCGGATGCCTTTTAATGGGTAGACTATGAGTTCTGGAGGTAAACCAGCATAGGCGTAATGCCCATATTTATTAAACCTTATGATTGCACAATATGAACCAGCATCGTCGTAATGCTCATATTTCCTATAGCTTACAATTGCACAATGTGGACCAAACTCACTTAGGTTTCTTTTACCAGAGTAATAAAGCGCAACACCGAATTTAGGGTCAGACTTCAACCTATAATTGGTCGAAAAAAAATCTTCATCTTCGCTTTCGTATATTTCACATTCATAGATTAAGTCTTCGCTATCTATTACAGATTTATCCGGCAGAATTATGTGAAAACCAGTCCCAGTATACACATACTCCAATTCCTCGAAGCAGTATGAAGTAATCTCCTCGTGGTATTGCTTTAATTCGGCTAACCCACCAAACAGAGTTTTCCTATGTTCTTCTGCTCTTTTGTAATCCTCCTCATTCTCTGTTAATACTTCTGTTGTTTCTAAATTTTCGTAATCCTGTTCAGTCATTGTTTCTACTTCTGTCGTTTCTAAATTCTCCATTTTTATTAAAGTTTAAGGGTTTATAATTCATTTTAAATCGGGCACGCTACGCGCATACTTTTACACATCAATCACTTACATCATTTCAAACAACTTTTTAACTATTTAAATTCTTTTAATGTAAAAGATTAACGACACAAAGGTATGGGAATCTGAACCATATATCCAATAGGTCCAATGTTAAGAAATTGTTAAGGAATCGGTTTTTGGTATTTGGAATTTACTTTTTACAAAACTGTTTTATCACTATCTCTCAACCTTAAATACCTCTCCCAAAGGCACATATATAGCTTAAGAGGGCCTGCCTGCTCACAAAAGAGCGAGGCCCGAGCTATGTAAATGAAAATTAACAAGGCAGGCTTGCAGCTCGTCAAAGAGTGCGAGGGTCTGAGATTGAAAGCCTATGTATGCCCAGCCGGGGTATGGACGATAGGCTACGGCAGCACACTTGGTGTGAGGGCCGGGATGGAAATCACAAGAGAAGAAGCAGAAGCATTACTTATTAGAGACCTCAAAATATTCGAGGACGGCGTTACCAAACTTACCAAGACGGTAAAGCTTAATTCCAACCAGTTTTCGGCGTTGGTGAGCTTCGCGTTCAATTTGGGTCTTACTGCTCTCAAAAACTCGACCTTAATGAAAAGAGTACTGGCTAATCCGTTCGATAAGGACATCGAAAATCAGCTGAAACGCTGGGTGTACGCAGGCGGCAAGATTTTACCAGGACTTATCAAGCGCAGGGATCTCGAATCTAAGCTCTATTTTACTCCTATGGAGACCAAAGCTACAAAGTAATACAAACTACTTACGAAGAGACCAGACGCGACACGGACCACCTAAACGACAAAAAAAGACCCTCAACGTTGAGGGTCTTTTTTTGTTTTACTGAATCATAAATCTGCTTGAGTTGTATGAGTTCATATAGTCAGTGTAATTCTGTGATGGATAGTAATACCCCCAAACGTGAGGTCTTGCCTGACCGTAGAGAGGGTCGTTCTGGTTATCCCACATAGCGTCATTATGACCGTTCATCCAAGCTGTGTTTGTGCCACCCGTTGAAGTTTTCTTAGGTACGAGAATGGTCTTTGAAACTGGTGAGTAGTATGCGTCTATACACTGGTCAAATGAGACAGAAACATTATAATCATAGGTTTGTCTATCTACCGTGAATTCAACCATTTCCTGTGTAGTTGAAGCAGGAATTTGTATGGCCCGTTGCTGAGGGTAGAACCCGTCATTCTTGTCAATGGTGTAGTAGACAGTACTTGGGAACTTGACACTCTTGTTCTTGTTGAAATAAACATACACGCTAAATTGGTTGGTTGTTGGTGCTTCCAGCGTAGACATCGTAACAGTAGGTGTAGCGTCATACCCTCTAAAATCACCCATATTGTGCGGCCTGTTCTTGTTGGGTAAATCAGAATTCAAGAAAAGAAACTCCAATGTGAGGTTAGATGGTGCTGAGGTGCGAAATAACTCATTGTAAATCGCACCCATTGTCAAGTTAGTCTGTGGTAGTGGCATTATCTACCTCCCTTCAGTTTTTCCACTTCAGCCTGAAGCCCTTCTATCAGCTTCTGCTGTTCCTGTACAGCTTTCGTCAGCATCACCACCATACGAGAATAGTCGAGTGCAAGGAATTCGCTCTCCTTTACAAGGTTAGGTTCAATCTGCTGCACTTCTTGGGCGATGAAGCCTATCTCGTCGTCGGACTCGATGTCGGTACGGTCATAGGTAACAGGCCGCAGCTGCATCACCTTCACCAGGCCACCCTCGTACGGCTTCACTTTAGTCTTCAGTCTTGCATCAGAGAAAGCAGTCACTTGACCTGATGCCCAGATGTCACCGTTAAATGTGGTAGAGCCAAACTGTCCGTCTACAAGTGAGTTCCCAGACCTAAGCGTAAAACCGTTCGCCAGTTTTACCGGGTTACCGGATGACTCACCAGACCGAACCGCTATCACAAAGTGTTCAGCGTGCAGGGCATTTGCAGTAGATTGGTTATACCGCATCACCCTGTAGGAAACAGCAGTATTGGAACCGGCTATCGTATGGAACGCTATCAAGGCAGTCCAGTCGTCAAGCGGTACACCCGCAGATGTCACCGTTACCGATGCAGCACCGTTCAGACCTTGAATGACTACACCTGAGTTCGGCATAGCAAAATCAATATAGCCGTTACCGCCGATAGACTTATCGACAGGTATTGCTATAAAGCGTTGTGTCCATTTCAAGTGAGAACCGTTCCAAGTCACCGTACCACCACCCGTGATACTATTCTGCGCGTGCCTGTACCTCGTCTCATTCAGGATGTCGGTAGAGGTCACATACTCTGGGTGCGTGTGTGTAGATGATGCATATTCAGGGTGCGTGTGGTTAAGTGGTGCGCCACCGATGTCAGCGAGTACAGATGTTTTCGCTATCATAGACACAGAAGCTGTTCCAGCACCCACTAAGTAAGTACCAGCGCCCAACGTAGAACGCCCCGTACCACCTCTCGCCACACTGAATGTCCCTGATGTGATGTCTGTTGCTGAGTGGGTGTGTGATGCCGCCGCAAACTGGGAAGTGTCAAGACCCAGAATATCAATCGCCTGGTGTGTATGTGCCACAGGGTTAAATTCCAATGGCTTGTCAGCTATATCACCCCAAGTGTGCGCGTGAGATGCTGGTGCAGCACCGATGTCGGTCAGTACCTGAGCAGGCGTTCTCATAGTCACGGCTGACGTGCCGTTACCTCTCATATATGAACCTGATGTCAACGTACTCATTCCTGTGCCACCACGAGCCACGCTGAACGAGCCAGATGTAATATCACCTGCTGAGTGCGTGTGACCGTTCATCGCGAAATCTGGCTTGATAGTAATGTCTTCCCACGTATGGGTATGGACTGTATTAGCTTTACCTAATAACTCAGTTGACAGGTTCGCTACCTCGGATATACTATGCGTATGTGTTGCGGCAGCAGCACCTATGTCGGTACGAACCTGCGCCGGTGTCACCTGTGCCAATGTCGTAGTAGCAGTAGCCTTGATGTAGTTACCTGCTGTATAGCTTGCCAGTCCTGTGCCTCCACGAGCGACTGAAAGCGTTCCAGTCGAAATATCGGCAGCGCTATGACTGTGAGCAGATGGTGCAAACGTAGTTGGTTTGCTGAGAATCTCTGACCAGCTATGTGCGTGGCCGTTCAAGGCAAAATCCGGTTTGATGGTAATGTCCTCCCAGGAGTGGGTATGGACAGCAGGAGCCAGACCGGCAAGAGTAGTACTCAGGTTTGCAACATCATCTATGGCGTGGGTATGAGTGGCAGGGGCAGCACCGATGGCCGTTAATACCTGCGCCGGTGTCGCTTGTGTCATCGCTCCCGTACCGTTACCTCGAAGGAAGTTGCCCGTCGTAATAGTAGCCAAACCGGTCCCACCCCTGGCTACAGTTAGAGTACCTGAGGTAATGTCTGCCGCGGAGTGGTTGTGTGACGCAGGAGTGAATGTAGTAGGCTTGCTAGTAATCTCCCCCCAGCTATGGCTGTGCCCGTTCATCGCAAAGTCTGGTTTGATGGTGATGTCATCCCAGGTATGTGTGTGTATCGTGTTCGCTTTGTTCAGCAGTTCAGTTGACAAATTCGCTATGTCAGAAATACTGTGCGTGTGCACATTAGGTGCGAACGTACTGCTTGCCCAGCTTTCGGAAGCAAACGTCTCCCAGGCTTTCCATCCTCTGTTACTATGAAGGCCTACCCGCCACATCGGTTTACCGTCATTGTACCCGGCGACGTCAGAATAAGGAGTCAGAATCTGGAACTGCCCGCCGTCTTCAGAGGTGGTGTAAGAACCGAAACTCATAAGCTTACCATAGGTGATAGGGTAGCCATTAGTGTCTCTTACAAAGCCGTGTTTGAAGCCTGTCCCGAAAGAACGCGGTGTTGCTGTTGCCGTACCTATTGTGTAAGCGGACAAAGGCACTATCTCCGTGTGCGTGTGCGTGCTTGGTGTGAAAGTAGTCGGTTTCGATGTAATGTCATTCCAGCTATGAGTGTGTCCGTTCACTGAGAAATCTGGCTTCAGGGTAATATCATCCCAAGTATGTGTATGAACACTATCCGCTTTGTTCAGTAGCTCTGTACTGAGGTTAGCCACGTCCGCAATGGCGTGACTGTGTGAGGCAGATGCAGCACCGATTGCTGTCAGCACCTGCGCTGGTGTAGCCTGCGTGAATGCTCCTGTACCGTTTCCACGAAGGAAGTTCCCTGCAGTAACAGTCGATAGACCGGTACCGCCTTTACCTACAGCTATCACGCCTGATATGTCGGCTGACGTATGGGTATGCCCATTCATAGCGAAGTCCGGCTTCGGGTTGATGTCCTCCCAAGAGTGTGTATGTACAGAGCTGGCTTTATTCAGTAATTCGGCTGACAGGTTCGCTACGTCCGAAATACTGTGGCTGTGCACTGCCGCCGCTTTACCGTTCAGCGTTGTCTGGAGGTCCGTTACATCAGCGATTGAATGGGTATGAACAGAAGGCGCGAATGTAGTAGGTTTCAGCGTAATTTCAGACCAGCTATGGCTGTGTCCGTTCATCGCGAAATCTGGCTTGATGGTAATGTCTTCCCACGTATGGGTATGGACTGTATTAGCTTTACCGGCAAGTTCAGTGCTCAGGGTAGCTACCTCGCTGATCGCGTGGGTATGTGTAGCCGCTGCTGCACCTATGGTCGCACGTACCTGAGCAGGCGTTTCCTGCGTGAAAGCGCCTGTACCATTCCCGCGAAGGAAGTTACCGGTAGTCACCGTGGCCAAGCCTGTTCCACCTCTCGCAACCGTTAAAGTACCGGATGTGATGTCAGTAGCAGAGTGGCTGTGAGCACTCGGAGTGAATGCAGTTGGCTTCAGCGTAATCTCTGACCAGCTATGACTGTGCCCGTTCATCGCGAAATCCGGCTTAAGAGTAATATCGTCCCAAGTATGTGTATGTAGTGTACTTGCTTTTCCTGCAAGTTCGCTCGCCAGATTCGGAATGTCGTTGATACTGTGGGTATGCGTAGTTGATGCAGCACCGATGATGGTAAGCACCTCAGCAGGCGTCTTGGCCACCATCGCAGCGGTGCCGTTGCCTATCAGGAAACTGTTGATTGCAAGCGTAGTTACGCCAGTACCGCCTCGTGTAACGACTAAAGTACCGGAAGTAAGGTCTGCAGCAGAATGGCTGTGTGCTGACGGTGCGAAAGTGGTGGGTTTTGAAGTAATCTCTGTCCACGCGTGGCTGTGCGCACTCGGGGTGAAAGTGGTCGGCTTAGAAGTAATCTCTGACCAGGTGTGCTCGTGTACGGACGGCGTAAAAGTAACCGGTTTGTTAAGGATACTCTCCCAGGTAGAGGTGCTGCCGGTACCGTAGGCAATCCAGCTGTCAAGACCCGCGCTCAGGTAATAAGGCTTGCCCTCAGTAGTGTCGAAAACAGGCATACCGGCATACTTCAGCGGACTGTTCAGGTAGGCTTCCCTCTGTGCGGTCGTCATCCTGAAGTCAGCGTCTATACTGTCTGCATATTGTCTTTTGAATCGTAAAGCGAAATCTAATGCCATTAGATGGTGATGGTGTATTTTTGTGCCGCTGAGAATGGTACAGCGGGTGTGTAGCGGTAAACTTTGTAACCGACAGCTGTAAAGCCGTTAGCACCTTCCACATTTACCAAGGTCTTGGTGAATACTTCCTTCACGTCAAAATTCGTCTCAACGTGTCGTACAGTCGTCACATCGCGAAGTGTATCCGGGTAGGCGAATTCAACAGATGTTGCGCCTGCCGGTATGTCTATTGTAAAAGAGCTTCCGTTAGCAGGATTCAGCAGCTTACCAGTGAATGCTCGGATATTGGCAGATGTAGTAACTGTACCGTTCACGCCGTAAAAAGCGTTTCTTCTGCCTGTTATGGTCACTGTATTTGAGGTGAAACTGCCAGCCGGTAGTGATGCGCCTGCACCATAGCTGAATGTCGCCTGGTAACTGAAAGCGGTGTTACCGATGGTGGCTTTTTCGTTGTAGGTCTGCAGCGCGGTGGCGTTGATGACAGCTACTGAATTTCTTCTCAGAACAAAACCGGTCAAATCACCTCCATCGTTCTTGTTGAAAGCAGCCGTGATGTTGTGGTTCAGGACAGTACCTATCTCAATGTTAGAGATACTAGAAGAGATGGAGCCTGTCGGGTCTGCTACCTTGTTCAGTATGCGTTCCAGGATGTCCGCCAGCGGAGTGCCTTTCACTATCACATCGCCGTCTTTCAGGTTGCCGACCGTTACCCCTTTTACCGTGATGTCCTTGTCGTTGGTGAGTCTGGTCTGTTTCAAGTGGTTACGCTTCCAGTTTTTTCTTCAGGTAAGCCAGAAGTGACTTCCTGATTTCTTCCGGATCCAGCATTATGTGTGCTATGCCAACGATCACTAGGAATGGTACCAGCAACTCAGGAGCTGGCATCTTTTCGTATGCGATTGCGAAACCGGTGGCGACCAGAACGACTATACCTACCAGGGTGCTCTTCCAGTCTTTAATATTCTTATTTAAGCTCATTTCTGATTTTCTGGTAGGTCTCCAGCTCCGTCAGTTTTATCAGCACCTGCTGTAGAATGTCTTTCATCTCCTTCATTTCCTTCGCAATTTCTTTGCGGTCGGTAATGATACTTTCTATGTCTTTTTGCATTGTATCGACTCTACCTTTCAATCTCACTACATCTTCCTTTTGCTGATACCAAGCATACATTAGCGGAAATACTATCGCTGTTAATGCCCATTGCGCAACCTGTATAAAATCCATTATTAGCCTCCTATCCAGTACTTTCTATCTTCAATGAACACAACGGGCGAATGTGAAGCCGTAATTGTTGGCTTCTTCTCAGTCATTTCATTTGTGAAGTATTGCGGAAAATCCGCTTTGTTCTTCTCCAGGTAAGCAAGGATATTCGACTTCATTTGCTCTGCTTTGGAATACACCTCGTTGCGCTTGATTTTCACGACATCGATGGAAGCCGCTCCTGCGTCCTCCTGATTGCCTTTGTTGGTAATCTCGAACAGGTTGAACATCAGTTCGTGCTGTACCATCAGAGCGAAGTATACCTTGATTTTCTCATACAGCTCCGCCTGCTTAACTGTCAGCGGTGTGTTGTTCTTCAGGTGATCGATGTAGAGGTCGTAAAGCGGAATAGACAACAGGTCCTGGATGTAGAAGTCCGTGACGTTCTGGAAGGCTATCTTGATGTCGGTAGCCTCTTTGTGCAGGCTGACGTTTACCCTGCTTTTTAAGTACTGCTCTGTGATTAGAAACATTTAGTTTTTTTGTTTTCTTTTAGCCCGTAGGTTGATTATTGATGTTAAAGTCCGCGAAGTCCGAAACGAATTTCCCTCTCTCGAAGGACCAGACTCCGGTTATCATCACCACCAGTCCGGGTCTGAAGCTTCTCCAGGTGCCATTGATGGCCTGGCCTACGTTCTTCGTGTAGCGTCCTGAGGCATCCCGTATAGCTGTGTTCTTGTTTCCGGGAGTACTTCTGCCAGTATCAAAATACCGGATCGTCCTGGTTGACTTATTTCTTCTTGCTGGCTTTTTGCTTGTCGGTATCAGGTCTAAGTTTCGGGTGCCGTATCGGATACTTGTCTGCTGCCCTGCCCTGCCGAGTTTTTTGTTCTCTTCGTTGTCAGCGTACACATAGACAAACCTTACCCAGGTAACTCTTGACCAGTAGTAGAAGTCGTCTATGGCAGCCAGTTCGAAACGGAGCTTTTCAGGCTCCGTCATTGACTTATATTTCTGTATCTTCTGGTGTATCTGTCGGTACATTTTCGTCTTCCTCAGGGTCTTCTATGTCACCATTGCCGTCCTTCAGACTATCAAGTATATCCTCAGGTGTGTAGCCCTGTTCAGAAAGCCATACTTCCGGCTTCAGGAAGTCCATCTTCCAGACAGGTACTTCGGTGTTAGTCATCATCGCAGAAGATGTTATGTCCAGTTCGAAATCAGCAAACCCATTAAAGTTGAGAACCCTTGAAAGGAAAGTGATAAAAGGTTTTTGGAGCTGTCGGATTACGGTATTATAATAAATCTCAAGCGAGTCTCGGTACAGTTTACCGTCGCTTCCTAATGAACTTCCGTCTGGTGTTACGCCTGCTACAATCGGGTTGCCTCTGTGCGCTGTAGAAATCTCAGCTACATATACATCCCGTCTGGTAACCACCTTATCTGAATTGTCAGTCGAGTTGAGCGGCGTGAGCGTTACAGCGTCAACATCCTCTGAGATTGTAGTCATCAATTTGGAAGCGTTCTCAGAACCTGTAAAACTTGACGTAATCTTTGTAATGAATTCAGCCTTCTGCTCGTCGGTCATATTCGCCTTGATGTTCAATAGACCCGAGCCGAAGAAACCGTTCAGAACGTCGTTCAGGGCGAACTTGCCTACTTCATAAGCCATCTCGATGTAAGTCAGCGCGCTGGCATAGCTTATCACAGGATAGAAAGGATTGCCCGCTGTACGTTTGTGGTAGAAGTATAGCTGGGTTGTCTCTTTTACTTTGTTAGGGTTGAACTTCTCAAAGTATACCGGCTGGTTCATCGGTAAATTAGACCAGTCTGCACTTACCCAATATCCCTGCACATTACCCAGCTCGTCCAGGTTCTTGTCCACCCTTACTTTGGATGAATCCAGGTAGTCCAGGGCGACAATTTTGTTCTTAAGCTTGTTGTAGCGAACTACTACCGCAAAAGTCTCCAGTGGTGCCAGGTCGTTTGCCACAAGCTCAAGCAGTTCATCTGCCGTGTTGCCTTCCTCATTAATATTCTCTAGGAATGAAGCGATGTTATCTGAATAAGTAAGGCCCTCAGATAAAATCAGTTCCGCTCTTTTATTCAAAAAACTCTGGTGTACCGTTGAAGCCGGAATTAGCTTTATCAGGTAGTCCGGCCAAAGGTTTCTGTTGCCGTAGTCTACCCAGGGATTAGGGCTGTACTTAAGCTGCGTAAGGTTGATGGTTGGCATCTTCACCTCAGCCAGCTTGATATTGTAAACACCAGGCCCGGATTTAGCAGCAGGAACAGGTGTTTTTGTTATTCTCTTTTTCAATTCATTTTGAAAGGTTTTAAGCCACAAAAGCAGTGGTGCTCCAGGTTCCTCCCTGGAAGACGAAGGTTAGCGAACCATAATCTGAGTTGATTTCCGCCTGAGTGGAACCGTCGATGAAATAGATAGCCGATTTAATGACTACCGGCGCAACGCTGGCATTGTAGGCTGCTATGAAAATATGCTGCTGGCCCTCATAAGGACTTTCAGGCAGTAGTACCGTTTTAGCTGATGTTATTTTCAGGTAATGGTCTGTGTTCTGCACCTGGTAGAAGTCGGTCGTCACGTTGATAGTGTTGTAGACGTTGCCAATCTGGCTACCACCCGACCCACTGGATACAGGTTGCAAATTGATAGGCGAAGGCGTTGAAGTGGTTTCTGACATATTGAGTTGAATCGTTGACATAAACTCGTAAGAAACCTCCTCCACGCCTGCCAGCTGCTTTGTGCCCATCTTGACGCTGTAACCACCCTCATCCGAGATAGCCTCGTAGGTCGTTATAAGACCCTGACCGAAGCCTAGCAGCCAGTAGCGGTAATTCTCATCCTCTACGATGGCAGCGAGCTCAGAATTGACCATACTGTCCAGCAGGTGCTTGGTATCGGCTTTGATGCCGGATATGCCGAAGCTGACCTCTACGTTGTATACAGTGCCGTTCTTACCTGATTCTGGCTTCACATTGTAGGCAAGCGATTCCAGCTCCTCAAAGGCACTGAATCTGCGGTCTCCGCTTACGGTATTGATGGTCTGCACCTGCCTGTTTCTGAAAGTATAGCCTACCAGGTTTTTGGACGGCATAAAGAAAATGCGCCTGCAACCTGCCATATTGAAAGTACTGGCGTTGACAAAGCTGGCGTTTAGTTTATTGGTATAGATCATTCGATAATGAAGGCGCTCTCACGGTAGATTGTATCGCCGTTCTCGTCCAGTACAAGCAGCGTATTCTGTCCGGCTATAGCAGACAGGTTAATGTCACGCACTTCTATTTTGAATGCGTTGAACAACTCAAAAACATCGAAGGAAAGCTCCCGCTCGAAGTCAGAGAATGAATTCTTAAGTATGATGTGGTAAGCGGATTCTATCTGAGGTAGATGCGTCTTGTAGATCAGGAACTGCATCGGCTGTCCTTGTTTGAATGTTATCATCAATTTATATATGTCCCTGGCTGGGTTTTATTTTGTGTAAAAAAAAACCACTGCGCGATCGGCAGTGGTTTTAAACAGGTATTGTTTAGGTAGGATTAAACTGTCGCAGTAACGTTTATAAGCGCGTCTAATGCTGTGTCCGTCATCGTCACGTTTGAGCCGTAACCAAGATTTTTCGCAGTCAAAGTGAAGCTTAGTGTAGCGTCGTCCTCAGTAGAGTTTGCAGTAGCGGCAGTACAACGAAGACCATTAGTCTGGCCTAGTACAACCCACTTACCGTTGCTCTTCTTAACCAAAGCCACATACTGACGGCCAAGTATTACAGAATGAGCTTTTGCGATTTCGTCGCTCTCCACGCGGAAGTTCAGGGTCTGTGTAATGTATTTTGCGCTTGCGCTTGAAGTAAGTTCCTGTGTATAGTTTGCGGAATCCTCAGTGAAGAAAATCTCTTGGAATTTAGCGCCAGTAGTTACAGCGATGGCTGTCACGTTGTCGCCGCCAGTGTAACCTGTAATCTTGCTTTTCTCAATAAGGGCAAGACGGTTTATACCAGGGATACCAAACGCATCAGCAGAAACACCACCGAAAGTTGAATTTAAATATGACATTGTTTTTGTTCGGTTGATTTATGGTGAAGGAGGGGCAGTTAACCCCTCTTCATTATTTCAATTCTTTAGATGTTATTAATGAAAATTAAACGTAAAGAATTTTCTGTGCAGGTATCACGATAGCCTTGTCTCTGGTGTAAACTGACTTGTAGAAAAGGATGTCGCTGTAGTTGTTTACTTTGTTAATTTCGATAGTAGCCTCGTCGTTCAGAACGTCAGTTGCGAAAACAACCTCAGTCTTGTTACCAGCGAACATTGCGTCTTTCGCAAGCGGAACGAACAACATATCAACACCAAGGAATTTAACAGAGTCACCGTTAACAACGAATCTGTCTTTGTAGTCGTCGTGTAGGTTTGCAAGTACGATCAAGTCCTTGATAGCCTCGTCAGCGTATATTACAGCGTTACCTGTAGCTCTTACCTGAGAAGGGATTGCTTTCCATACTTTCTCAACTTCGTTCAAGATGTTAGAAACTGTAAGACCGCCTTCAGCTTTCGCTATTTTATTACCAGCAGGTACTACGTCGCCAGCAAGTGCCATAATATCATTCCAGAAAGCAACCTCGATAGAACGGGCCATTTGCGGGATCAATACGTCAAGCATTTTGTTTTCGAACTCAGTGATGTTCAGGTTACGAGCACCAGCACCCATCTTAGAGTCGCCGAATCTTGAGAAACGAAGTGTCTCAGGGTCTACAGTAGTGAAGAACATTTTCTTGATAGGGCGAACCTTCTCGTCGAAAATGCTAACGCTGCCTTTAGAAGCCTCGATAGGGTCGAACATAGAAGAGTAATCCTGTTCAGCGATGTTAGCTGCGAAAGTAGTCACAAGAGTCTCAGTCTTTACGTTCGGCATAATGTGAACGTAGTTATTAGCAAAAGTCTTAGCGGTAGCTAGCGTCTCAGAGAAAATTTGGTGGTAGTGGTCACCTTGGAATAGGTTAGGGTTGTAAGTAATAGCCATTTTAAGTTTGTTTGTTGGATTGTTTTGTAGGGTGATTAGAACCCTTTTTTAACCGATGCCAGGAATCTCTCGGCTGGTGTTTGTGCGGCAGGAGTCACGGATAGTGTCACTTTTTTGTCTGCTGGTTCGCTCTCGATTTTTGAAAGCTTGGTCTTCAACTCTTCGTTCTCGGTCTTAGACAGTTCCAGGTCAGACTGGATAGCGGTAACTGTTTCCCTTAGGCTTTCGATAGTCGCTTTAAGGGCTTCCATATCGTCTTCGGCCTGCAGTTTTACTTCATCCTCTTCAGTCTCTTTTTCAGAATCTTCAGATGGTTTTTCTTCGTCGGATGGCGCTTCTTCAGACTTCGGGTCTTCTTCCTCCTCGTCTTCTTTAGCCAACTCAACTTCAGGTTTTACCTCTTCCGGTTCCATACCAAGAGCAACTGCGAGCTTGTTGAAAATTGCTAGTAGTCTTTCTTTTTTCATAATGTATGTGCGTGTTCTTCATTTTATATATGTCGAAAACCCGTTCTATTTTTTCCGGCAGGGGCACAAAAAAGCCCGTATCGATACGGGCTTTTTCTCTCGTTTATTCTGTGTTATTCTGACTCTAATTCTCTCACCAGTTCCTCTAATAGTGACTCAACCGCATCCGTTTCCTGCGCCTGAAGTCTAATCTGCTCCGATACAAAAGAACCCTCCAAGCTGAAACCGTTACGCTTGCTTACCTCTGCCCATACATTAGCGTCCGGAAAGTGGTAGGAAGCCATCAGGGTGCCTGCTTTAAGTCCTTCGAATCCTAACGCTTTGGATTTGTCTTTGTCACTGTCAAGGATTATCCAGGATTCCAACAGATAGCCTTCAATAATGTCGTTACCTGAGTGGTCCAGGTTGCTTAGTTTGGTCACGCCGTTCTTCATAAACTTTGCGTGAATCTTCTCGATGTCCTCAGCTGTGAAGGTGATGTAGAATTCTTGCTCCCCGTTTTTGCGGTAGATGAGCTGGTCGGGCTGAAGTACCGGTCCTGTGACAACCTGCTTCTGTTTGTCGGAAGCAAGTTTTATTATTTCTACTTCCTCGCTCAGTTTGACGAAGTTGACTTCAATAGCAGGTCTGTCTACTACTGAAATCAACTCTATGCCTGTCTCGTCGAGTTCATCGATTTTCATTCTGTATACTGGTAAATCCTTGTTCATTATTTAAGGGCTGTTTCTTTGATGCTGGTTACCCTGGCATTGACTTCGGCTACTTCGGTAGCTACGGTATAGATTGGTTTGTTCAGATTCGCGTTCAGCATTGCGTTCATCGCGTCCAGTCTGGCTACAAGCTCCGCGTTAGGGTTCACTGAGTCCGCCATAGCAGCGGCTACAGAGCCGCCTTCAGCGTAGCCTCTTGTTCTTTGTGCTTCCAGTGAACTGATAAGGGATTTGTTCTGCTTGACCATCCACTGTGGTATAACATACTCGCCTTTGTGCACGATGCCAGCTTCCTGGTACTTGCCGCCGTCACCAGTGTACCCCCCTTCAGCGAAGCCCTTTGTAGCACTTTTGATAGTAGCCAAACTGCCTACGGTAGCAGCTGTCATAGCCAATAGAATGGCGATGTTGTCCCAACCTACTTTACCCTGTGCAGCTGCTTTGGAGATTGCTTTGGCTGCTTCTATACCTGCTAACGTGGATTCCACTGCGACCATACCGGCCTGAATAGCGGCCAGCTTCTGCTGTGTCTGTGTTTGCTTCTGAAGCGCTCTGTCTTTCTCCTCTTCCAGGCGAATTTTCTCCTGTTCGGCTTTCTTGATCCGGGCATCCTCCTGCTTGCGCTGCATTGCCAGTTCTGTCTCTTTCTTGCGCTCCTGCTCTAACTGCCTGATGATACGCTCCCGCTCGTCGCCCCTTGCTTTCAGTAAAGAGTTTTCAAGCCCGTTGATATTGGATTGCACCGTGTTGGCTTCTGCGTCTATCTCAGATAGTCTGTTGTTTGCCTCAGAGAGGAAGTCGTCCAGCTCAGTTAGTCTCGCATCCAGCATCGATACGGCGGCCCTGGTCACATTATTAGAGATATTGCTTACGGTAGTCGCTATTTCAGAATAGGCATTCTTATACAGCTCCTTTGTCTTCTCCATTGCAGCCAGGTCGCTGTCACGTACCTCTTTGCGTTTTTCCCGGATACCGTCTTCCAAGGCGATAACTGCATCAGCACTGGCTTTCTCCAGCTGCTCTTTCTTCAGTAGGTATTCCTGTTCCAGTGCAAGCAGTTCCTTGTCAGAAAGCTGTTTATTCTGTTTTGCCTTCTCATACTTCTGCTTTTCGGCCTCCAGTTCGGTGTTATAGTAGCCTATGGTGGCAGCTATTTTCCTGTCGCTGGTCTGGATAAAGGCATCCAGGGTAGTTTCATCCAGTCGGATGCTGTCGGCAGCCAGTTTCTGGCGCTGGCGCTGCAGTTCCTCCAATTTGGTGGCAGCGGTTTCCTGTTTCTTGTTGTACTCGTCATCCAGCGCTTTCAGGCGTTTTTTCTCGCCCTCCTCCACTTTGCTGGCCTGAGATTTCAGCTTAGCTATAAGCTTCTGGTTAGCCAGGGATTTATCGCTGTTATCAATCTCTTGTAGCTGCAGGGCTACAAGTTCTTTCTGCGCTTTGTAATTTTCCTGAATAAGTGTGCGCTTCTCCTGGTAGGTCTTCTCGTCACTTGAAATCAGTTCTTCGTTCGCTGAAATAAGCTCCTCTATCGCCTCCTTTTGGGTGGAGATAAGTATCTTCAGCTGTTCGCGTCTGAAAGCGGATATTTCCTTGCCGTCTGCAATCTCGTCACGCTGCATCTCAGCTCGTATGGCACTGATTTTATCCAGAGCCATTCTTTCCGCCTGGATGTCCTTTCTACTTGAATCGGACAATGCGTTACGGCCTTTTATTAGCTTGTACTCAGCGCTTGCCAGCTTGATTCTGTTCGCGAAAAGACCGTCTTCTGCAGCATTGGCTTTCTTGAATGCAGCTTCCCGCTCTTTCTCATTTCGGGTAGAATCCTTGTAGATGTCTTCGTAGTACTGCTTCTGCCTCTCCAGCTTGGCGTTAGACAGTTCGATGCTATGGGAAAGCTTCTCGAACTCTTTCTCCATCTTATTGATTTTCTGCGCGTCCTCCCCGGCCTGATTAAGTTCCTGACCAAGGGCTTTCATTTTTTCAGTTGCATTCTCAACACCTAGGGAAAGCATACCGAAACCGTCCGCTACGCCTTTCATATCCCATTTCGCAAGGGAAGTGAATATCTTGAATAAGCCGCCCGCTCTTGTCTTTACCTGTTCGATGATGGCATCCAACAGCACCATCGGGTCGTTGAGCACCTTCTCGATGAAGTCTGCGAACTCCTTGCCCATTCGGGACATTACATTCACCAGACCAGTGAAGATGCCGCTCAGGTAGGACATCTTGTGAGATAGCCTGTCGGATCCTTCCTGTGTCTTCGTGAAGTAGGCTACTAATGATGCTATACCTGTCAGTAATGCTAAGATGGGAATAGCCAGAAATGCCATTCTCAGTGACATCAGCGCTTTTGTACCCTTACCTCCTAACAGTTCGATTGACCGTGTCAGGAAATTATTCTGGATGCCCATCTGAGCAAAACCCTGTTCCAGTAAACCTACTGAGTCGGATGTACCTGTAACGGTCTCGGTCAGTTTACCGAAGCCATCGCGTACACCGGATACGATGCCCTTTACCTTATCCAGTTTGGTGCGGTTGAAGGACTCCACTTTACTGCGGGCTACGTCCAGCTGCGTACTGGTCTTAGCTATCTCCTTCTGAATCTTTCTGAACTCTTCGGAACCCTGTTCGGCTTTGGAGAATTCGGTGTGAAGTTGGCCCAGTCGGTCGGTCAGCTCCTTTACTTCCTTGTTGGCCTGGTTAAAGCCCTCTATGTCAAATTTGATTTTCTTGTTAGTTGCCATTAAGGTGGGAACCGGTGGGACATTTGCACCCCACCCGATTTATATATGTCCCTTTCCAGGGGGTATTTAGCTGGACACCATCTTGTAAAGTTTTACTTTCGCGGTGTTGCCAGTAGGGTCGTAGCTTTTGACACTCTCTAGTAGGTACAGATCGTCTTCGATACAGAGTATGTTACGCCCGTTCAGCCTGTTGTAAAGCAGCGGGTCCATTTTGATGGTACCCTCGGTGAAGTTGGACCAGTCTGTTATCGCCAGGTCATTCTGGTAGAGCTTCTGGAACATCGATTTAGAGCCGGTGTTTGCAAGCGATGTGACATCCAGTTTACCTGCGTTGTGCGCGTCCGCAATGAAAAGCGGGTTCTCGCTCTGGTATACAGTGGTACCTGTAAAGTCATTGACAAAGAATTCCCTGGTCGGCAGGTTGGTCTGCACCTCGTAGGCGGGCTGTTCCTTGATGTTGAAGAATACCAGCCTCGGCATTGGTTTCGCAGTACTGACAGTCCGTAGTCTCAGGTAATAGTTACTGTTGGTGTCCGAGATGACATAGCTTCCTGTTGTAAGCGGGTTAGGTCCCATATAGAGAGCCAGTTTAGGCTTGTAACCGAAGTTGGAGCTGGCGCTGTAGTCCTCCAGTACAGACATATCGGTGATGTCCGTGGCCGGTATGGCAGCTGGCAGCAGGTCGTAGGCTTCCTGAAAATCCAGCATATTCTGCCCGTACTTCTTCAGCTTCACTGCTAGGAATCCGAGCGGTGCGAAAGGCAGCTCGTACGCTTCCTCCGGCGTGTCCCCGTTCACCGTATCCATATAGTCCGTCCGGGCAAGCAGGTAGTCCGATTCATCAGTTGACCACTTGAAATAAGTTTCGGCTATTTCACCCTCTGATAGCGGTGTTTCCTCAAAACTATCTAGGTTCAGCCTGTTGGAGATGTCCAGTATGTTGGCCTTGCTCTGCTCGAAGAACTCATCCCGGCTGAACAGCGAAACCATCTTATTCCCCTCGTCAATCTGGTAATAGAGGTTGAACAGCTTGAAAAGTGCGTTTACGAAATCAAGCTGGCTCATCTCAGGCAGAAAACGGGCCGGGTTCAGCTGCTGGTGTCCGTCGATATGGGTGATGCTGAGCCAAGTGTGCGCGTTCACGGCGTGGAGTAACAACCCATCTGTATTCAGGGTGTTTCTGATAAAGATGTATACCTGTACCCGGTATTGTCTCCCTGCTACCAGCCTTACCGTGAAGTTGGAGCGTATGCCATCGCCGTCAGGTTCGTTGTTCGTGTTCAGCGTGTCAAAATCCTTGATGCTGTCGAAGTTGATGCTGTTGTAATTCTGGTATTTGTAGGAGCCGTCTGCGTACTTATCGTTGCCTATCTCCCGGAACACCAGGAACTGCTTGGCCGCTATCGCTGTACCGGCTGTATCCGTCACCGGAATCTGTGACTTCAATCGGAAAGTGTAGTTGGAAGTGTAGTTACAGGTGTAGACCCCGTCCTCTCCCATACAATAAGCTGTATCGCCGGATTTTGCATAGTCAATGATGTTCGGGTCAAATACGTTTCGGATGTCCCTGAACTCTGGTTCCGCTACGTAAAGCTTGTAGTCCTGTGCCTCCACATCCGGTACCATCGGTCCGTTGATTGACTTGCTCCGGTGGTAGTGACCGAATACGCTCAGGATATTGAGCCTGGCGTAGTTGTAGGCAGTCTCGTCACCGTTGTCGGTATAAAACATCAGCAGCCTGTTGAAGGCATCGCTGGACAACACTGAGCCGTTCAGGGTGTATCCCTGGTCTGCAAAGATATTTTTGAAAACGGCAGCCGTAAAGTGGCTTACTCCGAAGTGGTCGAAGCGCAGTGACTGTGGTGTACCGTCGATGTAACCACCCGACATATACTTCAGCCTGGCAAATGAATCCAGGACAAAAGGGAAAGCTACCTCTGAATTGTTAGCAGTCAAATCCCGGTCCATATTCTCCCAGACAGTATAATCGCCCAGGTAGTCAATCGGAGTGAAAGACTTGATGTCGCGCAGCATCAACTTCTCTTCAACAATATCAGAGATGCGTCCGCCTTTAGAGCCGGTGATAAACCCCTCGAAATACCCTTTGGTGAGCTTGTTCAGTATGAAATAGCCCGACAGAATCAATTCGCCGTTGCAGTAAACCTCGCAGTCGTATTGCTTGCGGAATTTGCCGATAACTGCCCTGTCCTGTTGGTAGTGGAAAATACCCTTATTCTTCAGAGTATCCGGGAATTTGATGGTGTAGGAGTATGTGCCAGTTTTTTTCAAAGGGTTGCGGAATTCGCTTACCACCTTATCCAGCACCACTTTCAGCGCCTCGCCCAGGTCAGTCTGCTGGCCGTTGATGTAAATCTCTAAATGATTCAAGTTAGAAGGAGATGCGGTTTTGGCCGTACTCGGATGCTACGGTCAGCTCCAGGCTAAACAGCCTGTTGATGGTGTCTATCTTTTGGTTCCGGTCGATGGCATTTACCTGCCTGCCGTTCACCTGGATATAAGGGCTTTCCATCAGGTCTTCCATCCAGGCAAACTCCGCTTCTGTAAACCAGGGAGAATAGTAGGTTACTGACTTACTTGAATCGACATTGTAGGTTCTGGTAGTATTGCCGGATTCGTATGTCTGCGCCTTGCCCTTTACCTCAATGTCCTGGAAACGGGTAAACAACACCGTGTCAAGACCGCCCTTCCTGTTGAGGAAGGTAATCTTGACCGGCGCGTCCAATGCCCTTGTCAGGCTGAAGCTCTTTGTTGTCGTTATCTGCATTGTAGTGGGTTGTCTTTATTGGATTTGTCCGCCAGGGCTTGCCAGGTAGATGTTGAGTATTCTTCCGTCCGTACCCACTTCGAACACCATTCCAATGTCGATCTTGTAGAAGCCGCGCACCAGGTTGTAATTTCCTGCTGGGCTGGTGTAGGTCAGCTTACCTGATTCTAATGTACCGTCATCCGTGTAAAGTGCTGAAGGGTAGAACGTGTCGTTGTTCGCGTCATTAAAAGATAAATGTCCGTAAGTAGTATAGCCTGCGAATATTTTCGGCTGCTCGTTAAGCGTACATACAAGACCGCTCTCAGCCCCTGTCTTGGCGCTGTTGAATGCATTCTGATCTGCTTCCGCCTGGGAGTAGTAGGACTCACCGTAACCGTTGACTGTCTTCTGTCCTGAATATCCTGTTGGACAGTAAGCGGTATAAGTATAGGTGGCGGTGTATTTGGTCGGTGGAGGCGTACACACAAGACCCTCCTGCGCCATTGCGATAGCCGCTGTCCTTGCCTTCTGCTCGGCATCGGTCTGTGAAATGTTACTCGTTCTGGTGGCGGTAGCCATTGAGCTTCCCTCCACTCCGTTGGTACAGTAGACAGTCTCTGTTACAGTGGCTGTGTAGGTTCCTGGTCCAGTGCCGTTGTTCTCGCATACCAAGTTCGCCGCTGCCAATGGGTTGGCTATATCTTCCGCCTTTATTTCCGCGTCATAGAATGAAACGGTACTGTAACCAAAACCTGTGGCCTGATGGCCTCCGGTCTCTCCAACGTTAGCGCAGATATGGTAAACTTCTCTTAACGCGGTGTGGACCTTGTTATCAGCCTCCAACCAGACCGTAAAGTTGCTGTGTGCTTTGTTCTGCAGCTCAGGTTTCACGTTGAACACGTATACCCCGGCTGACGGAATAGATGCGCTGATGGTCTGCACCTCAGTCACATAGTTAATCTTTACTTTTACCTCGTTGGGTGCTGTGAAAAGCACTGGTAGGTAGAGATTATTCCCGCTCGGCTGGCTTGGGGTGATGTCGGTCAGGAACTGCACCGGTACATCATAATTGACTGTCAAATCCGCTACCGTTACGCTGCCGTCAAATGGCAAAGCAGCTCTCAAAACATAGAAATTGCAGGAAGTGTACAGGTGTTTCTTTACCTGCTGACGGTTGACCATCTTGATGAAGCCCGCTTTGATGGAATAGCCTTTCATTGCGGTGTCGTCCTTCTGCATAAAACGGGTCGGGTCGTAGGGCATTACCTCGTTGAAAAGGGTGCGCAGCGTATGGCTCACGTCAAAGGTGGCGCGGCCGGTACCAGATCCGTTTTTGATAAGGGTCGTCAACAGGCTTCCGTCTGCTTTCAGGATGTCCACATAGAACAAATCGCCCACAGCGTAATTCTCGTAGTTAAAACCCCATTCTATTTTGTTGAAGGCGGCCTCGACAATCCTCGGCCTCTTGATTAGTGTAAACAAGTTATTGCGTAGTTATTTCTTGTCGCTGAAGCTGAACTCAACGATTTGGATGATCTCGGGAATCATTATCTCGTCGATCACCTGGGAGATAAGCTGCTCTGTGAAGTCGAGCGATGCCTGTATGAATGGGCGGGCCTTGATGCCGTTTTTGTAGATACTTTGCTGGATGGCCCAGGCGGTGGAGTTAATGGAAGCAGCCGAAGTCTTCCTGTACTTTCCTGAGCGCTTGTCGCGCCCTAGTATACGGTAGCGTTTCAGCCACTTTATGATGGCCTGTATCGGCACTTTCTTAGCAAGCGGCTTTCTGCCCTGTTCAATATAGTAGGCTTGCTCTGGGAGCGTTATTTCAACCCCGTCTGTCGTGAATTCCACTTCGGTGCTGTTGACAAAACCGCCCCTGCCGTCTTTTCTGAACTTATGTCTGCCACCTTTCTCTGCCTCGGCGATGATGAATTCCTTTATCTGCTTGGCCAATTCGAACAGCTCGCCGTCCAGGTAAGTTTTCAGCTCCTGTGGCGTGAATAGCTTACCGGATCCCTTGCCCCTGCGGACTCTCTTAATCCTACCGTACTTAGATTCGCTCATCAATTTATATATGTCCCCGGCAGGTTTTTATTTAAACAGAAAGAGCTCCCTGTAAAGGAGCTCTTTGGTTTAAAACACACTGCTTGTTTCCTGGCTGCCGCCACCCTCTGCCAGGTAGCCGGAAACGTCCAGGCCGATGCCCGTTATTTCCCCTATCTCGTGGGCGGCGAGTGGTTCTGTCTCTAAGACAAAAGCCACATCGTAGATGATGTCCTCGACCATTAGCTTACGGACAGTACCGCTTTGATTTTTATACCAGCTGGTAGACCAAGCGCCTTGTAGCGGATGTAGTTGCCTACCCTGTTGGCTGCATTGCCGTTGAAAGGAAGCCAGTTTACGGCATCTGTTGAATACTCCCAAGTACCGAACTCGCTGATGGAAGTGTTGTCAGCCAATACTAGTATATTGGTCTCGACGTTGAACAGCTTGATGGTCATTTCAGGAACCCTGCTACCGTCGAAAAGATCCACCTGGCGGTATGCCATCACATTGTTCTGGATAGAAGTGTGTTTGTTGCTCGGGCTGAAATGTGAGTCTGTGTTGTTATCCTCATAGGTAACCGTCAGACCTTTGATTCTCGCGGTAAGGCACGTCTGGCCCATTACGCGGAAAGTGAACTTGAACTGTATTTTAGTACCTGTTACACCAGCCATATCGCTGTCAGCCTGTATCCATAGACCAGTATTATCATCTATACCAGAAGTGCGGTAGTAGAGGTTGTATGGCTCTGCAGACACACCCAAACGCTCACTGCCTATTCTATTGATAACATCCACATAAACTTTGTCTAGTTTTCGCAGGTTCGGTATGTTGAACACCGGGGTAATGATGTACTGGTCATTAGACAATAAATAATCTGCAGCTATAGGGATAGCGTACATCTGATTAGTAGTATTAACTGCACTCTGTCTGATTGTGTGCATAATGCCATTCTCAACCCAAGACGAGAACGTTGCGGTAGATAAAGATGGGTAGAACGGTGCATCACTGTCAGCGTTTGAACCGTCTATCTGTCTTGCGTCCGATAGGAAGTTGAGGTCGAACTGAGAACCGTCTGTCTTGTACTTACTCACATAACTTCTACCAAGACCTGATGAGTTAACTATAAACGAGTCAATAACACCAGAGTACTCAACACTAGACAGAACAGCACCCGCCATTACAGTCATTGCCCCACCAGCAGGTATCTCTGTCATAGAATCTGACACGTATGTGGTAGAACCGCTGGTTATGTTTGCCAGGTTAATCCTGTACAAACGGGAGTTAGTCACGAAGTAAAGAGATTTCTCCCCAGCACCGGCGCCGTGGTTAGCCGTAGCTATTCTACCGTTGTTGTTGATAGATAGTGTTCCTGTAACCAACTGGTTACCGGTAGATAACACAAGAGCCTCGACACTTTTACCGGCTGTTAGAGTAGTGAGCGGTTGTCTAATGTTGTATTTGAAAACTCTTAGAGTAGTGGAAGAACCGTTGGTACAGTAAACTTCGTGGTTATGCCAGTCTACCATTTCGTCTATAGCAGAGCCGCCTGGTAGTATGTTAGTAACTACCGGTGCATCAGCAAGCCAATAGGTAGCACGTATATTGTCTATTGTCGTAGCGGCTGGTATAGTGGTACCTGCCTGTGTGAAAGTGTCATAGTTTAAGCCTTTAATAACGAACAAGCCGCCATTAGTAGTAACGGAGTTTGAGCAAGCCATTATCACACGGACTTCCTCTATAGTGAATGGTTGTCCCGCTACTTCCTCAACAACAGGCTTGTTCAGCGTCAACTGGTTGTCTGACTCTATGCTTGTTATTTCGTACCAGGCAGTCACATTTCTGTGGTCGATTGTACCGAATCCTATTCTGGAACCAACAGAGAAACCTGCGGTCTTCCAATTTGTACCCACACCAGTCACAGTAGTACCAGATGCTGTAACCTGGCCGGTTGTGTAGTGATATTCAGCTAAGCGTAAACCTCTTGCAGATACGTTACCTGTTACGGGGAATAGCACAGTGATGAAACCTTTCCATATGTAGCTACTAGTATGCTTATTAAACTCATACATAATAACACGTCTGTTAGTAGTAGCGGTAGCGCCGTCCACCAGGAATACGTACTGAGTGTCTTCGTCGTACTCAATAGCGAACGGGAATAGTCCAGCAATAGCCACACTGGCTTCCATAGGTCTGGCTAGTGCCATCGGCATCGGGGTCAGCGTGTTATCTACCTGACGTATGAGGCTTCCTACGGTAATCTTGTCCTTATCGTATACCTGGGTGAGTAAGTCTGGTCTGTTGAACCTTAAATCTTTGTAGCTTTTCATTGTCTTGTTTTTTTAATAGGTAATCGGTATTGTAATCGTCAATGTGTTAGGTAAAAATTCTGCCTGGAACACTTTGATAGTAATAGTGTCACCGTTACAATCCGGCTCTATTATGAACTCCAACAGGGCTATCTCGTCACTGCCCATCGGGTTCCGTTTGCAAATCGCATACTCTACTATGTCCTTCAGTTTAGTGGACAAGAAGCCGCCCATCTCTGTAAAATCAATTCCCATTTCTTATATTATTTTTTGGTAGCAGGCTATCCTCTTAGTCTCTCTTGATGTTTAGGAAGAGCTGTATCTTGCTCAAGGTGGCGGACTCAACGAAGAATTCCAACACGTTTCCGGCGTTTACCTGGATGTCCCAGCCTAACAGGTCCGTACCCAGTTTCTGAGACTGTCCCTGCAGCATCGGCCTATTGTTTCCGCAGATAGAAACCGCTGATTCAAGGGTCTCCAAAGTAGCTTTCTTCAGGTCGAAAATGATGTCGCCTGTGTTCGGACCGATGATGGTATAGGAAAGTATTTTTCCTGCGAAAGGTATCTCGCGGTAGCCTTTACTGCCTGATTTGATTGCCAGTTTACCGCCGTCCACCGTGACGCCTATGGTCTCTGTGGTTTGAGAACTGATAAGGATTTTGTCTTCCAGTTCTGTCTTGGTCGCTTCCAGTCTCGCGTTGAACTCTGTCTGCGCGCCTACTATCCTGGTATTGAATTCTGCTTTGGCTCCGGTTAAATCTGACTTGACGTTGTTTATATTCCCTTCCAGGTCTGACTTAACAGTGCCTATGTTATCCTCCAGGTCTGATTTGGCGACCTGTATCGCGTCTTCCAGAGCCTGTCTTGTAGTTTGTATGCTTGCGTTAAGATGTTGTGATACGGCTTCTAAATCGTCCGTGGAAAGCAGTTCAGGCTTGTTCTTGATACTGTCCCAGAGGATGATGTGCGCATTACCGAATTTCGGAAGGTTCGGGATGTCAATTGACATCAGTCCTGAATTCTTTCTGGCTACATAACGGGGTATGCGAATAGTGAATTCAGCCCTTGTTACGGCCAGGTTGTCCTTACCATAGCTTCGGTACACCAGTTTGCTTGTATAGCCTACCTTGATGCTGCTCGGAGAGAGTGTTTCCAGTTGGTAGTGTATCTCGTCCAGGATTTGCGTTGTCTTGGATAGTGTCAGAATAACCTCTTCCTCGGTTGCATCCTCCGGCATACGGTCGGCGATGTTCAGGTTGATGCTGTAGGTCTCTGAGTTACCGTCTTCCTGTCTGACATCAAAGCCAGTTTCCAGGTAAGCGAGCGGGTACATCGATTCAGTGCCTTCGTCTTCCAGGGAGAGACCGGACTTGAATTCGCTGACGCTGATGTGTGCCTCGCAGGTCACCTTTACCAGGTCCCTGATACCCTTCAGGCCTTGAATCCTGTATATTTGGTTGGACATTTATTGGTTAGTTGTTTTGTTGGTCGAGCTTCTGAAGGCTCTCCTGCATCGTCGCGGTGTCTATCTCGTATTCGAGCTGCGCCAGAACGTCGAGAGTCGGCGTATCATAGACAAGCTGAAGGTTAATGACCGATTGCGCCATTTTGTGAGCCAGCGCCCGCCAGCCCCATTTGCTGTCAAAAGACTGCGTAATTCTTCCTCTTTCGCCTTTATTTCCTTTTCCAGGTTTGAATACAGAAGGGAAGCCTCGCTGTACAATCGCTGCTTGAGCAAAAAAAAACTGTTGATGCGCAGCACCGTCTCAGCGTCCAGCTTTTCAAACAGGCTGGCTCTTTCCTCGAGTATTTTTCCTTTAAGCGGTTTCTCATTCTGCTTTCTGCATAGGATAGCCAGCTTCCAGGTAATGCCCTCCTCAGGCTTATCTTTTGTCTTTTCCTCTATGGTTTGGAAGTCCACGTATTCGCGGAAAGCGGAATTTTCCAAGTCGTTGACGTAGTAGGTCTCACCATCTAACTGGAAGTGCATTACAGGCTCCATATTCTCTACTCCCGTATCCAGGAAATCCAGCTCGTGGAGAATTCTGAAAATAAGTGCCGGATCCTCGTCAACCAGCGTATCGTAAGCCACTCCCGAGAAAACGGAAACGATGCGTACCGCCCTTTCGAGCTGTCCCAGTTCGTCCTGGTTCAGCTTCATCAGCTCTTTGAATTGGCTGAATTTCACTTCAGACCAGCCCTCAGGTAGTGTATAGGATGCTTTGTTGTGCTTGATTGTCTTCATCAATTTATATATGTCGATGAAGGACATCTATTTAATGGATTGCATTAAGAGAATCCGTAGGCGAAAGTCCTGTTGTTAGCGATCAGCTCTTTGATGGCATACACCATTGCGTCCACCATATCGTCATTCTTAGAGTTCGGGAAGATGGTCACCTGGTCCAGAAAAGTGGATGTGTAAGCGCCTTCAATCAGCACAACGCGTTTCGATTCCACGAAGTCAGTGACGCCGTAGGCCCTGTCCTCTTTCGACTCCTTGCCTGGTTGCAGCTCTTTCAGGTTGAAGATTGAGTTCTGTCTCAGCTGCTGTATAAGTGACTGACCGGAAGCCTTGCCTTCTATGTGTATTCTGGTACCTGATGTGGCATACCTGGGTACGTATTCCTTTATGAACTTCATCAGCTCAGGGAATTCATAGTGCTTGGTCTTGACATCCCGGATATAGAGGATATTGCCGACCTTGGCCGCTACTACAATGGCAGTCGGGTCGTTCTTCTTGTTGGAGGTAAAGGCCGTGTCCAGGAAGAAATGCCAGGTTACCTTTTCATTGCTGGTCGCCTGCAGGAATTCCTCAAAAGAGATAATCTTGAAAGACTCCCGCTTGAACATACCGCCGCCAGCAGGTGCCGGTGACTGTAGGTACTGGCCTGCATAGGTATAGGGCTTTTTCTTCAGCTGCGCCAGTCGGCTGTGTCCCAAGCGAACCGGGTCGAATAGGCCGTCCCTGTAGTACTTTTTAAGCTTGGCAGGCTTTACGTCTTCATTCAGCTCTGCAGGCAGGCAGATGTGCTCGAAATGCTCCGGGTACTGCTCCAGCAGGTAGCCAACCAAGTCATCTTCTGAAAGGCGCTGCATTACAATAATCCGTGAACCAACTACGGCGTTGTTTAGTCGGTTCTCAATGGTGTTGTCGTACCAGTTGTGTACGTCTTCGGTCTTGGCCTCTGAATTGGTCTCGTCCGGTTTCTGCGGATCATCTATAATGATGATGTCAGCTCCCATACCTGTGATGGTACCGCCTACGGAAGTGGAAACCCTTGCTCCTCTGGCTGTCGTCTCGAAAGCGGTCTTGTTGTTGGCGTCATCCTTTAGCGATACCTCAGGAAAAAGCTTCCTATACCAGTCTGACTGTATCAGGGTACGGCTGTCCAGGGCAAGCTTAGTAGATAAAGTCGCAGCATAAGAAGCGGTGATGAAACGCATATGCGCATACTTCGTCCACACCCAGGCAGGAAGGCACACAGAAAAGATAAGGCTCTTGGAAGTCCGGGGCGGTACGTTTACAATCAGGTCTCGGTCTTTCTTCTCCCCCCTTGCTATGCGCTCGACTTCCTCCTGTACCCTGTCACATAGGTATTTGATGATAGGGCTGTCAACGTAAGTAGTGTGTGGCTCAAGTACCTTGAAGGCTCTTTTAAAAAACTCGTAAAAACTCTGCTTGCAGATGGCTGCTTCCAGTTGTTCAGCAGTGATGCCCTGGAGCGGATTATTCTGATTCTTCTTGCTCACTTGGGTCTTCAGGGAATTCTTTGCCTACTTCGGTAAACTGCACATCGATTGCATTGCCGGGTAGGTGCGCCTGGAGCTGTAGGAGTACTTCGAGCGGTAAAGCGGACAGGTCTAGCTGAGGTTGGTTGGAGGTAACGTTCTGCTCAATGATAACTCGGTCCAAGCCTTCCAGACGGTCAATCTTGGCTCTTACATCGGCAGCCTCTTTGTATTTACCCTGCTCGTACAATTTGCCATACAGGTCTTCGTACTGGGCTCTGGCTTTGTTAAGCGCCTTATTCCGTTCCTGAGGTGCTGGGTTAGCCAGGTGCTCGTTTACCTTCTTGATATAGTTCTTGGCGTTGCGCTCAGTGTCGTCAAACTGCATAGCGAACTCGCGGACAATCTGCATATACTTCATCCCCTGTATCACCCGCTCATAAGCGAAATCAAACTTCTGCTCGCGTAGGTTCTTGCGTACAGCAGGAGCTGCGTTCATCACAGAGACACCTTTAGTCTTTTTTAATTCTGACATAAATGAAAAATCGAAGAGTCCCGGTTTATCGGTCACTCCTCGATTTATATATGTTCACTCTTCACCTTTATTTGGCAGCCAGGAAGTACTCCTTGTTCGCCTGTACATCCGCCCTTATTGCTTTTACAATCTCATAACAGCGGCTTCTCTTGAAACGGGTGGCCTCTGCCAGCTGGTCGAATGTAAACCCGTCGATGGTGTGTGCTTTGTAGATTGCCGCTTCCTCCTGGTCGTACTTAGAATAGACGTACTCGAAAATCCTGTGGTATACATCAGCGGTGTTGGTGATGATGGGGTCTTCCGAGTATGCAGTATCCTCAATCGTCTGGCTGTGCGTGGAGTTGATGGGGATATACTTATTGTTATGGAAGTCTTTCTGCCTCTTCATTCCAGAGTTTTTAAATCTGTACCAGAAAGACTTGGTGATGTAGTTCCTGACATCGTTCCAGCAGGTAATCACTACGCTGCTTTCAGGATTAGCCAGTTTCTCGGCGGTGGATACTATAATCTCGTTGAAGCAGTCGTCAATCGTGTCTAAGTCAAGCGTCTTGTCAAATTTGCTTCTTAAGTACTTCAGGCAAATCTTAATCAGGTCTTCTCTTTTGTTATGGACAATGGTAAAAAATTCTTGGGTGGTAAGGCTTGAGTTCAATTTTCATATTCAGGTTCTTTTAGTGCGTGCGCATAGGGTAGTTTAGACAACCGTGTACTGGCTGTAGAAGCTCTTCTGTACATCTGATTCGGCTGGAATATTATACTGCATTCTCAGCGCTCTGTCTGTTGGGAGGTTGAGGACGTACTTGTCAGTCTTACCAGCGGCGCGGTTCATTGTGTATTTCGGGCACGGAATCAACTCAACCTGGATGTCTTGGCACTTAAGCAGGTTGAACAGCAGGCATACGCCGTCATTGTAGTAGCACTGGTAGATAGGCAATTCTCCTGTCTCCTGGTATCTGCCCATCAGATAGTCGAACTTCTTCTTCTCTATCATTGCAGAAGGGTAGGCAGTTGACGAAACGTCTCTGATTTTGAACTCAGCTACGCACTTCTTACCGTGTGCAGTATAGGTAGCGTCGTGCTGATCGTAGCCGAGAATGTTTGTGAAGCTGAAGTCTGAGAACTTTGGGAACTGGTTTGACTCAGTGTAGTATCTTTCTTTGAACGATGAGTAAACGAATTTTACATTGTTAGAAGTTAAAGTGGTCATTATTAGTGTGTCAGATTTTATTTATATATCTGACTACACCGCTCCCCTTTTGACTTTTTTAATGTTTTTTCAAATTATTTTCTACTAAAAAAAGGGACGTTCAGTGTCTATATGCCTATCCTTTTACGCTTCGCTTTTCTTATCATTTATTTTCATTTATTATTCATCCTTATCCTTTTAACGCTTCGCGTTTGGGAAGACGGGCAATAGGTACCGTTTTCCTGAGATTACCCATATAAGTAAATTGACTACACATCTACCCATCGCAAGGAGTCCGTCGGCCCGCCTCAAAGCGGGTCAGCCGTAAGGCACGAGCGAAATAATTAGACCAACTTCTAATTAAATCAGACTTTGAGTCTTCTCAGCCATATAATGGTATGAGAAATGAATTAGAAATCTGGAAAGACATACCGGGATTTGAAGGCCAGTACAAAGCATCTAACCTAGGGAATGTATGGTCGGTTAAGAATGACAGGCCACTATGCAAGGCAGTTGGCACCTGCGGTTACGAACAGTTAACCTTGATGAAGGAGGGTAAGCAGTGTGGTAGATTTGTTCATCGCTTAGTAGCACAGACTTGGTTACCTCTACCTGAGCACTTGAATGGTAAGAAAGCCATCGTGGACCACATTGACTTTGACCGCACAAACAACAATATAGAGAACCTGCGATGGGTTAGCTACAGTGAGAACCACAGGCACACGTTAGACCACAATAGACACCAAGCGAAACAGGGCGAGGACAACCACTTAGCAAAGCTGACTGAAGAAACTGTATTAGAGATCAGGAAGAGATACGCTACAGGCGGTGTTACGACCAGGAACCTTGCTGCGGAGTTTAATGTAGGACAGGCAGCAATCAGCAAAATATTACTCCGCAAGACCTGGAAACACATATAACTAGAAATAGTACTAAAAGAAAAACCCTTAACTATCTGATAGTTAAGGGTTTAACCGTGATCCGTAATGGATTCGAACCATTGACCTACTGCTTAGAAGGCAGTTGCTCTATCCAGCTGAGCTAACGGACCAGGAAATGTTGGAGTAATTTACGATGTAAAAACTTCACAAATAACTCCACAACTCCAAAAAATGTGCCCCTGTAAGCCTGGATTGAGCCTTGTCCGAACACCGTTTGGATTCGAACCAAAGACCTACTGCTTAGAAGGCAGTTGCTCTATCCAGCTGAGCTACGAGACCAGCGTCCTTGGGAGAGCTTAGCTCTACCCTTAAACAAAAAATTTCGGAATTGCTTCCGAAATTTTTTAAGTCGGGGTGGCAGGATTCGAACCTACGACCTCCACATCCCAAATGTGGCGCGATACCGGGCTACGCTACACCCCGAACTGTGCTTTCAACTCCGGTTAGCGATGTTTGATGTCGCTGTTAATGTTGAACGCGGTGCAAAAGTAAGCGAAGAATTTAAATTGTCAAAACTTTTTCAATTTATTTTTTTCGCTTGCGGAGGAGGGGGGATTCGAACCCCCGGTACCGTTTCCAGTACGGCAGTTTAGCAAACTGCTGGTTTAAGCCACTCACCCACCCCTCCGGGTCTCTCCCTGCTGAAGAGATTGCAAACATACTACATTAAATTTGCCCACACAATAGCACTCGCCAAAATTTTAGCAAATAAACCCGCCTGACATACCTCTAAACTACCTTTTCGAAAACTAACTACTTGATTCTATTCAGCTTTCTGAAGCGAAATTTTTAGAAAAAAATTTAGGCCAGTATTGCCTTTTCAGCTTCTTACCTCTTGCCTCCCCTTCCTGCTATACCTGTATCTGTCGACAAGGCGCCTCAAAAACCCGTTACATTGGCTTTCCTTTCTTATATTTGTCATCGGGCGTTGGCCTGAACCCGCACAACATGACCTGGTACCAAACTTTAACACTGCTTGAAATACTGTTCGGCATTCTCTTTATGGGACTGTACGTCGGTTATCTGTGGCGGGTGCGGAAGGTGTCTGCCTTTTTTGGACAGCGTCCGCATGGTGTTTGGGTGAAGTTTGTGCTGCGACACGCCTATGTTGTGCTGCTGATCATCGCCATACTCGGGCCATCGTTCGGGGCAATGAAAAAGGAAATCAAAACCATTGGCAAGGACATCTACATCGCCGTGGACCTTTCGGCTTCCATGGACGCTAACGACGTGCAGCCTTCACGACTTGAACGGGCCAAGCGCGACATCATCAGGCTCATCAGTCGCTTTAACTCAGACCGCATCGGCCTGATCGTATTTGACTCCGAAGCCTATCTGCAAAGCCCGCTCACCTACGACCAGCAGGCGCTCACGCTTTATACCCAAACCTTACGCACCGGTCTGTTACCACACGGCGGAACCAGCTTTGTACCTGTGCTGGAGATTGTATCTCAGAAATTCGGACAGGCGGCATCGCCGGAGGCAAGTGAGCAAAAGGCCCGCATCCTGGTGCTCATCAGTGATGGAGAAGATTTCGGAGGCCGTACCTCTGACTGGGCTGACAGGCTGCGCGAGCAGAACATACGGGTGTTTGCTTTGGGCATCGGCACTACTGACGGCGCCCAGATACCAGTTGGCAACACCTTCAAAAAGGATCAGCAAGGCAATCCTGTTGTCACCCGTTTACACCCCGAAGGGCTGGAGCAGCTAGCCGAGGCTACCGATGGCGAGTACTTTGAAGTAAACGGCCGCATCAGTGAGGTGAGCCGGCTGATCAACGCCATCAACAACATAGAAGGTGAACTGCGCGAAAGCAAAACCATTGATGTAACCGCCAACAAGTACATCTACCCGCTGGCTCTGGCCTTAGTGCTTATACTGCTGGATGTGCTTATCACCGTTAAACTGCTCAGGATATGAAAGCTCTTCTAGCTGTCATACTATTTATCGGATTCCTGTCGGGAGGACTGCGCACTATCTCGCTCATGAACGAGCATGCAGACCTGGCAGCGGCAGCCTACAAGCGGGGAGATTACATAGAGGCAGTGGCTTCATACGAGTATCTGCTCGAAGATCTCGACGTACAGGATGATCAGGTACGGCTTAACCTGGGGCACGCCTACTTCCGCCTGGGCGAATTACAGAAAGCCCAGCAGCAGTATACCCTGCTGGCCAACCACGCCACCCGCCATATCAAGGCGGTATCGCTGCTCCAACTTGGTGCTATTTCCTCTCAAAGCAAAAAATACAGGCAGGCCCTCTCCTATTTCCGTCAAACTCTGATTATTGAGCCCGGAAACGAGGCGGCCAGGTATAACTATGAGTTGATCAAAAAGCTTCTGGAACAGCGTCCGGACCTGGCTCAGACGGATGAAGAGGATGATCAATTCCCTGCAGACCAGCAGGCAGCCCAAAACCAGCCAAAGCCCCAACAGCAAAAACCGGAGGAGGAAGAGCAGGCAGAACAACCACGCAAGAACCCTGACAGCGAAGGGGACCAGGAAGCAGAAGTAGACAAGCCTGAACGTGACGACCAGGGGCAGCAACAGGAACAAGGAGGAGGGCAGCAGCCAGATAAAGACGGCAGTGACAAACAGTCTGAAAAAACGGAAACAAGTGGCCAGCAGCCCGGCGATACGCAGGGCATGAACCCTGACAGCCAATTTGACCCGAGCCTGCCAGAGCGAAGCCGCAGTGGAGAACCTCTCACTGATGCCGAACAAAGAGCGCAAACCCGAAACAACCGGCTGCAGCAGCTCAACATCAACCCCGAAAAAGCACGCCTGATGCTGGAGGCGATGCGCAGCGCAGAGCAGCAGTACATCCAGCAACTCCCCAAAAAAGCGACACGCAAGCCAGATCCTACCAAGCCGGATTGGTAAGCCACGATTTGGAAATTAAAAACCGATTGGTTTATTTTGCGTATTCAATTCTGAATGATGCAAACAGCCTTGTCTAAAGCAGAACGTACACGCCAGCTCATCATAGAGCGGTCCGCCCCTTTGTTCAATCAGATGGGCTATGCCGGTACGTCGATGCAGGATATCATGACAGCCACCGGGCTGACGAAAGGAGGCATCTACGGACATTTTGAGAGCAAGGAAGAGATTGCCCTGGCTGCTTTTGAACATGCGGCTGGCATCATCACCCGCATGATCGGCGAGCGAATAGCAGCTAAAGAGAGTGCTTCAGATAAGTTGAAGGCGATCCTGCAGTTCTATAAAACTTACCTTTTTTCGCCTCCCGTGCAGGGTGGCTGCCCTGTTCTGAACACAGCAGTCGAAGCGGACGACACTAACCCGCTCCTAAGGGCCAGTGTTGTGAAAGTGCTCAACCGTCTGCACAAAGCGGTTGCCAACATTGTGATGCAAGGTATAGAGCGGGGAGAGTTCAGACCTGAAACAGACCCACAGAAGTTTTCTATTCTGTTAGTGAGTATGGTTGAAGGCGGCATCATGCTTTCAAAAGCTTATGGCGACAACAAATACCTCAACACGGTTATTTCACAGCTGGAGTATATGCTCGAGTCTGAATTGCAAACCTGATTTTTTTTTAATATAAAAAAACCAATCGGTCTTTTTTAACCTATTCATTATGGAAAAAAATTATAGCAAAATACTGGAAAGCAAGGCACTGATCCGCTTTGAAGATTGTGATCCTTTCGGTCACCTGAATAACGGCCGCTACATTGATTATTACCTGAATGCTCGCGAAGATCAACTGCGCGACAACTATGGCCTGGACATTTACGCCATGGGGAAAACGACGGGCAAAGCCTGGGTAGTAGCCTCTAACCAGATTGCCTACCTGCGCGAAGTGAAGTTCATGGAAACGGTTACCATCAAAACCTGCCTGCGCTGGTACAGCGGCTCTGACCTGATGATGGAGGGTCAGATGGTAGACCCGGAAACAGGAGCGATCATCTCTGTCATCTGGACACGCTTCGCCTACATCGACATCCGCAAGGGCCAGAAAGCGGAGCACAGCGAGGAACTAACTGAGCTGTTCGGAAAAGTGGCTGTACTGGGAGAAGGGAAACTGGCAGAATACTTTGAAGACCGTGTAAAAGAGCTGCGTATGGCAGCAGTGGCTGCATTAGAAAAATAAAGTCTTATTTTTGCAGCACAAAATACAACCTATGAAAGAGAACCTTGCGAAAGTGCTGGAGGTGCTAACCCTGGCAGAGAAGATCAAATTTGAGATGCGCCATAGCTGGCTTTCCAATGGTAGGCAGGAGAGCGTGGCGGAGCATACCTGGCGCATGAGCCTGATGGCTGTTTTGTTGGAGCCATACCTGGAGCAGCGCGTTGACATGGCCAGGCTGCTCAAAATGATCATCATTCATGACCTGGTAGAGGCCGAAGCCGGTGATGTGCCTGCTTTCGATATTGTGAATGAGGAAACCAAACTGCTAAAGCAGCAGCGTGAACAGCAAGCCATTCTCAACCTGCGGGACCAGTTACGCGAATCAACCGGGCAGGAGATATATGAGCTGTGGTATGAGTTTGAAGAAAAGGAAACGTATGAGGCAAAAGTAGCCAATGCACTCGACAAATTAGAGGTACAGATTCAGCACAACCACGCCGACATCAGCACCTGGATTGAGATTGAGCGGGAGTTCGTTTTCCTGATGGGTCGCCACACCTCGTTTGACAAAGGGCTGGAGGAGTTCAGAGCCTTGATAGAGGAAATGGCCATTCTGAAAATGGAGGCCGCAGGCATCTGTGCTACGACTGTAAAACAAGGTATGCCTGCCCGGTAAAAAAGTAGCTAAACAATAATTTCTGACCCGGCCACAACATAGTTTTGGATTAGGAGTATAAGGAGTTCATAGCACAAAATATAACTATGAAAAACGGGCAGCTAGTAGTAGCTGCCTTTGTTTTTTTTTTTCAGCTACTGTTGTTCGTGTTCAAAGCTTTACATCAGGAGTATAAGCCACCTCCAGCACGAAGCCATTCGGATCCCGAAAATCGACGGTATAATAACTTGCACTATAGTGTGGCATCTCCTGCGGTCCACGTATGATAGCAGCATTTTGCTTCCGAAGCCACTCCCCTACCTGATCAACCACCTCCCTGCTTATGGCATGAAAGCAGATATGCCGCACACCCAGGCTGTCACAGAACTCAACCGGCATTTGCTTGAAGTAGATTTCGTGCTGGCCGCAGCTAAAGGATGTTTCGTTGAGCGCGTACCAGCCAATCATTGGGAATAACTTTCCATAGAAAAGCACCGATTCCTTCAGGTCTTTCACCCAAAACTCGATGTGGTTGATGCCGGGGCCGTAGGGGTATTCCATCTCAGAGGCTGCTTTAGTCAAGGTATATGATCAGCTGTTTTCCAGGATTTCCTTTAGCTTTTTCAGATCTTTGATATTGGCTCTGCGCATCATGGTTGCCATAAAGGGAGCAAACACTTTAGAGAACCCGGAGGGCTGCCCGGCATTGCGCAGGGTCATGTGTGTGCGGCCAGCATCGATTGCCTCCCAGGTATAGGTGGTTTCCATCGGGAAAGGTCCTTCAGAAGTTCGCATCACCATTTTTTGCCCCGGAACATAGCTGATGATTTCGTAGGTATAGGCAAGCTTTCTGCCCAGAAAGTGAGCGAAGAAAGCGACCTGCGAACCGACAACCAGGGGTTTCGACTTCTTCCATTCCACCGACTTGATATTATCATACCACACCGGCGCATTATCCGGATCCGCAGCGTAAGCCGACACTTCGAAAAGAGGTCTGTTAATGTCTATTTCGGTGAAGATATCTACCATACAATGCTGCCCCCTGCTCAGCAACAGACCAAACTGCTTAAGCTTTTCTTACAAACTCTGATTTCAGTCCCATAGAGCCAAAGCCATCGATTTTGCAGTCGATGTTATGATCACCCTCGGTCAGGCGTATATTCTTTACTTTGGTTCCAGCCTTCACCGGCTTAGGAGCGCCTTTCACAGGCAGGTCTTTGATGACAACAACTGAATCGCCGTCTTGAAGTATGTTGCCGTTCGCATCCACTACTTTCAAACCCGCATCCTCTTCCACTTCATTCGGGTTCCACTCGTTGCCACACTCCGGGCAGGCGTAAAGCTCTTCGCTCATGGCGTATCCGTAAGGTGAGCTACATTTCGGACACTGTTTCAATTCATCTGACATAATGGTGTTCTATTTTTATTCTGTTCATGCTTCTGTACAGCAAGCGCGCAATGAAAAGGCAAGTGCATTCCCTATCCATTGCAATTTATTCGGCTATACCTGCAACAAGCGAATATACTAACATTCCTGCAATCACTCCCTTTTCTTTCTTCCACAAAAGCTCAATCGCCTGAGTAGCATTGCGTATACTTGCACAAAAAAAAACACCACATGTCGACCAAACCTGAAACCCATCACCGGAAACTGGAAAGGCTATACCTGAGTGCCAATGTACAGCAGTTGTTCAGCGGCAGCAGCATCGAAGTGTCACATGGCAAGGCTGAGATCAAACTACCAGTCAACTCAAAGTACTTTCACGGAGCGCAGGCCATACACGGTGCTACCTATTTTAAGCTGCTCGATGATGCTGCTTACTTTGCTGTTGCTTCTCTGGTGCCGGACGTGTTTATCGTTACTTCTTCCTTTCAGATCAACTTGCTGCGGCCTGTAAATGCCGGCACCCTAAGAGCCGTAGGTACGGTGCGTTCTATCAGCAAAAATCTCTTTGTGGCAGAAGCAACGCTGTACAACGAAAGAGGTAAAGAAGTAGCCTTTGGGACGGGGCAGTTTATGCGAACGAACCAGCCGTGGGAGAGCCTAGAGCATTACGAATTGGGGTTGAATAAATAAGAATTAGAAACCAAAAAAACCGCCCGGATTGACCGAAGCGGTTTCTTTAGTTTTAGATTAAGTCGTGTTCTATCTAGGCTTAAACAGCGTCTGACAGACTGCTGAACGTAAAGTCACGGACCTTGAGTGGTGGCAAAATATAATTCACGTTCGACTCGCCACTCACCACCCTTTCCGGACGTCCCATTTCCTCCAGGTTGTTCAGCATAATGATCGGACTTTCGTTGAAGCGGAAGTTCTTCACCGGATGCTTTACCTTCCCATTCTCAATTAAAAAAGTACCGTCGCGTGTAAGGCCTGTCAGCAAGAGGGTCTGCGGATCCACAGAGCGGATGTACCACAGACGCGTGACCAGGATGCCGCGTTTCGTGTTTTTGATCATGTCATCGAGCGATGTCTTTCCTCCTTCCATGATCGCGTTGTTCGGCATCGGGATTGACTTTGCCCCTTTGTTTTCTGCCCAGTAGCGTGAGGCATACAGATTTTTTATCACCCCATTCTCGATCCAATTTGTTCGCTCCAGAGGCCGGCCGTCTTCACTCCATGTGGCCGTAGGCAAGTCTGGGTGAGTAGGGTCTGAGTAGATATTCACTTTTGAATCCACAAGCTTTTCGCCGATCTTGGTTTTGCCCCCTGGCTTGCTCATGAAGCTGCGGCCTTCGTCGGCATTGCGTGCATCCATATTAAAGAACATGTTCTCCAGCAGCACTGCTACGGCAGCAGGTTCAAGTATAACTGTATACTTGCCCGGCTCTATGGCAATCGCTTTGGCTGAGCCTTCTGCTTTGTCCATGGCGATTTTGGAAGCTGTGCCCGTGTCCAGTTTGGTGATGTCGTTGTATCCGCGGGATGCGTATCCCGAACCCGTACCTGCTTCGTTTCGCACCGTTACCGAGAACCTTACGTCGGTGCTGGGATGGTAGGCAAACAAGCCTTTGGAATTGAGCATGGCCTGGAAACCGGTATTATGCTGCAAGTAGCCGGCGGCTATAAGCTTGCGTTGGCGGGCGGGCATTATGCTCGCAGCCGCGGCATTGGCGCGTTGCTCGGGTGAGAACGCTGCCGTGCTCTTGAAATAAGCATTGGAGCTGCTGTATTTCTGCGGCCCGAGAATCGGCATGTACTCCGGATTTTCGGGCGCCAGCTGGGCCAGTTCTTCGGAGCGGCGCACGACCTTTTCCAGTGAGGCGTCATCAAATTCATTGATGGTAGCTATACCTGTTTTTTTGCCGAATGCAGATGTCACTACTAAGCTGGTTGTACTATTTTCGCCGCTGGTAGACACAGCATTGTTAGCGTAGCGTATGTTCCCGCTGTCACTGCCCTGCAGGTTCACCACACACTCATCTGCTTTGGAGTATTGCAGCGCCTTCTGCATAATGTCCCGTGCCTGTTGTTCTGTGAATAACATAGTTTGAGAGTTTAGATTTTACGAGCTGTATTGATCACATTCACTCCATTAAAGCGGGTGGTCGCGCTGCCATGGGACACGGAGCTCACTTGCTCTGGCTGGCCTTTGCCGTCGAAGAAGGAGCCGCCCAAGCGGTAGTCACGTTCATCGCAGATAGCAGTACAGGAGTTCCAGAATTCCTGGGTATTACTCTGATAGGCCACATCCCGCAGCTGACCGGCAATCTGTCCGTCTTTGATCTCGTAGAAAAGCTGTCCCCCAAACTGGAAATTGTAGCGTTGCTGATCTATCGAGAAAGAGCCGTCCCCGATAATGTAGATGCCTTTTTTCACATCCTTGATCATGTCCTGCACGCTGAGCGGCGTCTTGCCTGCCGCAAGTGACACGTTCGGCATGCGCTGGAACTGCACAGAGCTCCAACTGTCGGCATAGCAGCAGCCGTGTGATTCCTTCTCCCCAATGATGTGTGCCTGGTCGCGGGTGGCCTGGTAATTCACCAGCGTGCCGTCTTTCACCAAATCCCACTTCTTGGTCTTGACGCCCTCGTCATCGTAGCCCACGGCACCAAGTGAACCGGGCTGTGTCTTGTCTGCAAACAGATTGACGATTTTGCTGCCGTAATTAAAATTCTTTGACTTCCATTTGTCCAGTGTGGCAAAAGAAGTGCCTGCAAAGTTTGCTTCGTAGCCCAGCACGCGGTCGAGCTCCAGCGGGTGTCCCACCGATTCATGAATAGTTAGCCAGAGGTGTGACGGATCAAGCACAAGATCGTATTTGCCTGCTTCCACCGACTTTGCTTTTAGCTTTTCTACAGCCTGCTTGCCGGCTGCAGTGGCGTCTTCCAGCATATCGTAATGATTGCCGTAAAGGGTGGTTACGCTGGCGATCTTGCTCTCTTTGCGCCCATCCAGGTACTCATAGCCCATACCCATCGGCGAACTCAACGACTGACGTGTCTCGAACTTGCCCGTGGCAGGGTCTATGGCCGTAGCGATAAAAATAGGCCAGATACGGTGCACGTCCTGGTCAATGTAAGAGCCATCGGTTGAGGCAAAGTACTTTTGTTCGTTCACCAGAAAGAGAAGCGAGTTCATGTAATTGGCCCCGCTTTTCATAGCAGCATCGTTGACGGCCAGCAACAGATCCGCTTTCTCCTTGATAGGTATAGCCAGGGCGTTTTTCTCGATGGGCGTTTTCCAGCTCACTTCGCCATAGCCCTGCTGCGGCGCCAGCACGACTGGCTGCTCCAATAACTTGGCATTGGCTTTGGCAATGGAAACGGCCTTTTTGGCCATGCTGGCAATGTTGTCACGCGTGATGTTATCGGCAGCTACAAAGCCCCAGGCACCGTCGGCCAGCACACGCACACCGGCACCGTAGGATTCAGTGTTAACGGTGTTCTCCACTTGGTTATCGCGGGTGATCACATACTGGTTCAGGTAGCGACCGATACGTATATCAGCGTATGTCGCGCCACTGGATCGGGCTGCATTCAGTGCGACATCTGCCAGTTCTTTCTTCAGTGCCACATCCATTTGCCCCATCAGGGCCTCCGGCGGCACATGATTCCCCATTACAGGTATAGGCAGCATCAGCGCTCCAGCGCCCATACCTGCCAGGTACATAAAGTCACGACGTTTCAAGCTTCTATTCCATTAGTTAACAGATAGTTGAAACTAAGCAATACCTTTCACAAATACAAATTTTTATTGAATTTAAACTAATAGGTTTAATACTATGCTTATGACGGGATCAGTAAATCATCCCATAAAAAAACAGCGGCCGTTTCTGCAAAGAAACGGCCGCTGTTATAAACTGATTCGGGTATAAATTACTCCTTTGGTGCAGAAGAAACCTGCGGCTCTGTCAGTTCAAAACCATAGTCTTTGCCTTTCAACAAGGTTGGCACACCCTGATCCATCCACTTCGGAGCAGGAGAACCTTTGAGGTAGTGGTCAAAGAACTGCGACATGCGCACCGACAGGTCTTTGCGGTTTTTGCGTTGCATCAGGTTGTGGTCCTCGCCGTTATACACGAGCATCCAAACCGGCTTTTCGAGGCGGCGCAGCGCCATAAAGAACTCAATGCCCTGGTACCACGGCACTGCCCCATCCTGGTCGTTATGCATGATCAACAGTGGTGTCTTCACACGGTCGGCGAAGAAGAGCGGGGAGTTTTCGATAAACTGCATTGGCTTCTCCCAAAGTGTACCGCCAATGCGGCTCTGCGTGCGCTCGTACTGGAACTGACGGCTCAGGCCCGTTCCCCAGCGGATACCGCCGTAAGCACTCGTCATGTTAGACACTGGCGCACCAGCCATTGCAGCCTTGAACATATTGGTGCGGGTCACCATGTAGGCGATCTGATAGCCGCCCCAGCTCTGCCCCTGCAAGGCCATGTTCTTGTCATCCACGAAGCCCTGTGCCACGATGCTCTGTACACCCGGTATAATGCAGTCCATGGCGCTCTCACCCGGATAACCTTCGGTATACACAATGTCTGGCACAAACACGAGGTAGTCGTTGCTTACAAAGTATGGGATGTTGATGGTAGAAGCGCTTGGAGCCGGTACACGGTGGTTGTGTATACCGTCAGAAGAGCGCTCGTAGAAGTATACCAGCATCGGGTACTTCTTTTTCGGGTCAAAATTCTCCGGCTTGTACAACAGGCCCTCTAACGGTATACCGTCCGTCGATTTCCAGCTCACCAGTTCCACCGTTCCCCACAGGTACTCATTCATCTGCGGATTGGCATCACTCAGTTTCTCTACATTGGCAAAGCTCAGGTCAGAGGTATAGAGGTCGTTGTACTCACGGAAAGAGCCGCGGCGGAAGGTGGTGCGGTCGCTGTTTTTGGCTTTGCGCAATGAGGTATAGCCATGCGGTGTCATTACCAGTTTTTCAGGCTGCGCAGTCTTGCTCACATGGTCGCGGAAGAAACCGGCGGACTTATCGGTGGTGTTAAAGGCGCTCAGGTATAGCGTCGCATCGGCAGGTATAAATTTCTCCTCGCTATCGAGTTGCTCGTAGCGCAGGCGCAGTTTGTTGGTGCGGCCATACCTGTCCGTCAGGTTCTCCGGGGCTTTTTTGCCACTCGGGTCCAGCTTCCAGATATCGAAACGGTCGTATACCAGAAAGGCATTATCCTTTTCTACCCAGCCTGCTGCGCCGTAAGAGCCAGGCAGTGCCGGCACATCGTTATCCTCTTCATAGAAAGCCTGGCCTATACCTTTGGTCAGGTTGATGTTGGCGCCGCCTTTGATGTTCATCGCGTGCCAGCTGCTGTCGGTAGGTTCGTACCAGTAAACATATTGACCCTGTGGCGAAAGTCGCGGATAGCCTCTCGTTTCTTTTAGAATCTGCTTTGATGTTCCCTTTTTGAGGTCAATCAGGTAGGCGTCTTTGCGGGTTGGGGTATCGTAGCCGATCGTCACTTTATACTTCTCGTCGCTCACGGCCAAAGCCACATCTGCTTGCCCGTAAGCGTCCAGGTATACATCAGGCATTTCGAGGGTAGCCAGCTGCTGCATTTTCTTGCCGCGTAGGTCGTATAAGGCCAGGAAAGAGCGTTTCTGATCGCGGCTCAGCTGCTTGAGCTGCATCGGCTGGATCAGCGGATCTTTGTAACCCCAGATGTCGAGACTCACTTTCTCCTCGTCGAGTTTAGTGGTGTCTTTTTCAAAACGGGTCGGGCGCGGGAAGGTGCCGAAGAACAGGCGGCGTCCGTCTTCTGAGAAGCGCAGGTTACCATGTTCGCTCACCATCCAGGCAGCTGGCATACCTTTGGTAACCGTATCAGCCAGCGTCACCGCTTTGTTGTCTTTCTTGTTCCAATGGTATAGGTTGAAGTAGCGTATCTCAGCCCCTGTGGAGTCGGTTGTCGCCACATAGGCCAGTTGCTCACCAGCTTTGTCGGTGCTGATGCCTTTGTAAGTCACCTTGCCTGTATCGATCGGCATTACTTTTAGGTCGGCAGTATTGAAAGCGTATACCCCAGCAGTGTGCAGGGAGTCCAGCTCATCCTTCACAAAGTAGAGCATGTTGCCTTTCTCGGAGAACATGTAATCCACTACCCGATCGAAGCGCTGCTCCTGTCCGGTTTGCAGGTTGCGCAGCACCAGCTCCGTACCCTCCGACTTCTTCTGCTTCGGCTTGGCAGCTGGCTTTGCGGCAGCTGTCTTGGCAGGTTCAGCCTTTGGTGCCTCAGGTATAGCGGGCTCAGTTTTAGGATCTTCTTTCTTCGCGGCTTCTTTTTTCGCCGGAAGTGGTTTTTCCAACTGATAGGCCAGCCAGCTGCTGCCTTCCTTTGGCAGTTTAAAAGACTTCACGCGCGGCACTTTTACCACGTTCATGTTCTCCAGCATTACAATAGCCAGGGAGTCTTTGGGCAGGTCGTCGCCTTTTTTCTTTTTCAGCTTAAGCGCACGCACCTTGTTATACTCCGGCTTGATCTGGAACACAGCATAGCGACTGTCGTTCGTAAACTCCGCCTTGGTACCGCGGGAGAACTCACGCATGGCTTTGCTGGCGTAGTTTCGGATGAAGAGGGCGCCATCGCCTTCCTGCGGATCCATGTTGAAGAGCACATACTGGCCATTGTTGGAGAGCTTGTCGCTGCCTACGCCTTTCCAGCTGTCGTACACGTCGTGGGTGAGTGGTTTTTTGGTAGCTTGCTGCTGAGCCTGTGCCTGACTGAGGCCTGCCCCAAACAGCGCCATCAACACTAAGAATTTCTTCATTGTAAAAGGTTTGGCTATTGGTTAGCGGTTTTGATTGGTTTTCTAAATGTACAAATTATTTTGCGGCTGTGGCCGTTATACCTTTAGAGCTCACTTTATAAGGAAGGTTTAAAGGCAGTTAGTTCCGCCACCACTTATGTGTGCCACCAGCCTTCTGAGAAGAAGCGTAACAATTTAGCATTTAAACCATTAAGCTACAAAAGCGGCCATTTACCTAACGATTGTTTGGTTTTCAACCTGAATCCTGATAATTTCACACTATAAAACTATTAGACACAATCTTATGCAAACGAAGGAAGTATATATTATTTCGGCTGTGCGCACCCCGATCGGTAGCTTTGGCGGCGCTCTGGCCAGCCTCTCTGCCACGGAACTGGGTGCAGCCGCTATCAAAGGTGCGCTGGAGAAAGCCGGTGTTGACAAAAGCCTGGTGCAGGAAGTGATCATGGGCAATGTGCTTTCGGCCAACGTAGGCCAGGCTCCTGCCCGTCAGGCTGCTGTAAAAGCGGGTCTGGGTTACGAAGTAGAGTGTACGACTGTCAACAAGGTATGTGCCTCCGGTACAAAGGCAATCATGTTTGCAGCGCAGGCTATCATGCTGGGTCACAAAGATATCATCGTGGCAGGTGGTATGGAGAGCATGTCTAACGTACCTTACTACCTCGACAAAGCGCGCTTTGGCGCGAAGCTTGGTCACGGCCAGATGATCGACGGCCTGATGAAGGACGGTCTGTGGGATGTGTACAACGACTTCCACATGGGCAACGCCGCTGAGAACACAGCCCGTGAAATGAAGATCACCCGCGAGATGCAGGACGAATACGCAACACAGTCTTACAAAAAAGTAGCCGCCGCCGCTGAGGCAGGTATGCTGAAAGACGAGATTGTGCCGGTAGAAATCCCGCAGCGTGGCAAAGACCCGATCGTGGTGTCGGAAGACGAAGAATATAAGAAGGTAAACTTTGAGAAAATAGCTGGTCTGCGCCCTGTATTCGATAAGGCTGGTACGGTAACGGCCGCCAACGCCTCTACCCTGAACGACGGTGCTGCAGCCCTGTTGCTGATGAGCAAAGAGAAAGCTGAGGAACTGGGTCTGAAGCCAATCGCGAAGATTCGTGGTTTCGCTGACGCGGAACAGGATCCGATCTGGTTTACAACAACGCCATCACTGGCTATACCTAAGGCTTTGAAAAACGCCGGTGTATCGCCTGAGGAAGTTGACTTCTACGAAATCAACGAAGCATTCTCGGTGGTGTCGATTGCCAACAACCAGAAACTTGGTCTGGAAGGCGGCAACGTGAACGTATTTGGCGGTGCCGTATCCCTGGGCCACCCACTGGGTGCCTCCGGAGCTCGTATCGTGACTACCCTGTGCAACGTGCTCGACAAAAAAGGCGGCAAGATCGGCGTGACCGGTATTTGCAACGGCGGTGGCGGTGCTTCTGCGCTTGTGATCGAGAAAATGTAATCTCCGCTTTGCGGTATATTTTTTGCAGGAAGCCTTACGTTATTTCGTAAGGCTTCTTTTTTATACCTTGGCCTGCAGATTAAACTGTTTGACCTACTTTTGGTGTTTATCCAATTTGAATCGTTTATGTCATTAGAAAACGAGCTAGCAAAGTTCTGGGAATGGGCCAATATGACGCCCGATACTTACAATGAAAACAGAGGCTTAGGCGAGTGGGAAGCGGAATATCCCGGATGGGACGCACTCTACAAAGCAGCTAACGATGCGCTGGAGCAACTAAATCAGGAGTTTAACCATGATCTGGCGCAACTGCTGGTATATGCGCTGGCCATTGACAACGAAGCGGGTGTAGTGCTGAAAAGTGTAGAGGAGAAGCTGGAAACCCCATTGCGGTTTGTGCGGAAGGCTGTTTTTTCTGACCAGCCACAGGCCAAGTGGCAAATGGCCGAATTGCTTGGAAACGTTGATGTGGAGGGTCGAGAGAAGATGCTGCTGCAGCTGATCAACAGTGAGGACAAGTATGTGGTAAGACGCGCCTTGCTGAGCCTGAACAAAGTAAACCGTGCCAAGGCAGTGGAACTGGCGCAGCAATACGTGCGGGATACCGACCCGTTTATGAAATTAGTGGCAAAAGAGATCACCAAAAAATAGCCATACATCAGATTAAGCGATACAAGAGTTCATTTTTTCGTTTTGAACTGATTGTGCTGCTAAGTATAAAATTACCAGACAGATAAAGTACCTATGTCTAAATTGCTTTCAATCTTACCTGCAGTCTTGCTCATCAGCGCTGCTGCTTTCGGGCAGACTCAACGCAAAGTGGTAACCTATCACGACGGGTCCATGACCACTGTGAAGGAGGTGTACTACATGACACCGGACTCGGCTATTGTAGGTTACTACAACCGCTACTATCCTACCGGCGAGCGGGAAGCCTTTGCCAAATTTGTGGAGGGCAAAAAGGACAGTGTATTCACGGAGTTCTACCAGAACGGACAGCCCCGCATGCAGGTAACCTACGTGCAGGATCAGAAACAGGGACCTTTCAAGGCTTTCCATCCGGACGGCCGTCTGCTGCAGGAAGGCAGCTACGATAAGGACCAGCAGAGCGACATGTTCAAGACTTTTTATGCGGATGGCAAGGTGCGTAAGGAAACCTCTTTTGTAAACGGCTTCCCTGAGGGGCTGGTGCGGGAGTTTTACCCGAACGGAAAACTGAAATCAGAAATCACCTACAAGAACAGCCAGCAGAACGGTCCAGCCAAAACATACTTTGAAAACGGTAACCTCGAAACGGAGGCCACTTACCGCAACGGTATGCTGGAAGGATCCTACAAAACTTACTTTGATAATGGCCAACTCGAAACCGAAGTAATCAATGTGGCTGGTCAGCGTAACGGCACGTTCAAAAGCTACTACCGCAGCGGAAAACTCAGCACCGAGGGCAGCTTTGTGTCTGGTAAAATGCACGGCCCTTCTAAATCATACTTCGAGAACGGCAACCTGCGCAGCATGATCACCTACCGCAACGGGCAGATACAGGGTCTTTCACAGGTATACTTTGAAGACGGGAAACTGAAGGAAGAAGGTCAATACAGCAATAATGGCGATGACCGCAAGATCACAACCTACTACCCTTCCGGCAACCTAAAAGCCGAGGAGCAATTCAAAAACAAACTACGCTCTGGCAGCTGGAAAACCTACTATGACGCTCCGGGCAAGAAGGTAGAGGTAGCTGAAACCTACAACGCCGACAAACTGACCGGGGAGCGTATTGTTTACTATGAAAATGGTCAGGCCAAGGCGAAGTATACCTATGGCAAGGGCGATGGCAAGATCGTGAGCAGTCAGGAGTTTTATGAAAACGGCAAGCTCAAGTCCGAAACGAGCTACAAAGACGGGCTGCGCTTTGGTCCCTACAAGCAGTACTTCGAAGACGGTAAAGTAGAGGTACTCGGCCAGCACCGAAACAACAGAGCCACAGGCACCTGGAAGTACCACAACGATGAAGGCAAGGTATACAAGACACGACTTTACCGCAACGGTGAAGTTGTAGAGGAGAAAGAGAAGTAGACTTGTTGAAGGTATAGAAGAGTCCCCCGCTTGTTAAAAGTGGGGGATTTTTTTGTTTAGGCTAGAACTGATCGCCTGTATTTCGAATGCAATGTCTATATTTAAAACCCATTTCCGAACTACCATTTACCATCTATTTCCATGCTTGCATATAAGACAGCAAAGGGCCCTGCCCTATTCATTTACATTGCTGCTCCAGTCTTTATTCTACTCGGGTTGTTCTGCCTCTATGTTCCATTTATGGTCGGACAAGCTAACCCTCTTCCGCTCGTTATTATTTTATGGCCCATGGCTATTGGATTCATTGTTTTCCTTTCCATCGGATTACTTGACACCATAAAAGGCAGGATCATTGTTCATGAAGACAGGATTCAAGTCATCAAAACATTATCTGACAGATCGTTGCAGTTCGACGAGATTAAAGGCTATCGTATTGCACAAGGTTATTTGTATGTTGAATCCACTATACCTGATAAGAAACGATTAAAATTTAGCTCATCTATCGGAAATAGTGATGCGTTTTATACCTGGCTCACTAATTCCTTCCCTCACCTCGACGATGTAGAAATTATAGAGGAGTCACAAGAAATTTTAACAAATGCGCATTACGGGCGAACTGTTGAAGAAAGAGAGGCCACGTTTAATGCGGCACGCAAAAAAGCGAAAGTATTGAACTGGACAGGTGGTCTGGCATGCGCTTGGGCCCTGTTTTGGCCAGAACCATACGAGTATGCCATACTTACTGCGATCGCTATACCGCTCATCACGCTTATTACCATAAAATTCTCTGATGGTCTTTTCAGGCTTAATGAAAATAAAGAAAGCACCTATCCATCGGTGTCATTGGCTATGTTCGCACCAAGCTTTGCACTTGGGTTAAGGGGACTTCTCGACTTCAATATTTTCGAATACTCCAATGTTTGGATACTGATGTCCATCTTATCTGGAATTTTGTTCGCTATCTTTTTCTATCGCAACCAGGAATTTAACTTCCGAAGGGCGAAAGGTTACGTAGCTACTTCCAGCATCGCTATTGTTTTGTTGTGCTATAGTTACGGAGCAGTTATTATGCTTAATTGCTTTTACGACACATCAGAGAGTCAACAGTATACTGCAACCGTTGTTAACAAACGTATCAGTACTGGCAAAAATACTTCATACTATCTTGAACTGACCAAATGGGGCAATCAGGTTAAAAATGATGAGGTATCTGTGACAGAAGAATTTTACAATCAGTTTGAGAATGGGGATGAAGTAACTGTTTATTTTCAGAAAGGGCAGTTTGATATTCCGTGGTTCTTTTTAACCGAATAAGCTAATTCTATACATTTATGCTCTTCCGCGAAGCCACCACCGCCGACATTCCCCAACTCCAGATCATCCGCCACTCCGTAAAAGAGAACATCCTCTCCGACCCGACACTGGTGACAGACGAACTGTGCGCGCTATACCTGACCGAGCGCGGCAAAGGCTGGGTATGCGAAGTTGATGGTCAAGTGGTCGGCTTCTCAATCGTCGACCTGCAGGAGCACAATGTGTGGGCTTTGTTTATGCTACCGGAATTTGAAGGCCAAGGTATAGGCAAGCAACTGCACCGCATCATGCTCGACTGGTACTTCCGGCAAACGAAAGAACCAATCTGGCTAGGCACCGACCCCGGCACAAGAGCCGAGGCCTTTTATCGTCGGCAAGGCTGGCGCCAGACAGGTATACACGGTGGTTCTGAAATCAAATTTGAAATGCGTTACGAAGACTGGCAGGTCAAACCAAAGCGCTAACGAAAAGCTCAACTAAACTTATACCTCCCCTCCCGACTTTCAACGCCAAACTCCCGTATAGACGAATCAAGTTTTAACCAACCAAAACCGATTCACTATGCTTGAAGAGCTCTGGTACAAAAACGCCATCATCTACAGCCTCGATCTCGAAACATTCATGGACCTGAACGGCGATGGCGTGGGTGACTTTGCAGGTCTGGCCCGCCGTCTCGATTACCTCAACGCCATGGGCATCGACTGCGTTTGGCTAGCCCCATTCCAACCTACCCCCAACAAAGACAACGGTTACGATGTGTATGATTACTACGGTGTCGATCAACGGCACGGCTCCAGCGGCGACTTTGTAGAGTTCATGCACCAGGCTAACAAGCGCGGCATCAAGGTCATCATCGATCTGGTGGTGAACCATACCTCTGACCAGCACCCCTGGTTTCAGGATGCGCGCAGCAGCGAAGATGCCGAGCACCGCGACTGGTATGTATGGTCTAAGAAGAAACCTTCTGACTGGGATGAGGGCATGGTGTTCCCGGGGGTGCAAGAATCTACCTGGACCTACGACAAGAAAGCGAAGTCCTGGTATTTCCACCGCTTCTACGAGTTTCAGCCCGATCTTAACATGGACAACCCCAAGGTACGTGAAGAGATTCAGCGCATCATGGGCTTTTGGCTGCAATTAGGAGTTTGCGGCTTCAGGGTTGATGCTGTGCCTTTTATGATCGAGTCGCCGGTACCGGGTTCTGATAACCATGAACTGAACTTTGATTACCTGCGCGACATGCGACGCTTTCTGCAGTGGCGGCGTGGTGATGCAATTCTGCTGGGCGAAGCTAACGTACTCCCCGAAGAAACTAAAAAATACTTTGGTGATAAAGGGGATGGCATTCAGATGATGTTCAACTTTTATGTTAACCAGCATCTGTTTTACGCCTTAGCAACCGGTGAAATAGAGCCTCTGGTAGAGGCCCTGGAAGAAACACGCACCCACATGCCTACGGTGCAGTGGGCTCACTTCCTGCGCAACCACGACGAACTGGACCTGGGTCGCCTAACTGATGAACAGCGTGAAAAGGTTTTTGCCCGCTTCGCCCCGGATAAAGACATGCAGCTTTATGATCGGGGCATCCGCCGTCGTCTTTCTACCATGCTGGGAAATCGCCAACAAAGTGAGTTAGCCTATAGCCTGATGTTCTCTTTACCGGGCACTCCCGTTATCCGCTATGGCGATGAGATAGGTATGGGGGATGACCTGAGCCTCAATGAACGGGACGCCGTGCGCACACCAATGCAATGGACCGATGACCACCAGGCGGGTTTTTCCGAAGCCGACAAACTGGTGCATCCTGTCATCGACAAAGGCCCTTACTCTTATCACCATGTGAATGTAGAAAACCAGCGCCGTGAACCTAATTCACTTCTAAACTGGATGACAGCCCTGATCCGCTTAAGGCAGGAGTGTACCGAGATTGGCTTTGGCGATTGGCAAATCCTGAAAACGAACAAACCGAAGGTACTCTGCATGCATTACAGTTGGCAAGGCAGCTCCCTGATTATCCTGCACAACTTCGATGAGAAAGCGCACGAGGTAATTTTAGACTTAAAGCAAAAGCAAAACGGCCAAAAAGAAAAAGAGCAAAAGCTGGTCGACCTGATGGTAAATTATGAAAGTGAGACCGACGACAAAGGCAGGCACTATATCACCTTAGACGCCTACGGCTATCGCTGGTTCCGGACCGGTGACCTGAGTCACTTGCTCAAGAAGAGTTAGAAAAGCATGAATGGCATAAGTATGGGTGCCTGAGGTAATCAGATGCTACTGGTGGAAGTAGGGGGAAACTATACTAAGATCCTTTTAGGATGGTAAAAAAGGAATCGCTGCCTCCCCTCTACATGGCGTTTGCAGCCATGATTTCTTACTGCCCCTGCAAATCGATTTCGTCGGTCGGCAGTATTTCTACTCTTACTCCCATTTTCTTCTGGATGATCTTGAAGTGATGCGCATCTTCTGGCGTAATCAGCGAAATGGCTTCGCCAGAGGCTTCGGCACGACCGGTGCGGCCGATGCGGTGCACGTAGTCTTTTGGAGAGCGTGGCAATTCGTAGTTGATCACATAGGGCAGGAACTTGATGTCTATACCTCGTGAGGCCAGATCGGTGGCGACCAGTACGCGGAGCTTGCCGGCCTTGAACTGACGAAGCGCCTCTGTTCTACCGCCCTGACTTCTGTCACCGTGAAAAGCGGCGGCTTCAATTCCATGCTTTTTGAGTTTACCCACCACATTATCGGCCGTGCGGATGGACGAAGCAAATACCAGCACCTGCTGCATGTCGTGCTGCCGGATCAGGTAACGAAGCAGCGGCCCCTTTTTCTCGGGTCCTACCTGGTAGGCCACCTGCTTGATCAACTCCGGCACCGTGGCCTCCTCCTGCACGGTTACCCGCACCGGATCTGTCAGGAGTTTGCTGATCAAATCCTCCACATCCTGGCTCAGTGTAGCTGAGAAGAGGAGGTTTTGCCGTCGGGCAGGCAACATGCCGAGTAGCTTGTTTACCTCTTCCTGAAAGCCCAAATTCAGCATTTTGTCAGCCTCGTCGAGCACCAGCGTTTCCACTTCCGACAGGTGCACCGCTTTGTTTTCGATCAGGTCGAGTAGTCGGCCAGGTGTGGCAACGAGCACATCTGTACCACTCAGTTTCATCATCTGCGGGTTGATCGAGATACCTCCATACACGGCCAGTGTCTTCACCGGTCTGTCCAGTCCTTTGCCAAAAGCTTTGAATACCTCTTCGATCTGTACTGCCAGTTCGCGTGTCGGCACTAGCACCAGTGTGCGCACATAGCGGTTGCGACCGGCCTGCTTCTGCTGGTATAGCTCCAGTATAGGCAGCGCGAAACTGGCCGTCTTGCCCGAACCCGTCTGGGCTATACCTAGCAGGTCCTTACCTTTCAGAATGGCAGGTATAGCCTGTGTCTGAATAGGATAAGGAGCAGTATAGCCTTGCTCTTGAATGGAACGAAGCAGTGGTGCCGAAAGGCCTAATGACGAAAATGACATAGATTCAGGTATAGATCGCCGGGCGACCTGCCCGCGCACCGGCAAAGGTACACATATTATACGTCTCTGTTTTTGGGAGCAATCAGGACCTGGGTGCCATATCTTGTCAGGTAGTCGAGCAGCGCATAAATAAACAGCGCTACCCCTGACATTTCCATCAACTCTTCCAGGCAGTAGAGGATGCGGTTGTACAGGTGATCAAGTCCGTAGCGCTTGTACAGGTAGCCTTCAAAAAACTCCAGTCCGAGCGCACCGCCCACAAACAGCGCCCCCGACAGCAGGATCAGGTTACGGGTATAAGTAGGCAGGCGAAGCACAAACCCGATAAAATAAGCAACAACAGCCAATGTGAGCACGCTATAGGGCACCACCCAGGCCCAATGCAGCATACCCGACAGGTCAGTTGCCAGACGCGGACGCACAAAATCCGCCACCCGCTCGTGTATCTGTGTGTTCTCATCGATGGCCATAAACAGGAAGATGCACCCCAAGATAAACCAATGACGGGTATAATGTTCCTGTGCCGCGTTTCTCTGCTGACGGTTTATCAGAAAGAGGAGTCCACTAGCCGCTAACAACATCACCGAAGAGAAAAAAGCAGGTATGTTGCTCTCGCCGTTGAAATTAAAATAGTGTACCAGCAAGCGGGTCAGCCTCGACTCGTATTGCAACACACTCTCCAGTATGATTCCTGCAATATCAGCCAGCAGCAGCACGAAAATAATGACAGCGAGCTTCCGAAGCACATTTTCAGGGGAAAGCAACAAGGGTGTGGTGGTAGGAGAAGTAGAGGTCAAATGCATATTTCAACGATGAAGAAGAGATCGGTACAATTTACAGATTCAGGTATACCCCAAAATCCCTTCTTCTGTTGCCCTGTACAAAGCCTGAGGCCATCAACCAGCAAGTCCGGCTTCAACTTTATTTCCACAGCCTAAGGGTCGCGCAGCCCTACCAAAAGCTGCTTCCCAACAAATTAACAAACCATTTTTTCCACAGAAATAGTACATGTGCTTAAATAGTTAACAAGTTATCCACTGAACATACCCCCAACCTTGATTTTTTATTCCTAAATCTTCAAATTATCTTCGTAATCCAAACCCGATAAACATGACGCAAGACGGACTAAACGCAGCCATACGTAACGACTGGACACTGGAGGAGATCAAAGCGATCTACTATAAACCGGTGTTGGAACTGATTGTAGAAGCAGCCAATGTACATAAACAGCACCAGGCTACTGGTGAGGTGCAGGTATGTACTTTGTTGTCAGTGAAAACCGGTGGCTGTCCGGAAGACTGCTCTTACTGTCCGCAGGCAGCTCGTTTCCACACGGGTGTGGATGTGCACAAACTGTTGAGCCAGGAGCAAGTACTTACAGCGGCTCAGCGTGCCAAAGACGGCGGTTCTACCCGCTTCTGCATGGGTGCCGCCTGGCGCGAAGTGCGCGACAACCGCGACTTCGACAAAGTGCTTGACATGGTGAAAGGTGTAAACGAGATGGGACTGGAAGTTTGCTGTACCTTGGGTATGGTGAACGAGTACCAGGCTGAAAAGCTGAAAGAAGCTGGCCTGTACGCCTACAACCACAACCTCGACACTTCTGAGGAAAACTATTCCAACATCATCACGACCCGTACCTACGACGACCGTCTCGATACGATTGAGAACGTGCGCAAGGCAGGTATATCCGTTTGCTCAGGTGGCATTATCGGTTTGGGAGAAACTGACGAGGACCGTATCGGCATGCTCCATACCTTGTCTACCCTGGTGCAGCACCCGGAATCTGTACCGGTAAATGCGCTGGTACCGGTAAAAGGCACGCCACTGGAAAACCAGCCGCTGGTTACCGTTTGGGAAATGGTCCGCATGATCGCCACTGCCCGTATTTTGATGCCGAAGACCATGGTACGCCTGTCAGCAGGCCGTGAGCGCATGAGTGTAACCGATCAAGCCCTTTGCTTCCTGGCCGGTGCAAACTCCATCTTCACAGGCGAAAAGCTTCTGACGACGCCGAACCCGGACTTCGACGCCGACAAAGCCATGTTTGACCTGTTGGGTCTTACTCCAAGAAAGTCCTTTAAAGAAGAAGCACAGCACGTTTGCTAGGTCTTTGGTGATAAAAATTGCCGGAAAGCCTCTTCGCTCTGTCATCCTGAAAGGATCCTGGTCGAAGGATTAAGGCAATAGCTATAACACACCCCTGCCTCTCTCAAGAGGGAATCTCGGTGTCAAAGCACTATCGTGATGATACCGATGTCATACTTCAGGAGATGACATTATTTTGATCTCTAAACTTTAGAGGCATCAAGACATTAACCCTATATTGAAATCAGAAAACTGAGTTCTAACCCATGTCTGATGTCCTGAAAAATAAACTACAGCAGAAGCTGGCGGAACGGGCAGTACAGGATACTTTGCGTACGCTCAAAACCACCGCCGGACTAGTTGACTTCTGCTCCAACGATTACCTCGGCCTTGCTCGCAGTGAGAAACTGCGGGCACTTATCCACAAGGAAGAGGAGCACTATAGACATTTACCATTGGGGGCAACGGGCTCCCGACTGCTATCCGGCAACCACGGCCTTTTCGAAGAGTTGGAAGGTATCATTGCGACCTACCACAAGGGGGAGGCGGCTTTGCTTTTCAATTCGGGGTATACGGCCAACGTGGGCCTGCTGTCTGCCTTGCCGCAGCGCGGTGATACCGTGTTTTATGACGAGGCCAGCCATGCTTCTATGAAAGACGGTCTGCGCCTGAGCTTTGCCAAAACCTACGCCTTCCGCCACAACAGCGTGGAAGACCTGCGTCAGAAGTTGAAGCACGCAACCGGTCAGGTATATGTGGTAGTGGAATCGGTTTACTCCATGGATGGCGACAAAGCCCCGCTAAAGGAGCTGTCTCAGGTATGTAATGAGCACAGTGCTGCTTTGATTGTAGACGAGGCCCATGCTGTGGGTTTGTACGGACCGAATGGCGAAGGATTAACAGTGGCACTAGGGCTGCAGGACCAGGTATTTGCGCAAGTGATCACCTATGGCAAAGCCATGGGCAGTCACGGAGCAGCCGTGGTTGGGCCCAAGGTGCTGCGCGACTTTTTGATTAACTATAGTAGAGCATTTATTTACACCACAGGTCTGCCAACGCATGCGCTGGTGGCCCTGAAGTGCGCTTATACCCTGCTGCCCGAACTCGCGCCTGAGCGTGAGCACGTGCAGCAACTCGCGACCCGACTGTACCAGAAACTGAACAAACTTAGCGGCATACGCTGCACCCCGGAAAACAGTGTTATCCTATCTGTTTTCCCGCAACAGTCCCGGCAACTCAAGGCATTGGCGACTGCTCTGCAACAAGCTGGATTTGATGTGCGCCCCGTGCTGCCCCCTACTGTGCCCATTGGTACAGAACGGCTCCGCGTGATTGTGCATGCCTATAATAGTGAAGAAGAAATTGACGGCCTCGTGCAGGCCATAGCGAAAGGTACATGAAAAGATATTTTGTAACAGGCATCGGAACGGACGTTGGCAAAACAGTTGCCGCAGCCATTCTCACCGAAGCCCTGCAGGCCGACTACTGGAAACCCGTACAGGCGGGCGGTCTAGACTTTACCGACACAGACACGGTTAAAAGTCTTATTTCAAATGAAAAATCCGTATTTCACCCTGAAGCCTACCGCCTCAAGATGGCCGCCTCTCCCCACAAAGCGGCAGCCGCTGAAGGTATAGAGATCGACGTGCACGGATTAAAGCTTCCCGAAACCCAGAACAACCTGATCGTTGAAGGCGCGGGCGGTTTGATGGTGCCCTTGAACAAGCGCTATCTGGTGCTGGACTTGGTGCAGCAATTAGGCTTGGAAGTGATTCTGGTTTCCAGAAACTACCTTGGCAGCATCAACCATACCTTGCTCACGGCGGAGGTATTGCGTTACCGCAAAGTGCCGGTGGCAGGCATTATTTTCAACGGAGAAGAAAACCAAACGTCCGAGGACTTCATCATCAAGTATACAGGTTTGCGCCGTCTGCCGTCCATCCGTCAGGAAGCCGACTTCTGCCAAGAGGCTGTAGCTGAGTATGCTAAGAGTTTCACGCCATACCTGTAAGCTCACATAACAAGGGATAAACAAAACAGTTGACTATCGATTAAACTCTACTATATAGTATACGCTATTTCAGATTTTAACCCAGGACAGGTCCCAGACAAGGAAATCTGCCTATCAGGAATACTACGGTTTCTAGTCCATAATTTAACCTGGTGCTTTACCTGAAATTTAGATCCGGCACATGAGCGCAGAAGAATTGTTGCAGGCATTAAGTTTTCCACTTGGCAAAGTGCAGGTGCAGGAACTTGCAGCAAAATCAAACTCAGGTAAATTACAGGTGAAGGATTTGCTGGAGCTTTGCTTTGTTAAGCATACCTCTTCTGTTGCTTTTAGGGCAGCCTGGGTGTTGGAACATGTGGCCTATTCCTTCCCGAAACAGTTCACACCTCATTTGCCAACTTTCATCGCGCAGCTGCCCGAGCAGCATAACCTGAGTTGCCAGAGGCATTTCACCAAAATACTCATGTGCTGTGCTAACCCTGAGGCAAAGCCGGTTTATAAAGCTGCCTGGCGTGCTTTACCTGACCGCTCCGTTGTAGTAGAGACGATGTTTGAATGGTTGATCCAGACACGCACACCCGTTGCAGTAAAAGTCAACTGCCTGGATGTACTGGTATACCTGCAGGATGAGTTTCCGTGGATAAAAGACGAGCTGAAAGACCAAATTGAATTTCTGCTAAAAGATGGCTCTCCCGCCATGCGCAGCCGGGGCAAAAGGATACTGAAACGGTTTTTCAGGCAGGATTCGTAGGCATTCCCCGCCGTCTTTTATACTTTCGCACCAAAGCCTATATCATCTATGTCTGCTTCCGACAATCTAGCCAACCGCGACCAGCAGGTCATTTGGCATCCTTACACGCAAATGAAAACCGCCGCACTCCCTATACCGATCGTACGGGGCGAAGGGGCGCTTCTCTATGCGGAGGACGGAAAAAGCTATATTGATGCCGTAGCATCCTGGTGGGTAAATCTGCATGGTCATGCTCACCCTTACATCGCGCAGAAAGTAGCGGAGCAACTGCAGACGCTGGAACACGTGATTTTTGCGGGCTTTACCCATCCTGCTGCCGTTACCTTTGCCGAACGACTGCTTCTAATACTCCCGCAAGGACAGAGCCGCATCTTTTACTCTGACAACGGCTCTACTGCTGTGGAAGTCGCTCTCAAAATGGCAATCCAGTACTGGCAGAACAAAGGTATACCCAAGCGTAAAATCATCGCCTTTCGTGACAGCTACCACGGCGACACCTTCGGCGCCATGGCTGTGAGTGCCCGTAGTGCTTTCACGGCTCCGTTCTGGTCTTATTTGTTTGAAGTTTGTTTCATCGATGTGCCTATACCTGGGCAGGAAGAGGAGACCGTAAAACAATTGGAAGCATATGCCCACGGCGGAGACATAGCCGCTTTTATTTACGAACCACTTGTGCTCGGTACGGCGGGCATGGTCATGTATAGCCCATCCGTGCTTGATCAACTGCTCTCCATCTGCCAGCAACACGACATCCTGACCATTGCTGATGAAGTGATGACCGGCTTTGGCCGCACCGGCCTCACCTTCGCCAGCGACTACCTGCAGCGCAAGCCTGACATGCTTACCCTATCGAAAGGGCTCACAGGTGGCACAATGGCCTTAGGGGCAACCTCCTGCAACGAAAAAATCTATGAAGCTTTCCTAAGCGACGACAAGCACAAGACACTGTTCCACGGCCATAGCTACACAGGCAATCCGGTTGCCTGCGCCGCCGGTCTGGCCAGCATGGATTTGTTGCTACAAGCAGAAACGCAAGAGCATATCGACCGCATTGGTCAGCGCCACACTGCATTTGCCGAACAATTTAAGGCATTGCCTAAGGTGCTGGAAGTGCGGCGGCAGGGCACTATTCTGGCTGTGGAGTTCGAAGCCGACGGCACTTCTTATTTTAATAAACTTGGCGATACGTTGTATAGCTTCGCCTTGGAGCAAGGCGTTATCCTACGTCCTCTTGGAAACATTATTTATGTTATCCCCCCTTACTGTATTACAGATCAGCAGCTGGAACAGGTATACCGTACGATGCAAGGTATGCAGGAGCTGATTACGGGCACACGCTATTTTGAGCCGCCTAAGCAGACAACGCTGCATGATTAGACTTTCAATCAACTTTTACTTCCAAATCTTCAATTTAACTGCAAGCAAATTTCTAAAAGTCAAATTATTATATTTTATTAAATTATCTTTTAAATCAAAATCTCAACCCAAATCAGAAACCTTAAAAAATATATTTCGTTTAAGCTGTCTCCTACTATACAACACTAATTTAAACAATCCTAAGACTCACTATTACTGTTCGATTAGCAGATTCTCCAAATTTAGAAAAAAACTTCCCAAATTTGGAATTAATTAACTTATCGTGTCCTCTCCCATAAATACTTTTCTAAATTAGTGCACAAAGCTTAAAACATAAAACTCTAATATTAAATGATATAGATGTATTAATTAGACTAATTGACGTATTACTTAGACGTTATTCTTTACTGGCATTATTGTTTCTGCTATAGGTTAAACATGTCCAATTATTATGTTCCTGCAACATCATTAATTAGGATTTAAACCTTGAGATTCGGTTCAATTAAAATAACCTTTGCCAGTTTAATATGATAGCAATTTTACCAAGCTCTTCAGCAACTCTTAAAAGCACTCTCGCGTCGACCACCTCGTTTTTTTTCAAAAACGTATTTACTAGGATTTGCTCCCGAATGCTAAGGGGGGGGGCTATCCAAGATGATGCTAAAAGGTTTTCAATTGTAGTATCGTTGGTATTAGGTTTAATAGTTTTTCCAACTGGGGCGGTTGAGGCGGCTCCAACTATAACTAATCAGCCAGAGAGCACATCTACATGTAGCGGTACATCTGTTCTGTTTGTTGTAAATGGCACAGCCTCCAGCACACCTACTTTTCAATGGCAAGTACAAAATGTGGGAAGCACAGCTTGGAACTCAACTGGTACTAATAGCAATACACTTAGCTTTACAGTAGGTAATGTTGATAATGGAAAAAAATATCGTGTTCGAATTTCAGACAATACTGGCACTTCAACATCGAATGTAGCAACATTAACGGTTAACCCTTTACCTACTCAGCCTTCGTCTGTAACAAATAATACTCGTTGTGGCACTGGCACAGTTAATTTGTCAGCCACTCCAGGGTCAAACGGCAATACAATTAGGTGGTACGAATCACAGAGCGGAGGTAATGCCATTTTTACAGGCACTAGCTTTACAACACCCTCACTTTCTGCAAACAGAACATATTATGTGACTACCTATAATAGCACAACTCTTTGCGAAAGCACTTCTAGAAGAGAAGTTACAGCCACCATCTATCCTAACAACCCAGCAGTTTACTCAACAAATAACGTTTATGCGAGAGGTGCATTATCTAGTGGAAGAGTAGTAGCCACAGCGACAGACCCAGATGGAGCTATAACAAGTGCAACTATCGTAAGCGGTGGTGTACTTCCAACTTCTTTAACATTAAATTCAACAGGCTCAATTACAGTAAATAGCACACCTACTGCGGGAACCTACACTAGAACTATTAGACTTACAGATGTAAATGGCTGTACTTCTGATGTACCTGTTACTATCGAAATTACAGAAGACCTTTATCAGGCAAGTGGTAATGCTTTCAAAACTGGCACCAACTGCTACCAACTTACAACAGCAACGGGCAATCAGCAAGGACAAGTATGGAGTGTAAATACTATCGATTTAAATAAATCTTTCGAGATCACTTTCAATGCATATTTCGGCACTAATGATGCTGGTGCCGATGGAATTGCGTTCGGCTTCCAGAGAGTAGCTACAAATCCTGTTTTTGCTTCTGGAACAATAGGTCAGGGCTTAGGTTTCCAAAATATAACACCTTCTTTTGGTGTAGAGTTTGACACATATCAAAATGGTTCTGAACCATCAGTTGATCACACAAACTTTTTCTGGAATGGCAGTGTAACAAACTCTTCAGCAGCAACAATAACCTCCACAGCCCCTGTGCAGATGCATAGCACCAAAACCAATGTAGAAGATGGGATTAATTATCCTGTTAAAATTATTTGGAACAGGGAAACCAATACCATGTCGGTTTATTTTGATGGTGTACTTCGCATTACCCGCCCAGGTGATGATATTGTATCAAGGATATTTAACGGGAATGGTAATGTGCATTTTGGCTATACCGCCAGTACAGGTGGCTCTGTTAATGTGCATTCCGTTTGTGAGATAAAAGTAAATGCTAACCCTGAAATCACGTCAAATGGGGGAGGTAGCACAGCAACAATATCAGTTGCAGAAAATACATCTGCAGTTACTACTGTTACTTCGACCGACTTAGAAAGCAACCTCCGCAGTTACAGCATTGTTGGTGGTGCAGATGCAGAAAAATTTAATATTAATGCAACTACAGGCGCTCTAATGTTTAGAACACCTCCTGATTTTGAAGCGCCCGGGTCTGCAGCAAATACTAATGCTTATTACGTAACGGTACGTGTTACTGACAACAGCTCCAGCACTAGTTTTGATGAACAGGATATTACAGTAAATGTTACAAATGTAAACGAGGCTCCAACCCAACCTGTAGATATCAACGCAGCTGCTAATACAGTGCCTGAAAATTCACCGAATGGGACACTCGTAGGCATTACAGCAAGAAGTACAGACCCTGATGCGGGAGCAACTATTTCCTACAGCCTCACTAACAACGCTGGTGGCAGGTTCGCAATTAACAATTCTACTGGCGTGGTAACAGTAGCTAACGGAGCATTACTGGACTTTGAAACTGCCACTTCGCATAGCATTACCGTACAGGCATCGGATGGCTCGCTTAGTTCTAGCCAATCTTTTACTATCGCAGTTACTAATGTAAATGAGGCCCCAGTAATCACCTCTAATGGTGGCGGTGCTACAGCTAGTATTAATGTACCTGAAAACACAACAGCAGTGACAATAGTAACAGCTACAGATGTAGATGCAAACACAACGCTAACTTATTCTATCTCTGGTGGGGCTGATGCAGCTAAATTTAATATAAACCCAACCACTCGCGCCCTAACGTTTATTACAGCACCAGATTTTGAAGCTCCGGGTTCGGCTGCAGGTACAAACATTTACACTGTTATTGTTCGAGCTGCAGATAATGGATCGCCCGCATTATTTTCTCAACAGACAATTACTGTAAATGTTACGAATGTAAATGAGGCTCCAACAGTTGCCAATGTAACAAACAATACTACTTTACTAAATACTGCTTCGAATGTAACATTAGCACCCTCCCTAAACGCTACTGATGATGGCGTAATATCTAATTTTCAGATTACTACTTTACCTGCAAACGGTACGCTAAGAGTTAATGGTGTAGTAGTTAATAATACCACACAGGAATTTAACTGGGCTGATAAGGACAAAATTACCTATACCCATAGTAATTTTGTTGCTGACGCATCATTTAGTTACCGGGTAAAAGATGCGGGCGGGTTATATAGTAATACTGCAACCTATACTATATCTATAAATGGTGTACCTATAGCAAAAAATATTACCTCACAAACTATCCTAAACACTGCAGGTTTAACACCAATAAATGTTACTTCAGGTGATTACCCAACTGATGACAATGACATTACAAATTCAAGTATAATTTTTACATCGGTACCTAATACAACCACACAAGGCACACTAAGAATAGGAAGTAATGCAGTTGTAGCAAATACACCATATCCTGCAATTTCATTTGCAGGAGGCGTTTCCTTTACGCCTGTACTTTCAAACCTGAATGATGTTGTCTTTAATTACAAAGTAAGAGACAGCGAAGGAGCAGAAAGCAATTCGGCCACTATTACCATTCCTATCAATGGGGAGCCGATTGCAAACAATGTTACTTCTGCAGCTATACCTAACAAACCTGTTGCATCACCTATTTCACCGTTATCAGCATCAGATGCAGACGGAACTATTAAAAATTACAAAATAGTTACTTTACCTGAGTCAGGCAAAGGCGTTTTATATGTGAATGGAGTTGCGGCAACAGAAGGACAGGTAATAACGCCAGCACAAGCCTCCCAACTTAGCTTCAGGCCATCTATTACCTACGAAGAAAATATCACCTTCACTTTTACTGCGATAGATAATGAGGATGCTGAAGATGCAACTCCTGCTACTTATACCATACCTGTAAAACTTGATGTGGATATACAACTAACCAACACCATACTAACAGCAGGACCTTACTACCAGGGGCAAAATATAACTATCAGAGTTACGGCAACTAACATTGGTACATCACCACTTTATAATGGTGCTCTAGTACAGGATTTATTGCCAACTGGTCTGACATATATTAGCAACACTTCACTGAATGGTCAATATAATCCTAGTGATGATACTTGGGCTCCGAACAATGGAGTAATAGCTGAAGGTGCTTCTTATACATTCGACATAACAGCTAGACTTAATGCTGTAGGTACTATCACACATACGACAAACATTATTTCACCTAACTATACCGATTTTAACTTAAGCAATAACGCTACAACCTATAGTTTAAGCGTAGGAGCAAATCAAGCACCTGTAGCCAGCAACGTGATTACAAACCCAATCACTAATGCCAATGTAGCACAAGCTATCATGCCGCTTGACGCAACAGATGATGGCACCATAGCCAATTATACCATTGTTACTTTGCCCGGAAACTGGCTGGGCGTTTTATATGTGAATGGTGCTGCGGTAACAGAGGGACAGGTAATAACGCCGGCGCAGGCGGGACAGCTAAGCTTCAGGCCTTCTATCAACTATGAAGCAAGCGCAACTTTCACTTTCACAGCAACTGACAATGTGGGAGTTTCAGACGCTACTCCTGCTACTTATACCATTCCAATAAGAGGATTTGTAGATTTAGAATTGACGCATACAGTAATGACGGAAGGGCCATACGCCAAAGACCAGAATGTGTCTATACGTTTTACTATTACTAATCGAGGTTCGATAGGCATAAATGGTGCAATTGAAGTGAGGGATGTTTTGCCTGCCGGTTTAACTTTTGTAAGTAGTTCAGTTGGTCAAAGTCCTTCGGCTAACTATTACAATGCAGCACAGGATATTTGGGTAGCAAGCCGAGATTATATGGGAGTTAATGGTACTTCGACTTTTACTATTATTGCAACCATCAACTCAGATGCAGCTTTTGGACACACTACTACTGTTCATGCCCCGAATGGTATTGTCGATTCCAACACTGCAAACAACAACACTACCTATGCATTTAGCAATGGCCCTATTGTAGAAGCAGTAGAAATAGAATTAGATCCAGACATACCAACTGCTCAGGATTTAACCCCTTTAAAGGCAGTGATTACTGGAGGGTCAGTAGCAACTTATACTATTCTGACATTACCAGACGCAGCATCAGGAACGCTATATGTAAGGGGCATTGCGGCTACACCTGGTCAGTTTATAACACCTGAGGAGGCTGGACTTTTAAGCTTTGTTCTTAAATCTGGATTTAGCAGGAACCTATCCACATTCAGCTACACTGCTACCGATAACTTCGGTAAAACGGCTACAAAATCAGCTAACTATTCTCTTTACTTTACCCCTATTAACCCCCTACCTGTAGAACTCATCTCCTTCAAAGCCACAGCCCAGAACAACCAAGTGACACTTAACTGGAGCACGGCTTCTGAAACTGACAACGACCGTTTTGAGATAGAACGCAGCCAGGACGGACGCAAATTCACGAAAATAGGCACAGTAAAGGGCAAGGGCACCAGCAGCCTGACCAATCATTATACCTTTAAGGATAGCAACCCAAGCAGTGGCACCAATTACTATCGACTTCGCCAGGTAGACTTTGATGGGGCGTTTGAGTATAGCAAGACAGTGGCCGCTAATATCAAAACAATCTCAGCTTCAGTAAAAACCTACCCAAACCCATTTCATGATTATGTTCGGGTGGAGTTAGCTACTGAAGAGATAGGCCAAGCACAAGTGATGATAATGGATGTACAGGGACGCGTGATCTTAGAACGCAAGATCATCATCGAAGGGAGATTCACAGAACTTGAGCTACCGACTCAGGACTTAGCAACAGGCGTCTACTTCCTTAAAATAAAAGGCGCTAACATGGACACAACGACTAAGCTGGTCAAACAAAGGTAATTGCTGGAATTAAGCAAATTATTAGATCGTGGTGGCAGGTTTTAAGCTTGTCACCACGATCTTTGTTTATACCTTTGTACCCTATTGGAAAGAGCTAAAGAACATGTTGTCATCAGGGGCTACGGCGCTATCTCACCGTTAGGATATGATATACGGTCCACCTCTCAGTCTTACGTGAATGGCAAGCCTGTTTTCACGTATGTCCAGCATGGAGGCAGACCGACGCCTGTCGCTACACTTTCAGCAGGGGCTGAATCTCAACTGCAACAACTTGTCTTACAAAACCCAAATTACCATCAACTGGACAGGTCTGTTCTATTGGCTATTTTTGCTGCTAGGCAGGCAGTAATACAAGCTGGCTGGACTTATAATCAGAGCGAATCTCGGGAAGATTTGGCCGTAAATGTGGGCTCCTCACGTGGAGCGACAGGCCTGACGGAACAGCATTTTGAAGCCTACCAACAGGGTACGCTTTCTCCTACGGCTTCCCCAACCACTACCTTAGGTAATTTGTCGAGTTGGGTAGCACATGCTGTTCAGGCTGGTGGTGCTCAAATCAGTCACTCTATTACCTGCAGCACAGCCCTAATGGCGATAGCTAATGGGGTAGCCTGGCTACGGGCAGGTATGGCCCAGCGTTTTCTGGCGGGAGGTACTGAAGCACCTCTTACCAATTTTACCATTGCACAAATGAAAGCAATCGGTATTTATTCTACCTTATGGGATCAACCTTTCCCTTGTCAACCTTATGGTACTTCGGGTCAAAATACTTTTATGCTCGGCGAAGGTGCAGCTGTGCTTGCCCTCGAAAAAGTGCCTTCTGCTCAACTTGAGAAAGGCAGTGTGATCATTGAAGCTGTAGGCTTCGGATTTGAACAGATAAAAAGTAAAACGGGAATTTCAGCAGAAGGCCTTAACTTTCAGCAGGCCATGCGGCAAGCAATTTCTCAGTTACCTTTACATGATCAATCCGTTGATGTCATCATAACTCATTCCCCTGGCACCAGAGCAGGTGATAAAGCTGAATTGTCTGCTATTCAAGCTTTGTTTCAAGACAATATACCATCTATCACCACCAATAAGCATCTATTAGGCCATACACTAGGCTCTTCTGGAGCTCTTAGTGTACAGTACGCCTTGCATTTGTTTGAGCAGCAGTCAATCGTATATCCAGGCTATAGCTCTATACTGCAAAAGTGCCCACCTCACACCATCAATCGTATTCTGGTGAATGCTGCAGGGTTTGGTGGAAATGCTGCCAGTTTAGTGCTCTCCATGATTTAGAAAAAGCTAAAGTCTGACACGTGAACTGGCTACACAGGTTTAGCCGAACCCATTAAGCGATTTGATCAAAGTAGTGGGCGAAGGCATGGAGTCGACAACCCCTATCATGAAAAACTAAACTTCAAGTATATCTTAAAGAAAAAGGCAGCCATAAATGGCTGCCTTTTTCTTTTTTAGCTGTCTAACATACATCTGCACCGAATTTACTAAATTTACAGCCAGAATTTGTTCATCCTATACCTGACCAGCTTCTGACTATACCCTTTATTTCAAACTGATTAGATGAAAGTTTTAAAGTTCGGCGGCACCTCTGTGGGGTCGGCTGAAAGAATGAAAGCGGTGGCGGATCTCATCCATGATGGATCGCCAAAGATTGTAGTGCTCTCGGCTATGTCGGGCACTACCAACCAGCTGGTACAGATTGCTGAGAAGCTCTACCAGAATGCCAACCAGGAAGCAAATGCGCTCATCGATGCGCTACACGATAAATATAAACAGGTAGTAGAAGAACTCTACACCACCAATGAAAAGAAAAAACAGGCGCTTGAGCTGATCGCCATTCACTTCGATCATATCCGCTCTTTCACACTCGACCTCTTCACCATTTACGAAGAGCGTGCCGTGCTGGCACAAGGCGAATTGCTGTCAACGGCTTTGTTCCAGTTCTTCCTTGAGGAGCAGGGCATAGCTTCGGTACTGTTACCGGCCCTTAACTTCATGAAGATCGACGAGAACGAGGAGCCAGACAATGCTTATATCAGCAAGAATCTGAAACTGGAGCTAGAGAAGTATCCGGATACGAAGCTGTTCATCACGCAGGGCTACATTTGCCGCAATGCATTCGGTGAGGTGGACAACCTGAAGCGTGGCGGTTCAGACTATTCGGCCTCCCTGATCGGTGCGGCGGCCGATGCCAGCGAAATCCAGATCTGGACGGATATTGACGGTATGCATAACAACGACCCGCGTGTCGTGAAAAACACGTTCCCAATCGCGGAGCTGTCTTTTGACGAGGCGGCAGAACTTGCCTATTTCGGAGCCAAGATCCTGCACCCGTCCAGCGTACTGCCAGCCAAGCAGAAGAACATTCCGGTGCGACTGCTCAACACCATGCAGCCACAGGCACATGGCACCACCATCTCAGCCCAGACCGGAAAGGGTGGTATTAAGGCGGTAGCAGCGAAAGACGGTATCACGGCGATCAAGATCAAGTCAGGGCGCATGCTCCTGGCCTATGGTTTCCTGCGCAGCGTGTTCGAGGTGTTCGAGCGATATAAAACCCCGATCGACATGATCACAACTTCCGAGGTGGCTGTTTCGCTGACCATTGATAACCCGAAGTTCCTGGCTGAGATCACGCGTGAGCTTCAGGAATACGGACAAGTAGAGGTTGACCAGGACCAGACTATCATCTGCATTGTGGGAGATTTTATTGCCGATCGCAGCGGCTCCGGCTTGAAGATTTTCGAATCGCTACGTGACATTCCGCTGCGCATGATCTCTTATGGCGGAAGCAAAAACAACATTAGCTTACTCATCAACACAACCGATAAAGAAAGGTCTCTCATCCTGCTGAATGAGGGCATCTTTGAAAGGAACAACAGCAATGCTTAATTTATCTGTGCAGGAGTTGCAGCAGCACGCCACTCCTTTTTATGTATACGACCTCAACCTGTTGCGCCAAACCCTGCAGCAGGCCAGCCAGGAGGCGGCTAAATATAACTTTCAGGTGCACTATGCCATGAAGGCTAATACTAACAGCCCGATCCTGAACGAGATGCGTGCAGTAGGCTTTGGAGCTGACTGCGTGAGCGGAAACGAGGTGAAATGTGCCATTGAAAATGGCTTTTCGGCTGATCATGTGGTGTTCGCTGGTGTGGGCAAGTCCGATGCAGAGATCAACTACGCCCTGGATCAAAACATTTTCTGCTTCAACTGTGAGTCGAGCCACGAGCTGATCGTTCTGAACGAACTGGCGGAGGCAAAAGGCAAAACGGCCCGTGTAGCGCTACGCATTAACCCGAATGTGAATGCCAATACGCACAAGTATATCACCACAGGGCTAGAAGAAAACAAGTTCGGTATCAATGCTTGGGAACTGCCTGATGTGCTGACGCTGCTAAAGTCACTTCCTAACCTGTCGCTGATCGGCCTGCACTTCCACATAGGCTCTCAGATAACAGACTTATCTGCTTTCAGAAACCTGTGTACCCGTGTAAACGAATTCCAGGACTGGTTCGAATCTCAGCAGGTGCAGCTGGAGCACATTAACGTAGGCGGTGGTCTTGGCGTGGACTACTATAGTCCGGACGAGCAGCCTATACCTGATTTTGAGGCTTACTTCTCGCTATTCAATCAGTTTTTGGAAGTGCGTCCGAACCAGCAGGTGCACTTTGAACTGGGACGCGCACTCGTAGCCCAGAGCGGCACGCTTATCTCCAAAGTACTGTACATCAAGAAAGGTGTGTCGACTAACTTTGCCATTCTGGATGCCGGGATGACAGAGCTTATACGTCCGGCACTTTACCAGTCGTACCACAAAATAGAGAATTTGACTAGCAAAGGCCCTGAGGAGAAGTATGACGTCGTAGGCCCGATCTGTGAATCGTCTGATTGCTTTGGCAAGGCCGTAGTGCTGCCAGAAACCAATCGCGGTGACTTGATTGCGATACGCACAGCGGGCGCTTATGGCGAGGTGATGGCTTCGGCTTACAACCTGCGCGACAAAGCAGCTGCCGTATACCTTAGCTAGTTTTTGCATCACCTCTGATAAAACGAAAGCCCCGGTTTCAGTCAAGGAACCGGGGCTTTCTCACTCTTAACCCAAAACCATCACAATCAAAAACTTTACATGTTGACCGAAACCACAAAGTCTGGTTCAGCATGCTTTATGAGCGGCTGCTTATGAAAGAAGTTAGCCATCTCGAGCGCATTGCCCCGTGAATTTTTATCGGCTCGCAATACAAAAGTATCAGCGTTCAGCTCAGTTACTAATTCAGTGCGGGTCGCTGCAGTCAGGCGTCTGATCACCTGCTCAGCTGGCTGTCGGCCACTTTCCACACTTACAATAAATTCATTCGATACACCCAATAGCTGACCACCGGCGGACTCAAAATAAGGAGCCGCGTATGCTACTGCCGGATCCTTTGAAACCTCGGATATCGCTCCTTCTACCTGCTGGCAGCTGAGTCCTGCCGCTAACTTGGCAGGGTATAAACGAGCGGAGTTTGTATGGATCGGCTGCCCCAACTCTTGTATAAAAGCATACTGCCCAGCTGCAGTTGTAGCCTCTTCGTGGCTGAGTTCCTGGCTAAATGACAGGAGTATCATGCCGTTGTATACTGTTCCCAGCGACTTTTCTGCATCGTTATAATAATAGGTATGTGCGATACAGGGCATACCACCGCCAGCTTGTAGCGGATTTAGCAAACCGGGGTCAAATCGGACATTCCGGATCGGTGAAACATTGTCGTTTCTACAGGATGAAAATATAATTATCAGAAGTAGAGTGCTTATCCAAGGTATATAGGTTTTCATTGCCGTCGGGTATTATGTATCGTCCATAAATATTCATTGTACGATAGTAAAACCATAAACAGATGAAAATGATAGCGTTATTTGCATAAATATTTTAAAATGTTATTATAAAGGCCTTAACCTGATTTATCACAATATACTTATACAATTAATGTGCAATTCAAAATTGCTATTATTAAAATTTTTTAATTGAATTTTTCTTATAATTCATCCTCGGAATAATTTCCACTTTCTACACTTATTCACACCTGGAGTCTGAGGCTATACCTGCACATATTATGCAGGTATAGCCTCCGTTCGCGCAAGCAGCTCTGGTATTTTATCAAGTGCTACACCTGCCGGGATAACCGCCACAAATACACCTTGCAACTTAAAGGAGGTCTGGTGCAGCTTAAGTTGCTGCGGCGTCACCGAAAGAACAACCTGGCTTTTGTCCGGAGACTGATAGTACAGGGTCGACTGAAGCAATTCTATGCACGTTGCAATAGACCTCCCCTGTCCCTGGAGCAGGACTGTGATCTGCTCGTCTCCGGAGGCCGTTGTTGTCTGGCTGGTGCAAAGCTTCGGATAGGTATAGCGATATCCCCGTACTGCCGAAGTAATATCAGCCCACACAGCCGAGCCGGTCGGGTGACTTCCAGCGCCTCGCCCTCGTAGAAATTGCTTGCCCGCGAACTGAGCCTCTATTTCAAGCCCATTGAATTCTGCTTCCACACCATACAGAGCATCTGTCGTGGGTATAAGCGTGGGTAGCACCTGAAGCGCGACTTGCCCAGTAGCAGTAGCTTTTAAAGACCCGATCAGCTTGATACGGCAATCCAAGGCATCAGCCAGCTCTACGATTTCAGTGTTTATGTGCTGGATACCAAAATGCAGCACCTCCTCCGGATGCACCAGTACCCCATAGGCATGCGCTGCCAGAATGCAGAGCTTATGCAACGCATCCACCCCCTCTACATCCAGGGAAGAATCCGCCTCAGCGAAACCTAAGGCCTGAGCCTGCTCCAAAGCCAATTGGTAGCTTCCCCGCTCAGCGTGCAGTTTACTCAGTATATAATTGGAGGACCCGTTGAGTATACCTCGTACCTCCACCAACGGTTCTGATCCATAGTAGGCTTCAAGTGTGCGCAACACAGGTATACTGCCGCAAACAGAGGCTTCGTATAGCAGTACACTCCCATGCCGCTGCTGAAGGCTTATCAACTCCGGCAGGTTTTCGGAAATTACTTTTTTGTTGGCAGAGACTACTGTTCGGCCCTGCTGCAGGGCTTGTCTGAGGATACCGAGTGCCTCCTCTGGATCGCTGATCAGTTCGGCGATAATGTCTAGGCTCGGATCTTGCAGCACCTCCTGCACATTATAAGTAAAGGCAGAGGCGGGTAAGGTGCGCGGCTTGTCTTTGTCTTTCACGCAGATACTTCCGATCTCCCAGCCCAGGTGCCGGTTGGCTTCCACCACATCATATAGGCCCTGCCCTACGCAGCCGAAGCCAATCAGCCCGATGCGTTTCTTAAACTTCTGTATTTTCATAGTGTCTGTGCTTTACTTTTTCTATTTCATAAAATGCCCGGATAGCCTGCGTGAGTTGTGCCGTTTCTACCAGAAAGCCATCGTGCCCGTAACCGGAGCGGAGCTGGGTGAAACGGGAACCCGGCACCAGCCGGTGAAGTTGCTGCTGCTCCTCTATCGGGAAAAGCAGATCCGTGTCTACTCCGACAAAGAGGGTCTTAGCCCGAAGCCGCTCTAGCGCCTTTTCAACTCCTCCCCTGTCCCGACCAATGTTATGTGAGTCCATAGCCTTGGAAAGCAACCAGTAGGTGTAGGCATTGAAGCGCTGTGCCAGTTTCTCGCCCTGGTATACCTGGTAAGAGGCTGCCCGGAAATCGTCGGTGATGCTGTTACCCGGCTCCTGCTGGCTCGCTTCGTAGCAGGTATAGTGCCTGTAGGAAAGCATGGCGATGGCGCGGGCCGTTTTAAGACCTGCTATACCTGCCTCGCTTGTGCTGGTCTGCCAGGTTGGGTCCTGCCGGATGGCCATGCGTTGGCTCTCGTTAAAGGCGATACCCCAGGCCGAATGCCGCGCATTGGATGCCACCTGGATCAGATTCCTGAAAACCTCCGGCTGCAAAATAGCCCACTCCAGCGCCTGCTGACCGCCCAGTGAGCCACCCAGCAGCGTATGCACCTGGGCTATACCTAAGTCCTGCCGCAGCAGATCGAAGGCACGCACAATATCCCGGTTGGTCAGTTGCGGGAAGCTGTGGTAGAAGGGTTGGAGCGTCTGCGGATTAACTGCAAGTGGTCCCGTGGATCCATAGCAGCCACCCAGGGTGTTCGCACAAACCACAAACCAGTCCGCCGGGTCGTATAGTTTTCCCTCGCCAAATAATTCGCTCCACCAGTCGGTGAAGTCCGAGCTGCCCGTGAGGGCGTGGCATACCCACACCACATTGCTTTGGTCTTGATTGAGTTGTCCATAGGTTGTATAGGCCAGTTGGAAGCCAGGGAGCGATGTCCCCGACTCCAGTTGAAATTGTTTCTGGTAATGAAATACTAATTGTTCAGACATTATGATTCGTTCAATACAGGTTCTTCGTGGTGCTGCCGTACTTTGGCAAAAGCCTGTTCCAGGTCAGCTTTGATATCGTCAAGGTGCTCTATACCTGCAGACAGGCGCAGCAAGGTAGGTGTCACACCGGCACTCTGCTGCTCCTTTTCCGACAACTGCTGGTGAGTAGTAGAGGCCGGGTGGATGATCAGCGATTTCGCGTCGCCTACATTGGCCAGGTGACTCACCAGTTGCAGACTATTCACAAAGACTTCCGCCTGTTTCTTGTCGCCTTTCAGGTTGAAGGACAGTACGCCACCAAAGCCTCGCTTCAGGTATTTCTTGGCCTGGTTGTGGTACTTGCTGGAAGGCAGTCCCGGGTAGTTCACACTTTCTACCTGCTCGTGCTGCTCCAGCCACTCGGCCAGCGCCTGCGCGTTTTGCACCGTGCGGTCCACACGCAGCGAGAGAGTTTCCAGCCCCTGCAGTAGCAGGAAGGAATTGAAAGGACTAAGCGCCGGACCGAAGTCACGCAGCCCCTCTACCCTTGCCCTGATGGAAAATGCGATATTGCCGAAAGGCCCGTCTGTGCCGAACACCTCCCAGAAGTTGAGGCCGTGATATCCCTCCGAAGGCTCAGAGAACTGCGGAAACTTGCCATTGCCCCAGTTGAAGTTTCCGCCATCCACGATCACCCCGCCAATGCTGGTACCGTGTCCGCCGATCCACTTGGTGGCTGACTCCACTACGACGTTGGCACCGTGCTCAATTGGCCTGAACAGGTAACCACCGGCCCCAAACGTATTGTCCACTACCAGCGGGATGTCATGTTTTTTGGCAATGGCCGCTATCGCGTCAAAGTCAGGTATGTTGAAGCGCGGATTACCAATGGATTCGGTGTAGATGGCTTTCGTGTTTTCATCGATTAGCTGTGCATAGCTCTCCGGGTCGTCGCTTTCAGCAAAGCGCACCTCTATCCCCAACCGCTTAAAGGCTACCTTGAATTGGTTGTAAGTACCGCCATAAAGGAAACAGGTGGAAACAAAATTGTCGCCCGCCTGCAGGATGTTGTTGAGCGCAATGAACTGAGCCGCCTGCCCGGAGGCAACGGCTACCGCCGCAACTCCGCCTTCCAAAGCGGCAATGCGTTTCTCAAAGACATCGGTAGTGGGGTTCATGATGCGGGTATAGATATTACCAAACTCCTTCAGTGCAAACAGGTTGGCACCATGCTCGGCGTCCTTGAAAACATAGGAAGAAGTCTGGTAGATTGGCACAGCGCGGGAACGTGTGGTTGGATCGATTTCCTGGCCGGCGTGTAACTGTAGTGTTTCGAAATGAAGTGAATTAGACATAGTCGTTTTGTTTAGAATTTTGAAAAGTATAGAATAGATTAGCTTGTTCTATGACAAGATGAAAGAGGAGGCTACAGGCGTATGCTCACAGGCTATACCTGTGGCGAGACATTATTGCAGCAAAAAAAATTGGGGATTGGTCGCGCTAGCAACAGCAGCAGCACATGCACATGGAATTACACATGACAGCAGCATGTGCAAAGGCATGACAAGCTTGTGGCAGTTGGGCTGCCGTAGTTGATCGTAAAAAAAGCGGTGTTGGTTTTGTTCCCTTTTCCATAACGTTATCAATTTATATGCTTCCGAACATCCGGAATCAGGAATTAGCACCTTGCCTGAGGCTGGTTGCTAGCGCTTCACAGAGCCTGTCTCTCCACGCTTCTTTATAAATCGATACCCACAAAGGGATATCAGACTTGATGATGCAAAGCTAGAGCAGCATTTCAAATAATCCAAATTTTTATTTCACAATATTTCAGATTCATCTAAAAATCAATTTCACAAGCCTGCAAATCAAGGCCTTATACACCTTATAACAGAACCCTATTTTACCTGCAGATTCACTATCTTTGAAAAAACATAATCGAACTCGCATAACATTAACAGGGCGTCCCTGTTGTGCAGGTATAGACGGCCTAAAACACAAATGAAAATACTCCTGACCGGCGCAAACGGCTACATTGGCAAACGACTTCTTCCTGTGCTCATAGAAGCGCAGCACGAAGTGGTATGCCTTGTTCGGGATCCACGCCGCTTCGAGGTAGCAGACAGCCTTAAGGAAAAAGTACAGGTGGCAAAAGGGGATCTGCTTCAACCGGAAAGTTTACAGGACTTGCCAAGAGACATAGACGCGGCTTATTATCTGGTGCACTCCATGGGTTCCGGCTCGGCAGACTTTGAAGAGGCTGAAAGAGCATCGGCTACAAACTTTATCCAGTACCTCAACAGCACTAGTGCCAGGCAGTTGATCTACCTCAGCGGCATTGCCAACGATGTGCACTTGTCGCGGCATTTGTCTTCGCGGCGGCAGGTAGAGGATGTACTCGCGCAGGGCAAAGCATCGCTTACCGTCTTGCGGGCGGCCATCATCATCGGATCTGGCAGCGCTTCTTTTGAGATCATCCGCGACCTGGTGGAGAAACTGCCTGTCATGATCACGCCTCGCTGGCTCAACTCCCGTTGCCAACCCATCGCCATACGCGATGTCATGTTTTACCTGACTGCCGTGCTGGGCCGGGAAGACTGCTATGGCAGACGTTTCGAGATCGGCGGTCCTGACGTGCTCACTTACAAACAAATGCTGCTGCAGCTGGCAAAAGTCAGGAACCTGAAAAGACGCATCTATACCTTACCGGTACTCACGCCTAAGCTCTCCTCCTACTGGCTATACTTTGTCACAAGCACCAATTACGCACTAGCCCGCAGTTTGGTGGAGAGTCTGCGCAACGATGCCGTGGTGAAAGACAGCAGCATACAGCAACTTATACCGCATAAGTGCCTGAGCTACGAGAGTGCTCTGAATCTGGCTTTTACCAAGATGGAGCAGAACATGGTGGTGTCAAGTTGGAAGGATGCACTGGTGAGCGGCACCATCCAACTCAATTTCATGGATTTTGTACAAATTCCAGAGCATGGGGTACTCACCGACCGCCAGCGCATGCGTTTCGATAGAGCACCTGAAGAGGTGATGGACAATATCCTGCGAATTGGCGGTGAGCGCGGCTGGTACAAGACAGACTTCCTGTGGGAGATACGTGGACTACTTGACAAAATGGTGGGTGGGGTTGGCCTTCAGCGCGGCCGGAGGCATCCAATTGATGTAAAATCAGGCGATTCCATTGATTTCTGGCGCGTACTGGCTGTTGACCGAAAGGCTGAACGCATGTTGCTGTATGCCGAAATGAAACTGCCCGGCGAGGCCTGGCTACAGTTCAGAATATGTCGGGAGGCTGACGGGAATTACCTTGAGCAGCTAGCTGCTTTCAGGCCAGATGGTTTGGCAGGCAGACTGTACTGGTATGCGATGCTCCCTTTCCATTTTGTCATTTTTAAAGGAATGGCGCACAACATCATTCATTACCGTGAGCCGTTAATAGAGAAATCTTTGCCTCCTCCGCAACATTCTCAATAATGTACAAAAAATAGATTTCATAATATAAAACTATAGCTATACTTAAGAGTATATAGCAATGTCTAAACCCAGATGATTTTCCCTTCTGCAAAAGGCATTTTACATTTATACCTGTAGCTATTAACCCGCACCGACAAAAATATTTTAACTTTGCCTTTCTCTAACCTAACAGACCTAATGGAGGCCATAAAAGAAACTAACTTCTCCTTCGCCGGGCAAACCGGTTTTTATAGAGGCAAGGTGCGCGATGTTTATTATTTTGAGGACCGTTTGGCGGTAGTAGCCACCGACCGGATCTCAGCGTTTGATGTGGTGTTGCCACGGGCCATTCCTCATAAAGGCCAGGTATTGAACCAAATAGCGAGCATAAACCTTAAATCTACTTCAGACCTTGTTCCGAATTGGGTGCTTTCGACACCAGACCCGAACGTGACGATCGGGTACCGTTGCGAACCCTATAAAGTGGAGATGGTGATCAGAGGCTATCTGGCTGGTCATGCCTGGCGCGAGTATAAGGCCGGCAAACGCAGCGTTTGCGGTGTAGCGCTACCGGAGGGCTTGCGTGAAAACGACAAACTGCCCGAGCCGATCATCACCCCAACGACCAAGGCCGACGAAGGACATGATGAGGATATTTCGCGAGAAGAAATTCTGGCAAAAGGCATTGTATCTGAGCAAGAATATATTAAATTAGAAGCTTATACCCGGGCACTCTTCGCAAGAGGTTCGGAACTGGCCGCAAAGCGCGGACTGATACTGGTAGATACCAAGTATGAGTTCGGCAGCTACAACGGTGAGGTATACCTGATCGACGAGATCCACACACCGGACTCTTCGCGCTACTTTTATCTGGAAGGATACCAGGAGCGCCAGCAGAACGGCGAATCGCAGAAACAACTTTCAAAGGAGTTTGTGCGCCAGTGGCTGATTGAGAATGGTTTTCAGGGAAAAGAAGACCAGGCTATACCTGAAATGACAGATGAAGTAGTGAACAGTATTTCGGACCGATACATCGAACTTTACGAGGTTTTTACGGGCCAGCCTTTTCATAAGGAAAGTTACGATAATGTGCTCTCACGCATTGAGAATCACATAGAAGAAAACATTTTTAACGACAAAAATTAGAATTATTAACGTGGATTTTGGTACATTCGCGTTTAAATCCTTTACTGGTAGATCTATGAAGTACACGATTGATAAGAAAGAAAACTACACGATTATCACGATAGACGAGAAGAAACTTGATACTTCAATCGCTCCGGATTTGAAATCTGAGTTCGTGAAATTGAATGCTGAAGGGATCACCAACCTGATTCTTGACCTCAATAACGTAAAATATACTGACTCTTCGGGACTGAGCTCTATCCTGATCGCTAACAGACTTTGCAACTCGTCTAACGGTTTGCTGATTCTGACCAGCCTGCAGGACCACGTGATGAAGTTGATCACGATCTCTAAACTAGAGTCTGTGCTGAACATCCTGCCTACGGTGGAAGAGGCGATCGACCGCGTGTTCCTACACGAGATCGAGCAGGACCTGACCAACAAGGAAGACTAGTTAAACCTATTTTGTGGATTTCGAACTCAGGATACTCGGTAGTTCGTCGGCCACACCCTCGGCAAACCGGCACCATACTGCCCAACTGCTGACCATAGACAATCAGCTTCATCTGATTGATTGCGGAGAAGGAACCCAAATGCAGCTGATGCTTTACAAGATAAAGCATCAGCGCATTTCTAATATCTACATCAGCCACCTGCACGGCGACCACTACTTCGGTCTGGCAGGCCTTCTCTCTACCATGCATTTGCAGGGCCGCCAACAGCCGCTGCACCTCTTTGGCCCTCCCGGCCTCTCCGAAATCCTAAGTCTTCAGCTCAAGTACTCCGGCACTAACCTGTGCTACAAGCTTATTTTTCATGAGCTTGACACCACCAGCTACCGCAAAATTTACGAAGATAAAAAGATCACGGTGCATACCATACCCATGGAGCACCGCATTCCCTGCTGCGGTTTCCTGTTCCGCGAGAAGCCAAAGCCACGTCCGCTGATCAAAGAGAACCTGCCCGGTTTCCTGACGCCACCGCAACTGGTGCGACTGAAATGGGGCGAGGACGTACGCGACGAACAAGGGAATGTGCTTGTTCGCAATTCGGTGGTGACGCTGGAGCCCAAGCGCAGCCGCAGCTACGCCTACTGCGCAGATAGTAGGTATAAGCCCGACCTGCTCCCCTACCTGAAGGGTGTGGATCTCCTTTACCACGAAGCTACCTTTACTGACGAAATGCGTGAGCGGGCGCACTATACCTTCCACAGCACTGCACGACAGGCCGCCGAAATGGCTGTTGCCGCTCAGGTACGTCACTTGCTGTTAGGTCACTTCTCGGTGCGTTACAAAGACCTGACGCCTCTGCTCACAGAAGCGCAGGAGGTATTCCCTAAAACCGATCTGGCAGTAGAGGGAAGCATTTTCTGTGTGCGTGAATAAGGTATAGCTATACCTGACTAGTGCGCCATTTGCGCTATTTTATCGAGTGGCAGGCTGTTGGCCATCTTCATAATATTATCCTCTTTTGCATTGTCGGCTTTTAAGGTCAGCAGTGTGTTCTGCAAAGGAATCTGCAATTCATAACCGGCCGGAGCTCCTTCCATACCTTCAATTTTATTTAGTACTGCTTTATAGCCATGCACTTTCACCACTTTTTGTTTGCCGTCGCCGGAATTGCCAATAAATGGCAGAGCCAGAACAGCCTGCAATGAGTTGATCAGTGGTGAATTGTTGATAATGTCAACTGTAACCTGATTGGTGGCAGGGCCATAACTGCGATGCACAAACAAGCCCATACCAAAGCCTGCGCCACCGCCGGTCACGTCATCTTCTTTCACATTTGGACTGCGGTCCTCCATTTTTGCCGGCAGCATCTTTAGGATTTCCTTCCCAATTTCAGCGTCCAGACTACGGAGCATCTGCTCCATCGCAAAACGCGAATTGCTTAGATCACCTGAACCATAAGAGGTTTTCGCCTCCGCTAAACTTTTGCTGAAATCCTGGCTAAAGGCCATGGCAGGCAGGAAGGTAAAAACGACTAGGATTGCTATATTTTTCATGACTGGTTTCATTCTAGATTTCTATGAAGTTTACTTTTCGCCCAGCATCTTCTTGATGCCATCAATATCCACCGCATTGGCCGCTGCCATCATCTCCTGTTCGTTTTTGAAGTTGACGCCTTCATACACCAGCAGCGACGACTGTCCCATAGGCACGGTCAGTTTGTAACCGCTGGCATCATCATACTCGATCACGGCACGGTGCCCTTTCACCTTGGTTTGCTTCCAGTTCTGCTGCTCTCCTGATGTTTGGGTATAGCCCCCGTTTGCCAGGTACATGTTCACAGCCGATAGCATCACCGAATTATTGGCCACCATCACCCGCAGTTCCTTCTCGTTATTGTCAGTATACTGGCGCATGATGGTCAGACCGGCCCATCCCCAGCCGCTGCTAGCCACCTGTTCTACACTTTCATCTTTATTCAAACCGCTGATCGACTCCGGCAAAGACTTGAGTATCTTCTGCCCGATCTGGAGTTCTACTCCCAGCATAGCCTGCTGCACTGCGTAGCGGGCTTCGCCATACGTACCGGCTTTAAAGGCTTTGTCAGCGTCACCCAAGAATGCATTCACATCAGGTGGTGTCGAGATAAGACCTTCCCCTCCTTTGTTTCTGGCCCTGCTGGAACTGGAATTGCCAGCCCTAGCGCTATTATTGTTAGAGGAGCCGTTCCCTATACCTGTTTTGTCCTCAATTGTCTTGTCCAATGCCTTTTCGGCGATATTGTTGGCTTTTTGTTTTAGCTTGTTGAGCATCCCGCCCTGTGCCATGGCCTCTCCCGACCCAAAGCACAACAACAGCAGCGCGGCTCCTGTAAATATCTTTTTCATAGAACTAAGGAATTAATTGAAATAAGCAACTAGCAAACATAAATTTAGCTTTTATCCAATATTTAATAAAACAATTTTTATAAATATTAGCAATCTGTATATTATATTTATTGAATGGCAGAAAATACTTGGTGAAGGCGTAGCTCATTGTTTTAGCTGGAGCACTGTTAGCAGCAAAGCTAAGGGCAGTGATATTTGATTTAGCGGCCCATAACTTGTAAACTTGCTGTGATAAGAAAACCCGACCTATGCCGGCAGCCCCCTCCCTTGAGAAAAAACGCACCAACCTCTTCCTTGTCCTGAGTGGCATCTTCCTGGCCAATGCCCTGTTGGCTGAACTGATCGGTGTAAAGATTTTTTCGGCGGAAGCACTCTTTGGTTTGCAGGGTGCCCAGATCGGAATCATGGGCGAGAAGTTTGACTTCAACCTCACGGCTGGCGTCATCATTTGGCCTGTGGTGTTTGTGACCACCGATATCATCAATGAGTACTTTGGCAAAGAGGGTGTGAAGAAAGTCAGCATCCTGACCGTGGTCCTGATTTTGTATGCATTCCTGGTGATCACTATTGTAACAGGGCTACCCCCTGCTGCTTTTTGGCTGGAGCTGAATAATCAGGATGCAGCGGGAAACCCATTCAATATTGATTTCGCTTTCAACTCCATCTACCGGCAAGGGCTGGGTATCATCATCGGGTCGGTGGTAGCCTTTCTTATTTCGCAGTTTCTGGACGCCACGGTGTTCCACTGGCTGCGCAGCTTCACGGGTAGCAGCAAGATCTGGCTGCGGGCGACGGGTTCCACGCTTGTTTCGCAGCTGATCGACAGCGTCGTTGTCCTCTTTGTGGCCTTCTATCTTTTTGGTAACTGGCCCCTTTCGCTGGTCATGTCGGTGGCTGCGATCAATTATATTTACAAATTTTTTATCGCCGTCGCCCTTACGCCTTTACTGTATGTAGCGCACTATCTGATAGACGGTTACCTGGGTCGCCGCACCGCCGAAACCATGATAGAGGTAGCCGCTGAGGAAAGCAAAGAGTAGCCTGTGTTACAAATAAATTTGCTTTTGAAATAAATACAGCTTTATCTTTGCGGCCTTGCAAAACAAAATGGCTGCACACTTAGCACATACACAGATTTTCATTACGGGGTACGTCCTGCACGACCTCTAACAGTTCCCATTTCCGCCATTTGGGTCTGAGGGCCCACCCCTATACCTTATTTTTTTACTGACTATTTTCAAAAGGGACATCTATGATCAGAGGCATCCTTTTGGTATTTCTCGGAGCGTGTAGCTTCGGCATACTATCCACATTCGTAAAACTGGCTTACAAAGAAGGCTATACCTTGGGTGACGTCACCGGCACACAGGTCCTCTTTGGCTTTATCATACTCTGGGGCATTGTGCTGGTGCGCCAGTTGATGGGGCGTCGCAGTTTTGGTGTTTCGGCACTGGACAAACTCAAGCTCGTAGCCATGGGTACCAGCACTGGCCTGGTGAGCATCTTCTATTACAAGTGTGTGCAGGCGGTGCCGGCCTCTATCGCCATCCTGCTGCTGATGCAGTTCACTTGGATGAGCCTGCTGCTGGAAGCGGTAATCAAGCGCAAAATGCCACAGCTATCTCAAATCGTGATGGTGCTGCTGGTACTGATAGGTACCGCCATGGCGGGCAGACTGTTCTCAGGCACTGTTCCTGATTTTGACTTAGCTGGCATCGGCTTCGGATTACTGGCAGCAGCCTGCTATTCTGTTTTCCTGATGATCAACGGTGCGGCCGGCAACGACCTGCACCCTACCGCCAAAAGTGCCCTTTTGTTGACGGGCGCGACTATACTAGTTATGAGTGTCTTCCCTCCGGTGTTCCTGGTGAACGGGGCGCTGGGTGATGGATTGCTGAAGTGGGGCTTATTGTTGGCCGTGTTCGGCACCGTTATTCCGCCTCTTTTCTTCGCTTATGGTATACCGCGTACCGGCCTTGGACTGAGTGCCATCCTGAGTTCAGCGGAACTGCCAGTAGCGGTGGCCATGTCCTACCTTGTACTGCAGGAAGAGGTATGGACGGTGCAGTGGCTGGGTGTGGCGCTTATACTTCTCGCCATTACGTTGAGTAACCTCAACAGGGTATACCAAACAAAGAAAACCAAAAAGCTGGTGACAGCCTAAACGATACAAGATTGATTGTTTTTACTTAAACCGAGACTAGCCTATGATGTAATTGACTTTGAACTATAAGATTTGATTTGATTTTTTTTTGAATGGCTGGGTGACTGCTCTTAAGTGAAGCGCCTGGTCATTTGTTTTTTATAGGGGTGCCTTACAGTTAGAGCCAGAAAATGATGCAATCCATAAGCTCAGGTTCAACTGCTGAAAACCCTCTCCTCCTACTTCCGTATCTCACATCCTACTACAACATATCAGGACCACCGCATAAAGCGTGATTCCCAAATGCGCACAATAATTAACGTTTAACAACAGTTTTAACAGAAATAGCCTGTTCAAAAGCGTACTTCTGAAAAACTGGTATATTTTCTGATATGATTCACCCTGAACGACAAATCCTACATAGCATGAGAACAATACTCACACTTATCGTCCTATTCACTCTTACACTAGGCTTGCAGCAGGTACAGGCGCAGTCCGGCAAAAGTTATCAGGAATGGCTGGAAGAAAACCGTGGTGGGGGTAAAAAAGCAACTGCTAAGAAAGCTCCTGCAAAAGGAAAGTCCTCGACAGCAAAAGGCACCGCTGCAAAGCCGGCAGAAGAAGCGCCATCAGCAGCTCCCGCCCTGGCTCCTCCGAGCGGCACTTTTATGGGTACGATCGCCTGCAAGGACTGCCAGGGTATCAAAACTGAACTTACCCTGAGTGGCAATTCCAAGGGTTCCTTCACTATGAAACAGGTATACATAGGCAAACCAGCCGATAAAAGCGTGGTGAACAGCAGCGGCAAGTGGTTCCTGGCCAAAGGCAACAAGCAAAACCCGGACGCGGTAGTGCTGCAGCTTATACCTACCGCCGGCGACATCGACCCCATGTATTTTCTGCAGGTAAGCGACACAGAGGTGAAGCTGCTGAGCAATACACAGGACGAGATCAGCAACTCCAGAAATTACTCTCTCAAGAAACTTTAAAGCACCAGGTATAGAATTGTCGTAGCCGGGCTAAGGGTGTTTTCAGCAATTTGCGTTATTTTGCAGCTGTAAACCATTTTCCCGACTATGGCACGATACCTTACGGGCATTCAGAGCACAGGCCGTCCACACTTGGGCAACCTGCTGGGTGCTATCCTCCCAGCCATCGAACTATCGAAGGCATCCCAGGAACAGGCGCTTTACTTTATAGCCAACCTGCATTCCCTTACTACTATCCGCGATGCGCAAGTGCTGCGCCACAATACCTACTCGGTAGCCGCCGCCTGGCTGGCCTGTGGCTTTGACACCGATAAAAATATTCTATACCGTCAGTCAGACGTGCCGATGGTAACCGAACTGAACTGGTACCTCAACTGCTTCGCCCCTTTCCCGATGCTCGCCAATGCGCATTCGTTCAAGGACAAGTCAAGCCGCAGAGGACTGTCTGACGTGAACGCCGGTCTGTTCACCTACCCAGTGCTGATGGCAGCCGACATCCTGATGTATGATGCCAACATCGTACCGGTGGGAAAAGACCAGATCCAGCACCTGGAGATCACCCGCGATATTGCCAGTTCATTTAACCACATCTACGGGGAGACATTTGTGCTGCCTGAGGCAAAGACGGATGAAACGGTAATGACCGTTCCGGGCATCAACGGCGAGAAGATGAGCAAGTCCTATGGCAACATCATCGACATATTTGAGGCCGACAAGCCGCTCCGTAAAACGATCATGAGCATCGTAACGGATAGCACTGCGCTGGAAGACCCGAAGGACCCGGACGAAGACACGACCTTTAAGCTGTACAGCCTGCTGGCCTCACCGGAAGAGATACTGCAGATGCGCAACAACTACCTGAATGGCGGATACGGCTACGGGCATGCCAAACAGGCGCTGTATGAGTTGATCCTCCGTAAGTTCGCCAAGGAGCGTGAGCTATTCAACTATTACATGAACAACCTGGCTGAGATCGACAAAAAGCTGCTGGAAGGCGCTGAAAAAGCGAAAGCCATCGCCACGCCGGTACTGGAGCGTGTGCGCCAGAAGCTTGGCTACTAAGAGCGCTATACCTGCCAAACGAAAAGCGGCTGCTGAATGGATTTCAGCAGCCGCTTTTCGTTTATACCTATACCTTTAATCAGGCCCCTGTTCCGATCGGGCGGTCGTTGCGTGACCATTCGCTCCAGGAACCTACATAGAGCGCAGGTATACCCAATCCCGCATAGTCCATGGCCAGTGCCGTGTGGCAGGCCGTCACGCCGGAGCCGCAGTGCACTACCACATGCTCCGGATCCCGCTCGCCAATTGCCTGGCTATACTTTTCTCTCAAAGCCTCAGGCGACAAGTAGGCACCGTTTTGCGTCAGATTACTTTGAAAAGGAATGTTAACAGCACCCGGAATATGCCCTGCCACCAGATCAATCGGTTCGGTCTCCCCACGGTAGCGTGCTGCATCACGCACATCAATTACAAGATAATCCGGATCTTTGACAGCTTTTGCGACTTCCTCCATGGAAATGATCGGTAGTTCCCATGCTTTAAAAGGATATGGATCAACAGGCCTGGCCCGCTCCACTGCGCTGCTGACAGGTATACCAGCCGCTACTGCTGCCTGGAAGCCACCATCCAATACCTGCACCTGATCATGCCCCGTAGCCCGTAGCATCCACCAGAAGCGGGAGGCAGCATTCGCTCCGCTCATGTCATCATATACCACCACCTGGCTGTCAGGTGCTATACCTAGGCGGCCCAGCAGCTCGGCAAAATGATCAGGCTCCGGCAAGGGGTGCCGACCACCTTGTGCAGCATCAGCTTTCACATCAGCCAGGTCTTTATCCAAATCTACATGCAGGGCTCCTATTAGGTGCTCCTTTTCATATTTGGCCCGACCATTGGGCCCAGAACGGGCGTCGATCAGGACGAGTTTTTGATTTTCCTTCAGTACAGAAGATAGTTCAGTTGCATTCAGGATTGGTTGCATATGTGAGGGCTTATCAGGTATAACACGATGGCAGATGGAAGATAGTTAAAAGTTCAGACGAGCGAAACTTCTGCACGTGAAATACTGCGGAACAGGATGGTCACCTGCAGTATACCTGTGATAAAAGCATTAGTTGGAGCGTGCAAATTCATTAAAGGAACTTCCTGCCTGCAGCTCCAACAGCTTTCTTACATTTCCGGACGCATCTTTTACCATTTCGATACGCAGGTGAGGAAGCCCCTCGATGCGGAACATGGTATCAGTGATCGGAATTAGCCTCCGCTGCGCTTTGCCTTTCTGCTGGTAATACAGCTCGTTTCCCTGCAGACTGACAATCCTTTCGCCATACGTGCCGGCATACCTCGACATAACTTTCTTTTCTAGCTGCACAGGCTGCAGTTCACTTTTCACATGCTGCAGTTCCCACTCCAGAGAGGCCTTGTTCTGTGCATCGGTACTGGTCAAAAGCAGTTTGTTTAGCGCCAGTTCCTGCGCCTGTAGCAGTGCCCGGTCTGCCTCCACTTTGATATCGGGCACCACACCGGTTCCTTCCCAATTGGTTTGAGTAATAGCATTGATTGATCGGGCGATAGGTATGTCCAATACAAGCTGATCATTCACAATAAAGGGCTGCACAGGATGAGCGCCACCTGCTGTTGTTTCCCCGACAATTGTGGCTCTCTTCAAAGATTGCAGGTTGTAAGTCAGCTCTTCAGCTGCAGAAAAAGTGCTACTGCTGGTAAGTACGTAGAGATCAGTTTTTGGCATACGCTTACCATCTACTTCTGCTAAGGTGTGATACTCTTTCGTGGTATTGCGCGGGCGATCGTAAATGCTGTTGTAGTGAATCGGCTTTTCATCAAAAAAGTAGCTCATCACCAGCTGTACCATTTCAGGATGACCGCCCCCGTTTTGGCGCAAGTCGATTATAACCGCATCAGTGTTTGCGATAAAGGCCATAGCTGCCGCTACCGTTTGGGGGGCTTGCTCACTGACCGGGAAAAACTGGGTGAAGTTGATGTAGCCAATGTTGCCAGGCAGGCGCTCTACCTTTGTAAAACCAAAATTACTGCGCTCCGCTATCCGCAGGTGCTCCTGCATTACCTCCGGTCCAGGCTCTGAGGCAGATTTCCAGTTTTTCAGCATTTTTACCAGGCCAGGATTATACTTCAGATTCAGGTGCCCGTCGCGGTGGGTCTTTTGAAGATCTGAGGACAGGGCCGCTGCAAATTGCTGGTAGTTATTCACCCCGTCGTATACCTTGCGCTGTTGCTGCGACCGGATATAATTTCCCATTTCTTTTGCTTTGTCCGGGAAAACGTAGTTTTGCTCCAGCAGCGCCGCGACCCGCTCTACCACACTATCCTTTTCAGTTGATGGAATGGTAAGCTGCTGTGCAGCGGCACTGAAGCATAAAAGGCACAAGAGTAGTGTCCAGAAACTCTTTTTCATAAGCCACACATTAAATGACGCCATACCCACATGATACCGGTTTGACTCTTTATTACGGACCTACAGGGCCTGGCAGAACATCACTCCTCCTATCAGTAACAAAGCCTGACATTATCACTTTATATTCCTGAATACTAACATAATACCCATTTGTTGCTTCCAAATCATCTTAACTGACAGCCCCTTGAATATAAAGCAAAAAAAGCCGCCCTACGCTAGCAGATTGTAGCGTAAGGCGGCATTAAGTAAGCTGCGAAGCAGTTCAGTTCCTAGTGCCTGACCACCTCTTTTTTATGTGTTGCGTACTGGTTACTCCGCTTTCCAGAGCTCACGCTCCTGATCACCGATCAGTACCACGAAGCGGGCAGGATTGGCCGTCAGTACCAGGCGCATCTCTATACCCGGAAATTCGTCTGACTCTACCCATACGCCTTCACGCTCACCATCCGGTGTTACATGGTCGCCATTGAGCGAACTAGGCAGGTAGGCGGTTGGCAGCAGGATGTCAGCGTCGGAGCGCAGCTTGCCGTGCACATCCTCCAGTACATCCTCCAGGTAGTCGCCATACTCTTCGTTAAAATCGTCTTCCAGGTCGTGCAGTTCTTCTTCAATATCGTCGTAGCGCTCGTCATTATAATCAAGCGCATTCAGTTCTTCTTTCTTGCTGATGATGGCCACCAGCGAACTGTTTAGTGCATTTGCGTTCATAGCGTCATTCTGTTTTTTACAAAGTTGGAAACATGCCGTAGTAATTGCAAGAATTAACAATGATAATTTACTGCGGCACTACCCGGGTTTTGATAAACGCATAAAAGCTGTATTTTTACAGAATCTATGATTTAAACCATACCTATACCTATGGCAACAGATATTCTGCCGCTGAACGGCACAGATCATATTGAGTTTTATGTGGGTAACGCCAAGCAGGCTGCTCACTTTTACCAGACGGCTTTTGGTTTTAAACTGATCGCTTACGCTGGTCCTGAAACAGGCGTAAGAGATCGCGCTTCGTATGTACTGCAGCAGGAGAAAATCCGCCTTGTGCTGACTACCTCCCTTGATCCAAACTCAGATATCGCGCAACATGTGCATCAGCATGGTGACGGCGTGAAAGTGCTGGCCCTATGGGTAGACGATGCCGAGGCTTCCTTCCGTGGTACAGTGGAGCGTGGTGCAAAACCTGCCATGGAACCGAAGACGCTCACCGATGAGCACGGTGAAGTGAAAGTAGCCTCCATCCATACCTATGGCGATACCATCCATACCTTTGTGGAGCGCAAAAACTACAACGGTGTGTTTATGCCGGGTTACGTACCACGCCAGAGCCAGCTTGACATTGAGCCAGTCGGTCTGAAGTATGTGGACCACTGTGTAGGCAACGTGGAACTTGGCCACATGAACGAGTGGGTGAAGTTCTACGAAGATGTGATGGGCTTCAAACTGTTGCTCACCTTCGACGATAAGGATATCAGCACAGAGTATACCGCCCTGATGTCAAAAGTGGTTTCGAATGGCAACGGATACATCAAGTTCCCGATCAACGAGCCAGCTGAAGGTAAGAAGAAGTCTCAGATCGATGAGTACCTGGAGTTCTACAAGGGCGCCGGTGTACAGCACATCGCGGTGGCTACCAACGACATTCTGCATACCGTAGCGGAGCTGCGTCGCCGTGGCGTGGAGTTCCTGTATGTGCCGGAGACCTATTACGAAGACCTGATCGAGCGCATCGGCCACATCGACGAAGACATGGCAGACCTGCGTAAGCTGAACATCCTCGTTGACCGCGATGACGAAGGTTATTTGCTACAGATCTTCACGAAACCTGTAGAAGACAGACCAACCGTGTTTTACGAGATCATCCAGCGCAAAGGAGCCAAATCGTTTGGCAAAGGCAACTTCAAAGCCCTGTTCGAAGCCATCGAGCGTGAGCAGGCGCTACGTGGTAACCTTTAAGCCGCAAGCCAAGTATAGCACGGTGTAACCCGTGTTAGATACTCCGATTTTGCTATATTCAAATCACACCAGTTCTCAGAACCGTTAAGCGGTAAACGAAGGGCTGGTGTGATTTTTTGTGCGATTGGAGGTATAGGGAAGTAGGTGAGTGATTTAGTGAGTAAAGTCCAAGTAGGCTCATACCACTGGCAGGTATAGCAAGACTAACTCGCACAGAACCTACGCAGCAAATAGCGGTGCCAGGTGCGCCTAAAAGACTACCCACTGTTTGAGCGTTCAGCGAGTTTGGGGAGTCTTGACTTTTTTGCTTACTTTTTGTGTCAAGACAAAATGTAAGGCCCGCCCGGCCAGGGCAAAAGCTGCCCGTCGCACAGGCGAAGCTATGGAACAAATCAGGTTACTATACCTTCAAAAGCCGTAGCTATGCCTAGAGCAACAGGGCCAGAGGCCCCACCATAGCAGACACGAGCGAGGACGCTCGCGCCATATACATTTTAAGCTGCATAGCCATAAATGCTTGCGCTATAAATTAGAAGAAAGTATCAACAACAACATACAACACCAACAAGACTATGATTGAACCAACTATACAGCAAAAAATAGACGCTTGGCTGAGCGGCAACTACGACAACGCTACCAAATCAGAAATAAGCAATCTGCTAGAGCGCAACGAACACGAAGCACTGGCCGACGCCTTTTACAAAGACTTGGAATTTGGAACAGGCGGTTTGCGCGGCATCATGGGCGCGGGTAGCAACCGTATGAACCGCTATACCTTGGGTATGGCGACGCAGGGCCTTTGCAACTACCTGAAGCAAAACTTCCCGGGTGAGCGGGTTAAAGTGGCCATTGCGCACGATTGCCGCAACAACTCTGATGTGTTCGCCCGTATCGCCGCCGATATTTTCTCAGCGAACGACATCGAGGCTTATCTGTTTGAGGCGCTTCGTCCTACACCGGAGCTATCCTTTGCCATCCGTCACCTAGGTTGCCAGAGCGGTGTAGTCGTAACAGCTTCGCACAATCCAAAAGAATACAACGGCTACAAGGTATACTGGAACGATGGTGCACAGGTAACCGACCCGCACGACAAAAACATCATAGCTGAGGTGAACAAGATCACGTCTATCGACGAGGTAAAATGGGAGGCAAAATCAGGCAACATCCACATGCTGGGCCAGGAAATGGACGAGGCTTATATTGCCAAGGTGCAGAACCTTTCCATCTCACAGGATGCTATTAAAAACCAGCATGACCTCAAGATCGTGTTCTCGTCTATACACGGTACAGGTATAACTTTGGTGCCGGAGGTACTCAAGCGTTTTGGCTTCACGAACGTGCATGTGGTAGAGGAGCAGGCTACGCCAGACGGCAACTTCCCGACAGTAGTGTACCCCAACCCGGAAGAAAAAGAAGCGATGACCCTGGCTCTGAACAAGGCGAAAGAAATTGACGCCGACCTTGTCATGGCCACTGACCCGGACTCTGACCGTGTAGGTATAGCTGTGAGAAACCTGGAAGGCGAGTTCGAGCTCCTGAATGGTAACCAGACAGGTGCTTTGTTGATGAACTACCTCCTGTTGGCCTGGCAGAAAGCTGGCAAGCTAACTGGCAAGGAATTCATTGTGAAGACCATTGTAACTACCGATCTAATCAAGGACATTGCTGATAGCTATAACGTGAAAATGTACGAGACCCTAACCGGCTTCAAGTACATCGCTGAGAAAATCCGGGAGTTGGAAGGCAAGGAAACGTACATCGGAGGCGGCGAGGAAAGCTACGGCTACATGATCGGCGACTTCGTGCGCGACAAAGATGCTATTTCGGCCTGCGCCCTGATCGCCGAGATGGCGGCTGTGGCAAAAGACAGAGGACAGAGCTTGTTCGAGATGATGGTGGAGATCTATACCCGACACGGCTTTTACAAAGAAGAACTGGTATCCTTCACCAAGAAAGGACAGCGTGGTGCCGAGGAAATACAGCAGATGATGGCCGACATGCGTGCCAATCCACCACAGGCCATTGCCGGTTCTAAAGTGGTAGAAGTAAGCGACTTCAAGCACAGCACCCGAAAAAATCTGCTGACTGGAGAGGAGTCCAGACTGGACCTGGAGAGCTCCAATGTGCTGCAATACCTGACCGAAGACGGCAGCAAGGTATCTGCTCGTCCGTCAGGCACCGAACCGAAGATCAAATTCTATATCAGTGTGAATGAGCCTTTGGCTTCTAAAGATGAATTTGATGCTGTAAATAAGCAGCTGAGCCAGAAGATCGAGCAGATTCTGGTAGACCTGAAACTTCGATAAGCTTTCAGGATACAAAAGAGGCCGGCAGTTTAAAATTGCCGGCCTCTTTTATTTTGTACCTATACCTTTTGAAGCCTTTCATCTAAGCCTGAAAGAATCTGGATAAACTGATCTGACCTGAAATCCACTTCTTTTAGCCCATCATGGGCCTGCTCAATGAGCCCTTTACTGTAAAGCTTGTAAAGGTTCAACGCTATCTCGTTCATTTGCTGATGAAGCCGGATAAGCTGTAAAATTTCAGGTTCATGGGCGTACCGGATCTTACCCACTGTAGTAAACCAAATATCTATTGGCCCTGCATTGGAAAAGAAGTTTGCATCGAAGGTTCCGCCGTACAGAAATGAGCGCACCTTCGACTTATACAGAATATGTTTTATCCTTAGTTGCTGGAAATCTAGCCGTGCTGCCTCCATCTACACAACGTCCCTCAATTACTATTTTTTAAACGGACTTCTGACTAAAGTGACGAGAGGTCTTCTAGCTTCTTTTTAAACAGAATCTCATTGGTAATGTCGTAGCCAAAGGCCAGGATGCCTGTAATTTTGCCTGCCTCGTACACAGGCTGGTAGGAGAAGTTGAAGAACCTCTCCTCCATCTCATCAGTGCCGCCCTTTGGCAAGATGATAGGCACGCCCTCTGCAATGTAGGTTTCACCTGTCTCGTATACCCTGTCGAGTAATTTTATGAAGCCCTGTGCCTTGATATCAGGCAGTGCATCTCCTAGTGGCATCCCGATCAGGTTGCGACCCGGGTACAGCTGCTGGTATTTGTCATTCATCAGCTCAAACCGATGCTCCGGCCCTCTCAAAATGACAAACATAGCCGGAGCTTCCATGATGAGTCTTTCCAGTGTTTTGCGCTCTGATTCGGCTTTTTCGTAGGCGTGCTGTACCTGGTCTGATAGCAGCGCCATTTGCTCGTTTGAGTCCAGCAGTTCCTGTACCAGTTTTCTCGTGTCGTGTATGTCGGTCGAGCTGCCAATCCACATGGTAATATTGCCTTCGGCATCTTTCATAGGTATTGAGCGGGACAGGTGCCAGCGATAAGTCCCGTTTTTGTCTCGCATACGCAACTCCATCTGCATCTCGGCTCCCTCCTTAGCTGCCGTCTCCCATTTGGCCAGCGTATTTTCCAGGTCATCAGGATGAATTATCTGGTCCCAATTGATCTGTAACAGTGTTTCCAGATTTATACCGGTGTATTCTTCCCAGCGCTTGTTAAAATAAGAGGTCTTCCCTCCAGGTTCTACGGTATAAATAAGTTGAGGCAAGGCTTCTGCCATCACCTTGAACTTCTCTTCACTCTTCTGCAAGGCCACCTGTGATACTTCGCGTTCTGTAACATCAAAAGGCTTCTGCATAATGTATTCCACATTGCCTTCACTATCGAGAATCGGTGTCTGGTTAACTTCCCAGAAGCGCACTTCATATCCACCTCCCTGAGAATCAGGTTTTTGAATATCATAGCGCATTGCCTCCAACCTCACAGCCTTTTTTGTTTGTAGCACCTGATCCAGGCCTTTTTTTACAGCATTGTCCTGGTAAGAATTTTCCCTCTCAGGGAATGCTTCCAGCAAGAAATGTAAGCCTATTAGCTGATCCCTTGTGCGCAGGCTGCTCTCGAGAAAGGCATCTGTTGCCGCAACAACTTTGTACTCGGGTGAAAGCACTACAATAGGTTCGGGTATACTATTGAACAGTTTATTAAAATTCATAGGAGCCTACTAACAAATAACGATAATCTTAAAGATAGTAAATCTTGAACACATACTTTGCCGCTCCAATTATAGGAGTAAGCATTTTAAAGTAGATTTTTTGCTAGGTTGAGAGCAGTACAACTGGCGGTTATTTACACATATTCCGCAAGTTTAGTTTTAGTACCACCTGTGATTATACATAACGCCGGTTTATAACCGGAAAAGCTACTGCTGTTACAAGTTAAGTAATCGGTGTTTTTCATAGTCTGCCCTAGCCGGACGAGCCATTCTTTTTGTCCTGACACAAATCAAAGCTCCTCCTCTACTCGCTAAACACTCAAAATTGCAATGCGCCAGGTTGTGCTAACACTACACGAAATCCTATTAACCTGACCCCGACATTTAATTTCATTGTCCGTACTTTTGCAACACCAAATAAGATCAAAACTACCTATATGGATACATCATTCTCAGAAATAAGCAATATTATCCGGAACCGCAGAACGACTAAGCCTGGCAAAATGAACGGGCAGCGTATACCGGACGAGCAAGTGGAAAAACTGCTGGAGTTGGCGGATTGGGCTCCTACTCATGGCCATACAGAACCCTGGCGCTTTAAGGTATACGCCGGCGATAAGGTACAGGACTTCTGCCAGGATCATGCTGAACTGTATAAGAAACATACCCAACAGGAGCAGTACTTACAGGAAAAGTATGACAAACTGCTGCATATGGGTGACAAGGCCTCTCATGTAATAGTAGCCTACATGCAGCGCGGCAATCTGCCCAAAATTCCTGCCCTTGAGGAAATTGCCGCTACTTCCTGCGCCATCCAAAACCTGTTGCTGGGCGCTACGGCCCTAGGTATAGCCAGCTACTGGGGTTCAGGCGGTATGGCTTACCGTCCGCCTATGAAAGAGCTGTTGCAGTTGCGCGAAGAAGACGTCGTGCTGGGCATTCTTTACTTGGGTTATGCTGATGCAATAGCAACTGAGGGCAAGCGCATCGTGCCGCTGGAAGAAAAAGTAGTGTGGATGTAAAATGGAAAAGCCGCTGGCTCTCGGGCTCAGCGGCTTTTCTTCCTTTGGCTTAGAATCGTATCGGCAAAAAATTCAGTGAGTGTATAAGCAGGTTCAAAATATTGATCGACCTGGTTTACTCTCGCTTGGCCTTATGTTAAAATTATTTCTTGTCTGAAAAATTAGAATGGCGGCTCCTCATCAAAGCCTGAGGCCGGGAATCCCCCCCCACCGTTACTACCGTCATTCATACGGCTGCCCAATCGAATGGCACCCGGTGTCTCCGTATCGAAGCTACTGTTAGGCAGTGCATTAAATCCGCCGTCACCTCCAAAATCAGAGTCCAGGTTGGTAAACTTGGTGTACTTGCCAATAAACTTCAGCTGCACGTTTTCAAGCGAACCGTTACGGTGTTTGGCGATGATCACTTCCCCTACGCCAGCAGTCGGGTTGCCCATTTCGTCTTCGGTGATGCCGTAGTATTCGGGGCGGTACAGGAAGAGCACCATGTCGGCGTCCTGCTCGATGGAACCGGATTCACGAAGGTCAGACAGCTGCGGGCGTTTGTCGCCACCACGAGTTTCCACGGCACGGCTCAGCTGCGACAGGGCAATTACGGGTACGTTCAGTTCCTTGGCCAGCATTTTCATGGCTCGGGAGATCGATGCAATCTCCTGTTCACGGTTACCACCACCCTTGCCCTCGGCATTGCCGCTCATCAGCTGCAGGTAGTCAATGATCACCATCTGAATGTCGTACTGCGCCTTTAGTCGGCGGCACTTGGTGCGAAGCTCACGGATAGAAAGACCCGGCGTATCGTCAATGAAGATCGGTGCTTCGGTCAGTTTAGAAATCTTATGGTTGAGCTGTGCCCATTCGTAATCTTCCAGACTACCTTTCTTGATCTTTTCAGAATCGAGCTCGGCCTCCGAAGAGATCAAACGATTCACCAGCTGCAGCGAGGACATCTCGAGTGAGAAAATCGCCACACCCTTTTTGAAATCTACTGCCGCGTTGCGCAGGCAGGAAAGCACGAAGGCCGTCTTACCCATCGCGGGACGAGCCGCCAGAATGATCAAGTCTGATTTTTGCCAGCCAGATGTCACACGGTCCAGTGCCGTCATGCCGCTTGGCACACCGGTCAGACCATCAGTCTGCTTGCGCTTCTCTTCGAGTTCCTTGATAGCCTGGTGCATTAAAGAACGCATGTCGTCGAAGTTCTTACGGATATTTGATTCCGAAACTTCGTAGAGCTTGGCTTCCGTTTTGTCAAGCAGTTCGAATACGTCGGTGGTGTCTTCAAAAGCACTGGATAGTACTTCAGAAGAGATCGAGATCAGATCCCGCTTGATGGAATTTTCCGTGATGATACGGGCGTGGTACTCGATGTTGGCCGCTGAGTTAACGCGGGTAGTTAGCTGGGTAACGTAGTAAGCACCTCCTGCGAGCTCCAATTCGCCGTTTTCGCGCAGCTCATGTGTTACGGTCAGGATATCGATTGGCTCTGACTTATCGAACAGGGCCAGAATTGCTTTAAATATGCGTTGGTGCGCCTCTTTGTAAAAAGAACTTGGGCGCAGAATGTCGATCACCGTGGTCAGCGCATCCTTCTCCAACATTAGAGCGCCTAGCACGGCCTCCTCCAAATCTAGTGCCTGCGGCGGTTTTTTACCCAACTCTGCCACAGCAGGGGCCTTTTTTGCCCAATTGCCGCGGTTGCCAGTTGGCCGCACGTTCATTTTCATCTCCTCCATAAGCACAAATTTAAAAAGTAAGCCGTCCAAGTAATCCACAAATTACGGAAGATATCCACATATTAGCGTATAGCTATTTACATTTAACTCAGGAATTCTAATTTTGTCGGTTCGCTAAATGGATAGCATGGATTATGGAGAGAACGGATTTTAAACATATTCACCTGATCGCCACGGGCGGCAGCATCATGCACAACCTGGCATTGGCACTGCATGACCAGGGTATAAAAGTGACTGGTTCGGACGATGAGATTTATGAGCCGGCCAAAAGCCGCCTGGCTGCCGCAGGTATACTGCCGGCTGAGGAGGGCTGGTTCCCGGAAAAACTAGACGCCAAGCCCGATGCTGTCATCCTGGGGATGCACGCCCGCATCGACAACCCGGAGCTGCTTCGTGCGCAGGAACTAGGTATACCGGTCTACTCTTTCCCGGATTTCATTTACGAGCTAAGCAAAAACAAACAGCGCATCGTGATAGGTGGCAGCCACGGCAAGACCTCTATCACCTCCATCATCATGCACGTGCTCCAGCACTGCGGCCGTCTGTTCGACTATGCCGTGGGCGCACAGTTGCAGGGCTTCGACCGCATGGTGAAGCTCACGGAGGAGGCGCCGATCATCATCATTGAAGGTGACGAGTACCTCTCTGATCCGATCAAGCGGGTACCGAAATTCCACCTGTACCACCACCACATCGGGGTGATCAGCGGCATCAGCTGGGACCATATCAACGTGTTCCCAACGCAGGAAATATACCGTGACCAGTTCCGCATATTTGCTGAGATGACGCCAAAAGCCGGCACGCTGATCTACAACCAGGATGACGAGCAGGTACAGCTGGTGGCCGTGCCACGCAATCCAGCTGATATTGCCTACATCGGCTATACCGTGCACCCTCACAGTATCCGCAATGGTAAAACCATCCTGCATACCAAGAAAGAAGGTGATGTCGAGATTCCGCTGTTCGGGGAGCACAACCTCCGCAACATCAGTGCAGCCAAAGAGGTCTGCAAGAAGATCGGCATCAAGGCGCATGACTTTTATGAAGCACTAAAAACCTTCAAAGGAGCAGCTAAACGCCTGGAGAAACTCGGTGAGAGCGACAATACGGTGATCTTCCGCGACTTTGCACATGCGCCTTCTAAAGTAAAAGCAACGACAGAAGCCGTGAAAACACAGTATCCGCAGCGCAAGCTGGTGGCCTGTGTGGAGCTGCATACTTTCAGCAGCCTGAATAAGAATTTCCTGCCGCAGTATGCAGGCGCCCTCGACAAAGCTGATGTGCCGATCGTGTTTTTCAGCCCTAAAACGGTGGAGCACAAGCGCATGGAAATGCTATCAGAAGAGGATCTGCGCAGTGCTTTTGGCAACCCAAAGCTGCAGGTATATACCGACTCTAACGCCCTGCTCGAGCACCTGAAAGGGATGGACTGGCAAAACGCCAACCTGCTGCTCATGAGCTCCGGCACTTATCAAAACCTTGACCTGGAGGCGCTCAAAAAAGCGGTTCTGTAAACCACCCTTGTATGAAGCTGAACCTGAAGCGCCCCATTGTATTTTTTGACCTTGAAACCACCGGCACCGACATCTGCAAAGACCGCATTGTCGAGATCAGTGTGTTGAAAGTAAAGCCAGACGGCGAAGAAATACTCAAGACACGTCGTATCAACCCGACTGTACCGATTCCGTTGGAGTCGAGTTTGATTCACAAGATTTACGACGAGGACGTGAAAGACGCTCCTACTTTCCAGCAAGTGGCCCGTAACCTGTACCAGTTTCTGGAGGGCTGTGACCTGGGTGGCTACAACCTGGTGCGCTTCGATATACCTTTGCTGGCTGAGGAGTTTCTGCGGGCAGGTATAGACTTCGACATTGACAACCGTCACGTAGTAGACGCCTGCCGTATTTTCCATATGATGGAGAAGCGCACGCTATCAGCCGCCTATAAATACTACTGCAACAAGACACTCGACAACGCCCACAGCGCCGAGGCCGACACAGTAGCAACTTATCACATCCTGAAAGCACAGCTGGAGCGCTACGAAAATACGGTGGTGGAAGTGGCTGAAGGTATAGAAGAAACGCCTATCCAGAACGATATGGCGCAGTTGCATAAGTTCACATTCGAGAAGTCAGCCGACTTAGCCGGCCGCATCGTGTACAACAATGCCGGGCAGGAAGTCTTTAACTTTGGTAAGCATCGCAATGTGCCCGTAGAGGAAGTACTCAGCAAAGAGCCAAGCTATTACGACTGGATGATGAAAGGCGATTTCCCGCTGTATACCAAAAAGATCCTGACCCGCATCCGGCTGCGCAACATGCAGAGTAGTGTGTCATAGATCCCTATGCGGAGCCCCTATCTCAAGGATTTGCTGGATTAAAGATTTTCAGGAGTTCAAATGGGCTAAATCCTAACAAGGATAAAAAAGGAGCGGGCTGACAGAAAACTGTCAGCCCGCTCCTTTTTTTAGATAGCTATACCCTGGACTAATTCTGTCCTGAGTTCTTCAGCCTGACGCCTTGCAACAGGTTATTGCCTTCCTGCACCTTGTGACGGCAATCGTAGCCGGCAGCCCGGATCGAGCACTGACAGCCGGTAATCCGGTTGTCCTCGAAGGTAAAGTAGCAGAAGTCACAGCCAGCTGTGGCTTCGCAAATGTGCTTCATCGACTTGCTACTCAGGTATAGGCTGTTGTCTGAAGACACATCCAACTCCAGCGCCATAGAGCGGAAAGAGCCGTTGTGTATTCCCAAACCTACCAGATAGTAGGTAGCAGGCAGCTTTTTGTTGTCCTGCACCTTATGGATCGTCACTTTGTTCACCACCGTTCCGTTACCGAACTCCTTTATAAAAGGCTGTATCAACTCCTGCTGTGGCACTACAAAGTCAATCTCGTCAAACACCACCTGCGCCAACAATTGCCCGTCATACTTTGGTCCGGCCTCCTCGTCAAGCGGCTCCTCCTCACTTTCCTCGGGGAAAGCTTCGCGGCGGGTACAGCCAGCGGCTACAAGTAGGATCAAGGACAAGGCCAGCGACCAGCGCAGGCAGGTCAGCAGCAAGTGCCGGCCATTGGCTAAGGGTGATGCAGTCATGTAGGTTTATCGGGTTAGTGATTATTTCTTGTAGTACTTCAGCGCTTCCGGCATATAGCTCTGCAGGTTGGCGCGACGCGTACCCGCGCTCGGGTGCGTGCTCAGGAACTCCGGTGGTGCCTGTCCGCCTGACTTTGCCTCCATGCGCTCCCAGAAAGGTATAGCTGCCTGTGGATCGTAACCGGCCATCGCCATAAAGATCAATCCCAAACGGTCGGCTTCGCTCTCCTGGTTACGGCCGTACTTAAGCAGACCCAACGTAGAACCAGCGCCATAAGCTGTCATGATCAGTTGCTGTGCTACACCCGGCTGTGTACCTGCCAGGGCAGAAAGCGTCTGGCCGCCAAACTGCTGGGCCAGTTGCTGGCTCATGCGCTCGTTACTGTGTTTCGCAATCGCGTGAGCGATCTCGTGTCCCATTACTACGGCCAAACCAGTTTCGTTCTGCGCGATCGGTAGTATACCTGTGTAGGTTACGGTCTTACCACCAGCCATGGCCCAGGCGTTTACCTGCTCATCCTCAATCAGGTTGTGCTCCCAAGCGAAGCCCTGCAACTGGTCTGACATGTTGTTGGCAGCCATGTATTGCTCCACCGCACGCTGAATGCGCTGACCGGTACGCTTCACCATGGCCGTAGCCTGTGCGTCGCGCGACAACTTGTTCTCTTTCAGGAACTGGTCGTAAGCGTCGTAACTCATTTGCATCATCTGCGCGTCTGACACGAGACTCAGCTGTCTGCGGCCTGTGATTGGCACCGTCGTACAGGCTACCATCATTACTGCCGCTATCGAAAAGGCGATTAACTTCTTGTACATAGTTTTAAAATTTAATGACTCTTAAATAGGCTTTTCAAATTTTGAACCAATTTTTAAGAATCAAGATAGTGTGGATCATTTAATATGATAAAATTACTATACTTTAACCGATAAAACAAAGTGCAACCTGTCACAAAACCGCAGCCTGCCACCTTGTCCGGTCTAGATTAGGTATACGAACGCTATATTATAAAATGTTGTAAGCGCCATGAACACAATAAAGCGGACCTTCTCTTGTTAAAGTATAAAAAAGGCCTGCAATAAATTCGGCCGCGGGCTAACAGAAAAAATTGTCCTGAAACTGATTCTTTTTGCGGAATTATGCTGAACTAAAACTGCAGATAGCCTATTTTTGAGAATCGATAAAGAAAACGCCCTTAATCTTTTATGAAAATTATAGCCATCGGCCGCAATTATGCCGACCATATTGCCGAACTCAAAAACGAAGTACCAGACGAGCCGGTGATCTTCTTCAAGCCTGACACGGCCATTCTGCGCAATAACGATCCTTTTTACTACCCGGAGTATAGCCAGGACATCCACCACGAGGTGGAATTGATTCTGCGCATCAGCCGCGAAGGCAAGAACATAGACAAAAAGTTTGCCCACAAGTATTACGACGCCATCGGCTTAGGTATAGACTTCACGGCCCGCGACCTGCAGGCCAAGGCCAAAGCCAAGGGTCTGCCCTGGACGCTGGCCAAAGGCTTCAACGGCTCTGCCCCGGTGTCGGAGTTTGTGCCGCTTGAGCAGTTTGAAGACCTGCAGGACATCAACTTTAAACTGGATGTGAACGGCGAGACCCGCCAGCAGGGCAACTCAAAAATGATGTTGAACACCTTTGACGACATCATCGCATATATCTCCCGCTTCATCACCCTGAAGAAAGGCGATATTATCTTTACAGGTACGCCTGAGGGGGTAGGTCCGGTGCAGATCGGCGACAGATTGGAAGGCTATGTTGAAGATAAAAAAATACTTGATTTTGAAGTTAAATAAGCGCCTCGCGCTCCTTTTCGCTTACGTTTTTACCACTCTTGCAGCGGCTGCTCAACCAGCGCCGGAACAGGGCTACTTTATGTTCCCCATCAAGCCGGGAGTGCGCAACTACTTGTCGGGCTCCATGGGTGAGATACGCTCCACCCACTTCCATGGCGGACTCGACATCAAGACTGACCAGCGGGAAGGCCTGTCGGTATACGCTGCCGCAGACGGGTATATTTCGCGTGTGAAGATGTCTACCTACGGGTACGGCAACATCATTTATGTGACGCACCCGAACGGACTTACCACTACCTACTCGCATTTGCTGGCCTTTTATGATCCTTTGGCAGACTACATCCTGCAGAAACAGTACGAGAAAGAAACCTTTGAAATAGAGCTGTTTCCTGAGAAAAACCTTTTCCCGGTGAAGAAAGGACAGATCATTGCTTTGTCCGGTAACACAGGAGGCTCCGGTGGTCCGCACCTGCACTTTGAGATCCGTGACTCCGAAGACCGCCTGTACAACCCACTGCGCTGGGGCTTCAAAGAGATCATCGACACCACACCACCTGACTTGCTGGGCCTGGGTATACAGCCCCTGAACATCTATGCCCGCATCAACCAGGAGTTTGCGCGTAAGGAGTATACTCCGAAGAAAACGAATGGCGTCCATACCTTGCCGGACACGGTGTTTGCCCACGGCCTGATCGGCTTTGAGCTGCAGACCATCGACCGCTACGACGACACCCAGAACCGCAACGGCACGCAGGACGTGACCGTGTATGTAAACGACAAACAGGTATACAACCACCACATCGACCGTGTACCTTTTGAGCTTTCAAAACAAGTATCGCAGCACGTGAACTACAACGTGTACCGCCGCACCGGACGCACCTTTCAGAAAGCCTACGTGGATTACGGCAACGACCTGCCGCTCTATACTGCGCCGCAAAACCGGGGCAGACTCAACGTGCAGGCCGATTCGATCTATCATGTTCGACTGGTAGCGAAAGACACTTACAATAATGCCTCCACTCTGACCTTTGTAGTGAAGGGACAGAAACCGACTTTCACGCAGGCTACAAATGGCAAAGTGACCAAGCCGCAACTGAGCTACGAGATCGTCGGCAATATCTTAAAAGTGAATGCCTCAGACACATCCGCCACCCCACGCAACGTGGAGATGGTGGTTAACAACCAGCGACTAACGCTGGTGCCAAGCTATACCAAAGGCGCTGCCTCGGTGAGTTTATATGACCTACGCGGCGGTTTGCCTGAGTCGCTGGAGTACTGCGGCACCTCTACCCCACTCGACCTGCAGGCTGCTATACCTGCGGGGCAGGAGCATAGCTTCAGCAACCGCGACATGACCATCCGCTTCGCAAAGGAGAGCCTATACGACACGCTATACCTGCAAGCCAAAAAAGAAGGCGATGTCTATACCATCGGCGATTATTTTACGCCATTGCACAAGCCTATCAAGGTGACTATTACACCGAGTACGCCGGTAGCAGACAAGAGCAAAGCCGCTGTTTATTACCTGGGCCTGGGCAAGGGCCGCGGTATGCTGGGCGGCGCCTGGGACGGCAACAGCATCACCTTCTCAGCCCGGGCAATGGGTAAGTTCAAGGTGCTCGAGGATGTAAAAGCCCCAACGATCAAGCTGCTTAGCAAAAGTCCGACACAGATCAGGTTTAGGATCGGCGATGACCTGTCAGGCATCAACTCTTTCCGCTGCGAGGTAAACGGCAAGTGGTTGCTGATGAAATACGAGCATAAAACTGCCACCATATACTCCGAAAAATTAGATAAAAGCATACCTTTGTCAGGTAAAGTGGTTTTGAAGGTAAAAGACAACGCCGGAAACGAAGCGGAGTTTACGACTACCATCTAAAACCAGGCTGCTCTGCGCAACGGTTTTACTTGCGAAGGACGACCTGTAAAGGACATTACCTACTGGATGAAACTGAAAAAGGCTGGAGGTGCAAGGTATAGCGTATACCTGCAACGCCAGCGAAATACAGAAACCCATGGAACTGAAAATCGGAGACAAGGCGCCCGAGTTTGAGGCGCAAGACCAAAGCGGCAATACCGTAAAGCTGAGCGACTACCGCGGCAAGAAAGTGGTGCTCTATTTCTACCCGAAAGACAACACCCCTGGCTGCACCGCCCAAAGCTGCAACCTGCGCGACAACTACAGCGCCCTGCAGGCCCAAGGCTACGAGGTGATTGGCGTGAGCATCGACGGCGAAAAGTCGCACCAGAATTTTATCAGCAAATATGAGCTGCCTTTTACACTGCTGGCCGACACTGATAAAAAGATAGTAGAGCAGTATGGCGTGTGGCAGGAGAAATCGATGTATGGCCGCAAGTATATGGGCACGATGCGCTATACCTTCGTCATCGACGAGGAAGGCACCATCGAGGACATCATCACGAAAGTGAAAACGAGCGACCACGCCGCCCAGATTTTGAAAAAGTAACGCAAAGCGCAGTTGTCCGAAAAGGCGGCTGCGCTTTTTTCGTTGTATATTTGCTCTAGCAAAAGAGAAACAGGACCATGGCTACAGCAAGTCAGGTATAGCCCGACCCAAGCGCTGTGAAGAAACACTTTGGTGGTTATTTTGAAACAACAATTTAACCATCAAAAATTAAGCAATGAATAAAATCAACAATTTAACAATTCATAAAATCGTGAACCCACACAATAAAAGCATCGAAGAGCTTAAGGAGATCGCGGCACAGGTTCGCCGTGACATCGTGCGCATGGTGCATGCGGTAAACTCCGGCCACCCGGGCGGCTCGCTCGGCTGCACGGACTATTTCGTGTCGCTGTACTTCCGCATGATGAACTACAAGCCTCAACCTTTCAACATGGACGGCGAAGGCGAAGACCTTTTCTTCCTTTCCAACGGACACATCTCTCCGGTATGGTACAGTGTGTTGGCTCGCGCTGGCTTCTTTGAGGTGTCCGAACTGGCTACCTTCCGCAAGATCAACTCAAGGCTGCAAGGCCACCCGGCTACTGAAGAAGGCCTTCCGGGCATTCGTGTAGCGTCTGGCTCACTGGGTCAGGGACTGTCGGTGGCAGTTGGTGCCGCACAAACCAAGAAGCTGAACAAGGACAGCAATCTGGTGTATGTGCTGATGGGCGACGGCGAACTGGGTGAAGGTCAGGTATGGGAAGCGGCTATGTATGCTGCCCACAACAAAGTGGACAACCTGATCGCGACCGTAGACCGTAACTACCAGCAAATCGACGGCGGTACTGAAGAAGTACTCGCCCTGGGTGACCTGCGTGCCAAGTTCGAAGCATTCGGCTGGCATGTACTGGAGGCTGACGGTAACAACTTTGAGACTTTACTACCTGCTTTGGAAGACGCCAAAAGAGCCACTGGAAACGGTAAGCCTGTCATGATTCTGATGAACACGGAGATGGGCTTTGGCGTGGACTTTATGATGGGTTCGCACAAGTGGCATGGTGTAGCACCAAACGACGAGCAGCTGGAAATCGCACTTCAGCAACTGGCAGTAGAGCAAGCTTCAGATTACTAAGGAAAACACAGAGATGAAAGAATATACATATTCAGAGAAAAAAGACACCCGTTCTGGTTTTGGCGCTGGCTTGCTGGAGTTGGGTCGCACTAACGAGAACGTAGTAGCCCTTTGTGCTGACCTGATCGGTTCGCTTAAAATGGACGCGTTCAAAAAAGAGTTTCCAGAGCGTTTTTACCAGGTAGGTATAGCCGAGGCCAACATGATGGGTCTGGCTGCCGGTATGACGATTGGTGGCAAGATTCCTTTTACAGGCACCTTTGCCAACTTCTCAACAGGCCGCGTGTACGACCAGATTCGTCAGTCCATCGCCTACTCTGGCAAGAACGTGAAAATATGCGCTTCGCACGCTGGTCTGACACTGGGCGAGGACGGTGCCACGCACCAGATTCTGGAAGATGTGGGCATGATGAAAATGCTGCCGCACATGACCGTAATCAACCCATGCGACTTCAACCAGACTAAAGCTGCGACTATCGCGATTGCCGAGCACGAAGGTCCGGTATACCTGCGTTTCGGTCGTCCGGCTGTGCCTAACTTCACCCCTGCCGATCAGAAGTTCGAGATCGGCAAAGCGGTGATGCTGAACGAAGGAACAGACGTGACCATCATCGCCACAGGTCACTTGGTTTGGAAAGCCATTGAAGCGGGTCACATACTGGCCGAAAAAGGTATCAGCGCTGAGGTTATCAACATCCACACCATCAAGCCATTGGATGATGAGGCTATCCTGAAGTCAGTTGGCAAAACCAAGTGCGTGGTAACAGCCGAAGAGCATCAGATGAACGGTGGATTGGGTGACTCAGTGGCGCAACTGTTGGGTCGCCAGCTGCCTGCTCCACTGGAAATGGTAGCCGTAAATGACTCTTTCGGCGAGTCCGGCACACCAGACCAGCTGATGGAGAAGTATGGCCTGAGCACCGAAAACATTGTAGCCGCCGCCGAGCGCGTGATGAGCCGCAAATAATACGAAGCTATACCTTAGCTTTTTATAAAAAAAGAGGCTGCACTGTTAAAGTGCGGCCTCTTTTATTTTTATGGACTATATTGCATATTCAGACAGGTTCAATCGCCCTGCCCCTGCTACCTGACACGTGGAAGACAAAGAGATCCTAGAAAAATTCGCTAACCCTGATAGCCGTAATCTGGCCTTCAACCAGCTTATCCGGAAGTACCAGCAAAAGATTTACTGGCACGTTCGGAAAATGGTGATAGACCACGACGACGCCGATGACCTCACACAGGAGGTTTTCATCAAGGTGTGGAAGAATCTGGAGAATTTCCGGCAGGATGCGCAGCTATATACCTGGCTCTATCGTATCGCCACCAACGAGTGCCTTACCTTCCTTTCAAGTAAGCGCAAAAAATTCTTTTTACCCATAAACGATGTGGCCGCAGAACTCACCGAGAAGATAGACTCCTCTCCCAACATTGATGGGGACGAGATCCAGCTCAAACTTCAAAAGGCTTTGCTGAGACTCCCTGACAAGCAAAGGCTGGTCTTCAACATGAAGTATTACGACGAACTTAAGTACGAGGAAATTTCTGAAATTCTGGGCACATCAGTGGGTGCTTTGAAGGCGTCTTATCATCATGCCGTAAAAAAAATTGAAGAATTTATTAAACAAGATTAAACTATAGAGCGCTACCGCTATCTAACTGATAAGTACATTGAATATGAAAAACGATTTTAAACTAAGCGACTTGCCCAAGCGCAACATCTACGAGGTACCGGATAAGTACTTCGACAGACTGCCTGCGCAGATCATGGAGCGCACCGCCGGTGCCGGGTATAGCCCTGCGCCCTGGTATGCTGCCGCCTGGAAGCCGCTCAAGCTGGCTATGGCTCCTCTGGTATTACTACTGGTCGCAGGTATCGTTTACTTCTCGCAACTGCGTCAGGAAAAAGAGGAACCGGGTGTTGTACTGGCGACCGTAGGCGACGAAGCGATCATGGATTACCTAAGCACTTATGCTGTGCTGGAGAGTTCTGATTTTGCCGATATGACTACACTATCTAACCCTGAAATGACAGCCGAGTTTTTGAACGTGAGCTCAACAGCTGCCGAAGAGGAACTAGAATATTACCGATTGGATACGATTGACTACTAATTCACACATGAAAAGATTGCCCTTTATTTTACTTCTTTTTTGCGCATTCACGTTTGGCACCACGGCAGCCATGGCACAGACGGGCCGCCCGCAGGACAAAAACGTGGAAGCCGCCAAAGTGGCCTTTCTGACTGACAAGATGGAACTGACCGCCGAACAATCGCAAAAGTTCTGGCCGCTCTACAACGAGTATGAAACCAAGCGCCGTGAACTGGTGCGCTCCTACCGCAGCGGCTACCGCGAAGACGTAGACCAACTGAGTGATCAGGAAGCGAAAGCTCGTCTGGATGGTATGTTCAGCACCCGCGAAAGAGAACTGGAGTTGGAGAAGGAGTATGTGGCGCGTTACCAGCGTGTGATCTCTTCTAACCAGATCATCAAACTCTACCGCAGTGAGCGCGAGTTTACAAAGCTCCTCCTCAAAAAGCTGGAGGCCAACAACAAAGCACAGTAGTTTTTTTGAATAGATAATTATAGTGAGAACAGCAAAAGGACCTGGCATTTTGCCTTGTTTTTTTCAGCAAAAAGCCCCTGCTAATGGTATAGCAGGGGCTTTGCATTTTTACCGGGCTTGTGCTTAGTAAGCCTCCAGCAGAAAGCTGATATCATCGGTCGGCTTAAACTCCATTGCCGGTTTCCCCTGCAGGAAGATGCGCGCAGCGTGTGGGCCCAGCAGGTTTATCTTCTCCCCTTTTATACGCAGCATGCTGCCTTCCCGCAAACCGACTACAGGCTGACGATTGTGCACATGAAACTCCTGAATGCGGGTCTCACGGGTCTCGCCCATGTGTGTCGAGTCAGGCAGTGGATCAAGGTAGTGCGGATTGATATTGAATGGCACGAGTTGCAGCGCATCAAATGATTTCGGGAACACGATCGGCATATCGTTGGTCGTACCGATTGTTTTGCCTGCCACATTGGTGCCAGCACTGGTGCCCATGTAAGGCATCCCTTGCTCTACCCGCTTCTGTAATGGCTCGATTAATTTATTGGCGTAGAGTTGGCGCAGCAGCAGAAAAGTGTTGCCTCCCCCTATAAACACGGCCTCCGCCTGCTCTACCGCTACAACCGCATTCTCCGACTCATGCACACCACTTAAACTGATGCCCATCGCTTCAAATGCTTCGCGTGCTTTGGCGGTATAATCGGTATGGGAAATGCCACCCGGACGGGCATAAGGTATAAACAGGATGCTCTTGCGGTCACCCAGCAATTCTTTTATCTCACTCTGGCAGTGCTCCAGGTAGCCGGTGCCGTGGGTGGTTGATGTGCTGATTAACAGAATATCTTTCTTTGGTAGGGCTTTTTTCATTTGTCTGTATTTTAGGTGATACGGGTCGCGTATACCTACAAAAGTATCAAATTCCGGCGAACCCCTCTCCTTTCAGCTTTTATTCAGTTGCTATACCTGCCCGGATCAGCTGTATAAACAAAGCATACCTACACCTATTCTTGCTGCTATACCTGTTATCAGGTCTTCACTCTTAACTTGATTGTTTCCAGGTAAGGATCCAGGGAGGCTTTATTGGTAAGGGCGCGCACCAGACCAATGGTTTTGAGATCGTACAGGAACCACACCTCCACATAGTAATTATGAAACCAGTACAAATCAATTTTACACCATCCGCGGATGATGTGATGCAGATATCGCCCTTGCTCCAACACCAATGCGGCTTGCTCCCGGGGCGAAAGCGAATTAAACTCAGAAATATTCAACATAAATCTACTCCATACCTTTGGCAATGAAAAAAGGCTGCCGGGGCAGCCTTTTGGTTAACGAAAATATCAGCGGTTTTGATATTAATTCAAATGTAGGGTGTATAACTCAAACCTGGTGGAGGCAAAACTCCAGTGCGAAGATGACGGATGAATCTCGACGCCGTCCTCATCCATGATTGTCACGGCAAAGCCGTCACCCTGGTTGAGGGGCTCGGTAAAGTGCTTCACAGGATACACTCTCCCTTCCTCGATCCATTCTTCCGGTTCGAAAGCCGGCATCGACGCATCCACACACTTCGCGTAGACAGCCATATAGCTTGGGGGAACAAATAAATTTACCATGTGTATGTAACGTTTTCAGAAAGATAAATAATTCCTGCCAATCAGGAAACATTGCCCACATTAAATTTAGTGAAGGCCTGCATAGAATTAAACACAAAAAGTGTGCCTTTGTTTTTACACGCCGCCGCCATCAGCAGCAAGAAATTTTATGCCACCATATTGTCAGCAAAAGCAGCCGGCTGACGCGTCAATTGTGGCAGTTGACCATGCAGAGGCCTAATCTGGCGGTTTACTGCAGCCAAATATGGCGGCAGCCGTACTATAGTATTCCGCCCGTAATATCATTTCACAAACAAAAAATGGTGCATGCCTATGGAAACTACTTATCGTACCTCAACACACGAAAGCAAACAGGCTTTTCCAGTTGCTCCGGGAGTTTGGGGACTTAAGACCGTCTTTGTCAATCTCTTCTTTATCACCTCCCCGGATGGTTCCTGGGTATTGGTAGATGCCGGCGTGTACGGCGCCGCTCCCAAGATCAGGAGTGTGGTGGAGGAACTGTTTGGCGGGGAGCGTCCCAAAGCCATTCTGCTCACGCACGGCCACTTCGATCACATTGGGGCTCTAAAAGAGCTGGCGCACGACTGGGATGTGCCGGTCTATGCTCACCCCCTCGAAATGCCCTACCTGAATGGCAAGTCGTCTTATCCACCACCAGACCCAAGTGTAGGAGGTGGCGGCATGGCCTACATGTCATTCCTATACCCTAAAAAGCCAATAGACATACACGAGAACCTCGAGCTACTGCCAACCGACGGCTCCGTGCCCGGTCTGCCTGGCTGGCGCTGGATCCATACACCGGGCCACACAGCCGGACATGTCTCCTTCTTCCGTGAAAGTGACCGCGTGCTGCTGGCGGGCGATGCCTTCATAACGCGGCACGGCGAATCGATGCTGGCGGTGATGACGCAGAAACGTGAAGTGCATGGGCCGCCCAAATACTATACCTCCGACTGGGGCGCGGCGCATCATTCCGTGGAAAAGCTGATGGAGCTGAATCCGAGTGTGGCTGCCACAGGGCATGGTTTGCCTATGGAGGGTGCGCAGCTAATGCAGCAGCTTGAAAGCCTGGTAAAGGATTTCTGGTCTGTGGCTGTACCCGGGCATGGCCGCTACGTGCACGAGCCCGCTATTGCTGATGAGCAAGGGGTGCTCTCTGTGCCGCCCGCCCCGGACAACACCATCCCCAAGGTACTGGCAGCTACTGGCATTGTCGCCCTGGCAGGTGTAGCACTGGTCGCGTACTCACGCCGTAATAACAAAACTAACAGAGGGAAGCATACATCGCCTGATATGAGAGAGCGGCCTTTCTCCCACAATAGGCCACTGCAAGGTATACCACCTACAGTGCCGGCCTCTCTGGAGGAGGATGATCCGCATGCACATACCAACAATTACCCATAGACGGGAAAGGCCGGGAGCAAACGCTTCCGGCCTTTCTTCTATACCTTTTAAATTCGAATTAATTACTTGCCTCTTCCGGAGCCGCTTTTCTTACCGCCTCCGTCCTGCTTGTTTACAGTAGCCCAGGCTCGCTTCTCAGCTTCGTCGTGGCTCACGCCCTTCTTTTCATAGCTTTCCTCGATGTGCTCTGCTTTGCGTTTTTGCTTATCTGTGTAAGATGATTTATCTCCTTGTGGCATTTGATCCTCCTTTTTAAAGTTCAACATATAAAGCCGGTCTATTTACCAGCCTTCCATTTTTATACGCAAGGCGGGCAGGCAAGTATAAATGACATTGGTGGATTACTGCAGCGATTGAGCCTTTTTCACGTTATGATAGAGAAACGATAAGCTATGGAACAGGTACAGTATAACTTTCAGGACAAGGTGGCGCTTATAACTGGTGGCACATCAGGTATAGGACTGGCCACCGCCCAACTGCTGGTAAAGTCAGGTGCGCAGGTTATTGTGACAGGTCGCGATAAAGAACGAGGAGACACTGCACTGGCAGCTCTCCCTTCGTCCACGCTTCAACCCATTTACATACAGACTGACAACAGCAATAACGACACGATCTTTGCTCTCTTTCACGAGATCCAGAACAGGTTTGGCCGCCTGGACATAGCCGTCAACAATGCAGCCCAGGAGTCAGGTATAGGTAAGCCCCTGCATGAGTTTGAACCACATGAGTATGAGGATGCCATGGGGGCCAACTTGCGTGGAGTGTGGCTTTGCATGAAACAGGAAATAAAGCTGATGCTCGAACGGAAACCCTCTGGAGGAGCCATTGTCAACGTAGCCAGTGTCAATGGACTGGGAGGAGCTGCCATGGGATCGCTTTACTCAGCAGCCAAGGCGGCAATCATTGCGCTTGCAAAATCAGCCGCTCAGGAAGTGGCAACGGCTAATATCCGGATCAACGTGCTCGCCCCTGGCGCCCACCGCACGCCTATGCTGCAGAAGGCTTTTGAATCGCAGGTAAACGGAGACCTGTCTAAAGTGCCGGAAATTGAGCAGATGTACCTTTCATATATTCCTCAAAAAAGAGTTGCAGACCCGCAGGAAGCAGCTGCCGCCATACTCTGGCTTTGCTCAGACGCCGCAAGTTATATCACAGGTCAAACCACTATAGTGGACGGAGGTATGAGTGCCATGCTGCGATAGCTTCCAAAATTGCCTACCTTTGCGGCATGGTATCATTGAGACAGCTGTTTTTGCAGCATCAGGCACAGACAAGCGACTTTCCGCTGATGATCGAAGTGGAGAAGGCAGAGGGGATTTACATGTATGGCAGCGAAGGCCATCGCTACATTGACCTCATTTCAGGTATAGGCGTAAGCAACGTGGGGCACCGGCACCCGAAGGTACTGCGGGCCATACACGACCAGCTGGACCGCTACATGCACCTGATGGTATACGGGGAGTTTGTGCAGGCGCCACAGGTGCAGCTGGCTCACGCCCTCAGCGGCACACTGCCTGATCGACTCAACAACACCTATCTGCTCAACTCCGGAGCGGAGGCTGTCGAAGGTGCCCTGAAACTGGCCAAACGCTACACAGGCCGCACCGAGCTGATCTCCTGCTATAACGCCTACCACGGCTCTACACAGGGTGCCCTTTCCATGAACGGCAGCGAAAGTTTTAAGAATGCTTTTCGCCCGCTCCTGCCTGACGTGCGCCATATTCATTACAATAGCATCGCTGACCTGGAACAAATTACGAAGCGCACGGCCGCAGTTTTGATAGAGACTGTGCAGGGTGAGGCTGGTGTTCGTGTGCCGGATCAGGATTATCTGAAGAGACTAAGGGAGCGCTGCAACCAAACGGGCACGTTGCTGATTCTGGATGAGATACAATGTGGCTTCGGCAGAACCGGTACCTTCTGGGCCTTTGAACAGTTCGGCATAGAGCCTGATATTTTGGTATGCGCCAAAGGGATGGGAGGCGGTATGCCGATCGGTGCTTTCATCGCACCACAGGAAATCATGGCCGCTTTCAAGACTGATCCGATCCTGGGCCACTGCTCTACCTTTGGCGGACATCCGGTCAGCTGCGCTGCCTCCCTTGCAACACTACAGGTGATTCAGGAAGAAAACCTGCTGGAAGGCGTCGCACAGAAAGCCGAGCTGATTAAGCAGTTGCTCGTGCACCCGCGTATCAAACAGATCCGCAACCAGGGGCTGATGATGGCCGCAGAGTTTGAGTCGTTTGAGGTACTCAAAGCGGTGATTGATCAGGCCATCCTCAACGGTGTTCTGACTGACTGGTTCCTGTTCTGTGACAACTCCATGCGCATTGCGCCGCCGCTTACCATCACAGAGGAGCAGATTCATGAAGCTTGCCAGATCATCCTGAGGTCTATTGATGAAGCATTGGCTTAGTTTTCCATACCTGGCAGGTATACCAGCAGACTGCCCTGATCAGGTGTAAGCAAAGGAAGGCGTAAATATTTTCTTCTGAGTGACTATCGGGAGCGGCTTTGTCACGTAAAAGCCGTTGCTACACCTTATATCCGGTGTGACTTCCCAATTATCCTCTATGGAAATAGCCATTGTACTGACCTTGCTGGTGATAGCGGTTGTGCTGTTCGCGACCGAAAAGGTGTCTGTTGAGCTGGTCACCCTGCTCATACTTATCATCCTGGCGGGTTTGCGCATCATCAGCCCCGAAGAGGCCTTTGCCGGCTTCAGCAGCGACTTTATCATCATCATCGCCTCCATCTTTATACTCAGTGCCGCCCTTGAAGAAACAGGTATCCTTGACTTTGCAGTGGTGCGGCTCGTGCGGCTGGCCCAGCAGAGCAATAACCTGATGCTGCTGACCATTATGCTGGTGACAGGGGTGGTTTCGGCTTTCATGAACAATACCACCGTTACGGCTATGTTCATCACACCACTTATTGGTCTTTCAAAGCGGATCAACATGAGTGCCTCCAAACTACTCATGCCACTGGCTTATGCCGCCATCCTGGGGGGTACCTGCACCCTGATCGGCACTTCCACCAACGTAGCCGTGAGCGGCTACATTGCCAAGGCAGGCCTGGAGCCGATCGGGTTGTTTGAGATATCAGGTATAGGCTTCATCATTTTCGCGGTGGGCATGGTCTATATGATGACCGTGGGGCAGCGCATGCTGCCAAGCCACGTAGACCAGGAACTGGCCGAAGAGTACAAGCTGCAGAAGTATGTCACCGAGGTGGTGGTGCTACCTGACTCGCCACTCGTCGGACAGCTGGTGTTTGCCTCTGACCTGACCACCCTGAACCTGCGCATGCTCAATGTTATCCGTGCTCAGGAGAACTTCCTCCCCGACTTCCGTACCCGTATCCGTGCCAACGATATTTTGCTGGTGGAAGGAGATGTGGACACGCTGATGAAGGTAAAAGAGACCAAGGGGCTGCAGATCATGGCCGATGCACTTATCTCCAAAGACCTTGAAACAGAAAACATCCGGCTGGCAGAGATCATGATCACACGACAGTCCAACCTGATCAACCGCACCATTAAGGAGTCGGAGTTCTTACGGCGCTTCGGCTTGGTGGTGCTGGCCGTGTCGCGGCATGGCGAAACGCTGCGCAGCAAGATAGGCAGCATCAGGCTGCGCATGGCCGATGTACTGCTGGTACAGGGCGCGCCAGAGCGCTTCGAACAAGTCCGCAACTCAAACCACATTGCCGTGCTCGACGAATTTGAGCCGGTGCTCTACAAAAAGAAGAAGGGCCTCATTGTGATCATCAGCTTTGCCTTGGCTATACTGGCAGGTACGTTGCAAGTGCTCCCACTCTCCATCGCTTTTCTGTCCGCGGCAGTCGTGAGTATCCTGCTGCGGGCGATCAGTACCGAGAAGGCCTACAATGCCATCGACTGGCGCTTGCTTATTCTGATAGGAGGTATGACGGCTTTCGGGGCAGCCATGGAAAATTCCGGTGCAGCCGAATTTCTGGCGCAGGGCATTGTGCAGGTGATGGAGCCTATCGGTGGCAGAACAGGTATATTGGCGGGCTTTGTGATTCTGACCGTGCTGCTGACACAGCCTATGTCCAATGCGGCGGCGGCGCTGGTGGTCATACCGGTGGCCTTGCGAGCCGCCATGGAGCTTGGCGCCGATCCACGTTCCTTTGCCATTGCCATCATGCTGGGTGCCTCGGTATCATTGGTAACGCCTTTTGAGCCGGCCTGTATCCTGGTTTACAGCCCGGGCAAGTACCGCTTCTGGGATTTTATCAGGATCGGCTCGCCGCTTACCTTACTGCTGGTGATCGTGATACTGATGCTGGTGCCTGTGTTCTGGCCTATGTAGAATTACTCCTGCAGTCCGCTGAGCGTCACGATGACTACTGCGAATAGGGCTGCAGAGAGTCCCATAGCCAGAATCAATTTACCGGCCTGCATGGCCACGACTTTTTCAGGACGGGGCAGCCAGAGGTAGTTCAGGCTCAGGTTGAGCAGGTATACCATGATTGTCAGCAGAAAGCTGATAAACCAGAAGGCAAAAAAACGCAGAATGAAATCTTCGGAAAGTAAGGTAGCCTCGTAGGAAATAAGGTGTAGCTCGTGGGCAAAAAAGAAGTAAGCAAGTAGTAACAGTGCCATGGCATAAGCAGCCAAAATAGCCCCGTTCCACACACGCAGATTTTTCATGCGATCATTATTTAGTAATTCAGGAAGGCTTGCGCATCCTGCCGTATCTCCTCACGGGAAAGGCCGTCTTTTACTCCAATGGAGATCTTGCGCACCAGCACCCCTACGATGGATTTCTTAAAACCGAGCCGCACAGCCATGTTGACGCAGAACTCCATTTCACTTTCATCGACTATGCCATCGGCCAGCATCATCTCCACCAGGTCGTAGATCTGGTCGAAGCGCTCCGTGTCATTAGAGGGCAATTGAGGTTTTACAGCTTGCACGTTCGAAAGCAGGTCACGCACTTCACTGGATTTCATGCCATGGCGCTCACCGATGGCAATTATAAAATCCATTTCGGTGGGATCCACATGACCATCCGCCTTGGCTAGAGCACCGAGATTGGTGATGTGGCTCTTTAATTTTTTCTCTGCCTCGCTTTCAAAAAAACTAAACATACAATTCCCTTTTTGACTTGTTTACTATTTCATAACAAATTAATAACGAATGCAATAAGTATGGCTATACCCTGCCGGTTATTTTTACAGCACCTATAGTAGAAACGCTTTTTTCTTGTTTGCAGTCTGCAAGCGATGATGCTTTTACATACGGTTTTTACTATCTTATTAGTTATGCTTTTGTATTCTTTTTTTATTTCCACTTAAATTAACAAATGTATACCTTGCAGATTCATAAAATCGCACACGTGTACTGTAGCGATCAATCGAAAGAGGCCGGAACCGGGCCTCGACAGGGAACCCATTAAAAAGCAACTCTTTATGAAGAGGATTGGAGTATTTACATCAGGAGGCGACGCGCCGGGCATGAACGCATGCATCCGGGCGATTGTACGGACAGCCGTATATTACGGATTGGAAGTTTACGGTATCAGAAGAGGATACAGCGGCATGATCAAGGGCGACATCTTTAAGATGGAGTCCATAACTGTGAGCAATATCATACAGAAAGGCGGCACCCTGCTTAAGTCGGCACGCAGCAAAGAGTTTCTGACAAAGGAAGGCAGACAGGCAGCTTACGAACAGCTCAAGGCCCATGGCATTGAGGGACTGGTGGCCATCGGCGGTGACGGCACCTTTACCGGGGCCAACATCTTTTACGAGGAGTACGGCATCCCGACCATCGGAGCACCAGGCACGATCGACAACGACCTTTATGGCACGGACTATACCATTGGCTACGACACAGCCGTGAATACAGCCCTCGACGCCATTGACAAGATACGGGACACAGCTGACAGCCACGAGCGTGTGTTTTTTGTGGAGGTGATGGGCCGTGACTCAGGCTATATTGCTATACCTTGCGCTATTGGCGGCGGTGCTGAGATCGTGATGATCCCGGAAACTGACACGTCCATTGATTTTGTGATAGAGCAGTTGAGAGCTGGCTGGAGCCGTTCCAAGACTTCCTTTATCGTGATTGTGGCAGAGGGCGACGAAGAAGGCAGCGCCACCGAGATCGCAGCGAAGGTATCGCAGCAGATACCGAACATGGATGCCCGCGTGACGATACTGGGCCATGTGCAACGCGGCGGGGCGCCCACTGCGGCCGACCGTATGCTGGCCAGTCAACTTGGTATCGCTTGTGTGGAAGGCCTGATGGCAGGTCGCACCAACGAAATGGCCGGTATCATCAATCGCGAGCTGGTATACACGCCTTTCATCGAGACCATTACCAAGCAGAAACTGATCAACCCGAACTTCACCAAAATGGTGGATATACTGTCGGTATAACCAGGCTATACCTGAAAACGGCGCGGCCGGCTATTGCAATAGCCGGCCGCGCCGTTTCTATACCTTCCCTTGTGCTGCCTCCTGCATCTGCTGCCTGATAAAACGTAGTATCTCATCCCACTGCCCCGGATGAAACCAGGTATAGTCGGCATGTTTGTGAAACCAGGTGAGTTGCCGCTTGGCGTAGCGGCGGCTGTTGCGTTTGAGCAGGCGCACCGCTTCCTCCCAGTCATACTGCCCCTCCAGGTAATCAAATATCTCTTTGTAGCCCACTGTTTGCAGCGCATTGTGCGCACGGTATGGGTATAGGCTTCTGGCTTCTTCCAGCAGGCCTTGCTCCAGCATCAGGTCCATGCGACGGTCGATGCGCTCGTACAGTTCCTGTCGGTCGCGCGTCAACCCAATTTTGATAATATGAAAAGGCCGCTCCTGGGTACCTGCTTTCCGGAAAGCCGAGTAAGGTTGTCCGCTTGAAAGGCATACCTCCAGTGCGCGTATAACACGCTGCGGATTGGCCTTATCTACCCGCTCATAATACGTGGGATCAAGCTCCTGCAACTGCTCCAGCAATGGCTGTAGTCCCTCCTGCTGGTGACGGGCGGTCAGGTTTTCGCGCACGGCAGGATCTGTCTCAGGCATTTCGTCCATCCCGTCGGTCACCGCTCGCACGTACAGTCCTGAGCCACCTGTCAGGATCACGGCCTCGTGCTGCTGAAACAGCTGCCCGGCCAGGGCCAGCACATCCTGCTCATAAGCGCCTGCATTGTAGGTTTCCGTGATCGGGTGCGAGTCCACAAAATGATGCCGTATACCCTGCTGCTCCTCCTGGGTGGGTTTGGCCGTGCCGACCGACATCTCCTGGTAGAACTGGCGGGAGTCAGCCGAAATGATCTCGGTGCCGAAATGCTGCGCCAGGCGCACGCAGAGGTCGGTTTTACCCACGGCAGTAGGACCAACAACTACGATCAGAAAATGGGGGGATGGCGTTGCAGACATGGGCGGGACAGACAATATACTTCGTGTTTATGCCACAAATTAACTCCCTTTCTTGTTATTCAGGAAGCAAAAGTGCCATTGCTTTTGTTTTTTTACTAATTTATGGGTTTAAACGACAACGGAACCACACCAGATGCCACTGATACCTAGCCAACAAACTACTGAAAGCCTGACAATGCTTGCTGAGAACCTGCTCCAGGTGCTTAGTCAGCTCTATCCTGCTGACCATGCCCTGCTTGTTGCTTCCGCTGCAGGGGAGCTGCTTGCTGCCAACCCCAAAGCCGAAACCATACTCCCTGTAGAGCAGGGTACAGCTATACGTCCGCTGGTTGGCCTGGCTGATGAAGATGATTTTGCGGCCTTTAAGGTTTCACTGGCTCAAAAAGATAAAGCGACGGGCAAAATAAAAGACCGTCAGGACAACCTAAGCACCTTCCACTGTCAGCAACTGCAGTTTCAGGGGCAGACTTTCCTGTGCTTTGACATCCCGGAGAATGCAGCCACAGAAGCTGATGACGCAAGTTATCATAACCTGTTTGACGATAGCGCAGAACCTCTGTTTGTCCTCGACCACGATGGCATTTTCATCGACATTAACCAGAGCGCTTCGGACCTGGTGCAGTTGAGGAAAGAGGAGATCATTGGAAAATCTCTGTTCAAGCAGTTTGAACTCAACCTGTTTGAGCGGGTAGCCCTGCGCAACCAGTTGCAGACTACCCTGAAAGGGGAACCACAGCGCTTTGAGTGGTGGCTTCGTGAAACAGAGCAGGAACTGATGCCAGTTGAGATCTCTCTGAAGAAGGGCAGCTTCAATGGCCAGACCGTCATCTTTGGATCAGCCAAGAATCTGTACGAAGCAGTTGGTGCGGAACGCAATGTGCGCTTCCGCAATCACCAGCTCGAATTCGTCAACCACCTGATTACGAATCTGTCGGGCTCCGAGAGCCGCGAAGATGTGCTGCGCTATACCTTGAACGAATTGCTGGACAAGACCGATGTTATCGGTGGTGCCGTCTATACCTACGATGCTACCTCTGGCAAAGCACTTCTTTCCTATAACACAGGCGAAACGCCATCCGGCTACCTCCCGACCTCTATTCCGTTGCCGGTGACGCAGGCTGAGCAGCTTGCCAAACCTGAACGCCGCAAAGCCCTGCAAGACACCGTTCAGCAAATGGAAGATTTGCTGGGTCAGCACCTGACTGTGCTGCCTGTCAGTTCAGAGGCCGGCCTAACGGCACTCCTGCTGGTATGGCCAGGGCATGATGCCAAAATCACCCAGTCGTTTATGTCGCTGCTCGACTTTATCGGGGGCGCCATTGGCAACTACATCGCCAAGCACGATCTGCAGCTCAAGCTCTCCCATACCGAGGACAAGTACAAGATCATGTTTGAGTCTACTTACGACGCCATTCTGCTATTCCGTGACGGTATTGTGGTAGACTGCAACGAGAAGGCACTGGAGTACTTTAGGTGCAACCGCGAAGACCTGGTAGGCAAAACACCGAATGATTACTCGCCGGAGTATCAGCCGGACGGCATGCGCTCGACAGAGAAAACGGCCATGTTGATCGAGCAGCTGATGGCGAACGGGAAACCGATCACTGTTGATTGGAAGAACATCCGTAAAGATGGCACCACCATGGACACGGAGCTCAATCTCAACCGCGTGATGATCGACGGCGCTTACCACATTCTGGTGTTCAAGCGCGACATTACCCAACGCAAGCAGGTGCAGAACTCCAAGCGACGCGAGGAAATCGCCCGCGAGTCGATGGCCCATTTCCGCAGCTTCCTGGAGAAAGTAAACCTGATCTATTACAGCCTCGACAAAAACGGCAACATCGCCTACGCCAACGATTACTTCCTGACTTATGTGGAGTACTCACGCGAGGAGCTGATCGGGCAGAATTTCTACGAGTTGCTGGTGCCTGAGTCTGACCGCGAGACACGCTTTAATGACTTCAAGCGATCCATCGAAACCAGGCAGCTGAACTCATACTATGAGCGTGACCTGATCACCAAGTCTGGCCAGGTGAAAACCGTGCGCTGGAACTGCATGTTTGAGTACGGTCCCGAAGGTGACCTGATTGGCCTGACCAGCGTGGGCAAGGACATGACCGATAAGCGTATTGCCATGGAGGCTCTGAAAGACAATAAGATCCGTCTGCAGGACCTCTTCGACAATGCGCACGACCTGATCCAGAATATCTCGGTAGACAATAAGTTCATCTTCGTGAACAAAGCCTGGAAAGACCGCCTGGGCTATACCGATCATGATATTGAGTCACTCACGCTCAACGACATCGTGCACCCTTATTACAAGGCCAAGTTGATCTACCAGCTGCGCAATCTGTACAAGGGTGAGAATGTAAACAAGATGGAAACCGTGTTCCTGACCAAGGCCGGCAAGCCCGTACACCTGATCGGCTCCATTACCTGCAGCTGGCAGGACGGTCGTCCGGTGGCAACGCGCGCCATCCTGCACGATATCACCGACCGCATCAAGGCCGAGCGCCTGCAGAAGGTATACTACAGTATTGCAAACCTGGCGATCAGCAGCAAGGACCTTAACTCACTTTACTCGGCTATTCACCGCGAACTGAGCAAGATCATTGAGACGCGCAACATCTACATTGCGCTCTGCGATAACGATCACCGCCACCTGCATTTTGCCTACCTGGTCGATCAGTTTGTGGACAAATCGTCCAAGACGCAAATGCGTCGGCAGTTCTCACACGGTCTGTCAGAGTATATCATCGAGACAGGCAAGCCGCTTTACATGCAGAAGTCGGAACTGCTGGACCTAGCCCGGGAGCAGGACATCACCATACATGGCGCTATACCAGAGGTCATCCTCTGCTCCCCGCTAGCCATCGGCGATCGCATCATTGGGGTGATCACGCTGCAGGACTACCAGGACCCGAATGCCTATGTGCATACCGACATCGAGATCCTGCACTTTATCTCGAACCAGGTGGCGCTTGCCATTGAGCGTAAGCGCAACGAAGAGCAGATCAACAACCAGAACGCCCGCCTCAACGCCATCTTTGAATCCGGTACGCACCACATGTGGTCGCTCAATCGAGAGTTGGAGCTCACCTCATTCAATCAAAACTTTGCGACAGCCTTCTTCAACAGAAGCGGGCAGGAACTGGAGCTTTACACCAGGCTCAACGACAACAATGTGGTGAACTTCCACGAGAACTCCTTTGAGTTCTGGAAAGAGAAGTACGTACTCGCCTTCAATGGGCAACCGCAGCATTTTGAAGTGCACCTACACAATCCGGAGAGCTGGCGTGAGGTATACCTGAACCCGATCTACCTGGAAGACGGAAGCTTTGAGGAGATATCAGGTATAGCCCTTGACATCACAGACAAGAAACGCTCACAGCTGGCACTGGCCCAGAGTGAGGTGAAGTTCCGTAGCATATTCGAGTCCTTCCAGGACGTGTATTACCGCACGACCATGGGTGGTGCCTTTGAGCTGGTCAGCCCTTCAGTGTACAGCTTACTGGGGTATAATGAACAGGAAGTCCAGCGTATTTCATCAGAGCAACTGTATGCCAATGCAGCTGATCGGGTGCTGGTAAAAGAGCGGGTACTGGAACAGGAGAGCATCCGTGACTTCGAGATAGAAATGGTCTGCAAAGACGGCTCCATTAAAACCGTACTGCTCGATGCACGCCTCAACTACGACCAGCAAGGACAGCCTGCCGGTATGGAAGGTGTGCTGCGCGATGTGTCCGAACTGAAGCGCACGCAGGTCGCGCTGCTTAAAGCCAAAGAAGAAGCAGAGAACCTGCTCAAGGTGAAAACACAGTTCCTGGCCAACATGAGCCACGAACTGCGCACACCTATGAACGGAATCATCGGCATGATTGACCTGCTGAGTCAGATCGTGAACGACGAGGAGCAGAAGGAGTATATCGATACGCTGCGCAAGTCTTCGGATGCCCTGCTGGCGATCCTGAACGACATCCTCGACCTGTCGAAGATGCAGGCTGGCAAACTGGTGCTGCACGAGAGCGGCATGGACCTGCACGACACGCTCAACAAGATACACTCGCTCTTCGCGAATCGGGCCCAGCAAAAGGACCTGCACTTTACCTACACGATAACGCCGGAGACACCACGCTATGTGCTCACCGACGAAACACGCTTCCTGCAGGTACTTTCCAACCTGACTTCCAACGCCATTAAGTTTACGAACGAAGGCGAAGTGAGTATACACGTAGATGCTGAACCACTGAAGAAGGGTCAGGAGTATATGCTGAAAGTGCGTGTGAAGGACTCAGGTATAGGTATAACCGACGAAGACCAGAAACTGCTCTTCACTGACTTCACCCAACTTGATAACTCGTCTACCAAGACCTTTGGCGGCACCGGTCTCGGACTGGCCATTTCGAAGCAGCTCACCCACCTGCTTGGTGGTGACATCGGGGTGGAATCGATACCGAATGATGGCAGTACCTTCTGGTTCACGATAAAAGTGAAGAAAGCCAACAGCGAAGAAGTGGAAGCACAGCTACAGCGCATGCAATTGCAAAACGCCGAAGCCGAGGTGCTGGACTTCACACCTTATGTACTGCTGGTAGATGACAACCAGATCAATCAGAAAGTGGCCTTCAAGCTGCTGGAGCGACTGGGATGCCGCACCGATGTGGCATCCAACGGATACGAAGCCATAGACAGGGCGCTTAACAATGGCTACGACATGGTGTTCATGGACATTCAGATGCCAGAAATGGACGGCGTGACGGCTACTTCAATTATCCAGGAGAAGTTGGGCAATGACAGTCCGCCGGTAGTGGCCATGACCGCCTACTCTATGCGCGAAGATGCCGAGAAGTTTATGAGTCAGGGTATGGATGATTATATCTCCAAGCCGGTGAAAAGTTCAGACCTCTACAAAGTGATCATGAGATGGCATGAGCTGAACTGGAAGCGCGACAAAGCCGGTGGGCTTACTGCTGCCATAGACGATGATTCGGAGGCCGATGCTATACCTGTGATCGACCTATCCATAACAGAGCAACTCAAAGAGATTGGAGGGGCGGAATTTGCACGCCAGTTGTATGTGGAATTTGAACAGGAAGCTGGTGAATTGCTCGAAGAGGCCAAAAAAGAGCTGGAGGCACAACAATACAAAAGTATTTTAAGTACATTGCACCAACTTAAGGGGACCGGCTTTACACTTGGCATCAACCAGGTGGCCGAGCTAGCCAAAATCCTGGAGCATGACATAAAACATGACCAGTACGATAACGTAAGAAATAACTTCGCAAAGCTGCTGGCCCAATACGAAAACTACCGCAAAACTTATAAAGAGATCATTTTATAGTTTATTAAACCCATGGCAGACAACAAAACCATCCTGATTGCAGAAGACAGCTCTGTGATCCTGAACCTGACGAAGAAAATTCTCGAGCTTCAGAACTACAAGATCCTGACCGCCAAGAACGGTAGTGAGGTGATCAAGCAGGTAGAAAACAATAAGATCGACGCCATCCTGATGGACCTCAACATTCCGATCAAAAACGGTATGGAGTGCTCTAAGGAAATCCGTGCGCACAAAGATGAGCAGATCTCCAACATTCCGATCATTGCGGTAACAGGCAACGCCAACAACTATACCATGGAAGACTTCAAGGAAGTGGGCATCAACGAGTACCTGCCGAAGCCGCTTGATTTCGACATGCTGGTACAGACCGTAAAGAAGCACACCGGAGAGTTGTAAATGGAACTGAAGTACACGCGGCCATTTTTAAATAAGCTGGAGGATATTTTTGCGGAGTCAGATTTTGTACTGCGCTACGAGAAGGGGAATTTTAAAGCAGGCTACTGTGTGCTCAAAGACATGAAAGTAGCTGTCGTGAATAAGTACTTCAGCCTTGAAGGAAAAATCAATTGCCTGTACGACATTCTGAGAACCATTACAGTGGATGAGAACCTGCTGAGCGAGAAGAACCGACAGCTCTATCAGGATATCCGCAATCAGGAAAGAACCAATTGAAAGTAACGCTTTTAGGCACGGGCACTTCGCAGGGCGTACCGGTAATCGGTTGCTCCTGCGAAGTGTGTCGTTCTGTTGATTACAGGGACAAACGCCTGCGTGTATCGGTACATTTGCAGGTAGGCGGCAAGAGCATCATCATCGACTCTGGTCCCGACTTCCGCCAGCAGGTGCTGCGCGAGCGCATTCGCACGCTCGATGCCCTGGTGTTTACCCACGAGCACAAAGACCATACTGCCGGCCTCGACGACATCCGCGCCTATAATTTCTCGCAGCACAAGGACATGCCGCTTTACGGCGAGCAGCGTGTGCTGGAGCAGCTCAAGCGGGAGTTTGCCTACATCTTCTCAGGTATACAATACCCCGGCATTCCCCGTGTGGAGTTGCACCCTATTACCGAAGAACCTTTTGAGATCGAAGGCGTTCCTTTCATCCCAATCCGGGTAAAGCACTATAAACTGCCCGTGCTGGGCTATCGTGTCGGAGATTTCACCTACATCACCGATGCCAATTACATCTCGGAAGCCGAAAAGGAAAAGGTACGCGGCTCGAAGGTGATCGTGCTCAACGCCCTGCGCCAGGAGCCGCACATTTCGCACTTCTCATTACAGGAGGCTGTTGAGCTGCTCGAGGACCTGCAGCCGGAGCGCGCCTACCTGACGCACATCAGCCACTTGCTGGGTCTCCACCGCGAGGTAGAGCTCACCCTCCCCGACTTTATCCGACTAGGCTACGACGGCCTGCAGATTGAGGTATAAATGCACCAGAATTACTACTTTTTAAGGCAACTATCCGAGCAGCTGCGCAGCCGGCTGGTTGGGATGGAGCTTGTCACCTGCTTCAGTCAGAACAAGGACGAACTGGTGATAGGCTTTGCTGATGGGGAGCGCGAGTTATATATCCGTGCCTCACTGACAGCCCACTTTTCATCGCTTTCTTTTCCGACAGAGTTTAAACGGGCCAAGGCCAATACGATCAACCTTTTTGGGGAGCTGTCAGGGCAAACCGTACAGGATGTGGTGCAGCACCTGAACGAGCGCAGCTTTAACCTGACGCTGAGCAATGGCTATACCTTGCTGTTCAAGCTTTTTGGCAACCGCTCCAACATCGTGCTGTTTCAGGATGAAGAGCCGCTCAAGCTTTTCCACAAAAAATTCGGCGCTGACCTGGAGCTGAATCCACTGCAGATGGACAGACCTATCCGCCAAAACTTCGAGGCCTTTGCTGCGGCTGATGGTAATCTGAAGAAGGTATACCCTACTTTCGGCGATTTGCCCGCCCTGTACCTGGAGCAGCGTGGGTTTAGCGATGCTACACTCGAAGAGAAATGGGAACTGGTACAGACCATGCTCGAGCTACTCGAAGCACCTGCGGCCTATTATCTGATCAGGCTGAACGGAAAGCTGCGGCTCTCGCTTATACAGTTGGGAGAAGTGCTGCAGGTATACGACAATCCGATGGAAGCCCTAAACGGCTTTACCCGCAGTTATCTGAGCGAAACCGGCTTTGAACGCATCTTTGAGCAGACACAGCAACAACTTCTTAAGAAGCAACGCGCCACACAGGCGATACTGGAGCAAACAGAGGCTCGACTACACGAGTTGCGCCATGGCCGCTCCTACTCCCAGATTGCCGACATCATCATGGCCAACCTGACCAATATTCCGCCCCGAGCCACCGAAGTAGAGCTTTATGACTTCTATACCGACCGCCAGCGCAAGTTCAAGCTCAAGGCCACCGAAACGCCCCAGAAGCAAGCCGAACGCCTGTACCGCAAAGCCAAAAAGCAACACGTAGAAATCAGTCAACTAGAGGAGCGGCAGGAGCGAAAACTCGAGGAAGCCATTGTGCTGGAAGACGCTTTGCAAGCGCTGGAGGAAGCCAAGACCTATAAGGCGCTCAAGCTATACCTGAAAGAGCACGCCCACCTGCTCACCACGAAGCAGCAGGCCCAGCAGGAAGCACCTTTCCGTTTGTTTGAGACCGAAGGCTTTAAGATACTGGTCGGCAAAAGCGCCCAGAACAACGACTTGCTCACGCAGCGCCATACCTACAAAGAAGACATCTGGCTGCACGCTAAGGACGTGTCAGGTTCGCATGTGGTGATCAAGCACCAGGCCGGCAAAACCGTGCCCACCTCCGTTCTCGAGAAAGCCGCCCAACTGGCCGCCTACTATAGCAAGCGCAAAAGCGATTCCCTTTGTCCGGTGCTCTATACCCCAAAAAAGTGGGTGCGCAAACCCAAAGGCGCCCCTGCGGGTGCCGTGGTAGTAGAGCGGGAGCAGGTGATGCTGGTGAAGCCGGAGAACCCGTTTGAACGGAAGGTATAGGAATGGAACCGCTGGATTAGAAAAGACACTACCAGGCCTTTACTAATCTTGATTCATCGCACCTCTCAAAAGCATTCCTATAGAAGACATATCATTACAAAATCATCTTGATCAATTACTTACAAGCAATTGAGTGACCCAGATCACCTAAAGATTCTAGGTCACCGAATAGGTCACTAAGATATGGGCTAAAGAGAGCTTAAAACAGCCCCTAAAAACAAAAAAGCCCCGTTCAGTTAAGAACAGAGCTTTTGATGTGCGCGCGGGGAGATTCGAACTCCCACACCCGAAGGCACCACCCCCTCAAGATGGCGTGTCTACCAGTTTCACCACGTGCGCAGCTGATTAGGTTTGCAAAAGTATATCGAAGAGTTGAGAATTGCAACAGCCATCCATGCTCAAAACTGATTTTTTGCGGCTATTTTCCTGCAAATCCTGTCACTTAACTCGAACTACACTCAAACTGTTCACACAGTCAAACACTTAACTCACTGCGGCAAAGTATAGCGAACGCCCATGAAAAACCGCCGCCCCTGCATAGGTGCATAATTATACTCCGTGTCGAAGCTGTAGCCATACGGATTATTCACTTCCACCTGCCTGTCAAATGGGTCGAAGGGGCGCATGAGCGGGTGCTTGGGCATGAAGTTCAGCAGGTTTTTAACGCCGCCGTACAGTTCCAAGCCCTCTCCCATCGCTTTGGTGACTTGCAGGTTTTGCAGACTAAACAAAGGTGACTTTTCCGGTCTGAAGTCATTCTCCTGAACCGGCAGGTACATCGGGCCTTTCACACTGCCTGTGTAGTCCAGCGTGACACCAAGTTGCCTGAACTGGTACGATGCAGTAAAGGTGCCCGAGAACCGGGGTGCGTGCAACTGCGGAATGCGCTCTCTCCGCCCCTCACCACTATCTTGCACCTGGTATACATCCATCAGCGTAATACCGGTGTGCAGGCGCAGCGGAAAGGTAAAAGCCAGCTCCGTATTCAAGGCTATACCTTTGGAAATGGCATGGCCGCTCAGGTTGTCGTAAATGATCTGCGTGTTGTTGGTCAGGAAATCAGCGATGATCTTGTTCGTGAAATAGGTATAGAACGCCGCTCCCTCCAGATTCAGAAAGCCACTGCCAAGCGGAATGTAGCGCTGGTAGTTCAGGTTGACGTTATAGGACTGCTCTGGCTTCAGTTCATTCCGAATAACAACTTCACGGGCGCCAGTGAGGGCGGCGTGGTCTTCGGTGAACAGGTTGACCACACGATAGCCATTGCCCATACTCAGGCGGAAGGTATTATCTTCGTTTGGAGCCCAGCGCATGCTTAGCCGCGGAGAAAAGATACCCCCATGTGCCGAATGGTAATCGTAGCGCAAGCCAGAGAGCACGGTGAACTTATCAGAGGCTTTGTACTCGTGCTGTGCAAAGGCCCCGGGCAACGAAATGCGGTCTGGCCGGTTCCGGGCAGACTCTCCCTCTCCCGACTCAGTGGCAGGAGTGTTGTCATCATACCAGGTATAGCGGTAAGTGGCTCCCAGCAACAGCTTCTGTCTGGCTCCCAGATCACGATCCCAAACCAGTTGCCCGAAGCCCACCCGCTGATGTCCTTTGTAAACGGTTTCACCGTAAGCGGCATTCTGCTGGTGATCGTTGTAAGAGAAGCTGAACAACAGATTTTCAGGCACAGGCAGTTGGTAGCTTCCCAGCACTTCATAGCGACTTGTGTAGACTGATTCTCCGTATACCTGGTCGCCGCCCCTGTTTACGGGTTGCCACTGCATTTCCCCACCAAAGCGATCTTCATAGTAGTAACGGGCCGCCAGGTTGGCCACCCGGTTTTCCGGTCGGTTCAGGCTCCACTTATTAAATACGGAAAAGCGATGCTGCAGCGGAATATCCGTAAAATTGTCGTGGTTCACGTCCCGTCGGTCGGCAAACCGGAAATAGTTTGTGCTTAGCATAGTCGATGCCCGGTTCCAGCGCTTGCTATACCCAATGTCGGCGTTCAGTTCCCGGTGGGAGGTATAGAACAGGTCAGCGGAGAGACGTGGAGCCGTTGCAGGACTTTTGGTGATGATGTTGATGAGCCCCGCCACCGCTTCTGATCCATACAAGGTAGAGGCCGGTCCTTTTACCACCTCTACCCGTTCGATTAAGCTATTCGGGATGCCACTCAACCCATAAACCGTAGACAGGGCACTCACGACCGGCATACCATCGATCAGCACCATGGTATAAGCGCCTTCCATGCCATTGATGTGGATGTCGCCGGTACCGCACACGCTGCAGTTGATCTGCGGCTGTACCCCATTCACCATCTCAAGTGCTTCGAAAATAGCCGGTGTCGGGTTCTTCTGAAAATATTTGGGAGTATAGACCTCAACCGGCACAGGCGACTCCAGCAGGTATGTCTCCCGCATGGTGCCTGATACCACCACTTCGCGTAAACGGGCATCCTGAGGCTGTAAAGTTAGTTTTACTGTGCTCACTTCGCCTGCCTTTACAGTCACTGACTGCTCCTGCGTCCTGTATCCGATAGCAGAAACATTAAGTTTATATGTACCTGCCAGCACTTGCCCTATCTCAAAGTTCCCATGTTCATCGGCAGTCGTGCCGATACTGCTTCCAGCCAGGCCTATACTGGCGTAAGCAGCAGGTTTGTCTCCCGCAAGTGCCAGTCCTCTGATTTTTCCGGTTTGCGCACTAACCAGATAGGGAATTGTCAAAAACACATAAATCAGGTATAGGTACTTCATTTTTATTATCAAAGCTTTTCATCCTTATTACGAGACAAACTTAAATAAAAGTTTAGATTTACTTACATTATATTTTAGATTCGTCTAAAGAACATAAATACAGTTCTCCTGTTGATGCTATATAATTATGGCAAAGTTTTGGCTCTTAAAGGCTTGCGCGACTGCTATCAAAAAAACGCAAAACATTTGAGAAACGCCGAAACCTTATGCATAGCTACCAATGTTGCTTTAGCACAGAAACGCATAAGATTTTAGGGATGCCGATGGCATTTAGCTTAAGTTTCGCACATAAAGTTTGGACTATTTCGGGGGTATAACTAAATTTATACTTCTATACAAAATAGTTATATTACTATATTTAGCCAGGGGAAGAATATGAGCATCGAGATAAAAGGACTATCGAAAGCGTATGGCAACAAATATGTGTTGCAATCGCTTGACCTGACAGTAGAACAAGGCCAGTGCTATTGCCTGCTTGGCAAAAACGGCGTCGGTAAAAGCACTTTCCTCAACAGTATTCTCGACCTCATTAAACCTGACGATGGCACTATATCGCTATATGGCAAGGACTACCTGAGCAATGCACTGGAAGTGAAGCAGGACCTTGGCGCTTTGTGCGAAGACAACCCCCTGATCGAAGAATTCACTGGTCTAGAGTATCTCAACTTTATAGCAAAGCTTTACAAATTGCCTGAAGAAGAGGCGCAGCAGCGTATCAATAGCCTGACCAATTACTTCTTCACCGAGCGTGAGTCGCTGCACAAAAACATTGCGGGCTACTCTACCGGTATGAAAAAGAAAGTGGGTATTGTGGCCGCCATCCTGCACAAACCGCGCGTGCTCATCCTGGATGAGCCTTTCACAGGCCTTGATCCAATCGCAGCGCAGTTGCTGGTGAAGTTGATCCGCAACTACAGCACGCCAAACCGGGTAGTGCTTATCTCGTCGCATGACCTGAACTATGTAGAGCGTGTTGCCACACACATCGGGGTGCTAAACGACGGCCAGCTGATGTACAATGGCTCGGTACAGGATTTCACCATGAATGGTGAAGCCCTGATCGACCAGGCCCTGTTCCAGCTCCTACAGCCACACCACACTACTACCGACGCCGACATCGACTGGATGTTGAATTAGTTAGAGCGTTTTAGAGTTTAGGAGTTTGAGATTGTAGAGCACTCCTAAATTCCCTGACTCTCCAACTCCTAAACTCTATTACATGGATCTGATTTTATATTCCTGCAAGGCAAGACTGAATAGCTATTTCCGGCACAAGAAGATGCAGCGGGTGCTCCTGCTTGCGCTCGGCATTGTGCTGTCGGCTTTTTATGCCTGGCTGTTTACGTATCTGCTTCAGCAGGCCCGTGATGGCGGACTGAATATGGACGTCAGCCAGATGCTGGGCTATACCAACCTGCTGCTGCTGGCCTTCACAATATTGCGTGGCTTTTTTCCGGCCTACATCCCCAAAGCAGACTTCATTAACCGCATTTACCCTGTCAAACCGCTCAAGCGCTTCTGGACGGAGCTGGTAGTGGAGCTGGTATCGCCATTCTACTTCGTGCTGCTCAATTTCCTGCTTCTGCTCTTCATGATGTCATCTGACTATACCGTGCTGCATCTGGCGCAGAGTTTCCTGGTGTTCCTGACAGCGCATATTACAAGGCGATCACTGCAGGTGTTTATTGAGCGTCGCATCAACTGGCGCAGCAGTGCATTCTGGGGTGCCGTGATCATGGCAGGTGCATTTATAGCTTTGGAAGCGCGTGCGCCTATGTTTGAGCCTGTGAATTCGGTGATGATGCTGGTGGTACACCTGGCGTCGCTGACTTCGTTTCTGATAGCGAATTACTTGCTCGAGCAAGCGGCCTTCGAACCAAAGCGCCGCACCGTGAACTACAGCCACAATGCCCGGCGCAGCCTGGGCTGGCGCCTGTTCAAGAACCACAAAATGGCGAAACAACTGCTCATGTTTGGCTTGGGCTTTAAAGTGCTCATGCTCGGCATCGACGCGACCGTGTACACAGCCAAGGGTATCCATATGCTGGACAAGAACGCAACACTCTGGTTTTTTGTGGGTCCGCTTGTGATCTATACCTATGTGTTCAACAACGTGTGGGGCTTTTATAAAAACCTGTGGCTGACGACGGAGCGTGCTACAGGAAGCTACAAGGAATTTCTAAAGGCCAGCCTATTGCCCTTGCGCATGCCTATTCTGATAGATGCGGCCCTTGTGGTGCTGTATGTGGCCTTCTTCAACCACGAACAGGCAACTTTTATTTTGCTGATGTATGCTGCTGCCGTGATGGTCCTGACGCCAATCGGAATCATAGCATCGTTCACCAGTCCTAAGATGGTAAAAGGCGGTATTCTGAGTTTCAGTGCCAAGACCTCGTACCTCTACAGTTTCTTATCTATGTTGCTGTTAGGTCTGCTGTTTTTGCCGCTCCTGCACCCGATGCTGTACATGGTATACCCTGTTGTGATTGCTCTGACCTTGTTCGCCATGGTCGCAGTGCTGCAGGAGTACAAGCAGTTTAAATACAAGCTGTTTGAAACGCTTTATAAAACTGAGTAAAACTCGCATACCCTATACCTGAAAGCCCCTGACTACGCAAGTAGCCGGGGGCTTTTTGTTTGTTGGGGGTAAGTTTATGTCACTGCGTTGGTGATGGGCCATACCCGTGCGGAAGGTATGCTGAACGCAACTAACCTTGAGACAAAAATGAAGAGAGGGCTAAAAGTAAAAGAGGCTGCTTACTTGCGTAAACAGCCTCTTTCTTTTCAGTGATCCCGCTGGGATTCGAACCCAGGACCCATACATTAAAAGTGTATTGCTCTACCAGCTGAGCTACAGAATCAGTACTCGTATTTCCCCGTGTTGGGAGTGCAAAAGTAGGGCTTTTTCCTTAATTGCCAAAACCCACTGATACTATTCACGCTTCCAAAGGTATCTGTATAGAACGAACCGACACCTTTTTGGTTTAATCTTCCTAAGCATCAACCCTTTAACAGAACAAGAAAAAATTATTTTAAGATGAAAAAAAATATAGCTGCTATACCTGTATTCATCTCTTCCTGGATAGTTTGGCGCAGGTTAGGCAGGCAGCAATTCGCTTAGGTCAAACACATCTACTTCCACTTTTGCCTGCACCTCCAGGTTCAGGAACAACTGGTTTGATTTTGGCATGATGTCCTGCACACGCACCTCTTCTACAGCGCCTGTGAGCTTTAACCCTTTCAGTTCCATACCCGCTTCCAGCATCCCGTTAGCCTTCGTCAGTTCGCCCAAGATGATTTCAGACAGATTTACTCTTGCCTTCTGAATGATCTGATTATAGGCTACTTTATTGACCAGCACTTCGAGCGAAGAATTATAAAAACGGCTGGAGGTCTGGGCCTGCATGTTGAACCTGCGGATGTATACCTGCTGCGTGGCATTGTCGTAGGCTGGCGTAGCCTGCACATACAGGTCCACATTATCGCGCTTGAGTATGGTCCTTAAAATCCGTATCCTGACTTTGAGGATGATGTCGCCGGCGCCTGCACTGCTGCCTGCCAGGCCAACGTCCAGAATCTGTGCGTAGGGGTTTGAATCCGTATCTTCGGAAGGCTTCGGTATGTATTCGCCCACCAGTTGCTTTTGGAGTACGCTTTCCAAAGCAGGGTAAGAAATAGTTACCGGCACCTGAATCTTGACAAAGTTTTCCATTGATCGACTTTAGGTAAGCTATGGCATTTAAACTCGAAACAGCCCAAAGGGTTTGGAATTGGCAACAGGGGAAATAAAAAAGCCCCAAACATAGGTTTGAGGCTTTCTTGAAGTGATCCCGCTGGGATTCGAACCCAGGACCCATACATTAAAAGTGTATTGCTCTACCAGCTGAGCTACAGAATCGGTAATAAGTTAGTGAAGAAAAGCACCTCCTTACCTATAGAAGGGAGGTGCTTTTTGTGATCCCGCTGGGATTCGAACCCAGGACCCATACATTAAAAGTGTATTGCTCTACCAGCTGAGCTACAGAATCTTTTTACTAACTTGCATTCTCAAGGGCGATTCCCTTAATTGCGTTGCAAAAGTAATATCTATCTGTTTAAATGCAAAATCTTTGGTTCAAAATCTCTGGTTTTTTGCTCCTTTTTTTGGCGCTAAACACCGAACCAGTTTATAGTCAGACAGATAATAAAGCCCTATCCCAAGCTGATTCTCTCTTTAACAGCCTGCAGTACACTGAGGCTTTCACGCTCTACGATTCGTTGCTGCAGCACCAGCAGGTATACACGCCGCAGATGCTCCTCAAGATGGCCTACATCAAGGAAAGCGTGCGTGACTATACCGGAGCCATGTACTACCTGCACCTCTTCTACAAAAAACAGCCTAGTCGCTCAGTTCTCAAAAAGATGGAGGAACTCGGGCAGACGCATCGCCTGAGCGGCTACGAGTACAACGACCTGCAGTTCTTCAAAACCCAGTTCAGCAAGCACTACATGCGCATTCTGGAACTGCTGTTGCTTGTGGCTGTGGTGACCGTGACGGTGATGTTTGTGAGCTGGCGCAAAGGGCACCGCTTCAGCCAGACATTTAAAGTAGGCTTTGTGGTATACCTGCTCTTCATCCTGTATTACATCAATTTTCTTGACCTGGGTGACGAAGGCATCATCCGTAACGACCAGGTGGCGATCATGTCGGCACCCTCAGCCGGTGCTACCTGGCTGGCTACTGTTTCACAGGGACACAAGGTACCTATTACAGGGGAGCAGGACATCTGGTACGAGATCCGTTGGAAAGGCGAAAAAGCTTACGTGCGCAAGCACAATCTGCTGGAACTGCCGTAGTTTTTTGGCTAAAGGAAAATGCCCTTTTGAAAAGAGAACTTTGTGCTAGACATCAATGAAAAGAGAAGCCCGAAAGCTTCTCTTTTATATTTTTTCACACTATCAAAAGCCCTTTGAACAAAGTATTTACTTCTTTAATGGTGAGTCTTTTTCCTTCGCCATCACGTTGTACACCAGCTTATCGGCCAGACTAGGGAAGAGTTTGTTGACCCATACCGCCATCTTGCCCTGGGTGGTCATCACGAGGTCACGCTTGCGTTTGATAGTCGCCTGCAGGATGCGATCAGCTACTTCTTCGGCACTCATCATTTTCTGCTCGTCACGCGGAGTCTCCCCCTGCTGTTGTCCGTCCGCAGCCAGGGCCGTGTTGCGGATGTTGGAGGCCGTGAAACCCGGGCAGGCAATCAGGACGTGCACGCCAGAGTGAAGCAGCTCGGTGCGGAGCGTTTCCAGAAAGCCGTGCATCGCAAACTTAGAAGCCGAGTATCCTGTGCGTGCAGGCAGGCCACGGTAGCCGGCGATAGACGAAATGCCAATGATGGAGCCTTTCGCCGCTTGTATGTAAGGCAGCGCAAACTTGGTGCTGTATACCGTGCCCCAGAAATTGATGTCCATCACTTTGCGCAGCACGTCGAGGTCGAGGTCTTCAAAAAGCGCCCGCATCGAGATGCCGGCATTGTTGATCAAAATGTCCAGTTTCCCGAACTTACTAACAGTCTCCGCTACCATACGCTCGCAGTCGGCTTCCACACTCACATCTGCGTTGATCGCCAGGTTGTCTATACCTGCCGCCGTCAGTTCCTGTGCGGTCTGGTCGAGGTTCTGTTGGTTACGCCCGGAGTAGGCTACCTTCGCTCCTGCCTTGCCAAACGCAAACACCAGCGCCTTGCCTATACCTGACGTACCGCCCGTTACGAGTACTACTTTATTTTTCATCTTTGTCAAATCAGCTTATACATTGTCCGCTTTGCCAGGCAGACAAATATTCGGATAGCTTCCCACTCTTTGCAGGAACCAGTTACAAAACTACTATTTCTAAGGTAAATATCGTGCAGTAATTCCGTGATGGGTGGATTACTCCTATACCTTATAAATTGCGTACCTTTGCAGGTATAAAGCAGAAACAAGATGAGCAACTATACCTCACTAAGTGAATTAGGCGAGTTTGGCCTGATCAAGCGCCTGAACGAAAAGATTGAGCTCACGCAGCCTTCTACTATCAAAGGCATCGGTGATGATGCAGCCATTCTGGAGCCGGGCGAAAAACAGATTGTGGTAACGAGCGACATGCTGCTGGAGGGTGTGCACTTTGACCTCACCTTCTGCCCCCTGAAGCACCTGGGTTACAAAGCGGTAGCCGTGAATGTATCGGATATTGCAGCCATGTACGCCAAACCAACTCAGATCACAGTGAACATCGCACTGGGAGCTAAGTATACTGTGGAGGCCGTAGAGGAACTCTACGAAGGGATGCGCCTGGCCTGCGAGAACTACGGTGTGGACCTGGTGGGCGGTGATACTACCTCTTCCCGCACCGGTCTAGTGATCAGTATCACGGCTATCGGTGAGGTGGCCAAAGGCAATGCGGTGCTGCGTAGCGGTGCTAAAGAAAACGACCTGATCTGCGTGACCGGTGACCTGGGCGCGGCCTACCTCGGACTCCAGATTCTGGAGCGCGAAAAGCAGGCATTCATGGCTGACCCGGAGATGCAACCGCAACTTGAAGACAGGCAATACATCGTGGGTCGCCAGCTCCGTCCGGAGGCACGCATGGATGTGATCCATGACATGAAGGAGCGTGACATTAAGCCAACTGCCATGATCGACGTGTCAGACGGACTGGCCTCAGAGCTCTTCCATATCTGTGCGCAGTCCGGTGTGGGTGCCACGATTTACAAAGACAACCTGCCCGTAGATGAGCAGACATTGGAAGCTGCCATGGAGTTTAAACTCGACCCGATCACCTGCATCCTCAACGGTGGCGAAGACTACGAACTGCTGTTCACGGTGCCAATTTCAGATTACGACAAGGTGAAGAACCACCCCGACATCAGCATCATCGGTAAGATCACCGACAAGAGTGAAGGTATCAATCTGGCCAACAAACACGGACAGTCCTTCCCGCTCCAGGCACAGGGCTGGCAGCATTTTTAGATCTGCGTATCAAGTATCTATCATGACCTTGAAAACAAAAAAGGAAAGCTGCCTAGCTTTCCTTTTTTGTTGGGTATGAGTTACTCCTGCTGCTGATTAATTCCTTTTATTTTTATCAATATCAGTAACATAACTTAGTCGTGTTACTGATACTTGTGCGTCAGGATACGAAATTTGCAACGCAAGTTTAATCCTCCGGATAAGGTATGAACACAAAGTTGGTGAAGTTCTCTCCGTCTACCACAAAGAGGCAGCAAAACTCGTCCGGGTCTTTGTAGGCTGCCACGAAGTCTTCTATTTTCTCCGGGTCCACCAGGCGGTGTTTGATAAAGTCCTCCAGGTAAGAAGCGTTAATATTCCACTCCAGCGCCAGCTCTTCTTTGGCCAGGAAAAGTGAGCCAATGGGTACCTCCGTTCGGGCAAAAACAAAGATCGGGTATTTGGAGATATGGCGTTTGCGCACCTGGTACGATGCCTCACGCAGGGTCTCAGCCACCACCACAAAGTCTTTGGAAATGGTGCCGAGGTATTTACCGTTTAATTCAGGATCGTTTTGCATTCGCTTTTATTTAGCTGTTAACAGAACAATATTTTCAACGTGGTGCGTCTGTGGGAACATATCCACCGGCTGCACACGTGTTACATCATACTTCTCAGAGAGCAGTTCCAGGTCACGGGCTTGTGTGGCCGGGTTGCAGCTCACATATACAATGCGATTCGCATGCACCTGCAGAAGCTTCGCTACCACCTTCTCGTCCATACCTGCACGCGGTGGATCCGTGATCACCACGTCCGGCCTACCATGGCGCTCGATCAGTTCATCTGACAGGATGTCTTTCATGTCGCCTGCATAGAAGGTCGTGTTGGTAATGTCATTGATCTGCGAGTTGATCTTGGCATCTTCAATGGCGCTTGGCACATACTCTATACCGATGACCTCACGTGACTGACGGGCCACGAAGTTAGCGATCGTTCCGGCTCCGGTGTAGAGGTCATACACCAGTTCATTCCCGGTCAAACCGGCAAACTCGCGGGTGAGTTTATAAAGCTCGTAGGCTTGGTCACCGTTGGTCTGGTAAAAGGATTTCGGTCCAACCCTAAAGCGTATACCTTCCATTTCCTCGTGAATGTAAGGCAAGCCCTTGTAGCACACTACTTCCAGGTCATGGAAAGTCTCGTTGCCTTTGCCGTTCACCACATACTGAAGCGAAGTGATCTCAGGGAAAGTTGTAGCCAAATGATCTAGTAAGCCTGTCAAAGCTTCCTCGTCCTCGTGGTATACCTGCACGATCACCATCAGTTCGCCGGTATTAGCTGTGCGGATGATCAGGTTGCGCAACCAGCCGTTCATGCGGAGCTTGTCAAAAAACACCAGCCCATTGGCGCGGGCGTAGTCGCGCACGGCCAGTCGGATGCTATTGGAAGGCTCAGGCTGCAGGTAACAGTTCTGGATGTCAAGAATCTTGTCGAAGCGGCCCGGCATGTGGAAGCCCAACGCCCGGCGCTCGTGCTCCTCCCCTGACTTGATCTGCTCGTTGGTCAGCCAGCCGTAGTTGGAGAAGGTGAACTCCAGTTTGTTGCGGTAGAACTTGTCTTTGGCAGAGCCCAGGATCGGGTCGAAAGACGGAAGTGCCACCTTGCCGATGCGCTCCAGGTTATCCTGAACCTGCTTTTGCTTGTAGTACAACTGCGTGTCGTAGCCAATGTGCTGCCACTTGCAACCGCCGCAGGTACCGAAGTGCTCACAGAATGGCTGTACCCGCACCTCAGAGTAGCTGTGGAAGTTGATGGCCTCCGCCTCCATGAAGCTCTTCTTCTTGCGGGTGATGCGCAGGTCTACCACGTCGCCGGGAGCCACACCGCCCACAAACACTACCATATTATCGTGGCGCGCCAGGCACTTGCCCTCCGCTACCATCTCCTCGATTCGAATGTTCTCGAGTACTTCGAAATTAGTCTTCTTCTTATGCTTTCTCACAATACTGCAAAATTAGCTAAAATTCGGGAGATGTGGGAATGAACAAAAAAAGGCCGCTCCTTCCTGGGAGCGGCCTCTCTGTACCTAATCAATTTGCAGCTTAATAAGGCTTCGCTTTGTGAGACTTCTTTTTAGCGTCCTGCACACCTTCTTCGCCGGTTACATTACCTGACGGGCCATCCATGCCTTCGATTTTCTTATGCTCCATCATCATCTTCTTCATCTCCTTCGTAGCACGGTCGATGCTTTCTCGCACTCTGCGGCCATAGTCTTCGTCGGCCTGCGTGAAGTACTCCAGCATCTTGTCCTGTATGCGGCTATCGCATTTGGCCAGGTCGTTGCCCAGGTTGTTGATCAGCTCGTCACGCTCCCAGTCTTCGAAATTGCGGTAGGTCTCACCAGCCTGCCCGAACGGGTTCGGTCGGTCGATTGGCTGACGCACCAGGTTCGCTTCGTAACGCGGAGAATACTCCTTCGGCTTTTCAGCCTGCTGCAATCCTCCCAGTATGGACGGCTCGTAGTTTACGTGGATGTTCTGCCCTTCTGCAAAGTCTGTGTCGAAGGCCATTTGTCCGCCGCGCTGGTTAGTGGCCACATGGGTCTTCGGTGCATTGATCGGCAGCTGCAAGTAGTTGGCTCCAACACGGTAACGCTGCGTATCGGAGTAGGAGAAGGTACGGCCCTGCAGCATTTTATCGTCCGAGAAGTCCAGTCCATCTACCAGTACACCCGTACCGAAGGCGGAAAGCTCTACCTCGTTGAAGTAGTCCACAGGGTTGCGGTTCAGGGTCATCTTACCTACCGGATGCCAAGGAATTTGGTCTTTCGGCCACAGCTTGGTGTCGTCCAGCGGATCAAAGTCCAGCTCCGGATGATCGTCGTCGCTCAGAATCTGCACGTTCAGTTCCCACTCCGGGTAGTCGCCGCGCTCGATCGCCTCATACAGGTCCTGCGTGGCGTGGTTGAAGTTCTTACCCTGTATCTCCTGCGCTTCTTTCTGGGTCAGGTTGCGGATACCCTGTTTCATCGGCTCCCAGTGGTATTTCACCAGCACCGCCTCGCCATCTTCGTTTACCCACTTGTAGGTGTTCACACCCGAGCCCTGCATCTGACGGTAGTTGGCAGGTATACCCCAGGGCGAATACAGGAAGGTAACCATATGAGTTGCCTCCGGTGTACCGGAGAAGAAGTCGAAGATACGCTCGGCACTTTGTATATTGGTTACCGGATCTGGCTTCTGGGAGTGGATCAGATCCGGGAATTTCATGGCATCGCGGATGAAGAAGATCTTAAGGTTGTTGCCTACCAGGTCCCAGTTACCGTCTTCGGTATAAAACTTCACGGCAAAGCCGCGTGGGTCACGCAGCGTCTCAGGTGAGTGCGTACCATGGCCTACGGTAGAGAAGCGCACAAACACGGGCGTTTCTTTTCCTTTCTTAAACACCTTGGCGCGGGTAAATTTTTCAATAGGATCATTGCCTACTGTACCATACGATTGGAACACACCGTGTGCTCCGGCACCACGAGCATGCACTACGCGCTCCGGCACGCGCTCACGGTCAAAATGCGATATCTTTTCTATGAAGTGGTAGTTCTCCATGGTAGCCGGACCACGGTTGCCTACTGTTCTAATATTCTGATTGTCAGTGACAGGGTGCCCCTGGCGGGTAGTGAGGGTTGTGCCTTTGCTGGCGTTACGGGATTTTTCGGCTTTGGAGTACTTTGACTTATCCTGTCCATTGCCTTTCATGCTTTCTTTTTCTTTCATGACCTGTTGATTTTGGTAGATTTACAGATAGTATTTAACGAAACCAATAATGAAGAGTTGGTTTAAATTCGTCTAAATAGGTATCTCCCCTCTAAATGTCCTCTGTTATTTATTCTCGTATATCTCTTAAGTAAGTACCACTCCCTGAGACAATCTGATGAAAATAATTTCTGTTGAACTGCACACCCGCCAGCCTGAAGAGCTAAAAGCTTTTTATACCGAAACCCTGGGGCTACCTCTGCTGTCAGAAGAGCAGCAGGCTTTCAGTGTGCAGGTGGGGCACAGCACCCTGACTTTCCGTACAAACCGGGAGCGGCCAGTAGGTGGCTACCATCTTGCTTTTAATTTACCAGGCAACCGGATTGCGGAAGCAGGCAAATGGCTGCAGGATCGTGTGGCTTTTCTGTATGCACCCGGTTCCACTTCGCCTGTCGTATACCACGAGGCATGGCAAGCCCAGGCACTTTATTTTTATGATCCGGAGCTCAACCTGCTGGAGTTCATTTCACACCGCACAGCCCCAGCCAGCCTGGCACCCTTTGGACCAAAGCAGCTTATAGGTGTGGCAGAGGTGGGCTTGCCTGTGCGTGATGTAGCATCCTTTGCGCAGGAACTGCGCGAGAAGCTGCAACTGACCCGCTGGAAATCGGCCAATGCGCTGTTCGAAGCTGTAGGAGGCCCAGAGGGTATGTTCATTGTGGTGCAGGAGCAGAGGCCCTGGTTCCCTACCCAAAACCCCTCCCAGGCACTGCCGCTGCGTCTGTCCGTACAGGCACCGGGCAAAGGGCGCATTGAGCACGCTCTTTTCGAGATCAGCCCAGCAGCAGCGACTCCTCAGGTATAGCCTGGCTTTTATACTTCGTCCTTTCCATACTGTACCGAGTTGAATCACCACTTGAGCGTATGCAAATGATGCCTTAACCAAACACTGCGGCTTGATGCTCGTTTAAAAAGCATAGTTGAACATGAATCTATAAAACATAAAACTATGAGACATAACGAAGATTTTGGTAGAAGCTACCGTGAGCAAGGAAGACGATCCGGCGACAGGTATAACCAATCAAGCAATCTATCTAACTACCAGTCGCGCTACGAAAACCGCGGCAACTACTACGGTATGCCGGACCAGCACCACGAGTACCGAAACGTAAGCAGCCAGGGCAGCACAAGCTATGGCAGTAGTGGCCCGGTGGGTGGCTATGGCGCCAGCAGCTGGCGCAGCAACCGCGATCAGGATGACCGCCATACGCAGGGGCAGATGCACCAGAATGAATGGGGTGGCAGTGGCAGCAACCAGTACAGCAATCGCGACAGAGACAACTACAACTACGGCTCTGGCAGCGGCAGTTCACAGGGCGACCACTACCGCTACGGCGACCCGAACCCATACATGAACTACGAGCGGCAGGGCGGCTATGAGAAAACCCGTGGCACCGGCTGGCGAAGAGAAAGCGATGTGGACCATACCAACCGCCGCTATGACCGCCAGGAGAACAGCTACCGCCATACCGGCCATGGACGCCGCTTCGACCAGTACGGCCAGGACGAGCGCTATAATTATGCGCATGGCCGGCAGGACGGACGCCGAAGCATAGAAGATTCAGAAAGCCTGGACGACCGCTACTACGACCGTGGTGAGCACCGCAGCAGCAGCAGCGACAATGACTACGGTCGCCAGTATGGCAGCAACTACGATCACCGCAATCAGGATCGTGAAGGCCGCAATGACAACTATGAAACACGTCGCTTCCGTGACCGTGACCATGATGACTCTCCAAGTCGCAGCCCACGTGGCTATGGTTACCGATCGGGTCCGGATTATTCGGCCGACTCTCCTATTTCGAGTTACGGCCGAAGCGTACGCGGCTACCAGAAGTAAAATCTAAAAGCGAAGTCCACCTCCCGGGTGGACTTCCTGCTTTAGGGTGCCATGCTACCTAATTCCGGTCTTATGCGTATGCAATTCCATACCTGGACAAGGCATCCGATAAACTTATGCCCTTAATGAAAGACACTATGAAAAATATGGTACGCACCAGTTGGCTCTTACTACTACTCCTGTGCCTGAACGCCTGTAACCTTGGCGAGAAGAACAGACAGTACGGCGTTGAAGGAGACACAGAGCTGAAGAGCTCTTACTGGATTCTGCTCTCTTTGCAGGATCAGCAGTTTCAGGATAATCCTGAAAACCGAACCGCTTACATCCGCTTTGAAGCTGGCGAAAATGAGCTAAAAGGGTACACAGGCTGCAACCGGTTGATGGGCAGGTATAGCGTTAATAACGGCTCTCTGAAGCTGACTAACCTTGGCACCACACGGGCCATGTGCCCCATCATTGAGCAGGAGAACCTCCTGATGGCTGTACTCGAAAAAGCAGACTCCTACCGCATTGCCGGCGAAATCCTCACCCTTTTCTACCAGAACAGAGCCATCGCTACATTCAGAGCAGGCGCAGAACCCAACATGCCTCCCAATCCCTGAGCAAATAACTGCCAGATTATAACCCTATTACCTGTGATGCAGTATGCTAAAGGCACTGGCACCCATATATAGTCAAACAAATTAAAACCACTTATACCTATGGCAACAACTAAATGGATCGTAGACCCGGCACACAGTGAGGTGCAATTCAAAGTACGCCACCTGATGATTACAACCGTGACCGGCTATTTCGAAAAATTCAATGTAGAAGTGGAAACAGAAGGCGAAGATTTTCACAACACCAAGAGCATTGTATTCACGGCAGATGTTGACTCCATCAGCACTAACAACGAGCAGCGTGACACGCACCTGAAGTCAGCTGACTTTTTTGATGCCGAGAACCATGAGCAAATCAGATTTGAAGGCAAAGACTACGAAGAGCTGAAACCCGGTTTTGAAAAACTGAACGGAGAACTCACCATTCGTGGCACCACACGGCCCATTACACTCAATGTGGAGTATCACGGTACCGTGGTGGACCCTTATGGACAAACCAAGGCAGGATTCAGCGTGGAAGGCAAGGTCAACCGTAAAGAATTCGGATTGATGTGGGACGCAGTAACCGAGGCCGGCAGTGTAGTTGTGAGCGATGAGATACGCCTGCACTGCGAGATACAGCTCGTGAAACAATAATAAGTTAACTGCGCTGGTCTGCGACACCCGGCCCGGCGCAGCTATTTTACTTCCCTTAACACCTTAACAGAATACTCCCGTTCGCTTAGCCCCTCACCACGGGCAAGCGCCTCTACCGGTATTTCCTTTCCGGTAACCTTGCTCCTGCTTCAACCGGCTGTATGACCGTCCTACAAATCAGGCATGCCTGTTTGTATGAACCTTCTATTAATATGCAAAAGAAAAGCGCCAGAAAAGCAATTAAAGACACCTTAAATATTGAGCTGAGTGACAAGGCGGCTCAGGAGTTATACCTGAATATCTGCAACTTTCTGCTTCACAACGATGACAAGTGTTACATCAGTGTCATCAGGTATAAGTACCTGCTGCTGTGCGATGAGATCAGCACAGCTGTTAGCGATTACCTGGTCATGGAACAACTTTTAGAGCAGATGCAGGCCAAGCACCCGCTGGTGCTCTCGGCCATTGCTTACATCGCACGCTACAAGTCCTGACACAAAAAAAGGTATAGCTTACCGTTGTTCTGGCAGGCTATACCTTCTATTCGATTGCGCAGGCAGGCTATTGTTTCAGCAGCTTTTGATAGTCCGGATTTTTGTGAATAAACTTTTTCACGACCGGACAGGTAGCGATCACTTTCTTCCCGTTTTCTTCTGCGTAGCACAGACCTTCTTCTATCAGTTTGTTGGCTACTCCTTTACCTCGTGCCGACTCAGGCACGAATGTGTGTGTAAAATCTATTACTTCCTCTGAAGGTGTGGCATAGGCCAGTTCAGCATCTTCATTACCCATGTTGGCGGTAAATTGCTGGTATTTTTTATCGTGTTTTATATCCAATTCCATTTCTGTTTTATTTTAAGTGACATAATCAGCTCACCAATTGTCCTGCCGGGTGATGCAACAGCACAACTGAGCGACTTCCGATGCGTATAGTCTCGCCAGCCTCCACGGTAGGTCCTTCATCCTTGATCTTCGTGTTGTGGGTATCCAGTATTTTGGTCCACTGGGTGCCGTATTTAGCCTCCGGCATAGTATAGTCCATGTCTTCGTGGTGAGCGTTGAAGATCAGGTAGAAACTATCGTCAATGATCTGCTCTCCTTTAGGGCCGACAGAATGCAGGCCACGACCATTCAGAAACACCCCCAGTGACTTGGCAAAGTCGTGGTTCCAATGCTCTTCCGTCATCTCCGAGCCATCCGGCTGAAACCAGGCAATATCCTCTACGCCCACCCCTTTGATCGGCTGCCCCTGGAACCAGCGACGACGACAGAATACCGGGTGGTTGCGACGCAGTTCAATCAGTTTTTGGGTAAAAGCCAGCAATGATTTGTCAGCGTTTATCCAGTTGATCCAGGATATTTCGTTATCCTGGCAGTAGGCGTTGTTATTGCCCTGCTGCGTTCTGCTTATTTCGTCGCCGGCTACCAGCATGGGCACTCCCTGCGACAGAAACAGCGTGGTAAGAAAGTTGCGCTTCTGCCTTTCGCGCAGCTCAATCACCTTTTTGTCTTCCGTTATACCTTCTGCCCCGCAGTTCCAGGAGCGGTTGTGACTTTCGCCGTCGTTGTTGTCTTCGCCGTTAGCCTCGTTGTGCTTTTCGTTGTAAGACACCAGGTCGTTCAGCGTGAAGCCATCGTGCGCCGTGATGAAATTGATACTGGCAGTAGGGCGACGCCAATCGTCGCGATAGAGATCGGAGCTGCCTGTAAAGCGTTCCGCAAACTCACCCAGCATACTTTCGGCACCGCGCCAGTAGTCGCGTATGCAGTCCCGGTACTTGCCGTTCCACTCGGCCCAACCCGGCGGAAACTTGCCCACCAGGTAGCCGCCTTCCCCAATGTCCCAGGGCTCAGCAATCAGCTTCACCTGCGAGATAACCGGGTCTTGGTGGATGATGTCGAAGAAAGAGCCGAGTCGGTCTACCTCGTGCAGCTCTCGGGCCAGGGTGGCTGCCAAGTCGAAACGGAAGCCGTCGACGTGCATCTCCAGAATCCAGTAGCGCAGGCTGTCCATGATCAGGCGCAGCACCGGTGGCATCATGGCGTTAAGCGTGTTACCTGTGCCGGTATAGTCCATGTAAAAGCGCTTGTCTTCCTCTACCATGCGGTAGTAAGACGAATTGTCCACACCGCGGAATGACAGCGTCGGGCCCATATGGTTCCCCTCTCCGGTATGGTTATACACCACATCCAGAATCACTTCTATACCTGCCCGGTGCAGCGCTTTCACCATGTTTTTAAACTCCACCACCTGCTCTCCCAGCGTGCCACTGCTTGAGTAGCGCACATCAGGCGCAAAGAAACCGATGGAGTTGTAGCCCCAGTAATTGGTCAGGCCCTGGTCGGCCAGGTGCCGGTCGGTGATGAAATGATGTACCGGCATGAGCTCGATGGCGGTAATGCCCAGCTCCTGCAGGTACTTGATGGTAACCGGATGACCGATGGCTGCATAGGTTCCGCGTATCTCCTCCGGTATATCCGGGTGCAGTTTGGTCAGCCCTTTGACGTGCGCTTCGTAGATGACCGACCTGTGGTATGGGATCTTGGGTTGCTTCACACCTTCCCAATCATAGTTCGGGTCCACCACCACGCTACAAGGTATAAAAGGAGCACTGTCGAGTGTGCTCATCTTGAGGTCTTCTTCAGGACCGCCTATTTCGTAGCCGAAGAGGGAGTCGTGCCAGTTTATCGTACCTGAAATAGCTTTGGCATACGGATCAATCAGGAGCTTATTCGGATTGAAACGATGGCCGTTGGATGGCTCGTACGGCCCGTACACCCGATAGCCGTACAGCTGCCCCGGCCTGATCTCGGGCAGGTAGGCGTGCCATACCTGGTGGGTACGCTCGGTCATCTTTATCTTTACCGATTCACTCTCGTCTTCGGTCGTGTTAAAAAGGCATAGCTCTACGCCAGTCGCATTGTCGGCGTACAGGGCGAAATTAACGCCTTCACCATCCCATGTGGCACCCAGCGGGTAGGGATTGCCAGGGTATACGGTAATATTCATAAGGATTTTGTAACTTAGGTATCTGATATGTCCTTTTCAGGACTTCTTCATCTACGCAGAAAGCTTATAAAGAGTCACGCCATACCTTATTTATTGTCAACTGCTGGTCAGGCCGGGACGGTGACCCCGTCATCTTTGAATGGCACCTGTCCGTACTACCACTAAAAAGACCTGGAATGAACGCCCTTGATCTTCTTCTCACCCTTATTGTGCTGTTCAGCGCCTACATGGGCTGGCGCCGTGGCTTTGCCTTCAGCCTGCTCGACCTGGTGCGCTGGGTGGGTACCCTGATTCTGAGCTTCCGGCTATACCCTTCCCTCGCCGACTGGCTCAGCCGCGCCACTGACTGGAGTGTCTACTGGATCCCGCCCATCTCTTTTTTTATCATCGCGGTCTTATCAAGTATGCTCATACAGTTCGTAGGGTCGCTCATACTGGATCAGTTCTCGGACGAACTGCATGAGCACCACGTGAACAAAGCACTTGGCACCATGCCAGGACTGATGAGCGGCATCATTACCATCGCAATCATTTCGATTCTGCTGCTGTCTTTTCCCTTTCCGGAGCGTTTTCAGAGCTATGTGCAGGAAAGCAGTATTGCTGGCAGATTCGGAACCTATACCCACCTGGCAGAAGATGAACTGGCCCCTGTGTTTGACCGGGTAGTGAAGCGCACCCTCAACAAACTTACCATTGCGCCGGAGTCGGGGCAGTATATCGAGTTGCCCTTCACAGCCGATGACTACCAGCCGAAGCCAGCCCTAGAGGCCCGCATGCTGGAGCTTGTGAACCAGGAGCGTATCGCCATGGGCTTGCAACCCCTGCAAGCGGACACTGCGCTCACAACCGTCGCCCGCCGGCATGCAGCCGATATGTTCACGCGCGGCTATTTCTCACACATAACGCCTGAGGGAGCCAGTGCCGCTGACAGGATCCGGGCGGCCAATATTCCGTTCAGGGCAGCCGGCGAAAACCTGGCCCTGGCTCCTACCCTGACCATTGCCCACAAAGGGCTGATGGAGTCGCCGGGTCACCGGGCTAACATCCTGCATGTGCGCTTCGGGCGGGTAGGTATAGGCGTGCTGCAAAGCAGGAGGCATGGCCTGATGATCACACAGAAGTTTAGAAACTAACGTATACCTGAGCAGATCAAGGTATAGCCATGCAGCACGTGAACAGCGACTTTTTAACCATACAGCTTGGCAGCGACAAAACGCCTGCCGTCTTTGTGGTGGATGTCAGCAAACTGTGCTTTGCCTACTTCAAACCAGAGACTGAGCAGCAGACCGCTAAACTTGTGCTTGACTTTGGATCCTCTCAGAAAATATTCGAAAAACAGGACGCAGAGCAGGTATACCTGGCGCTTTCCCATCATCCCTCTTTCAAGGTATAGGTATAGCTACAGCGTTGTTGCAGCGCAGGCAATTTCGTCTCTTCCTATTTCGCCTATACCCACTTAAGCTCCCCTTCCTCCCTTAGGTATGCGAATTACTCAAGTACCTGATTATAAGCTTATATATCCTTCACTAAATATTTTTTTAAAATAATTTGGTATTGATAAAACAATATCTACATTTGTAGTGTACTATGTAACTAATACACTAAAACAAACGGATATGATACAGATCAATAACCTCAGCTTTGGGTATAGCCGCAAGTCGCTGCTGTTCCGAAACCTGAACCTGAAGCTACGGGAGGGCCACATTTATGGACTGCTGGGCAAAAACGGTGCAGGCAAGTCTACCCTGCTCAAAAACATGGCGGGACTCGTTTTCCCGTTGGAGGGTAGCTGCCAGGTAAACGGCTTTGAGGCTGGTAAGCGCTATCCTGCCATGCTTGAGGACCTGTATTTTATACCTGAAGAGATTTACATGCCTTCGCTTACAGCCAGGCAGTTTGTAGCGAACACCGCCCCTTTTTACCCCCTCTTCGACGAAGGAGCTTTTTACCGCTACCTTTCGGAGTTTGATGTGCCGCAGGATGCCGTTTTCAACAAAATGTCGTTTGGGCAGCAAAAGAAAGCCATTATTGCTTTCGGTCTGGCTACCAACACCAGCGTGCTGATCATGGACGAACCGACCAACGGCCTGGATATACCTTCCAAGGTACAGTTTCGCCGCATCATCGCTTCTGCCCTTACGGAGCACCGCTGTATCATCATCTCCACGCACCAGGTACGTGACCTCGACAGCCTGATAGACACACTGGTGGTCGTACATGACCGGGAAATCGTGCTGAACGAGTCGCTTGATGCGATCAGTGAGCGTCTCACTTTTACCACCCTTTCTGAAACGGAAGCACAAAGTGCGCTTTACGCAGAAGACGCGCTGCGTGGCAAGCAGGCCATACTGCCTAACCTGATGGGCAACTACAGCAAAGTGGACATGGAGCTGCTTTTCAACGCCATTACCAGTGGCAACACATCTGTAACCGAAATCCTTCAAAGACCTCACTATGAACAATCACTTTAATCTGAGTCGCTTTGCCCTGCTGTTCCGCAAACACACCGTGGAGCAATACAAGACCTACCTACTGTCGCTAGGGGTACTATTGGGCGCCATGTTCATCATCATGGGCACGGCCAGTTACCTGGCTGCAACACCTATGGAGTCTGAAGAGCAATCCATCTTCTTCATGTTTTTTTTGATAGGGGCAGGTATGGTGTTTTCGAGCACTGTGTTTGCGCAACTGGGCGACAAAAAGAAGGCTATCGCATTTCTGACCCTGCCCGCCTCGCAGCTCGAAAAATACCTGGTGGGTTGGCTTTACGCGTTTCCGATTTACCTGCTGCTGTTTATACCTTCCTTTTACCTGATCCTCACCATAGTGCTCAGCATTGATCCGCGGGTTGGTTCTGATCCGGAAATGCTAAACATTCTGACTTCTGATCCGCGACTACACATTTTGTTGATCTTCTATGCCTTGTTCAATGCCTTGATGCTAGTGGGCTCAGCTTATTTCAACAAGCATCATTTTATCAAAACGGCTTTTGCTGGCTTTGTAGGCATCCTTCTGTTTTACAACCTAAACAAGCTTTGGGTACAGGCCATGCTCGGGCGCGACCTCGTATCGGCGGGGCCTTTTTCAGCGGCCTATTTTATGGAAAACGAAAAGCGATTTGACGTGGGTGCCTATGAGGGAAATGAACTACTCATCGTCTTGCTGCTGGTCGTGCTGGCCCTGATCAGTTGGGTAGTAGCTTATTTTAAAATAAAGGAGAAGCAAGTTTAGTAGGGAGGAGACAATATGGAATTTAAAGAAAACGAACCCATCTACCTGCAGATCGCGGCGCACGTGTGCGACCAGATCCTACTGGGCAAGTGGGCATCAGAAGACAAAATACCCTCTGTGCGCGACCTGGCGGTGAGCTTTCAGGTAAACCCCAACACGGTGATGCGCACTTACGAGCAGCTGCAGAACCAGGAGGTAATCTACAACAAGCGCGGCATCGGCTTTTTTGTGACGCCCGATGCTGTCAGGAAAGTGAAGGCACAGCGTAAGGAGCGCTTTCTGCAGCAGGACCTGCCCGCGTTTTTCCGCAACCTCTTTTTGCTGGAGATAGACCTGGAAGAGATCCAGCAGCGCTACGAAGCTTTTAAAACAGAAAATTACGAATCAGAAATCGAGCAGAAACCATGAAAACCAGCAATAAACTTTTACTCTTCGCCTTTTTTGTGCTCTTGAGCGCACTGGCTACCTACAACATTGCGCTGAAAGCGGAGTACAACACGAAGTCCTATCAGGACCCATATCGCAACTACATCGCCATGGACTTCAATGGCTTTGAGGAGATTGAGGTAAATGCGGGCGATATGCTCAGTGTGGTGATAGAGCCAGGCGACGAGCATGCGGTATACCTTTACAAAGGCAATGACGAAGTGGTACAGATCAGCCAGGAAGCCAGCACGCTGCAGATTGACGTGACGACCCATGATAAACAAAAAGGCGTACGCGGCTGGGGCTCTCCACACCTGATCATCAAAACCCCGATGCTGCACACGCTGCGCGCCAATGCAACACATACCTTAAATGGTGAACCGGTGACAAACGTGCAGCGACAGAATACGGCCAATTGGCTGAACACAACATTGAAAGGATTTAAACAAGACAGCATCAGGCTGGAGTTGGACAATGGTGTAATGGTGCGACTGGACGGCAACGAGTTACAGCGCCTGTATGCCGTCACTGGCACCAGCCCAGGAAGCGAGTCCAAGCTGCTCATTTATCCAGACAATAAAATACAGCAGGCAAACCTGGAGATCGGCAACCGCAGTCATCTGGCTTTGATCAATGTGTCTATACCTGCGCTGCATTACAATTTATCTGAACAAGCACAGGTAGAGCTTTCCGGCGAAGCACTGGCAGTATTGCGCAAATAATCCTTTACAGCTATGAAAAAAACAGGATTGATCTTTTTAGGCGGGCTTCTCCTAGTAAGTCTTTTCTACAGCAGCGATAGCAGGTGTACCGTGGAGCTGTGCTACCCGACCTATGAAACTGCTCCTCATATAGAGCCACCAATTACAACAGCATCATTAACTGAAAGTGCGATGCCGGAGCATGTAGAAGAGCAGCAGGTGGCGCTCACAAACAGGTTGCTGCAATTGGTGGATGCATTTGGAAAGCTTGTGATGGTAATATAAGAAGCTAACCTGCTCGGGAGAAGGCCTGGTTTTAAGACCGGGCCTTTTGTTTGCATACCTGCTTACAAGGTATAGCTCAGCCCTAGCATAGAGGTAACCGTGTGCATCGGTTGTTTCAAAGTGCTTTTCCCTCCTTGCGCATCCATAACTTCGAAAGTAGGTCGGGTGCCGAGCACGCCAACCTCCACGGTGAGAAGGAAACGGCCCTGCTGTATAGCGAATCCGCTTGCAAGGCCATAAGCCAGTGCTGCAGCCGAATCAGAGGTACGGCGGATCGGGCCGAAGGAGGTATCGACCTGTACCTCGGGTGATTTATTGTAAGCAGCACCCAAAGAACCTTTCACGAAGCCAAACAAAGAAGAGGAAGGGCTTTGCAGGTATAGATCAGCCAGTGCATAGGTACTTTTCCAGCCGCTTGCCTCCCGGCGTAGTACTAGCACATCGTCAGGTGATGCAAAGGCGTTCAGGTCAAAGCTGTTGAAACGGAAGCCCGCTGTTGCACCTATTGCCAGATAAGGCTTCACCTCCACCCGATAAGCTGCCTGCACGTTCACCCCTCTCCTGGCCATGGGCGGGTACTCGTCTTCAAAACGGTCGTGCTTAAAATTCCCAATTGGAGTAGCGGCTCCCACATGCAAGCCTACACGTTTAACCAGCTGCGCCTGAGCCATAGTAGAAAGCCCCAACAGAAAAGCAAGAAAGATAAAAATACGGTGTAGCGTATAAGGCATAGAGCTTGGCATTTTAGGGAGGTACAGCCACCTGAGCAGGTGCTTTAGTCGATCAGAAAATTGTGCGTGAAGGTTGTATCGCGCTTCAGCTCATCCCAATACAAGGTATAGCTTTGACAATTCACCTGGCTGCAACCTCTTCCCTGAGGCGCTACCTCAATGTGCCCCTCCTCCATTTCATCATCGCGCAGCAGGAAGCGCAAGGTATAGTTCCCGCTGTCATCAGTATAAGCTACAGCCTTTTTTCGAATAATGCCGCCTCCGCCTCCTTTGAATGGTCGCAGGTTTTGCCAGGTCACAAGCAATTGCATGTTTTTGATGGGCTGCCCACTGCCTCGCAGCACCTGTCCACTTACCTCTGTGCAGGAACCGGGGCAGTATTTACTGATGTAGTCATCCTCTTCTTTGGTGCAGCTGCTTAGCAAGCAGACGAGAGCCAACAGCAAAGCATAAGGGTATATCTTTGTTTTCATATTCTGGCGGGGTTATACATCAAGATAATAAAAAACCACTATACTTCAACCACTTGCTATACCTGCTTCACCATTTTGATATGGTCGATACCGTCCTCGTCGTATACCTCGCTTGACTGCTCAAAGCCGAAGCGTTCGTAAAACTTTCTGGCATAAAGCTGTGCCCCGATCCGGATCGGGCCTTTCCCAAATAAGCGGTAGCACTCCTCAATCGACATCTCAACTAGCTCTTTGCCTACTCCTGTGCCTCGCACCAGTTGGCTCGTCACTATGCGGCCGATCGACATCATATCAGGATAAGAAACTCCGGCTGGCACTAAGCGGGAAGTGGCTATCAATACCTTCTCCTCATTGTAAAACAGCACATGATGGCATAGCTGATCCTTGTCATCCATATCGAGGAACACACAGGTCTGCTCCACCACAAAGACTTCGCTGCGTAGTCGCAGCATGTCATACAGCTCGTTCGGGGTCAGTTCGTGAAAGGCTTTGCAGATTTTGGTTAGGGCCATAAAGCAAGGAGGTCTTAAGTTATTCGTATTGTTTAGACCCAAAGATACTGCTGCCTGTCATTTATACCTATCTTTGCAACATACCCAACAAAATAGAGCAGTACCCATGGCTAATGACATCCTCGAGATACTTTTCAATATCATTCCATTGGCGTTATTTCTATACCTGTCCCTAACGCTTATGGGCGTCATCAAGTACAACCAGCATACGGCCTTTCTCTCCAACGCCTCTCCCATCACTAAATTTGCCGTGTATGGCGGCACCGTTGCCTTCGCTATCATGGCGATAGCTGACCTTACAAAATAATTAAAGCCTTACTCCCTGCCCCCATTTACCTTCTCATACTTCTCTGCAATTTCGGAAGGCTCCACTTTACGTCCGTGGTTGTTGGCGTAAGCTTTGGTGACTTCAGCACCAAGCATCAGGATAACAGAGGAGTAGAATACCCAAAGCAAAACCACAACAAACGATCCTGCAGCAGCATAGAAGCCAACCACTTTTACACTGCTCAGAATATAATCAATAACCTCTTTGCCGATCAGAAACAGGATGGAGGTGATGATGCCTCCTGCCAGTGCGTCGCGCCACTGTACTTTGGCGTCAGGAAGTATCTTGTGTATGGCCGTAAAAAAAGTGAGCACAACCAGAATTGAAAAAGCAGTCTTGATCAGTTTTATGGCTGAGGTCAGGTGCTCCTCCAGCAAGTCGTAAAGCTCCTCGTTGAACACCATCAGCGCAGCATCCAGTATCAGACTCGTCATTAGCAGGAATCCCAGCCCTGCTACGATGCCCAGTGTCACAAGGCGATGGCGAAGCAGCTTCAGGTAGTTGACATCATGTTTCACCCTGATCTGCCAGACTGAGTTCAGGGCTTTCTGCATGATGAAGAAAATAATAGTAGCGCTTTTCACGACCACGGCCACCCCGATCAGGACGCTCCAGAACCCAATGGGTATCTGTGTCACATTATCCAGCAAGTCACTTACCTGCTTGCCAACCTCTTCACTCATCAGATCTTCCATTTGATTGACGATCTCTGCCTGAACAGTCTCTTCGGAGAAGAAGATAGAGCCGGCCAGCGTCAGCACAATCAAAATAGCAGGGAGAGAGAAGATCGTGAAAAAAGCAATGGCCGCACTGTACACAATAGGCTCGTCCCGCTGAAAGTTCTTGTATGAGTCCTTCAGTATCTCTTTTATCTTTACCCAAAAGCTTTGTTTTTGCTCCATGTTTAGTAATAGCGTTTGGCTTGTTTTAAGTTAACGACCAGGCCTCGCTTTGGTTAAAAGGAGCTAACTGCAGAATTGTTCAGAACACAATGATCAGGCGGCCTTTTTGATACCTCATGAATCAACAGACATAAAAAAAGCCTGTCCTTTGCAGAACAGGCTTTTGATACAAAATATAGTAGTGGTTAGTAAGCGCGTACAGCCTTATTCTCCACAAAGTTCATGAAGGCGCGGTTTACGACACGGGTTCCTCCCGGAGTCGGGTAGTTGCCAGTAAAGTACCAGTCACCTTTGTGGTTCGGGCAGGCCAGGTGCAGGTCTTCGATGCGTTGATAGATCACCTGTACTTCGGCGTTCACCTCTGGCGCTTTTACGATCTCCGATACTTTTGCCGAGAGTTCATCATGTGTGAACAGGTCGAAAAGTTCTTGCACATAGTTGGTCTCCATAATAGCTGGCGTACCCTGCACGGCCTGTATCTTGTCGTATACCTCGTCTACTTTGTAGTACATGTCTCTGTCTTTCAGGAGAGCCAGCATGGCACGGAAAGCAACGAACTCCTTCACACGCGACATATCAATACCGTAGCAGTCCGGGTAGCGGATCTGCGGTGCGCAGGACACAATAATGATCTTCTTCGGCTCCAGTTTGTCCAGCATCTTGATGATACTTTTCTCCAGCGTCGTGCCGCGTACAATGGAGTCGTCGAGCACTACCAGTGTGTCGATGCCCTTCTTAACCACCTCATAAGTCGTGTCGTACACGTGCGTTACCAGATCGTCGCGGCTGTCGTTGTCCGTGATGAAGGTACGCAGCTTCACGTCTTTGATCACAAGCTTTTCGGCACGCGGTTTAAACTGCAGAATCTCGTCGAGCTGCTCTTCACTAAGCTCCTGGTTCAGGATAGCTTGCTTGCGGTAGGCGCGCAGGTGATCCTCTATTCCTTTCATCATCCCCAGCCAAGAGGTTTCAGCTGTGTTCGGGATGTAAGAGAACACCGTGTTTTTCAGGTCGTAGTCAATTGCTTCCAGAATCTGCGGACACAGACGGCGACCCATGTTCTTGCGCTCTTCATAGATCTCAGGGTCGTTGCCACGAGAGAAGTAGATGCGCTCAAAACTGCAGGATTTTTTCTCGAGCTGTGGCAGGATCTCTTTCAGGTCCGCGTTACCGGCCTTGTCTACGATCAGGGCGTGACCCGGCGTGATCTCCCGGATCTCACTGTACTCTATATCAAAAGCGGTCTTGATGGCTGGCTTTTCAGAAGCCACCACGATCACCTCGTCATCCATATAATAGTAAGCCGGGCGGATACCGTTCGGGTCGCGTACCACAAAAGAAGCGCCATAGCCCGTAAGGCCTGCCATAGCATAGCCGCCGTCAAAGTCCTTGCAGGCACGCTTGAGTACACGCTGCAGGCTCAGGTTATCTTCGATCAGGGAAGTGATCTCCTTATTGGAATATTCGTCTTTGTAAGACTCGAACAGCATCTGGTTTTCCTCATCCAGGAAGTGGCCGATCTTTTCGAGCACCGTGATGGTGTCAGACTTTTGCTTCGGATGCTGGCCCAGTTCGATCAGTTTGTGGAACTGCTCGTCCACATTGGTCATGTTGAAGTTACCGGCCACGGCCAGGCTTCGGCTGCGCCAGTTGTTTTCGCGCACCATCGGGTGGCAGTTGTCCACGCTGTTGATGCCGTGCGTACCGTAGCGCAAGTGGCCCAGGTATACATCACCGAGAAAAGGCAGGTTTTCCCATACCCAATTTGTATCAAGCGCTTTCTCAGGCTTATCTTCTTTCAGCTTCTTGAACTCCTTGCCGATCTTCCCGAAAATACTGTCGATGGCACGGGTCTTTACAGAGCGGAAACGGCTGATATACTCCATGCCGGGACCGGCATCTATCTTAATGCTGGCTACCCCTGCCCCGTCCTGTCCGCGGTTGTGCTGCTTTTGCATCAGCAGGTATAGCTTGTTGACACCGTACATGGGAGTGCCATACTTTTCAACGTAATATTCGATTGGTTTTCGGAGCCTGATCAGGGCTATACCGCATTCGTGCTTAATTGAATCGCTCATAGGGTTGTAAAAGTATCTAGGCCAGTAGTTTCTCTATCCAGTGCAGCAACAGGTCCGGCTTAAAGAAGAAGACCAGTAGCGGCAAAGCAAATAAAACCAGCAGCAGCTTATTTGACAGTGAAATAACTAAATTTTCGTCAGTATGATTCCTTTTCAGGAAAAGGTAATATGGTATTTTGATATAGTAGAACAAAGCCACCCCTGTGAGCAGGATGCCCGCTACGAGCAGTACCAGCAGCATGGGCTGCCCGGTGGCGGTATAAGCTTCCCAAACATTGCTAAAAACAAGCAGCTTGCCCATGAATCCGGCCAATGGCGGAAGTCCCGTGAGCGACAGCAGGTATAGCAGCGCCAGAACGCCGGCAAACGGAATACGGGCTCCCATCCCCTGAAAATCCTCCAGCGTGCGCACCTGCCAGTTTTCCTCGGCCATCTGCAGAAACAGAAACATGCCGAAGTTCATAAACACCAACACGGTCATATAAAACAGCACGCTCACGGTATAGTCGCTGCCAAAAGCCAGCAGTGCCATCAGCAGAAAACCAGCATGCGACACCGACGAAAAAGCCATCAGTCGACGTGGCGTGCGCTGCCAAAGTGCCGTGAAGTTACCGACCGCCAGCGTTGCGAGAGCGGCTATACCTAAAAACAGCTGCACATCAGAGAAGGCACTGGCAATATTCGGGTCTGCAAAGGCGGCCACAAAGCGCAAGATCACGATAATGCCCGCCATCTTAGGACCGGTGGAAAAGAGTGCTACTATCGGCATGGGAGCGCCCTGGTAGACATCCGGCGTCCAGAAGTGGAAAGGAGCAGCTGATATTTTGAATAGGAAACCCGCAAACACCAGTATCGCCGCCACCGTCACCATCAGCGGACTGGCATCGAGTAAACTGCGCCAAAACGAAACCAAGGTATAGTCCAACGAACCGGTGAGTCCGTAGAAAAAGGACATGCCATAAAGCATCACCCCGGCTGACAGCGTACCGTAAAGCACATACTTCAGACCCGCCTCTACGGCTCTTTTCTCTTCTTTGAGCGTAAGGGTAAGAATGTAGGAAGCAATAGAAACGACCTCGATCGCCAGGAAAACCATCAATAGGTTTACGGACTTTGCCATCAGGTTGAGACCCAACACCAGCATCAGGATCAGGGCATAGTACTCGCCACGACCCTCGCCCTGTTTGCGCTTTTCTATTTTCGGGTTTTGCAGCGAGAGCAGGATCGTGAAGATGCCTGTCAAACTGAAGAGTATACCTGCGTAGCGGGCAATACCATCGGAGCGCAGCAGATTCAGAAACTGCACCTCCGCCAGATTACGATCCAGTACTAGCAGCACCAGCACCGAGAACAAGCCGGTGAGTGCCACCCAAGGCAGCAGTCGTTTAATCGTTTTGGATTTGAACAGGTCGAGCGTAACCAGCAGCAGGAAGAAAATGGCCAGCAGCAGTTCGGGCAGCAGTGAGCCTGCTCCAGCTAATATGCTGTCGATGGCCTGGGTGAGGTATGCTGCCTGTTCTTCCACGTGTAGGTATAAGGTATTAAGTCAAGGCGCCTGAAGGGACATCCCGCCAGGCGCATCTTTTATCTGTGTAAAATCGCTTGCAAAATGTTCAGCTGTTCCTGTCCGTTTCGCAGCACCAGCTCCGTGAAGCCGGTCACCGACATACCTGTTTTGTCGAGCAGCAGGTGCGGGAAAATGCCGAAGAGCAGCGCCAGTATAGCCAAAGGCACCAGCATCAGGTATTCGCGTTTGGTCAGGTCTGAAATAATGGCCTTTTCGCGCAGTTCCGGGAAGATCCAGTACTTGCCGAAGAACATGCGCTGCAGCGCCCACAGGTAATAGGCCGCCGATAGCAGCAGACCGATCACGGCTACCACTGCCATCCAGCGCGGTAGCATGCCCGTTGCCTCCGGTGCACTGAAACTACCCAGCAGCACCAGCAACTCGGCGATAAAACCCGAGAAGCCCGGCAGACCAAGTGAGGCAAAAAATGCGATGACGACAAAGGCCGTATAAGCCGGCATCCGCTTAGCAAGCCCCCGGAAATTCAAGATCATGCGGTCGTGCGCGCGGTCGTAGATCACGCCCACCACCAGGAAAAGCATTGCTGAAATAAGGCCATGGCTGAACATCATGTAAATCGCGCCGTTCACGCCTTCATTCGTCAACGAGGCCAGCCCCAGCAGCACAAAACCCATGTGCGACACAGAGGAGTAAGCGATCAGCTTTTTGAGGTCGTTCATGGCCAGCGCACAGAGGGCGCCATAGATAATGGAGAGCACACCCAGTCCGCCGACAAAGGTCGAGAAGTACGCACCTGCATCCGGGAAAACAGGGTATACGATACGAATCAGACCATAACCGCCCACTTTCAGCAGGATAGCAGCCAGCAGTACCGAGATCGGCGTAGGCGCCTCCACGTGCGCATCGGGTAGCCAGGTATGTACCGGCACTGAAGGCACCTTGATCAGGAAGCCCGCCAGCACCAGCAGGAAAGCCACAAATCGAATCGGGAGATCAAAGAGCGAAACCCCAGAGAAAATATGCAGCAGACTACCCGGTATAAAGTTAGCCGGCTCCATCATGGCCGGGATGCTGAAGGTGCGCACCAAATCCGCCTGAGCGATCGTACCCTGCTGCAGCATCTGCTGTACCTGACGGATCAGGTCCAGACTTGCGGGTACGTTCTCCCCCACCAAGCCCATCTGCTGCGCCGTCGCCTCCGGATCGATCACCGAAGTGTATAGCCCGATCATCACGATCAGAATGAAAAGCGAACCGATCAGGGTATAAATGAAAAACTTGAGTGCGGCATACTCCCGTTTTGGACCACCCCAGATGCCAATGAGGAAGTACATCGGCAGGAGCATGAACTCAAAGAAGAGGTAGAAGAGGAAGAAGTCCAGGGCGAGGAAACAGCCCATCACGCTGGTCATGAGCAGCAGGTATAGCAGGAAATAGCCCTTCACGTTTTTGGCAATGTTCCAGGACGAGATCACCCCGATCACCCCGACAATACCGGTGAGCAGCACCATACCGATACTCACACCGTCCACTCCCACAAAATACTCGATCTGGAAACGCCCCAGATTGCCTAGCGAAAACCCGATCCAGTTGAGCTTCTCCACAAACTGGTAGCCTATCTGTCCGTTTGCCACCGAAGCGCCGTCGAAGCTCAGGTATAGCCACACGGCTACGGCCAGCTGCAGTACAGTGCCACCCAGCGTTACAGCTTTTATACCTTGCTGCATGCGCGTCGGCAGGAGCAACACCACAAGCGCTGCCAGCAGGGGAAGAAAAATAAGGCTGGAAAGAGTATAATTCATCAATATGTTACGACACAAGTATCACGTATCAAGACATATGACTACGCGAGTCCATGTCTGCACTGGTATGTTTCTCCTGGTGCCAGGCCAGGTATAAATTTGTTTTCAGCCTCAGCTCGTCCTGAGCACGGGTACAGACTTGCGTAATTTACTTTACAAACCGGAAGCAGTACTTCGCATGAAGGCCGCAGGTATATCTTTCGCCCTGCTGATCCGATCATCCGGTAAATCCAGATTGCGAAATTAACATCAATTCAGCATGATGTATAGTATTATCAGAATAAATCCAAAAAGGGAGTAAGCGTAGTATGACTGCACCTTGCCGTTCTGGAGTCCGCGCCCGAAGCGGCCCAGCACCTTTGCCATTGCCCCGATCAGCCACACACTGCCATCCACGACCCACTTGTCAAACCACTTCACGATCTTGGAGAACACCACCAGCCACTTGCTGGCATACTCCAAGGTATAGTCAATTACCCGTTTATCGAAGCGATAGAGCATGCGGGCCATCCACAGCACCGGCTGCACCAGTACCCTGCCGTACACCGCATCCAGGTAAAAGTGATGATAAGAGAGACGTGCCAAAGCTCCTTGTGGCTGCTCAAACCTGAGTGTCTCACTGCTTTTGCCTTTATACCTGCCAATAGCCAAGGCTATACCTGCTATACCTAGCAAAGCGGAGAGCAGTCCGATCACGAGGTGAGCCGTACCGTTGGCGGCATCCTGCACCGTCACGGCTTCCACCAAACTGTTGGCCAGCAAAGCACCTTCCTGAGACAACTGCTGCAGGCCAATGCCCTGCATCACCCAGCTTCCGGCAAAGGAAAGCGGATTGAGCGAAAAGAAAAAACCCAGCGAGAGCACTGCCAACAGCAGCACAGGTATAAGCATTACCCGCTCTATCTCCTGACCTGCCGATAAGCGAAGCGCCTGCACATCGAATGGCAGCCGAAAAGAACCGAAGAACATGAACCATAGATGCCGTCCCATGTAGTAGGCAGTCAGTAGCACTACCGTAAAGCCAATTATAGGCACTATAAAGTATAGGCTGTTCCCGTTGGTTTGGCTCATCGTCTGTGCCCATGCCCAACTGCCCGAAAGGATGGCATCTTTCGAAAGGAAGCCGGAAAACAGCGGCAACCCGACCAGTGCTGCAGCAGCTAGCAGGTAGGTATAGAAGGTGAGCGGCATGGCCTTGCGCAGGCCACCCATGTTGCGGATATCCTGCGGATCGACAGCAACTGGCTGGTGCGTATGATGCAAGCCGCGGTGCATGGCATGGATGATGATACCGGCATTGAGGAAAAGAGCCGCTTTAAAGAAAGCATGTGTAGTCAGGTGAAAGAGCGAAGCATCGTGCGCTCCGGTCCCCATGCCCATCACCATGTAGCCCAACTGTGAGATCGTGGAGAAGGCCAGCACCGCCTTGATATCATATTGCGTGAGTGCCGCAACAGCACCAAGCAGCGCCGTGATGGCTCCAACGATGGCAATGACCGTGAGGGCATCCATAGTGAAGAAAGCGTAGCAGCGTGCCACCAGGTATACGCCAGCCGCCACCATGGTCGCGGCGTGAATCAGCGAGGATACCGGTGTCGGGCCCTGCATGGCATCAGGCAGCCATACCTGCAGCGGAAACTGGGCCGACTTACCCACGCAGCCCATAAACAGGCCAAGCCCGGCCAGCGTCAGAAACAAAGGGCTCAGCTCAACAGACCAGGCCATTCCCTGCAAGGTATAGCCTGTCACAAAGGTGCCGTTCAGCCACTCCCCTGCTCCCACCATGGTGCGCAAGGCTTCCAGGTCAAAGGTTCGGAAATAGGTATAGAAGGCAAACAAACCAAGCAGCAAGCCGATGTCACCAACTCTGTTAACTAAAAATGCTTTTTTGTTGGCGGCAATGGCAGCAGGCCGTTCGTACCAGAAGCCGATGAGCAGGTAAGAGGACAGCCCGACCAGCTCCCAGAACATAAAGAGTAGCAACAGGTTGTCGACCAGCACAATTCCCAACATGCTAAAAGTAAAGAGGCCCAGGTAGGCGAAGTAGCGGCTATACCCCTTGTCGCCGTGCATGTAACCCACCGAAAAGAGCTGCACCAGCATGGAGATGAAGGTAACGATGACCAGCATTAGCACCGTCAGGTTGTCGAGTAGTATACCTGCTGTGAAGTCTGCTATAAAACTACTCGGCAGACTAAACCAGGTGGTCCGGCTATGGTAAACTTCTGTGTTCCAGGTTTGGGTATAGAGGTAGATCGAAAATGCAAAGGCTAGTCCAGTGGCACCGATCCCCAACCAGTCGCCCTGACGGGGCAGCTTACTGCCCGCCAGGTATAGCACCGCAAAGGCAAGCAGCGGCAGCAGGAGCACTGCCAATGCCAGATAGGTTTGGGGCGTGCCGGCCAGCGGTTCAAGAAGTGCGGAAAGCTCCAAAATATAGGCTATCTATTGGGTTCGATCTCGGGAAAAGGGCAACCTGTGGCCTTCCTCTGTTTCAGGCTGCCAATTTACATATATTGTTGCAATAATATAGTGTCTGATGGCCCTCCCTGGCTGCGTATACCCCATATTTTTCAATTTTTGCAAACAATCATGGTTCTATTTCGTTCTGTATGGTATTGTACCATCTAAACAAAATAAGAACTATGGACACACAAGATCTTAAAAGAGACGCACAGGATTTGAAAAACAAAGCTGACAGAACTAATCCACAGCATAAAGAAGGACCAGTGGCTGCAGCCATCGAAGACTATACTTCTCGTATCCCATCAGATGTATTCCTATGGGCAGCATTGGGCTCTATGGCCGTTTCAGCGACACTGAAAATTATGAAGAAAGACGAAGAAGCTTTGTTCGTAGGTCAGTGGGCTCCTTCCTTCTTACTGTTGGGTAACTACAACAAGATGATCAAGCTGGTTGGCTATCAAAACGACAAATAAGAAGCGTCTATTATAATCTCTGCATGAGAAACAAAAAGAGGGAGCCAAGGCTCCCTCTTTTTGTTATATTTCCTTGCTCTTTACTGATTCAATCTCAATCTTTAAGCATCACGCAAGTCAGATTAAATAACATTACAACAGGAAAGTTCAAAAATATTATTTTTTTTCACCAATAGCACCGGATATAGGTATAATTATCTCTATATTTGCAGCGGCTAAAAGTTGAAGGTTGCCTATGTGGCAATCCTTTGAAGAGGCAGGGCTCCCCACAAAGGAGCCTTTGCTTTTTTATAAGCTACAACTATCCAGGAAACACGCTTTGGGGGCTGTTTTTCTGAGAGCAATAAAAAAGCCTGGATGTCCGATCGCTAGACCGGCTCTCTTGAACTTTCCGGCTTTATACCTTCGCTTGAATGCAGCGCTTCACAGTATTTTTTACGAAGGTTTTGTACGCCATTCCAATCGATCACATCTTCCTCACTGCTGAGTAGTGTCAGGTTTTCCTTTACAGAGACATCTGATATAAACATTCTGTCCTGATAAAGGCCATTCGCATAAAAACGACAATATGTTCGGGTTTCGTCCGCTTCTGTCAGTACAATCAGATCGCAAGTTTGCAGCTTGCTGGTAAATAGAGAGAATTCATCCATAATTGGCAATCGGTAATCTGGAAGCACACAATGTAAACCGGATAACATATCCTGCCCTGTTAATGCCATTGGTGCTTATTAATCTCAGAAATTACGCCCATGTTATCGAAAGGTTACGAAACAGATCCTAATTGCTGAAATTATTTTTAAAAAAGCTGTCACAGCCCTATTCAGGCAATCCCGCATTGAATTTATTTTATCACCTCCTCAGAGTAAACCAGCCACAGCGGCACGTTAATATCTGAGTTATAGATCTCGGTGGGCACACTCCCAAGACTTAGGGACGGAATCGGGTTATTGCCTTTCAGGCCCAGCACCAGCATGCCATGTCTCCCTTTTTCGAGATGAAGGCTAATGCGCTCAGCTACACTCTTATTAGCCGCTCGCACCAGGGTATAAGGTATACCGACTATCTCCGGATGCTGCTTCTGCAGGACATTGAACTTCTCCTTGACCACTTCCTCTGCCTTTTTCACAGCTTTTTCTTCCGAGATCAGAGGAAAGAACTGACTTGGCAGGCGGTACACATGCATGATCTCGAGCTGCAAGCCTAACTGGTCTGACAGATTCTTGCTGAGCCTTAATGCGTGCACTGAGGTATTGGAGAAATCGATGGGAATCAGCACCTTTTCAATGTTGAACGCACCAGTCTCCGGGAACACCAGTATACTGCACGGCAGGATACGCAACAGTTTGGTGCCTAATGCATTCGTACTTTTCCCTTTCGACTTCTTTCCCAACAGCGTCAGCTTCACTTTATAGCGTTTGACCAGATCGGCCAGAATAACCTCTGTGTTGGGCTCTTCGCTGACCAGGATTTCATGTGGGGCGGCATTGGCAAAATGCTCAGCTACGATATCGGATATGTTCCCCTCGATCTCACTTGCCAGGTCCACCTCGCCAAACCACTCTCTGAAGTCTTCGCTTAGCTCGGAGGTTTTGATATTGTGCACGAAGTATACCTTGTCAACAGGCAGCCGCTCACAGATCGCGCGTGTAAAAGCGACCAACTTTTCATCTATATCACTAAGGTCCAGGCAGACCATCATGGCATTAATTGCAATCATAGCGCTTCTCTATTCTAATGGTTTATTTTGATTACTCTCCCCCCCTGCTGTTTTAGGCGCATGTTGTTTCTGAGCCCTCTTGGCCAGCATTTCGGCCACCAATTGCTGATAAGCCTTCCGCTCACTCGCCTGTCCCAGTTTCAACTCTTCCTCCAGTTCTTCGCTTAACCCCCGGTACAGACTATAGCACATCAGCAACAGAATAATAGCGAAAGGCAGCCCTGTTATAATAACGGCAGTCTGCAGGGCTTGCAAGCCGCCTCCCAGCAACAGCACCGCCGCAATAGCCCCTCCTGAGAGCGCCCAGAAGATGCGCGTACCCACCGGAGGGTTAGGAATACCTCCTGAAGTAAGACTCACGACCACCAATGAACCGGAGTCAGAGGAGGTAACGAAAAAGCCCGCAATGAGCAGAATGCCGATCACGGAGAGTGCAGTTGAAAAAGGAAGCTGCTCAAAGAACACGAAGAGGGCTGTAGAGATGTCAGCTGCTACGGCATCCGCTATAGCGGTGTTCCCAGACAGTATATCGCGCAGCGCGGTACTCCCGAAAGCGGTCATCCACAGAAAGGAAAGCAGCGATGGGGCTATGAGCACGCCGAGCACAAACTCTTTAATGGTGCGCCCCTTTGAAACCCGCGCAATGAATATGCCGACAAATGGCGCCCAGGAAATCCACCAGGCCCAGTAAAACACGGTCCAGGAGCCCTGCCAGTTATTTGTTGAGAAGGCTTCGTTCCAGAATGAGAGCTGCAGGAAATTGCCCAGGTAATAGCCCGTGTTCTGCACATAGGAGCTCAGAATAAAAACCGTAGGACCTAGCGCAAGCACAGCTACCAAAATCAGGAGCGCAATGCGGATGTTCCACTCACTGAGAATCCGCACGCCTTTGTCCACACCCGTTACCACCGAGACAGTGGCTATACCTGTGATGACTGCGATCAGGATGATCTGGGTCGTGATATCGTTTGTGATGACCGGAAACACATGGTTGAGACCGGCCGCCACCTGCTTTACTCCTAATCCTAGCGAAGTAGCCAGACCAAACAAAGTCGCGATTACTGCCAGGATGTCGATCACGTGGCCAATGATGCCGTGGATACGTTCGCCCAAAAAGGGATAGAAGGCCGACCGCACCGTAAGCGGCAGCTGCCGGTTATACGTAAAGAAAGCCAGCGCCAGGGCAACCAGCGCATAGATCGCCCAGGCATGGAGACCCCAGTGCAGAAACGTAAAGTTCATGGCTTGTCTCGCAGCTGCCGGTGTACCTGGCTCGCCCATCGGAGGCGTTTGAAAGTGGTTGATCGGCTCGGCTATACTCCAGAACAGAAGCCCTATGCCCATACCTGCACTGAAAAGCATCGCAAACCAGGCAGAGGTTGAAAACTCCGGCTTGGCATCTTTGCCGCCTAACCTGATGCTCCCAAACCTCCCGAAGGCGATAAAAAAGCAGAAAGCCACAAACAAGTTGACACTCAATATAAAGAGCCAGCCTGCATTAGCCGTTACCGCCGTCTGCGCAGCGGCGAAAAAGGTCTCTGCCCCTTTCCTGAAAATAAGTACAAGCGCAATAATGATGATCAGGATCACGATAGATGACCAGAAAACAGGGCCATTTACCTCCAGTCCAAATGATTTCTTAATATGGCTCTTAACTTTACTCATACTGTTCGGTTTAAGTCTCAGAAGTAATACCCCATGTTGATATTGAAGCGCATATGCCACTTTGTATCACCTGGGGTTCCGGTGGTGAAGGCATTTGTCCACTCCGGCCCCAGCCAGGGATGGTTGTAGCCAAATGCCGCATCGGTGTAAATGTACATGGGTCCTGCAGTAAACAGCGCACCCAACACGTTCATGTGTGCGTTTTCATAGTCGCTTTCCCGCTTATTGTAGTACCCATAATTATTGTATAGGTCTATACCTTGCAGAAGCTTGGTTTCAACCGGTATATGATAGGCTATACCTGCCGTGTAGATCTCTCCCCGGTTCGCCACATTGTAGTTGGCGCCATAGGCCCCCATCTCCACAAAATCGAGGTCGGCACCATCTGCGTAGGCTGGCTGAAAGCGGTAAAGCATGGCTTGTAGTTTGATGTTCCAGGGGCTGTAGGATGATTTGTATTCGTAATGCACCGCACCTGCATAGCGTGTACCGTTACGCTCTGTATCGATGTTGTAAAGCAGTCCGCCCTGCAGGGAATAGCCTATTTCGTGTGACAGGCTGTCGCCGAGCCGGCGCAACAGTTTGAAGTCAAGCTGGTTGTTCTCTTTATTGCGGCCCGTCACGTCATAAGAGTAGCGGTTGGGGCTAGGTTCAGCCAACCCAAACACAAACTCTTCGGCACTCTTATAATAAGCCGCCTGCCACTTCCATAATCCAGTGTCGCGTATGTATTTCACGCCCATGTCGTGGTCGTCCTCAAAACCGACGTAATAGGTCATGTTGAAAAACCAGTTATTGGAGTTGTATTGCTGGATGCCGAAAGGAACCTGATTAAGCCCAACCTGCAGCTGGGAGCCTTCGTCGAAATCGTACTGGAACCAGCCTTGCTTTAAGAAAGCGCCACCAAAGGCTTGTGAGTAATGGCGAAACTCGGCATTAAGTTTAATGCCTTTGTAAGCGGCTTCTGCATTGATGCGAAAGAGATCGAAGCCAAAGTCACCGCCCCGCTCCAGCTGATCTTTCTTCCAGGTAGAGAGATTGTAGTTAAAACGCAGTGCCCCTCCCAATTTGAGCATGGGTTTGTCCTCAGGTTTCTCTTCAGGCGCCTGTGCCAGACTCACCTTGCTGAAAATAAGCAGTAATGGCAGCAACAGAAGTAAGCAGTATTGTAGCTTTTTTCTCAATAGGATCAGCGGTCAGTTAACGTACAATACAATTATGACGGTGCAGGTAATTAAAGGTTGCCCGGGAAGCATAGGGCGAGCTATACCTCTGTAAAACAAAACGGCCGAGGCCACTGCTATGCAATGACCCCGGCCGTTTATATGCCGTCTGATAAGGCGTAGGTAGGCCTTACCGGCTAAATTATTTCTTGCCTTGCTGGCCCGGTACCGGGAAGCCACGGTCGCGCATCAGTGCATCGATCTTGGCGTCGCGGCCACGGAACTGACGGTAAGCGTCTGCCGGGTCCATGGAGTTGCGTGGAGCAAACAGATACTTCACCAGTCTGGCGGCAACCTCAGCGTCATAGAACCCGCCTGGTGCTTCTGCAAATGCTTCAGCGGCATCAGACGTTAGCACGTCGGCCCACAGGTATCCGTAGTAACCGGTAGCATAACCTTCGCCAGAGAATACGTGCCCGAAGTGTGGTGAGCGGTGACGCATCACGATCTCTTTCGGCATACCTAACTTAGACAGGGTTTCTTTCTCAAACTTGTCTGGGTCCAGGTTGTTCGGATCAGCCAGGTGGAAGTGCATGTCCATCAGGGCTGATGCCAGGAACTCAGTGGTACCGAAGCCCTGGTTGAAGGTAGAGGCTTTCTCGATCTTAGCCACCAGCTCTTTCGGCATCGGCTCACCTGTTTTATAGTGCTTCAGGAACTGGTTGATCACTTTGTCAGTAGACAACCAGCGCTCCAGCAACTGCGACTGGAACTCAGTGTAGTCACGCACGCCGCTGTTCAGCGTCGGGTACTTCACGTTAGAGGCCAGGAAGTGCAATGCGTGGCCAAACTCGTGGAAGAACGTCTCGGCATCATCCCATGATACCAGCACTGGCTCACCCGGAGCAGGCTTCACGAAGTTGGAGTTGTTAGAAGAAAGTACTGTCTTCTTGCCATCAAATGTTGTGTGGGCACGGTACGTCGTAGCCCAGGCACCGGAGCGCTTGCCCTGACGCGCAAATGGATCGAGGTACCACAGACCGATGTGGTCACCAGTCGTTTTGTCGGTTACTTCCCATACCTTCACGTCTTCGTGGAATACAGGCACAGAACCCTCTTTCACTGGCGTGAAGTTGAAGTTGAACAGCTCACCCGCTGTAAAGAAGATCGCCTGTGTTAGGTTACCCAGCTCTAAGTATTGCTTCACCTCATCTGAGTTCAGGTCGTACTTCTGCTGACGTACTTTTTCAGCGTAGTAGCGGTAGTCCCAAGGTTCAATGGTGATCTTGGTTTTGCTGGTTTTGTTTGCCAGCTGCTGCATGTCAGCCACTTCTTCCTTAGCACGGGCAATGGCCGATGGCCATACCGCCATCATCAGGTCCATCGCGGCCTCAGGCGTCTTAGCCATGCGGTCCTGCAATCTCCACTGAGCATAGTTGTCGTAACCCATCAGCTGCACTCGCTCGCGACGCAGTTTCAGGATGTCCACGATGTTCTGCTTGTTGTCGTTTTCGTCGTTGTTGTCGGCACGTGAGTAGTAGTTCTTCCATACCTTCTCACGCAGCGCACGCTCGTCAGAGTAAGTCAGGAACTGGTCCATGGAAGAGCGGGTGTTGGTCACGGCGTACTCACCCGACTTACCACGATCAGCGGCAGCTTTGGCAGCAGCCTTCACAAACGACTCCGGCAATCCGCTCAGCTGGTCTTTGGTGAAGTATACCACATACTTCTCCTCGTCCGCCAGGATGTTGTTAGAGAATTTGGTGTAAAGTGTCGAAAGCTCCTTGTTGATATCGGCATAACGCTTCTTCTTCTCAGGGCTCAGGTTAGCGCCTTCCATCTCAAAGCCTTTATACACCAATTCCACGACACGCTGCTGATCTGCTGGCAGCGGATTTTTCTGGGCATTGTCGTACACCACCTTGATGCGCTGGAACAGCTTCTCGTTCTGTGAGATCTTCGAGTTGAACTCAGATATCTTCGGCGCCATCTCCTGCTGCACACTACGGAACTCAGGAGTAGATACGTTGCTGCTCCAGATACCGTAGTAGGTGAACACGCGGTTCAGCTCCTTGCCGGCACGCTCCATCTCTTCGATCGTGTTCTCGAAGGTGGCAGGCTGTGTGTTGTTAGCAATCTTTTCAATCTCGGCCAGGTTCATCGCCATGGCCTTTTCCATAGCTGGCTTCAGGTCGGCCAGGTTCATCTTATCGAAGGCAGGCACGCCACCGTATGGACCTGTCCACTCCTGCAGCAATGGGTTGGTTTCAACGGCCTGTTGCGGTTGGGTTGTCACCTGCGTATCCTGAGTCTGAGGCGTCTGCGACGAAGTACAGCTTGCCAACGCTAACAGGACCGCGACACCGGATGCCTTACCGGCTAATATGATTTGGTCTTTCATAGAGTTTTATATGAATGAGAAAATTTCAGCCCAAGATACAAAAAATTGCCCACATGACCCACTCAGCAATTATTTGGCCTCACCGCTATACCTGTTATGCCATCTGCATACGTTTGTAAAGTATCCTTCTCACGGGGTGGCAAAAACTGCAGCCTGCTCGTATAAGAAGGACTGAATACCCCTTTACCATGCAAGGATCCCCAATCAAAGACAAGCAGGCTTTACGTAAGCTTTATGACACTGTTCTGCCCGAACTGGCGCAGCACATTCACCAGCACCTGGCGGATGTTATTCCGCTTTTTCATGACTTCAAATTAGAGAAATTAGTTGACACCTGGACGCGCGAACCAGGCTCTGATGCCAAGACTGAGATCAGCTTGGACAAGGGAAACGTGAACCAGATGGGGCTGCGACTGCGGCTGGAAGGATTTCAGCGGGTGGGCGCCGACAATTTTGATCTGACCAAAGACCTGTTGTTTAAACTGGACCGGAACTTCTATACCATTGGCCCGAACCAGGACAATGTGTGGCTCGAAAAAGACTACTTGCAAAACTGGGAGGTGGGTGATTACGAACTTGTGGCTGAGAAGTGGACGGAACAGTTGATAGACGACCTGACCCAGCGACTAGAAAAGTATACGGTATGATAAAACACCCAGGATTTCCAGGCTCCACGGTTCTATTTACCTTCCTGATCGCCCTGTGCCTGAGTAGCTGCCACGCCTGCCAGGCCCAGCAACCTGACACCAGCACGCAAACCGATGGCTATACCTATAAAAGGCCGTCGTCAGGAGGTACAGGAAAAGTATACATGGGCCGGGAAATCGCTGCTATCATGACCGCCACTGGGGGCAACTGGCTCGACCGCGACACACGTCAGGAAGAAGAGAACTCACCACGCACCATCGAAAACATGAACCTGGAGCCCAATACTGTGGTGGCTGATATTGGGGCTGGCACTGGTTTCTATACCTTCCAGATAGCGCCCAAAGTACCTGATGGCAAGGTATACGCGGTTGAGGTGCAGGACCGGTTCATTAAATCTCTGACATCGCGCCGAAGTAATGAAGGAGCAGATAACGTGGTGGTGGTAAAGGGCGACAGCCAACAAGTGAATCTGCGGGATGGTAGCATTGACATTGCCCTGATGGTAGACGTGTACCATGAACTTTCCTACCCAAAAGAGATACTACAGGCCATCCATCGTGCTCTGAAGCCTGACGGTAAACTGCTGTTGCTGGAGTACAAAGCCGAAGACCCGGATGTACGCATCAGGGCACTGCACAAGATGACAGCCGAGCAGATCAAAAAAGAGCTGGAAGCAAATGGATTCCGTTTGCAGCGTCAGGAAGATTTCCTGCCGATTCAGCATTTTATGCTGTTTGAGAAGGTTGAAAAGACTGAAGGCAATTAGACCTTTATTTTGCCACACAGGCAGGTTCATAGCAATTATTCACTTACAAGTTTCAGCACCTGCTGCTGATCAGCCGTTGTGACTTTCAGAAAGTAAATGCCGCTCGCCAGATCAAGCTCCGTCAGTGAGATGGTGTTAATTCCTCTTTTCAAAGTGTTTGCCTGCGACCGGATAATCCGCCCCTGTGCATTGTAGAGGACAATGACGCTCCCCTGTTCTTCATTCGAAGTAACCTGTACCTCCAGAAAGTTATCAAAAGGACTTGGGAATGCCTTGAGTGTGATGGCATCCGGAAGACCTGGCGACTGATCCAGCTAAATAGCATTCCACATACCCTCAGATAAATTTTCAAAAACCCAGCTTCAAATCATAACAACTTACGTAGTATAAGGTATAGCTGTAAAAATTGTAGTTTATGCATACTACCACATTTAAATTCGAAGAAGGGAGCCCGTATATAGGGAGTCGGCGCCCTGTAGGACAGGAAATACACGAGCGGTTGATGTGGCAGGCAAGGCGTTTGCATCGGGAGGACATGCAGAAAATTGGATGGGAATTGATCATCTACACGCCTATACCTGCTTACCTGGATAAGCCTGCTACTATCGAAGTTTATTGGGATTATGACAACCCTGACGAGCCCAGCAACGATTAAAACTGCTTTTTCACCCGAATACTTTTAGCACAGTATGAGTCTCAGTTTTTTTAACACCCACACACTGGCTGGCAGATTGGAGATGATATGGGCGCATGGGACCTTGCTGGCTGAGCGGGGTCGCCGGGGCTATCGTATACAGCTCTATGACATGGGCGAGTTCTTTGCTGAAGTATGGAGCAACCCCGAAACCAATATCATCGGATTGATCAGAGGGCTTGCCACGAAGCGGGCACTTGAGCCCTACACTAATAAGATCAACCTGGTTGATATGATGTGCTGGTAAAGATTTATCCCCTATTTTTGAGGCGTGAACTCAGTCAAGCTTAGCTCCTACTGCCGCCTCTACGCCTTCTCTGATTACCGCAGCATGAAGTCGGCTCTCCCCTACATGCGCCAGGTAGTGCTTGCCAAGGCTCTCACCGAAGTACAGGAGTCAGACGCCCGGCGTATCGTGATGCGCCTACCAGGGAGCGGCTTTCAGAACTACCTCCGCCCGCTTGGTGGTCAGCAAAACAAATCCACAGGTATAGCCTCCCTTATTACCGCCCTGCAGCTGCTCTACAAACAGAACGGGTTCTCAGCCAGGTACATTGTAGTCGAGCGAAGCTAGGCGCTTTACAAAAAGGTAATGTTCAGATCTTGCTACAGCTTCATATTAATCGTAATATTGCAATGAATATAACTTCTACGTATACGACACGATGACTAAAATAGCGCTCTTCAGTGACATACACGCCAACCTGCCTGCCTTAGAGGCCTTTTTTGCAGATGTAGAGACCCGCAAACCCGACTTCATCTACTGCCTCGGTGACCTGGTAGGGTATAACATCTGGCCAAACGAGGTGATCGATGAGATACGCCGTCGAAACATCCCCACTATAGCCGGCAATTATGATTTTGGCATTGGCAGAGAGAGCGACGACTGCGGCTGCGCCTACAAAACAGAGGAGGAAAAAGCCAATGGCGCAGTCTCCATCTCCTTCACTAACAAGATCATCAGGCCTGAGCAACGGCGCTATCTCCGCACTTTGCCTGCGCACATCAAAGTAGAGTTTCAACTGAACAACGATAAACTGAACCTACTGCTGGTCCATGGTAGTCCCCGCAAGATCAACGAATACCTGTTTGAGGACCGAGACGAAAAAAGCCTGCTGCGCATCATGAAGGATGCTGATGCCGATATCATGTGCTTCGGCCATACCCATAAGCCCTACCACCGCATTCTTAACTCAGGTGAGGGAGACCAGAGCCATTTCCGACACGCTATCAACATTGGCTCGGTGGGAAAACCCAAAGACGCTGATAACCGGGGAGGCTATGTGATGCTGACCATAGACGAGCACAGCTCGGTGCTGAACAAGGACAGTATAGAAGTAGAGTTTATTCGCTTTGCCTACGACTACGAGAAAGCCGCAAGAGCAGTGGAGGAGTCAGAGCTGCCAAACGCCTATGCTGAAAACCTGCGCAAAGGTTGCTGAAACTTTCATTGCCAAGGCACGAGGCGACCATTCCCTATTCATTCCAAAACAAAAGGAGTTTGCCCCTTAAAAAACGATTGTGAAAGTCGTGCCTTTGTCTAATTCACTTTCAACCTTTATCTCTCCCTGCACCCTATCCACCATTCTTTTTACAATGTACAGACCTATGCCGCTGCCCTCCACATGGTCATGCAAGCGCTTGAACATTGTAAAGACATTGTGTTGTTTTTTGGCTGGTATACCTAGTCCATTGTCCTGCACCGACAAATAGGATTTGCCATCAGACTTTTCGAGTTTCACAATTACCTTTGGCGTTCTGTCAGGTGAGCGGTACTTGATGGCATTACTGACAAGGTTGCTGAGGATGCTCTTAAAATTCTTTAATGAAAAGCCCGTTAATCGACTATCCGTAGCGATAACCTCAATCTTTGCATCAGACTCGACGATGAGGCTTTGCAGATCCTGCTTCACGGATTCCATGATATCATAGAGATCAAGAGCCGCTGCCTGTTCGTCTGCACCTGTTTTGTCAAGCTCTACAATGGTGGTCAGATCCCTGATCGTGGTAGAGAATCGTTTAAGGGAGGCTTTCATCATGGCAGTGATCTGTTTGATCTCCTCCCGGTCCATTTCATCCTTCTCTACAGCGTCTGAGAGGATAGAGATCAGGCCTTCGATGTTGGCCACCGGTGACTTAAGGTCATGTGAGGCGGTGAACACAAAGCTATCCAGGTCAAAGTTGGCATCCCGCAGCATACTATTTTTACGCTGCAGTTCCAGGTTAACAACGTAGCTGCGCTCCAGCACGCTACGGCTCTGCAAGTGGAAGGCCAGCAGGTCGGCAAACATCTTAAAAGTATTTACCACCTTAGGGTTGTTCACTTTGGCAGGCTTTGCGTCTATAGCGCAAAGTGTCCCGAAAAAAGTACCGTCTTTCAGGATGATAGGAACCGAAATGTAACTTTGGAGGCCATAGGTCTTGGGAGTATGATGCTCCTTGTAAATGGGATCTTCTGCTACATTGTCAATAACGATGGGTTGGCGATGATCCCTGATTTCATTGCACAGGGTGGTGGCAATCTCAAGTTCCTCACCCTCCTTTAGTCCGAAATGCACCTGATCACGCACGCTGCAGGCCAGCCATCTATCCTCTGTTACACGTGCAATTGCCGAAAAGCCCATTCCTGTAAGCTGACAGACCGTTTCAAGCATGTTTGGGACAATGGGGATTTGCCTTACGGCTTCCAAGTCTTTCAGGAGGTTGTCTTGGATTTCAATCATATAGAAAAGCCTTTTTCTGATTAGCGGATTTTCTAAATGCTGAAACCGCTGCTTCTTAATTCTTTAAAATTAAAAAAAAATAGTTAAAACAGAATTAAAACCGGGCAGAAATGAGTCATCCCTCTGTTACAGGGTGAGCCGATACAGCTCTCTCTGCGCTCCGCGTTCCTGTTTCAGACACTGACGAAGCAGCACGTCCAACACTTTGCTTTCTGTCTTGCTCACTGTTCCAGAATTTGCGCTCCCATCACGAACTTCCATCTAAAAGGGTTGCCTTGGGTTATAAAAAAAAAACAGCAGTCCATACCTACATTTTACGTTTATAAACAATTGTTAATCAATGATCAACAAGAACACCAAGCATCTAGTGGCTAAGCAGATGCGAAGCAGCTTCGGCGAGTGCGGTCAGCAACAAAAAAATCCCTGCAGATTTTCATCTGCAGGGATCGCTTGCTCCGGGGAGCCTATAAATACTAGCTGTTTAGAAACGCTGGCTAAGGTTGCATGAAGTATGCTCTGACTAAAGCAATCACGGCAACAAGCAGGAAGATCGTATTCAGCACCGAGCTTGCATGCGCCTTTTTAGATGCAGCATACAGAATCATAAAAAAACATCCGACGATGTTCATCCCCAGATACACCAGTGACTGTCCGTGTGTAAGGCCCATGCTGTTCAGGCTAAAGGCCGAAAGCGAAAAGAAAGCGCCTGTCCAACCAACCGCCTCTCCCATGTATTTTCGTAGTGTGACCATTGTTTTACACATTAATTGTTGATTGCAAATTAAACTGGTGCAAATGGGCTTAAAAATGCTTTTATTCGCTTGACTAATGCAAAAAACGAATCACAGCGGATGGAGCTACAACAGATCAAGTACTTTCTTGCACTGGCGCAGGAGTTGCACTTCTGGAACACAGCCGAGCGCATGTTCATCACGCAGTCTGCCCTCAGCAGGCAGATCAAGGCGCTGGAAGACGAAATGGGAGTACAGCTTTTTGAGCGGACGAAGCGGAGCGTAAAGCTCACCGAGGCCGGTGCTTTTCTGCGGGACCAATGGCTGCCGCTGCTCGATGAGATAAACCGCATTCACCTGCAGGCCCGGAAAATACACGAGGGTGCCTTTGGTTTGGTGCGCATCGGGTATCCCGGCTCCATCGTTTATGGCTTTATGCCAGACCTGATCACCAGCATCTCCCAGGCCCTGCCCGAGCTGAAAGTGGAGCTTGTGGAGCCCACTGACATCAGCTTTGAGCAACTGCTGCTCAACTACCAGATGGACTTGGCCTTCCGCCGTGATCCTGCCGAGAATCCTGCGCTGCAGTCGCAGTGCCTCTACTCGGAGCCTTATGCATTGGCCGTGCCGCAAAGCCACCGACTCACCGAGCAGAACTTCACAGGACTGCACGACCTGGAAAACGAGAAATTCATCTTGTCTAATCTGGCTCAAACGACGTTTTATACCGCGGGACTACGTCAGATATTCGAAGACCATCATTTCACACCTGATGTGCGCATCGAGACAGATTTCGGGGGCATGGTGTTGGGTCTCGTATCCAAGGGGCTCGGCGTGACTATCCTGCCCTACTCCTACTCTTTCAGTGCTCTGCCCAATGTGCGCTTTATCAAACTGCCTTACCAGATGAACCTCTATGTTACCTGGCGGAAGAATGACAATAGTCCCGTCCTGAAAAACATCCTGAAACTGGTATCTGAAACAGCGCACAAGTATATGCATGTGTACATCTAGTCCCTGCGCAGAAATCATTCTGATCAAGTAGCGTCTTTCCGTTCCCTGCAGAGCACATCACCCTGATGCAGAAATCCGATGCCTGCTCTGAGCTATACCTTAGCACAGGCACTCAACTCATTGCCTGTGGCTAATCCTCCATGCGTAATGGCGATCCTATAAACTCATTCCCACTCTTGTGTTTCCTACCATTCAGCTTCCAGGACACTTACAAACTGCTATATATTGAAATATTTACTGCTGATACTGAGCACCTGATTATTGTTTAGAATTAATCTAAATAATTTTGAACCTTAAATTTTCTGTCATAGCTTTGCCTCAATTTAAAATCAGTCTAAATAACACAGGCATTGCAGCAGTTTATCAAATTAATCGGTGCGATTGTACAAGTTCTGGTGCTGGTATGCTTTACCAACGCAGCCTGGGGCCAGGAGCTGACCAAAGCAGTCATCTCCGGAAGCGTGCGTACTTCCGCCGGTGAACCGCTGGCAGGCGTGAGTGTGGTACTCAAAGAGGCTCAAAAAGGTATTACCACGGATGCCGCTGGCCGTTATGAAATCACCAATGTATCCCCGGGTGAATATACCTTGTTGATCAGCTTCCTGGGCTTTGAGACACAGGAAAAAAGCATCTCGCTCAAGCCATCTCAATCCTTAGAACTAAACGTCAGCCTCCGCGAGAAAACCTTTGAAATGAAGGGCGTGGAGATTGTTGGCAAATCTGCCACCCGAGAGGTAAACGAGCAGCCTTATGCCGTTACCGCCATCTCCACGAGGGAGCTGCAAAACAGTACCTCAGACGCCAAAGAAGTGCTGAACCGGGTGGCTGGTGTGCGTGTGCTCGAAGAAGGCGGTCTGGGCTCGAATCTGAGCTTCTCACTCAATGGCTTTTCAGGTGATCAGGTAAAATTCTTCCTGGATGGCATTCCAATGGATAACTTTGGCTCCTCACTTCAAATGAGTGACATACCTGTCAATTCCATCGATCGGATTGAGGTATACAAAGGGGTGGTTCCGGTGTGGCTGGGTACGGACGCACTGGGCGGAGCCGTCAATATCATCACCAACCGAAAAGCTAAGTTCCTGGACGCCTCCTATTCAGTAGGTTCCTTCAACACACACCGTCTGTCGCTGAATGGCGCCTATACCAACCCGGCCAATGGCTATACCTTCAGGGGCAATGTGAACTACAACTACTCTGATAACAACTACCGGGTACTGGTTCCGATCAGGGAGGGCAGCAACATCATCGACACAACCGAGGTAGAGCGATTCCACGACCGCTACCGCTCCGGCACTGTGAAGCTGGAAACAGGCTGGGTGAATAAAAAGTATGCTGACAATCTCTTGTTTGGCGTGATCGCTTCCGGCAACGACAAACAGGTGCAGACCGGCGCGACCATGAACAGCGTGTACGGAGGCATCATGCGCAATAGCCGTTCGGTGGTACCTACCCTCCGATACAGCAAAGACGATTTGCTGGTAGACGGACTGAATGTGAGTCTTTACACAGCTTACAACATCACCCAAAGCGAAGTGATCGACACCCTGCGTGGCGTTACCTACAACTGGCTGGGACAAGCTACTTACACGCCTGGTTCCAACAACGGGGAGCTGCTCCGCACCTACACAACCTTTGACGACAACGACTTTAACAGCCAGCTGAATGCGGGCTATACCTTGAGTCCCAAACATTCACTGGCATTCAACTACGCTTACTCCTATTTCCGCCGCAAGGCTTTCGACTCCGAGAACCCGGACAGAATTGAGAACCAGTTTCCGAGATCGCTCAACAAGCAGGTACTGGGCCTGGCTTACAAGTTTGACCTGAACGAGAAGTGGAGCACGACGCTGTTTAGCAAAGCATATTTCCTGCATGCCAGAACAAGCAAGCAGTATGATTTCGCCCTTGAAACCCAGCGCACCGAGGCCCTTGAATCGAGCAAGCAGAACTTCGGCTATGGCCTGGCTACTACCTATTTCCTGTTGCCGGACCTGCAGCTGAAGGCGTCGTACGAGCATACCTACCGCATGCCCTGGGCCACCGAGATTTTTGGAGACGGACTTTTTGTGCAGCCAAACCCTGACCTGGGTCCGGAGCAGAGCGACAACTTCAACGCCGGGGCTGCCTATGGCTTTAAGCTAGGTCAGGATCATCAGTTTAACCTCGAGAGCAGCTTTGTTTACCGCGAGGCAAAAGATCTGATCTACCAGGTAGTAAGAGTAGCCAGTCCGCAGACCTATTACGACAACCTGAGCGATACAAGAACGCTGGGCGTGGAAGGCAGTCTGCGCTACCAATGGCGCGACATGCTGCGACTGGGCGGCAACTTCACCTTCCAGGATATCACCGACCAGGCTGACTTAGTGTTTAACGATTCCTATACCAACACCGGGTGGCAGCGAAACTTTCAGAAAGGCTTCCGACTACCCAACACCCCTTATATGTTCGGCAACGCCAATGCCGGTTTTACCTTAAGGGATGTACTAGTACCGGGTGCTGTCTGGAACATCAACTACTTCTACAACTATGTGGAGCAATACTTCCTGAGCTGGGCAGAACTAGGGTCCAGAGACTCTAAGAAAGTAATCCCGACACAGTCATCGCACAACCTCGAACTCTCCGGCAGTTTCCGGGAGGGCAGGTACAACATCGCGATCGAGTGCCGCAACCTGACTGATGCCCTGCTTTACGATAAATACTATCTGCAGAAACCTGGTCGTGCTTTTTACTTGAAATTCCGATATGTCCTTTAACTATTATCTAAATCCAAACAATTCATATGTTTTCATTTAAATACGCCAGCAAGCTGGCATTGCCAGTCTTGGGCCTTTGCTCTGCCCTCCTGTTCACTTCCTGCGACAGTAATGACGAAAACCCGACACCAGACGCGGACAGCTCTTTTGCCATGTCACTCGCTGTTAGAGGCAGCGACGGAATCTTTACTTACTATACTGTTCCTTTTGGTGATTTAATGACCGGAAACATCTCAGCCAAAGGACAAGGTATAGAGCAGTCGGGTTACTACGACTTCACGCAAATCGGCAAAACTATTTACAGCATTGGCGGTCTTGATGACGTGAATGTGGTGGGTATCTCTAAGAATGAAGCCGGCGAACTGAAGCAGATCGGCAACGTCTCTTTCCCAAACAGTCTGTCTGATATTATTAAGGCTGACAACAATACGCTGGTGGGCGTGGAAATGGCATCGACATCCGACGTGATCAAGTTCCATACCTTCAGCGCCAACACGGTAACGGTTACCGCCACCAAGCAGCACCTTGTTTCTGCCATCACCAACCTCAAGGCACCCTCTTATTCAGGCATGGCCATCAGTGGCAACAACCTATACCTGAGCTACTACATCAGCGACCCGACCACGTATGCAACCCAGCATACTGACAAGGCGCAGATCGCAGTTTTCTCTTACCCGGGTCTAGAATTCCAGAAAGTGATAGAAGATACCCGCACCGGTCCGATCGGTGGCTTTAACACCAAGTCAGGTTTGACGGAAGATGAGAAGGGAGATGTTTATGCGCTGTCGCATACCAATCCGGCAAACGGCTACAGCCAGGTGACCAACAAGCCAGGCATCCTGCGTATCAAGAACGGCGAAACGACCTTCGACCAGACTTACTTCTTCGATGTGGAGCAGCTGACCGGAGGCAAAACCATTTCGCACCTGAAGTACCTGGGCAACGGTAAAGCATTTGTTGAGGTCAACACAGCTGCCAGAAACCAGCAGGCCGCCTGGTCTGACGGACCGCTTCGCTCTGCCATCATCGACCTGAACAATAAGACGCTGACTTACATTGATGGCTTGCCGGAGCATGCTGGCAGTGGCCGCAGACTGGCAGCACTGCAGGATGGTAAGTACGTGTACATGAGCATCCCGGAAGGTAACGCTATTTATGTATACAGAATAGACACTGAAACCAACACGGCTACGAAAGGCGCTGAAGTAGAGGCCAACTTTGTGGCTGGTATTTCAAAGCTGTAGCAGAGAACATGAACTCTTTTACCCGCTTCATCGGTGCACGATGGAGCGGGTATTTTCTCTTTAAAAACTCCTTTCTGTTAAGATGAAAAGCAAGAAGAATAGCGGCAAAAGTGTGTTGAGGCGGGTGAATGACTGGCTGCACCTCTGGCTTGGCCTTGCCTCGGGCATTGTGGTGTTCATCGTCAGCATTACGGGCTGTATCTATGTTTTTGAGTCGGACATAAAAGATGCCCTGGAGCCCTGGCGCTTTGTAGAGGCGCAGGATAAACCCTTTGTACCACCCAGCCAGCTACTGGACACGGCAGCAGCCTATATGCCTGGCATAAAGCCGACCGGTCTCACCTATAGCAACAAAGAAGGAGCCGCAGCAGTCGGGTATATGGGTGCGGGCAACGGGGAGGCAGACTTTACCGCCATTTTCATCAATCCTTACACCGGGGAGTTCCTGAAGAAGCAATCGCACGGTAACGGGGAATTCGACTTCTTTCATTTTATCATAGACGGTCACCGGGCCCTGTGGCTGCCTTATGAGATCGGTCGCCCGGTGGTAGGTATAGCCACGCTTATTTTTGTACTGCTGCTCTTTACCGGTCTGGTAATGTGGTGGCCCAGGAAACTGAGCAAGTCTGAACTTAACAAAAGTTTCAAGATTAAGTGGAACGGCAAGTTCAAGCGGGTAAATTATGACCTGCACAATGTCGTAGGTTTCTACAGCCTGATCCTGGCTTTTGTGCTGGCCGTAACGGGTCTGGTTTGGAGCTTTGAATGGTTCGGCAATGGTTTGTACTACCTCACCTCAGGCGGCGAGGAGAAACCCGGCCACCACCATCCGCACTCTGACGTTTCTAAAGCAGGTCTGTTTGCCAACGACACAGTGTCGATGCTGGACAAAGCCTGGTACAAGACGCTGGCCCTGGAGCCTAATGCACAGGGCTGGTACATGACGCCGATATTGGAGGACGAGGAAGATGCGATCGAGCTTACGGCTTACCAGGACTTTGGCTCATGGTATAACCGGAACGAATACTACTACGATCAGCATACTCTGGAACTCTACCGCGTGCAAGGCGACAGATTCTCGGAGGCGAGTCTGGCAGACCAGCTCGTGATGCTCAACTACGACATGCACGTAGGCATTGTGTGGGGGATGCCGGGCAAGATCCTGGCCTTCTTCATTAGTCTGATCTGCGCCAGTTTACCGATCACTGGCTTCCTGGTGTGGTGGAACAAAAAGAAGAAGCCGAAGAAGCAGGTTAGCCGCGAGAAGAGATTGGCTAAGACAGCCGGAGCTTAAACTAAGAATGTAATTAATGAAATATAAAAGGTCGCCTATTGCTAGGCGACCTTTTTGCTTTTTATGGTTCAGGTAAATTAATGCGTCACCTTCTCGGGGGACCGCTTGAAAAGTTTACTGCCCAGGGAAACCACCTGCGCAATGACCGCCCCGAGCAGTACTCCGCCCAGCGCAAGCACCAGCACTTTCACCAGCCAGCCAAGCGCAGGTATATCAGGGAATAAGTGGTCCAGGGTTTCCATCGGGTGGTGCATAAACGGCAGTCCATGCGCGATGATCTCGGCTCCTACCCATAGCATGGCGGCAGTACCCACATACCCCAATACTGTCAGAAATTTCGGCATGGACTTCACAATACCCCGCCCGATCTTTTGGGTGGTCGGGTGGAATTTGTCCTGCGCCATGTGCACCCCAATGTCGTCAGCTTTCACGATCAGGGCCACAAAGCCATACACTGCGATAGTGATGAAGATTGCTACCGCAAACAGTACCACGATCTGGTTCACCAGCGGACTCTCAGCAACCGTGGCATACGCTATGGCCATGATCTCTGCCGAAAGGATAAAGTCTGTTCTAATTGCACCGCTCACCCGCTGTTTCTCCAGTTCCTGTGGGGTGATGATGTCCATTTCCTCTGTAGGCTCGTCGGTTGGTTCGTGTGTTTTGCTGAACATGGAGTGTACTTTCTCGTAGCCCTCAAAGCACAAAAAAGCACCCCCTATCATCAGCAGGTAAGGTATAACAACGGGTAAAAAGTAGCCTAGCACCAGCGCGGCCGGCCCCAGAAAGATCGCTTTGTTGATGAGCGACTTTTTAGCGATTTGGAAGATGATGGAAAGCTCCCGCTTCGGGTCGAGGCCCACCACATATTTAGGCGTCACGGCCGTGTCGTCGATCACAATGCCGGATACTTTACCAGTGGTTTTCGCCACCTGAGTGGGCACATCATCCAAGGTTGCCGCACTGACTTTCACCAGCGCTGCCACGTCGTCTAAAAGCGCAAGAAGTCCTGTCGCCATGGTGTATTTTTATTTTAAGGTGAGGTAAGTTCATATTGCCTGCTTTGTACGCATGAAGTTCCAAAGCAGGCTGATACAAGGTCGTAATTTAAGCGAAAGAAATGGGATTGTGCTAGAGTGGATTTAAGAACTGATAAAAAAAGGAGGCCCCTCTTTTAGGTAGGGGCCTCCTTTTTCGTGTTTTGTATGTTTATGGTCAGGAACTACTGCACCGTGTATAGTTCGGTCTTGCGGTGTGCTTTGCCCTTACCCTGGAGTACCTCACCCTCCACTTCTACCCTGAAGGCCTTATCCGCAAAGTAAAGCTGGATATAGGCCTTGACGCTCTGAGCGCGCTGCTCACTCACACGCTGTTTTGCCGCAGGCTCCCCGTAGCCGTCGGAGTAGCCTTTTATCACAAAGGATGCTCCTTCTGGCTGCAGACGCAGGAAGCGGGACAAACCGGCCAGTTCGCTCAGGCTCAAGTGCACCCGGTTAAACTCGTTGTAGAGCACCAGCGTAGGTGTCGCGGCTCGCACGGGAGCTTTAACGGCCGGTTCCTCAGAGATGGGCTCCACTGTTTGTTTAAGCACTTTCTCTACAGCTGGTTCAGAAACAGCTTGCTCAACTGGAGCCTGCTCAGCCTCCTCGACGGTGGCTGTGGCAACTGGCACAGACCGTTCGCCTAGCATGTAAGCAACATAGCGCGGCGCCTCTTTACCGGTTCCGGTCACCCATAAGGTATAGTCAGCACGCTTGCTAAAGTAGGCGTTATAAGTCTCCTTTCCATTTACCACACCTGGCAGTCGCACAGCCTCTCCCGGCTGCCCGTTCTGCAAAGCGGCTCCGTAAATGTAGGCGGCCTCTCCCTCCTGACGGGAAAAATACAGTGAATCGTTGCGCACAAAAGGAGCGAACTCTGCCTGGTCGGAATTGACCTGCTTGCCCAGGTTGCGCGGGCGGGACCACGACTTGCCGTTCCACTCGCTCAGGTATAGATCGTCGTAGCCCTGTGAGCCTCCCAGTTCGGCGGCGATATAGAGCTGGCGCTGGTCCTCGGTCAGGTATAAGCCCAGATTGTAAGAGTGGTTGCGCAGGCGGGGAACACGCACTTCCTCACCCTTTACAAACTCTCCGTTTGTCCACTTATACCTGGTTATCCGTTCCTGTTTCCTGCCCGACTTGTGGTAGACAAACACCTCTCCTGCTGCCAGGTCACCTCCAACAATGGCGTTGATGCGGCCGGCATTCAGAACAATGGCCCGTTCCGTGGCCTTTGCTTCTCCGAGACGGGCAGTGTAGAGGTACTGCCCGTCGCCCTCTTTTTTGGTCACGAGTAGAATATCCTCTCCTAACAAGGCCACGCCGGCCATTTCAGCATTCGTTTCCAGGAGTTTCGTCTGAGCCTGACCCACTGTCAGGGCTCCTAAAATCAATCCAATGGTATATATAATCTTCTTCATGTTCGCCTTGCTTTACCAGATAGTCACTTGTCTTCCGTACTTGGGATACTTCACCGGAATCAGGTTATAGGTGAGGGAGATCTCGTTGGTGCTACGGCTCACGTGGCGGGCGTTCTGAATCGGGATCTCGTAGGCATAGCCAATGCGGAACTGATCCAGACGCAACCCGGCAGTGGCGCTCCAGGCCAGATCCTGGCGGTAGCTGCCTCCCAGCCAGAGCATGTTCTGGTAGATCGCTTTGAGTTGTAGCTCGGCGCTCTCCTTCAGCTTGTCGTCGTACTGCAGCATGGCATTGGCCACCAGCCCGAACTCATCGGAAAGGGCAGTGCGGTAGCCTGCCTGCAGCAGATGCTTGCGGGTATAGAGGTCCTGCAGAAACTCATCTCCTCCTGACACGATGCCGCCCTTGGTCACGTCCTGCATAGCATAGCCAATGTAAAAGTTATCAGCCGTCAGCGTCCAGCCCAGGTTCAGGTCGAGCTTGCCCTGGCGCAGGCGCTGGCCCAGCACACCCTGAAACTCCGGGTCGCTTTCGTTGTCAACCGTCAGCCTGTTGCCGTCCAGGCGCTGGGCATTGTAAACGATGGCTCCACCCCAGCGAAGGCTCAGACTTTCTGAAAGGCGCACCCGCGAGGCGTAGCCCAACTGCACCTGGCTTTCGGAGAAGGGTCCGAACTCATCCTGCAGCACCGACAGACCGAAAGCATGCTTGGCACCAACCTGGCGGTTGTAGTAATCATCCTGCCGGGTGCGGAGCATGTCACTTTTTCGCCAGGCAGTCATGTCTGCCAGGTCCAACTCTGCGGAGGCGAAGTAGGTGCGGGGCGCTCCCTCAAAGCCTGTCCACTGGTTGCGGTGGAAGCCCTTGAACATAGAGCCCTCGTAGCCTGTCAGCGAGGGGTTGTAGTATTGCTGAAACAGCTGAAAGTTGGCAATGTGCTTTCTGTTCTGGGCACTCACGCCCAGAGCAGAAGCAACGAATAGTATAGATAGGATTAACTTTTTCATGTTGATTACTTGCTAAGGATTGTCACCACGCCACGCTTCACCCAGTTGATGTCCTTCACCTCCACGGTGAAAAGGAAAGGGCCTTTTAGAATCTGTCCGTTCGGACCTCGTCCGTCCCAACCCTTCTCCGGATTGGTAGTTTCGAATACACGCACGCCGGAGCGGTCGAACACCTGGATGTAGACCTCGTTGTAGAACCGCAACTCAGGTATGGTCCAGTAGTCGTTGATGCCGTCTCCGTTCGGAGAGAAGGCGTTCACGATCTTGAGCTGGTCCACCGTGCGGTCATAGGCCTGCTTGGTGAGCGTAAAGGTGCGCTCGATCGTGTTCAGGTATGGATCTGTGCTGCGCACGCGGATGGAGAAGCTTGTCATACCTGACAGCCCCTTGTTTGACTTCAGGTATACCTGATCGCCACGGATCTCAAAGAGCGCATTATGTGTGTCTCCCTCGCCGCTTGCCAGGGTATAGACAAACTCGGTATCATCCGGGTCGGTGGTCCTCAGGGTACCGATCACCTCGTCAGCCGTGGCCTCTGGTTTGAAGGTGGTAGCGCTGAAGGCAAGTGCAGTCGGCACTTTGTTCGGCTGTACTTCCACAGTCACTTTAGCGGTCAGGTTGCTCAGGTTAGTGGTCATGTCAGCCAGTTCCAGTATACCAGTCAGCACATAGGGCCCAGCCTTGGTGCCATCGTAGGCGCCGGCTTCCCAACGTACGTTCACCTGTGCTGCCTCACCAGTAGAGTAAGTAACCGCTACAGTCACTGGCAGCTGAACCTGCTCAAACTTTGTGCGGATCGGCACCTGGATCATGTCCGGAGCTGTCACGGAAGCGATGTTGCGGGTAATTTTAACTACCTGCGCCGTTGCTTCCACTCCCTTGTTGCCGGCCTTGTCTGTTAGGTATAGCTGCACGGTCAGCGTACCATCCTTGAGTTTTTCCAGGTCAAGGTTCGCAATGCTTAAACTCTCCTCCGTCACCTCTCCTGTGCCGGTTACTACGGTGCTTTCCTGACCTCTTGTGATGCGGTAAGTAAAGGTAGTACCCGGTTCAGATCCGGAGAGCAGCAGTGTCATCTCCTCCAGGTTCGACACATCCACGCGGGCAGCTCCCCAGGCGATGGCGTAGCCGGCAGGTGCCGTGCCGTCGTAAGTCAGGGTCAGCTGGTTAGAGGCTGTGTTGCCGTTCGTAGCAGCATCCGCTACTCTGTTTTCGGAAATACTGATGCTTACTTCTCCGTCAAAGGCTGGCGTTACCAGAGCGTTATACCTGGTTTCACTTTCTCTCGTCAGGTCAGACGCTGTGCCGTTAGTGACGGTGATATTGGCCAAATCGAGGCCTGTTACCGGTTCACTGAATGCAATCGAAACAGGTATAGCGGCATTGGTCAGGGCCGGAGCCGTGGTAGTCAGTGCGACTGCCGGACCTGTTTTATCATACTGCAAACGCAGCGTATTAGAAGCCAGGTTACCGTTACCGGCTCTATCCTCTGCCACATCCGCAGCAACGTTTATGGCTACCTCCCCTTCTGTAGTTGGCGTGATCGTGGCGGTGTATACCTTGCCGGTTACAACTGGTGCCAGGTTCGACACAGAGCCGCCAGCCACTTCGATGTCTGCCAGGGTGAAACCGGAAACTGGCTCATTGAAAGTAAACACGACGTCAAAGGCAGCGTTTATTGGGCTATTGGCTTCTGTACTCAGCACAAGCGTTGGCTTGGTGGCATCGTATATTCTGGTTAGTGCATCGGCTTTCTGGTTACCGTTTCCGGCAGCGTCGCGGGCTACATCAGCCGTCACGGCTATACCTACTTCGCCATCCGACATTGGTGTTACCAGGGCGGTGTATACCTGAGCAGATACTTGCTTGAAGGTCGAAGCCGAGCCATTCGTCACGGCAATATCCTGCACGTCAAACCCTGTCACGGCTTTGCTGAAGGTAAAGGTTACCTCATATGGGCTGTTCACCACATCCGCAGCCGTCGTGGACAGCACCAGCGTTGGCTGTGTTACATCGTAACTTAGCTGCAGGCGATTAGATGGCAGGTTGCCGTTACCGTATGCATCCTGGGTCACGTTCTCAGCCACGGAGATGGTGACCAAACCATTTGCAGTTGGTGTCACAAGTGCGGTGTATACCGTGGCGCTTTCCTTGGTCAGGTTAGAAGCGCTTCCGTTTTCTACCGAGATGTTAGTTAACACCAAGTTTTCTACAGATTCAGAGAAGGTAAGGCGCACAGTAAAGGCAGTATTGATTGGGCTTGTCACTTCTGTGGCCACTTCCACTACTGGCCTTGTGGTGTCGTAGAGTCGGGTGAGCTGCTCAGAGGCAAGGTTCAGGTTACCGGCTGCATCCAGCGCCACTCCGGCTGCAAGGGATACCTGCACTTCTCCGTTCGCTTGTGGCGTGATCTGCAGGGTATACTCCTTCTCATTCTTGACCGAGAAGGCTGTCACCGTACCGTTTATAAGCGTCACATCAGCGCCTATAATTCCGGTTACCGCTTCGCTGAACGTGACAGCTACCTCAAAGGCTGCGTTCAGCTTCTCAGGAGATTCTGAAGCCAGCACGACGGTTGGCTGTGTCTTGTCAATATTCAGTTTCAGGGCTGTGGCTGCTTCATTTCCGTTGCCAGCTGCATCACGGACCACATTTTCAGTCACGCTCACGATCACTTCTCCCTCGGCAGTTGGTGTAATCAGGGCAGTGTATACCTGCGCGGAAACCTGCGCAAAGGCGGAGGCCGATCCGTTGCTCACCGCAATGTCTCCTACTTCAAAGCCGCTCACTTCTTTGCTGAAGGTGAAGGTCACCTCAAAAGCAGCATTGGTCGGGTTAGTTGCGCTGGTTGACAGGGCAAGTGTCGGTCTGGTCGCATTGAAGGTTCTGGTTAGCGTTTCAGAAGCCGTGTTACCATTGCCTGCCGCGTCCTGCGCTACATTAGCCGATACTGAAAGTGTTACCAGTCCGTCAGCCAGCGGGTTTATCTCGATGGTATACTGCAGGTTATCTGCTGTGGCCAGGCCGGAAAGCGTGGCGTTAGCTACCGTTATACCTTGCGTAGAGAATCCTGTCACAGGCTCGGAGAACGTAACGCTCACCTGGAAAGACCTGTTGATCGGATCCGGGGCAGTGCCTGCCAGCACTACGCCAGGGCGATCGGCGTCATACACCAGCGCAAGCGAGTTGGAAGCTAAATTGCCGTTCGAGGCTGCATCGCTCGCCGCGTTGGCAGGTACCTGTACGGTTACCTCACCCGCTGCCGAAGGAGTTATCAGCGCACTGAAGCGGCGTCCGTCCACCTGATTGAATTGTGTAAGTGTACCATTCGTAACGGCTATACCTGTCGCGGTAAAGCCTGACACATCTTCGCTGAACTCCATCGTAATGGAGAACCCACTGTTGACAGGATTGGAAGCGCTTGTTCGGACCACTACAGTTGGTCGCGTGGTATTGTAGCGGCGGGTAAGCGTATTCGAAACTTCATTGCCATTGCCAGCGCCGTCCTGGGCTGCATTGGCGGCCACGCTTACGCTCACCTCCCCATCGGCTGCAGGTATCACCTGCACAGTATAGGTTTTCGGGTCGACTACCACGAAGTCAGCGGCTGCGCCATTGGTTACGGCAATATCACCGATAGCAAAACCAGTCACATCCTTGCTAAAGGTGAGGCTCACGCTGAATGGCGCATTTACCGCAGCCGTTGCAGTAGAAGCCAGTATTACAGTAGGCTTGGCTGTGTCAAAAGACATTCTGAGTACATTGGAAGCCAGGTTATCATTGCCAGCTGCGTCCTTTGCTATGCCCGCTGCTACGGCAACTGTCACTTCGCCGTTAGCGGCTGGCGTAATAAGAGTTGTGTAGGTTGTAGCGGACACTTTTACAAAATCAGAGGCAGCTCCGTTGCTGACAGTGATGTCCGACAGATCAAATCCTGCTACGTCTTCTGTAAAAGTAAACTGTGTTGTGAAAGCTGTATTAATTGGGCTGGTGGCAGTGCTGGCGACCGTTACCTGTGGTCTTGTGACGTCGAAGTTCCGAACTAGCTCAGTTGAAGCCAGGTTCTGGTTGCCTGCTGCATCAACCGCTACACCTGCTGCCACGCTGATTCTTACTTCTCCCTCAGAGGCAGGCGTTATAGTCGCCTTGTATACCTGGTTGTCAGCAGTCATCAGGTTGGAAGCCGTGGCATTCAATACTGTCAGGTCTGCAAGTGCAAAACCGCTTACGGCTTTGCTGAATGTGAAGAGGACCTCAAAAGATGTGTTGGTAGCGGTTCCTACATCGCTGGAAAGTGTAAGGGTGAGCGGCACATTGTCCACTATGATCTGCGCCTCGGCAGCACCAATGTTGCCGGCACCGTCGCGCAACTCCGCGTATACCTTGCGATTGCCATTACCGGAAGACAGAGTCCAGGTATGGCTTGCCGCAAATGGCATCCAAGCATCCCAGGTAAGATTATCGTTGGAGAGGCGCATACCCGTTACGCCAGTCAAGGCATCGGTTGCTGTAAGGCTAAGCGCCACCTGCGAGGAAGCGGTATAAGCAGCCCCGCCGTTGATGGCAAGTGCTCCGGTCGGCGCGGTCTTATCGAAGGTGACACGGCTCCCGTTGGTGGTAGCGCTGACAGCTACGCCTGCATTGCCTGCCAGATCGCTGAAGCTGATGCTGAACGGTACGTTACCTTCGTTACTGGCAGCAGACATGGTATAGGTCGCGCGATACTCCTGGCCCGACACAGCCACTACTGTTGCCGCATTGCCTGCGATCAGCACCGTTGGCTGCCGGATGGCTTCACTTGCCACGAAATGCAGCGTGATCACATCTCCTGCTTTTGCCAGTGCACTGTTGCTATTGTTAGAGGCTATGCTGACAGACTGCAGCGTTGGAACAACGGCATCTACCAGCACTCCAGTGGTAACTGGCACCTCATCAAACTCCAGATCAGAGGCTTCGTTACCCGCCAGGTCGGTAATGGTGAATATTCCGGTAGGCAAGGCTCCCATAGGCCTAGGACCTGGTATGATGTTACTGGCGACCACAATTCCCGGGGCAACTTCAATTCCATCCATGTCCAGTTCTCCTTCCTGTACGGTATAGCGGAAAGCTATCTGCTCGGTGCCGCTTCCTCCGTTATAAAGCGCCAGCACCACTTTGTTTCCGATCTTCAGTGGAATAAAGGGTTTCCCGTCCTCTGGTAGCTCAGGCATTTCCGGCATCTCCTCAGTTGCTGCGCTTGCGCTCAAGGGACCAAATATTGGCCCTGCCTCACTCAACTCTACCTTCTCACTGAAGCGTACTGTGAAGTCTAGATGCTCGCCTTGCTTGTAGATTTTATCTGCTGGCACCGTTAACCCCAAGAGAATTGGACGAATACCATCTACACGCACATTGCTGCGCGAAATGGGGAACGTGGCACCTGTCTCCAGTCTGTTGCCTTGCATATCGGTCGGCATCGTAGCATCCGACTTCAGGGCCAGCACCTGTAGACCTAGTCCCTGCTCACCTTCCTGCACCGTATACTCATAGCTGGCATAGTTTTCATAAGACCAACTTCTGGTCGCTTTTCTTATTGCCGTACCCACCCGTAGTTCGAGGTAGGAATTCTCAAGGTGCAGCATGTTTTCGCTGAACTCCAAACTGAAGAATAAGTAGCGTTCCCGCTCCAGATTATAAGTACCGTCGTCGGGTAGATTAATAGATGTAATGGTTGGCGCAACGGCATCTATTAAAACACCGGCTGTAGATGGCACACTGTTCAGTGACAAGATTGCCGCATTGCCAAAAGCATCGGCTAACGTTCCGCCATTCAGTACAATGGTCCCAAGAGTGATGCCGTTCATATCCTGATCGCCTGGCTGCACCGTGTAGCGGAAACTCAGCGCCGACGAGCCGGAGCCGCCCAGGTAAACCGCCTGTCGGGAAACTGCGCCTATGGTCAGGCCCAGCGTTGGGGTCCCGTTATTTGTAGCTACTGTTACGGCTTCAGTGAAGTTGATCGTGAAATCCAGTTGCTGACCTGCGCTGTAGGTACTGTTGGCAGGCACAGAAACAGAGGCAACGGCTGGACTTGTGGTATCTATTGTATACGACTGGCCAGAGGTATAGCCTCCACCAAGTCCATTCCCGACCACATCCGTGATGCCGGTTCCATTCGCATTCATATCCAGGCGCATGGCGCCGCTTCCACTAATGTCAGAGACAGTTATCTCGTATCTATTTCCCGATCCGCTTACACTTACAATGTTCCCTGTTGCCATTCCCATGGAACTCAGGGTGAAATCATCTGCAGTTACGCCCGTAACGGACTCGCTGAAAGAAACCAGGTAGGTAACGGTTGTTGCGTTCGTGTTTTCAGTTGCCGGGTTGTGACGGGTGATGCTTGTCACGACCGGAGCTGTCGCATCTATCCTCCAGGTATGGGTTGCGGGTGTAGGATCCACATTTCCGGCTACATCCACAGCCCGCACTTGTAGTGCATGCGTGCCATCGCTCAATCCCGTCGCTGTCAGCGGCGAGGCAGCGGAGGCAAATGAACTGCCATCTACACTTGCCTGGAAGGAGCTGCCAGCCTCGGTGCTTGTGAAGGTGAAAGTGGCGCTGGTTGAGTTTGAAACAGTGGCTGGGCCACTGACTATAGTGGTGTTAGGCGCCGTTGTATCAATCGTTACACTCAATCCAGCTGAAGAAGGGCTCTCGTTTCCTGCCCCATCTGCTGCTTTTGCCGTGATGGTATAGGCTCCCTCTGCCAGAGCACTGGTTGTTATTGTCCAGTTACCAGATCCATTGGCCGTTGCAGTACCGACCACAGTCCCATTGGCATACAGCTTTACAGTTGTGTTGGAAGTTGCTGTTCCTACGAAGGTAGGCGTGTTATCATTAGTGATGTTGTCGTTATTGCTCAGCCCCGAATCACTGGCGCTCGACAGGTCTGGAGTGGTAGGAGCTGCAAGCGAAGGAGCAGCACGTGTTACTGTAACTGCATAGGTTTTAGTGCTGCCATTTTGCGCAGTGACAATAACAGTAATTGTGTTGGAGCCAACATTCAGATTAACTGCTTTGGAGGTCACGCCACTGGCCAGCATGGTTCCGTTGATACTGACAGTTGCATTGGCGTCTTCCTTGGTGGGGGTTGCTGTAACCGATGTTGCTGCATTTGCTACGCTAGCTGTATAGCTGGTTGTATTGACATTGAAATCCGGTGACAAAGTAGTGCCTGAGAGGGCCAGGTTGGAGAGATTGGCATTACTGGATAAGGCGGTTCCGACAGGACCTACTACAAGGTTGTCTATATTTAGCTCAAGAAGCCCTGAAAACATAAATGTGACAGACCTGACCTCCACATCATTTGATACAACTAGGCCTTGCCGGTTGCGCTCCTGATATTCTTCCTGCGGCAAAGTAGTCTCATTATAGGCTACTCTCAAATGAGGAGGTAAATATAATCCATCGCTAGAGCAAGTATAAGTAAGCCATAGGCTATAAAACCTGAATTTCTGGTTGTCTTTGCGCCTTATAGTAAAGCTGGTTGTAGCAGCAGTATTAAAGTGCAAGCTGGCACTATTATTAGCGCCGCCATCATTCTTGTTCTCCCAGCTATTATTAATTAAACCGGTTAGCTCATACTCTACTCCCCCCACGTTGATCGTAGCAGTCGTATTCCATGGCCATGAATCTGTCTGACCACTTAAGACTGCAGGGGTTGAGAAATCGTGCGTGAACTGGCTCTGGGCATGGACAACCTGCGATAAAGTGAGCCCTCCCAAAATGAAAAGAAGCAATGACAGCCTTTTCAAATAAGATTTGAAAACGTCAAAGCCTGTCCCGCTCCTTGCCGAGCCGGTGAAAGCAATACTGGGTTTCATAAACTAACTGGTTAGAAGAATTTTATCAATAGAAATTCCGTGTTGTACCAGCAAATTTATAAACTTGATATATAGCTTGTTAGCTATATATTGATCATATTAGAATATTATAATCTGGAAACTTATCTAGCTTTTTTCATAGCAAGCATTAATCCATAAGTATTAATACTGAATGATCGACTAAGTACTTATAAAACAAGCTTCAATGATGTTTTAACATAGAAAGGATAAATTCCACTAATAAAACACTTCAGCCAATCTCCAATAATTTCAGAGGCGGCACATTCTTTTTTTCTTTGAAAAATATAGCATAAAAATTATGATGAATGCCCGCGCTCTACTCAATAAGACATTAGCCCTTAGGGAGGTATACGATCTGTTATATAAAGCCAAGCAGCTCCGGCAAGAAACTGATCCAGGGCAGGCAGCTGTTTTTCTATGGTATAGCAGGTATAGCTTCCGGGCAAAAAACAAAAGAAGAAAGCCATACTTGGCCTCCTTCTTTTGTTTGTATACCTAAGACAGGTATTTACTTTCTCAGTAGCTTAAGACGGTGCACGGTACCGTTGAGTTCTACCGTAAGTACATACATACCTGTTTGGTTAAGCGCATCAACCTTAAGTGGTAAATGCGTAGAACCTCCCTGCACGCTTTGCTCGGCCGACAACAGCAGTTTGCCAACTGTGTCATACATGTTAATACGGGCTATACCTGCATCAGGAATAGCAATGGAGAGTGTCAGGCTGGTGTTAAACGGATTCGGATAAGCAACAACATTAACTTTCTCTACTGCGCCAAAATTTACGAATTTTGGGCTGTAGATTTTCTCGTCACCATTGTGATCTACTTGTCGCAGTCGGTAGTAACGCACGCCTGTTTTGCCGTTCTCTTTATCGGTGTAGCTATACTTCTGCGTTAAAACAGTATTCCCATTCCCACTTTCTACAAAACCAAGCTGCCTGAACCTATACCCGTCTATTGATACCTCTACCGCAAATCCCTTGCTATCCTGCTCCGAAGCCGTTGCCCAAGTAAGCAGTGCGTCAGGACCTGAACGTACAGCCTTGAAGTACATCAACTCTACTGGTAGCGGCGTGATGGTCCCTCCCAAGGTATATTGCCGCTGTAAGGTTTGCTCACCGAACATGGACACCAGGTTATCAGTTTTGGTTTGTTCTTCCGTTCTAAGCTTCCAGTTACTGTCATCATTTGAGGTATAAAAGGACATCATTCCTTCGTCCACGTTGTTTAGCTCATGGTCGAAGTAAGCCATTTCGACAACCGCGTTCAGATTGGTGTTAGAGCCAAATGGCATCACTCTAAAATTGCGCATAATACTGTTCTGGTTTGCACCCACGGCCGTCCCCGTATTGCGGATGACTGTTGTTAGGCCTGGTGCGCCAGCTCTCGGGGTAATCGCCAGCCCCATGCCGCCAAAGTCTTCGCGTGCGGTAGTCAGTTCGCGTTGCGTTACAACAGCGCCTGTTACATAAGCGGTTTCTTTCTCGGAGATGCGTCCTTCTCCTCCCAGGGTTATCGCATTGCTACCAGTTCTAATCTCCCCTGCCGTCAATGTTAAGTTCTTCTCTACGGAGGCATCACCAGCCAGCGTTTTTATACCTGTGCCCGCTGAAGTTAGGTTATAATAGTCTAGCCCTGGTATTTGCTGTGCCCGGTTACCGTTAAAGGATATCGTATTTTCACCGGTAAGATCTGCAGTTGCTCCTTCGAGCAAACTGAAGGCAGCAGCTATACCTGTGGTCTCCGAAAAACGTTTGGTACTTGCGTTGCGCAGTGTCAGATTGTAGTAGTTGGTTGGCAGCACTTGCTGTGGACTGGCTCCATTGTATGTTACCGTTACGCCGATTCCGGCAGCATTCAACCCCGTAGTATCAGCCAGCAAAAACTGCTGCGCTATACCTGTTGTGCCGGCATCCAGTGTTTTAAAACCGATATTGCTCAGTATCACGTTATTATAATTGAGAGCGGCCACCGTTTGTGCCAGGGCACCATTGTACTCCACTACCCGAGGGGCAACCACGGCCACATCCCTGGCAACAGTTAGTGCTCCGGCTATGCGGGCAGTATCGCCGGCAAACGTCTTCGTGCCCGCATTCAGCAGTTGCAGGTTGCCATATTGTACGCTTTTTACCGCCTGGTCGCCGCCCTCGAACACCACGGTGCTTTCCGGATTAAACTTATACCTTACAAACTCCGGAAACGTATTGCTGCCAGCTACTCTGTAAGATGCCCCTTTGTCGATCGAAAAATAGGATGAATTACTTAACGCATCCGTTGTAACTTCTTCTGTTGTAGCTATAGTCTGTTCTTGTGTGTCAAAAACGCCACTTTCTACCATGAGAGTACTTATGCCTTCCAATGGCGCGCGCAGTGTTACAGCAACGTCGTTTTCTTTGGCAATGTGCACGTGCTGAATGTTGATCGGTTGATTTCCTTTTGCGATGATCGTAGCCGGAGCAGCACCCTTAAACTTAAGCTCTGTCTTAGTTCCGTCAAAATCAGCCCCGTTGTGCACAAAGTCTTTATAGATATTTACGACTTCCTGTGTCAGGTTTACCCGGGCGTTGTCGCCCACTATAAAATTCTGAACAGTGGCTGTACCTGCACCGCTCACCTGCGCAATTTCAGGCTTACCATCCGGGCCCACTTTTAATGCCATAAAGGTGAAGTCGGCTGCTTTGGCTTCTACTATACCGTCGTTGTTCACACCACCTTCCAGGGTATAGCGCTTGTTGCTTCCGTGCCAGACTGTGCTGCTTCCTATTACCACATTTCCTTTCACGTGCACGTCATTGCCCGTCAGGGTTGCCATATCAATGCCCTCTTGGTGAGAGTTGTCGAGTACCAGGTTGTTAAAAGAGGCAGGCAACATACCCATTGGTACAACTTTGCCTGTTCCGCTAACGCGTAGCGTGCCCATACTTTGGAATGCATCTACGCTTGAACCAAAGTTAAAGGTATGATTACCTGTGTTTTGCCCAACAGAAATAGCATCAAAGTGGATAATACCTTCGCTGACGATGGTACCGCTGTTGTTAATGCCTGTGTGAATGGTATGGGTCAACATACCTCCATCAAAAGCAGCGCCTTCATGCACAGTTAATGTACCGTATACACGCCAGTTCATACTTGTTCTAACACCGCCTGTGTTCTTGATTATTAGATCAGCAAACTCTGCATCAGATTTAGAATTGAAAACAGGAGGCTCGCTGCCATCAAACACGATGGTTGCAGCTCTGCGCTGGTCATCAGGTATAAGTGGAGCATTAAGTCGAATATGCTGTACACGTGTACCCACAAACGTTCGTAAACCCGCTCCTACCAATATACCATCGTTTGTCATGTCGCCAGCTAGGTATACTTTTACGTCAGGTGTATTAAGTAAACCGTTGTTAGCTAAGTCAAAGCCTTTATCTCTATCTGATGGATCCAGGTGTATCTGCTGGTTGCCATTTATATCCACGTTTCCGTTTACTATCAGGTCTGTTGTTATAGTATAATTAGCGCCGGCTTTTACGACCAGATTGTTTAGTGTCAGGGTGTTTCCAGAAATCACTTTGTTTGTGCCATCAGCCCGGTCCAGTACCAGTGTGCCACTTGGCGGATTTGGCGCCGTATACGCGCCGGCTGAGAAAGCCCCGTTGTGCTTAAAGTTGCCGTGCAGGGTCAGCGTTTGTTCGTTCGCGTTCAAAGATGCGTCGTTGTAAATGGTCAGGTCGCCAGCCACCTTGGTAGCTCCCAGCAGGGTCTTTGTGCTTCCGTTTTCGATCTCCAGGTTGCCATAGGTAGTAGCCGTGATATTTTGGGCTGTGTTGCCCTGGTACTTCACCGTGCTGAGCGGGTGCAGTATCATGTTGTTATACCTGGCCGGGAAGTTATTGCCACTCAGGAGTAAGGCAGCCTGGCCGCCCATTATAAACCTGCCACCTGCAGCACTTCTGTTCAGCGTACCGGTTCCCAGGTCTACTGTGCCGCTCTGCAAATCCAGGATATTGTTCACGAGCACGTTGCCTGTTACCGTCATTGTTGTTCCGGGTACTTTGGCTACGGTCAGGTTGTTGAAGGTTAGCGGCGAAGCAGCTTCCAGGTGGCTACCCTGCAGCGTAATGTGGCTGGTATTGGCCTCAAAAGTACCTCCACGCTTTGTCCAGTTCCCCATCACGGTAATTTCAGAATTGCCTACTTCCAGCACACCTCCATTCTGGATCACATTCTTTTCCAGATTATAATTTCCGCCAGGTATAGAGAAACGGCCACTGTTTACAGTAATATCTCCGGCTACCCATCCTTCGGCAGGGGCCACAAGCGTTGCAACACCAGACGGCTTGTCAATGGTCAGGTTATTGTAATACACCACTCCAATCACCTGTGCATTTGAGCCTTCGTATGTGAACGTGCCTGTTCCCTTATCAAAGAATTCGAGGGGGCTGCTAAAGTTATAATTGCCGCTTAACTTAATGTGTCCGCTGCCCAATGCTATAAATCCTGTACCTGCATGATTTAAGTCGCCGGTGATCGTTGTAGTACCAGAGCCCATTAGCAAGCTGATGCTATTTCCCTGGCTACCATCATTAAGCGTCAGGTAACCGCCAATGTTCAGGGGCTGGTTACCAGTAGTAATCCGGTGCTGCACGTTTGTTCCGGCGCCGGTGGCTGCCAGGTTACCCTCTACAGCCAGGCTTCCGGAAACAAGATCCAGTGTTATAGGAGCGGTTCCTCTAAACTGAACAACTTTCACTTTTGCAGCCGAGTTGATCTGTGGCTGGAAAGCAGGTGTTATGCCACCCAACTCCACGATATCCATTTCGCCCGGAATCGCAGCCGCTGGCATTGGCGTTGTGCCTGTAATGTTTTCCCAATTGGCCGCTAGTTCCCATGCCGTGCTGCTGCCGCCCTTCCATCTGTACACACTGACTGTGGAAGAAAGCGTCCAGATGCCGTTTACATCAGCTAAGGCTTCCTGGCTTACCCAATCCTGGTCGATGTTGTTCGTTTTTTTGCCCATCGGCGTCCAAACGTTGCTTACCCGCTTATAGAGCTGCAGGCCTGCCTCTGTGTTGCCGTTCAGTTCTGAGTCCAGGTACTGTAACTGCAGGGTGGCCCCTGAATAGGTGCCTAAAGGAACAGCGACGGTGTAGGTACCGTTAAGGGCCGCACCGGACGGAAAACCTGCAACTGTTTGGTACTGCAGGTTAACTGATACACCCGAAACACCCATCGCAGTTGCGAAACTCAACTGTGTATATGGTCCATTAAAGGCGTAGGCTTTGCCAGCCTCAAAAGAATGGGTCCTGGTTAATTTGCCTACTACCCAGCTGCTGCCGGTACGGTCGCCTGTCAGGTATACCTGGCTTGCTCCGGTTATGAGCAGACCGTTGTTCATGTGGAGTGTTCCGGCGGTGATATCTGTGATTAACGTAACAGTATTGCCTGCAGATGCCTTCTGCAAGGTAAGGGCACTGAAAGTGGTAGGCCCGGCCATGGTCGTGTTCGCACCGCCCGCCAGTATAATGGTGCTCGTGCCAGCAGTAAATGTCCCGTTGTTAACCCAGTTGCCGTTTATGGTGTGGTTGTTAGCGCCTGCTACAAAGGTTGCGCCATTGCCGATGCTCAGGTTGCCGTTGGCAGTGATGCTGGCGCCAGCTGATTTGCTGCCCACGTTAGCAAAAGCGATATGATGGTAGACTACCCCTGGCATAATTTGTGCCGCCGCCCCATTAAACGTAACCGTGTTGGGGCTGTTTGTAACGGCATCAAAAGCTGGGCCTGCAGTAAAATTGCCGGCTATACCCAAGTTTGCGTTTGCAGCCATGCGCAGCAAACTGCCCGATACGGTAACATGGTATAAATTGTGACTGCCGTTAAAGGTAGAGTTGCCAGAAAAGTTGATGGTACCTGCAGTGGCGCTAAGATTGCCCGCCCCACTTACATCTGATTTGATGTGGAAGGAGCTTGTCGTCCCGATAACACCATTTACTCTCAGGCCAAACAACGTGAGGGCACCGGCGTTACCGATCGTTTTTGCAGTACCAGTCATATTGATCGCTCCTGCAGTTGCCGTAAAAGACTTGCCTGCATTCACAGCCAGGCTTCCCTGTATCTCAAACGAAGCAATGGTGCTCACGGAACCATCTATAACGAAATCCTGGAGGGTTATGCCGCTGCCGCCAATGCTTTTAGCACTGCCCGTCATGGTTAGCCTGCCGCCACCGGCATGTGCAAAAGTGCCGGCTCCCGTAGTAGCCAGGTCGCCGCTCACACTTACTTCAGGCGCAGCAATGCTGGTGCCTGCGCCGCTTATGGTCAGGTTATGGAAGGAAGCAGTGCCACTTACCGTTCTGATGATTGATTTCCCTGCTCTGGACAGTATAACAGTACTGCCCTCACCTGAAAAAATAGCATTGTTTGTCCAGTTGCCCCCAATGGTGTGGGTAAAGTTTCCACCGCTAAAGGTAGCACTACCGCTTAATACCACATCGCCATTTATCGCCATGTTGCCTCTTGCTGCAAAGGCTGCACTGCCGCCACCCGTTAGCATGCCGCCAATGGTCATGCTAGCAGCGGGCATTGTTTTGGTGCCGGATCCGCTCAGGGTTACATTACCGTAAGCTTCATTAGTCACAGTTTGGTTAGCGCCGCTGTACTCAACAGTACTGTTTATGCTTAGGTCGCGGCTAGCAAAACCCGACGGGAATGTACCTGTGCCGCCTATCTTTAAAGTAGCCCCGTTTGCTACTGTGAGAGCACCACCCGCCACTGCACCTGTCCCTGTCCTGTTTAGCGAGCGGCTACCAAGATCCAGAGTGCCGGCTTGCACATTCAGTTGCGTTTGCGCAGAATTTGCAGCTATTGTGGTATTATCTGTCTGTGCCAGCATTTTCACTCCGCCACCGCTTATGTGTAGCCTCTGGTAAGTAGCTGCATGAATGGTCTGGTTACCGGCAGCCGCATAATCGATTACGCTGGTCGGGAACATACTGGTAGGAAAAGCAGCACTCCCAGCAAGGGAGTAATTGCCTTCGAAAGTAGTCGCTTTTACCTTGAGCACCGCACCATCGCCAAGTGTAAAGCCATTAGAAGGAGCGGATGTGAACGTTACTTTATGCCCTTCCGGATCAAATGTGCCTAACACCTCAAACTTGGATAACACACTTGCTAAGGGTGTAAGATTGATGTTGTTACCCAGTGTTATAGCACCTCGTATGATCAGGTAATTGAAGGCATTGGCTGAGGAGCCACCGATCGACTTATTTATGCCACCAAACTCTATTGTTGGGTAATAAGTGGTAGTACCTATGGTGATCCGGTTTTCGGCATAAGTACCATTGTTGGTCCAGTTGCCGTTTACAACCATGTCGGAGCCGTTGTTGGTGAGCGTACCACCGCTATTAATAGAGAGATCACCGGTTACTGTAACTTTTAGCAGCAGGTTGCGGGCATTAAGACTAGCCCCGCTGGCTATAGTTAAAGAACGCACCGTAACGGCATTGCTGACCGCAATTATGGGTTGGTTTGTTGTTCTGCCAATAGTAACGTCGGTGTTAGCATCCGGCACACTGCGTGGCGACCAGTTATCCGAATTATTCCAGTCGGTAGTATTTACCTGATCGGACCAAAATGGCCACAAAATCCATCGCGTTGTTCCTTCTCCTGTCCAGGCAGCGGTTTTGGTTTGGGCCGTTGCATCAAATGCCTGCAGGCACAACAGAAGAAGTAATATAGCAGAAATTTTGAATGGAGCACGAATTGCACTCCAGCAGGGTAAAGGTATTCCCATACACACGGTTGATTATAGGTAAACGATACTTTTGTTATTAATTATTCAGTATGATGTGATCTGTTTGCTTCCGGGTTACACACAACAGTGATCGCCTTATTACCAAAACATAAAAGTGCAAATTCCCGCCTGCTTCAATTTTAAAACCCTTAAAGAATTATACCACAATGATAATTCTTTTCGCGGGCGCAAAAAAAATGAGATATATCATATACAATTTTCAGCACCCGCCCTCAACAAACCTTTTTTACACATTTTTAAACTAGTGCAACTTGTAAAGCTATAACATTAGCATGATTATACATAAGATTAAAATAAAGTATAATCCAATTTACATTGTTCTACGCGAGACAACAAGCACCTGTAACTCATAAGAGACACAGTCCTAAAAAATTAATCTCTGAAGTTAACTTATCTGTGCTATTAGCACCTAGCAAACTGCACAGAGTAAAGTTTAGCAGGCTAGCTATATGTTGCTAATTTGCTAATGGAAATCATTGTACAAAACAAATAGTTCCAACAAGTCAGTATAAATTTTCCGAGAGATAAAGATTATAAATCGATGGTTAAACAATGAATAGGATAGGTTGCAGGGAGAGGTTGTGATGGAGCAGGGATTAGTATCATTGCAGAGACATGAATGCCAGCTATTGGGAACCTGGGTGCAGTGGAAAACACGCTTTACCTAAGCGCACGGGTACGCAGAGGCATGATTGTAAGTGGCGAAACTTTTCGGTCAGCTGTTATTTTGCTTGGATGCGGCATCTTTTATAACTGCGTCTAATTGCTGGCAGTTATCGATGAGCATGTTACAGATATTCTGTAGGTTTTGATCCAGTTCCATATGCTCCAGCACTTTAGCCAGCCCCATGATGTTTGCCAAAGGTCTTCTGACTATATGGGACTGGTAAAAAGCAATCTCTTTCAGCAAGGATTTTGCGTCCTTGAGTTGCTCATGAGATGCCGTATAATCAGTTATATCGTAACCCAGGCAGAACATGCCGGCAGGATTACCTATTTCATCTAACAAAGCCTTGTATTCCCACTGTGTAATCAGGTAGCCACCTTTGCCATCATGCTTGCGGATCGTGGCCGGGAAGGTACTATCGGGCTGCGCAAAGCATTTGGCAGCAACCTCTGCACAGACTTTGGTATCGTCCGGGTGCATCGTAACTTCGTAGGGCTGCCCGACAATACAGCCATGAATGCCCTGAAAGGCATTGTTGTAGCAGTTGTTCACATAGGTATACCTTCCCTCCATGTTGGTGGTAATAATGTAGTAGAAGGTGGAGTTCTCTAGCAGCTGTTTCGTTTCTTCAAAACTCGTCATAAACAAAAATAAGAAAACTAATATATAGAGTTCAGGCAGCTTAGGCAATTTTGAGTAGAAGATTTTATAACGGGTACCCATTGTTTCCAACTTGAAAAGCAATCGTTCCATGTTGCCACAATCAATTCGAACAAGTTATCTAAAGAGTAATTCTTTAAGATGCTGAGTGTTACATTAGGGGCACAGATATTACACAACCAAAGTTTTTTTTGAGACAGCTGTTTACAGGGAGACGCGATGTACAAATGTGGAGATCAAAAAAACTTAATGGTTCTGGCTATTACAGGTATACCAAGCCATCCATTTGGATAGGTTTTTGCTAATATTTAACAGAGCCTTATGCATTATACCTATGAAAAATTTATCCCTCGTGTTCGCTCTTTCTACCCTGGTATATACCGGGAGTTATGCACAGGCAGTACCTGCCTCTCTTCCTACAACTACTACTCAACGAACTGAAGCGTACTGTGAGATAAGGTTCTTTGTGAAAGCTCTTTTCAGTACTAAAGTGCATGCACATGTTGATTTCGGCAACGGAGAAGAGGTATTGAAAGACGCCCAAGGAAATAATATTGATTTCGTATCCCCTATGGCTGCTCTGAACTACATGAATAGCAAAGGCTGGAAATTAGTCGATACCTATCCCAGGGTTCATGAAGGAAGTAGTTGTACCTACTATGTGATGAAACGGAGTTTGCAGTGAAAGTAACTCCAGCTAATCGATGGTATTCGGATTTTAAAGAAACAAAAAGCCCTGTAGATTCTTATCTACAGGGCTTTTTTAGTTTATATATACCTTGGACCGGACTTAAAAGAGTTCTTGATAGCTGCAAGTGGTTTGAAACATGCGTTTGTAGAGTGTATAGTGACGTTTTAATATAACATTATTAATGTTAACAGATCTTAACTGATGTTCTACCACCTAATTTAACACTACTAACATAACCTGATCATGAGTATGTCTTCATATTAAAGACTATAGCACCATCAAACTTTATTAGAATTTATATATATTTAGTAGAACCACCAAGAAATTCATATAGTATGAGAAGTATCATAGTGCTCTTGTTTACTTTTTTTATAGCAGTATTAAATGCAAATGCGCAAAGTGAAACCAAGTCTGACTCGTGGGAAGATAACTATAGTGAAGCGAAGCTCGCATTAGAAAACGCTGAGTATTCTATAGCTTTTGAAAAAGCAATCGCGGCAGAAAGGCTGTTGAAAGAATGGGATCCTGAAGTTGCTTTAGTGAAAATACATGCGCTTCACAATCTCGCTCAAATTAATGACTATGTAGATAGTAACCTAAATAATTCCTTACTATCCGAAGTAGATAGGTACATCATGTTTAACAGGGGCAAAAAAGAAAATCAGCAGGGTATTGTGCAGCTTAATACAGAACTAAAAGCACTTCCGATATATATCAAAGGTAACTCTGCCAAAACGGAAGAGATGTATGGGGAAGCGATGCAGTATTACTTTAAAGCTGCTGAAATGGGGATATCAAACGCAATGCTTCAAATTGGCCGGTTATATTCTGAAGGGTTAGGTGTAGATCAAAACGCTAAACAAGGATTCAAGTGGTATCTTAAAGCAGCAGAAAATGGTAATTCAGATGCAATGCTTATTGTAGGAATATGGTACAGTAGAGGCATTGGTGTAGAGACAGATACTTCTGAAGGATTAAGATGGTTTAGAAGAGCCGCAGAAAAAGGCAACGGTAGCGCTATGGCTAATTTAGGAATCGCATACTTAATGGGTCGTGGTACTGAAGTCAACTACAAAGAAGCTTTAAAATGGTCATTGCTTGCGTCCAATAATGGTGAAGTAGGAGCATATCATAACCTAGGGGTTCTTTATGCTAACGGACTGGGAGTTGATAAAGATTTCACAAAAGCAATTGAGTGGTATGAAAAGGCTGCAGCGGAGGGATTTGCTGATTCTATGATTAATTTGGGTAACTTATACTCAAGAGGTGGCCCAGGTGTCACAGAGGATCAAAGTGTTGCTATGAATTGGTATTTAAAAGCAGCTGAACAAGGAAAAGCGGTAGCTATGCATAACATAGCATCAATGTACGTTAAAGGACTCGGTGTAAGTGTTGACTACTGTGAAGGTCTTACGTGGTATAAAAAGAGTGCTGCCTTGGGCGAAGATAAATCTATGCATGCAGTTGGTTACATCTATTTAGATGGCAAAGCAGGAAAAAGGAATTATAAAAAGGCAAGAAATTGGTTTTTACAAGCAGCGGAAAAGGGCAATGTAGATTCAATGGTGAACATGGGGGTACTTCATGTCGAAGGTAATGGTGTGAAGAAAAACTATGTAGTTGCTTTAGAGTGGTTTCAAAAAGCGGCTGAAATGGGAAGCGTTAAAGGGATGCTGTATTTAGCAAATCTTTATGAAAAGGGGGGCAAAGGCGTTAGAAAGGATAAAGATCTTTCGGATCAATGGCGCCAAAAAGCAGAAAATTTAAAAGATGTAAAATCATAAAGATTTTGCCATCGTTTCTGCCATCTTTAAACGAAAAAACCCACTGACAATCAGTGGGTTTTTTCGTTTTTGTACCTTGGGCCGGAGTCGAACCGGCACGAGTGTAACCTCATTGGTGTTTGAGACCAACGCGTCTACCAATTCCGCCACCAAGGCATTTTGTTCTCTCTGGTTTCAGGTATAGCACCCTAGGCCGGAGTCGAACTTTTGTTCCTGATCGACTATCAGGAACGGGTTGCAAACTTAGATAAAGTTTCCTGAATACGCAACAAATATTTTTTCTTCAAATAGTAGGTTTTTACCTCCTCCAGGGCCTCTTCTTTGGTAACTCCATGAAGCTCAGGGTATCGCTGCAGCACCGGCAGGATATCATTTTCTAAAGCGGCCATCGTTCCAGTGCTCTTCTCACCTATTTCATGCAGCTTGGCGGCGTCGAAGTCGAACTCCAGCTCCATCAGCTCCTCGTTGATCTCCATCATCTCCATCAGGAAATCGCCCGGCAGCTCGTTCTTACCTTCCTCCAGCAGACCGTGCTCTTTCAGGATGTACTGCATGCGCAGGTCGGCATCACTGAGGGTGCGGTAGGCGTTGGTATTGAGCGTGGAGAGCTCCAGGATCTTCTGCTGCGTGCCCAAGTCCTCGTTCGCGTAAAAGTCGGGGTGGTACTCGCGGCTCAGCTCGTAGTAGCGTCGCTTGATCGCTTTCTCGTCGGGCAGGAAACTCTCAGGTATATGGTAAAACTCGAAGTAATTCATAGTTCAGTTATCAGTAAGCAGTTATCAGAAAGCCGGGCACCCTTAGTTTTGAACAGGTTGGGATGTCCGGTAGCGGTACCCATCAGGTATACGTAGCAAAAGTACAGGAAAAGCGGAAGGATTGTTTATCTCTGTCCAAAAAAGGCAGTGACACGAACCGCTATACCTGTTCACTCCAAAAGAGAAAGCCTGTGCCGCTCCCGCAACACAGGCCATTCACCCCTTAAACACAATTAAGGGCTATTGCAACAGCTTCATGCCTTCTTCGTTGCCCTGCTGCCGGGCCAGGTCGAGGGCGGTGAGGCCGCGCTGGTCTTTGCTATTTTTGTCGGCGCCATGCTTCACCAGCAGCCCGATCAGATCGTTGCGGCCGAACATACTGGCAAACATCAGGGCGGTGCCGCCGTTGCCGTTCTGCACATTCACATCGGCACCTTTGCTGATGAGCAGCTCCGCCAGGGCCGGGTATCCTTTAAAGGCCGTTCCCATCAGGGCGGTATTGCCCGAAGCATCCTGCTGGTTCACGTTCGCACCGGCTTCCAGCAGCACATCCACTGCCTCCTGGTGACCGCCATACACGGCGATGATCAGCGGCGTAAAGCCTCGTTGATCGGCTGCATTCACATCGGCTTTGTTTTGCAGGTGCTGGCGTATAGCCGCTACATCGCCTGCCCTCGCTGCCCCGATCAGGTCAGTGGTCTGGGCAAAAATTGTGGCAGGTATAAGTAAAAACAGGAGGTTGATTATTAATGATCTAAACATGGTATTCAGGTATAGGTTATTTGTTGAATGTTAATTTTCGTAGGCCCTTGCCGGTGCAGGTATAGCCAGCGGTGCGGCTTGTTTTATAAGCTTATCTTTTCTTCGGAAGGAGTTGTTCTGAACAGTTGCTGCATGGCCTGCAGGAGTTGCTCACGGGCTATTCCTTCTGTAGTGCGTAGTGCGCCCGCCGGACGCCGGATCAGCCTGTCGAGCGTGGCCTTGGCGATGGCCTGAGCTGCTCCCTTATTGGCAGGGCCTATGTGCCTCTGGAGCTCGCTGCCGAGCACCTCCGCAAAAAAGCTTTTCAGTTCGCCTATAGCATGGGCAACGGGTTGGTCCTGCAACCACACGGCAAAGGATTCTGTTTCCTCGGCCACGATCTGCTCCACGGTTGTAATTGCTGCTTGCCGCGTCGCCAGAACCGCCTGCGTACGGCTGCTGATCTGGTCGATATTTACCAGTGTAGTGTTGGCCAGCTGTCCTGATCCAGGGGCTATACCTTGGGGCACCGACAGGTCAAGGAGCACACGCTTGCTTTTTGCTTCCCCGAAAGCCGCTGCCTGCAGCTGCGCACCGCTACCCACACAACTCACTACTACATCAAAACTGCTGAGCGCCTGCTTGTAGTCACTAAAAGGCAGGTACTTTAAACCCAGTTCCTGCGCCAGTGCTTCGGCGCGGGCATCGGTGCGGTTCGTCAGCACGATGTCCCGGAAGCCAAAGGAGCTGGCATAGCGGGCAATGTCCGTACCCATCTGCCCGGTCCCGATGATCAGCATGCGTTTGATGACGAATTCTTTGCGCGGGAAAAAGTCAGTCAGGCGCTCCAGGGCGGCATAGCCCACTGAGGCGGCCCCTACCCTGAAGTCGGTTTCGTTGTGTACCCGCTTGTGCGCCCGGAACAGCGTCTGCAGTGCCTGGTGCAGCAGCGGGCTCCCCAGCTTCTGTTCGTTGGTCAGGCGGTAGCTGTCTTTCAGTTGCCCGATGATCTGGCGGTCGCCGAGCACCCGCGAACGCAGTCCAAGACCAACCTCCAGGAGGTAGAGCAAAGTGCTTTCGCTGTAGCTGTGGTGTGTGAAAAGCGACGAAAAGGCAGCTGCCTCTAAGTTTTTAAATCGAAGTAGCGCCTGTTGTATAGTAGTTGGTTCGGCTGCAGTTGTTTCATAGTATACCTCGGTGCGGTTGCAGGTTGTCAGCACCAGCACGCCCTCCACCTGTCCCGCCGCTTTCAGCTCCTGCATAAAGGCCGCGGCCTCTTCTCTGCTCAGTTGCAGGGCCTGCCGCTGTTCGAGGGTGGCGGTTTGGTGTGAAATGGAAATAACCTGTAGAGCATGCTTCATGGCAAAAGGGAAAATGGTTTTACGGAGGAAATCCGGCCTGTCAGCCGTTTCGCTAACAGACAGGGTTCAGGAAAGGCAGGCTGAGCCTTTTATACCCAGCCTGATCCTGTTGTTATTTGTTTGCCACCAGGGCCAGCACTTCGGTTTTGTTCAGTTTCAGCGCTTTCATCAAACGGGTGCCGTAGTCGGCGTCAGCCTGATAGAAATGGCTTACCATTTTGTTCACGATCACTTTGTTGCGGATCTGCCCCAGGTCACCTGCCAGGTTGCTGATCAGGTGCTTTTTGTCGGCCTCCGAAAGAGAGCGGTATAATTCACCGGCCTGCGCAAAGTTGTTCTGCTTGCTGATGGCGCGCTGCATGGTCTCGGCGTCGATCTTGCGGGTAGCGTATTCGTGCTGCTTGCTCTCCACGTAAGTACCGTTTTTGGTCATGCTCGGCTCATAGTTGACATTGGAGTTCTTGCCACGGTTGCTGAAAGCGCCGTTCTGGTTGTTACTGTTCACATCCACTTTAGGAGCGTTTACCTCAATGCGCTGGAAGTTAGCACCTAGGCGGTAACGCTGCGTGTCAAAGTAAGAGAACACACGGCCCTGCAACAGCCTGTCTTCTGAGGGCTCTATACCTGGCACCAGCGTAGCCGGCGAGAAAGCCGACTGCTCCACCTCCTCAAAGAAGTTGCCCGGCACGCGGTTCAGCGTCATTTTACCGATCTTGATGCTCGGCGCCACCGACTCAGGCCAGATCTTGGTTGGATCTAGCGGGTTGAAATCGAACTTGTCCAGGTCTTCCGGCTTCATCATCTGTACCGTCAGCTCCCAGCTCGGGAAGTTGCCTTTGCCGATCTGCTCGTAGAGGTCGGTGGTTGCGTGGGTATGGTCTTTAGCCTGCACCTGCGACGCCTCAGCTGCTGACAGACTTCTCACGCCCTGCAGCGACTTCCAGTTGTACTTCACATAAGTTACCTCGCCCTGAGCGTTCACCCACTTGAAGGCGTGCACCCCAAAGCCGTCCATTTCACGGTAGCTGGCTGGCGTGCCCAGGTTAGAGTACAGATAGGTTAGCATGTTGGTAGACTCCGGCTGGTGCGACAGGAAGTCGAACACGCGCTCTTGGTCCTGCTTGTTGTAGATAGGCGATGGCTTGAAAGAGTGCACCATGTCCGGGAATTTCATGGCATCACGGATAAAGAACACCGGCAGGTTGTTGCCCACCAGGTCGTAGTTGCCCTGGTCGGTGTAGAACTTCACGGCAAAGCCACGCGGGTCACGCAGGGTTTCAGGAGAGCCCTGCTCGTGCACCACGGTGGAGAAGCGTATGAAAAGAGGGGTTTTCTTTCCTTTGCCGTTGAACAGAGAGGCCTTGGTGTATTGAGAGAAGTCACCGTAACTTTCGAACTCGCCATAAGCACCGGCACCACGGGCATGCACAACACGCTCCGGTATACGCTCACGGTCAAACGAGGCCAGTTTTTCGATCAGGTGCACGTCCTCTAGCAATACAGGACCGTTCTCACCGGCTGTCTTGGAATTTTGGTTGTTGCCCACTGGCGCACCTGTGTTGGTGGTGAGTGGCTTCTGCTGCGCCATAGCAAACTGACCGCTTGCAACAATGGCTAACACTAGTAAAGATTTCCGTAACATTTGTGGAATTTGGGTTGATTAACGCCACAAAAGTCAGCGGAAAGCCTATATAGATCAAATCAATAAAAACTAACTGAATATAGCTAAACTCTATAATACTTCTTAAACTACTTGCTCCTAATAAGTTAATTCGATCCTAAACCAACTCTACAGATCGAAAAGAAGTCCATCCTCCAAATGAGTTTTGCAAAGTAAAGCTTAATAGATACAGCAGCCCGATCAGACATAAATCAGCCTTAACTGCTTACTGGGAATTGATAAGTGCCTAAATGTTTACGGACACATGCGACCAAGCCTGCGGCTTATCAGCAAACAGCGCCTTGGTGGCTTTCCATACCTGCCCAAAGAGCTCGGAGTCGCGGTAGTTGTTGAGGTGCTCCTCGGAGTCCCAGAGGCTGTAGGTGCTGTAAATATTGGGGTGGTTCAGGTCCTGCAGCAGTTCTACGTGGTTACAGCCGTCAAAAGCCCTGATCTTATCTTTTGAGTTGCGGAAAATTTCCAGAAAATCGGCTGTCTTCTCTGGCTGAAAGGTCATGCGTACTATGCGGATTAACATGGAGTGAGTTAGTGAATGAGTGATTTGAAATTGTATTAGTGTTGGGTGGACTCGCCCTTCCTGAAAATCGAGACAAGCGCTATGATCAGGTATACAGTAGCACTTAGGCCGAAAACATAGGGCAGATACTGTTTTTCTTCCTGGTAAAACACGATGGCCATACCTGCCAGAGCCGCCGACTCGATCAAAAAGCAAGCGATCTTGACACTTCTGTGAGACCAGTGGTAAACCTTCTCCAAAATTAATAAAATGATGATCAACAAACCCAATCCTACAAAAAAACCACCACTCAACACATGCTGCTGGCTCAGCTTGTCCGCCCCCTTCAGGAGCAACATAAATACCGTGAGCACATGCACCAGCAGGCCAAGTTGGTGGTTCCTATCTTTCATGCGAAAGCATCATTAAAAATCACTCAATCAATCACTCATTCAAAAATAAAACTAAGCTCCCGGATAAAAGCGCACATCTACCTGCGAGTCGAAGTCAAGGCCGAGCAGTTCGGCGGCGTTGCCTTTGTTGATGCCGATGCAGAGCTGGCCGAGGTGGTTGTAGAGGCAGCAGCAGTCGCCGTCTTCTACCTGGGTATAGTTCTGGTGGATGCGTCCTACGGTTTCGCGCCCGAAATGCACGGTGTAGGTGCGGCCATGGGCAATGGTCTCGACACTGTCTTCGGTAATGTTGGTGATCAGGTTGCCATAACGGTCCACATGAATGACGTGCCCTGTTATGGAGTGATCGTTGAGGCGCAACTGGCGGTTAAGCAGCTGCTTATAGGAGGTAGTTCGCTCGCCCAGCACGTCGATGTCGCCGCCTTTAGCCAGGTATAGCGCAGCAGGTGCCAGCAGATTCTTGGCTGGAAAAGGAAGCAGTTCCTCGTCCGTCTGCAACTCCACTACCACTTCCGGCTCCCCGTCTGTCAGCAACGAAAGCAGCCCGTTGTCAGCGAGTAGAAAGTAGTGGCCCTTGTACTTTGCAGCATGGTATTTGCCCTGTTTGCAACCGTGCGTGTCTACTGCCACCAGGTGCACCGTGCCTTCCGGGAACTCCCGGAACACCGAACCGATGATGTACTCGGCCTGCGGGATGTTAAATGGTTCGATCCCATGGGAAATATCCACGATATGGGCCTGAGGCTGCAGGGACAGCATGGCGGCCTTTACAGCAGCTACGTAATGATCGGTGTAGCCAAAGTCTGAGGTAAACGTAATTACAGCCATAGAGCGAACTATAATTTGAGTAGATTTGTAATCTATATGTAACAATTTTAGCTAATTTACAGAATATATTACCAACGTACTATATATAACATAAACATTTGGTAGAGAAAGTAATAACATTAGAGAATATCTCTCTTATCGATTTTCTGGGGACAGAGAATCAGAATATAAAGCAGCTTGCAGCCGCTTTTCCGAGTAGCAAGATCATTTCCAGAGGCAACGAAATCAAGATTCAGGGCCAAACGCCTGAGATCACCAAGATACACGAGATTCTTTCTTCACTGATCGATCACTATCACAAGTTCGGGAAGATTACGCATAACAGCGTAAATAGATACCTTTCTTCTGATCCTTTTACGGATGAGGAAGTAATCGTGACTTCGCCGGATGTGATCGTGTACGGTAGCAAAGGGGGCATCATCAAGGCCAAAACACCAAACCAGAAAAAGCTGGTAGACCTGGTGGAAAACAATGACCTGGTGTTTGCGCTGGGGCCTGCGGGCACCGGCAAGACCTATATCTCGGTGGCTATGGCCGTGCGTGCGCTCAAAAACAAAGAGGTAAAAAAGATCATCATCTCCCGCCCTGTGGTGGAAGCCGGCGAAAACCTGGGCTTCCTGCCAGGTGACATGAAGGAGAAGGTGGACCCGTATCTGCGCCCGATCTATGACGCCCTGGAGGACATGATCCCGATGGAAAAGTTGAAATACTACCAGGAAAGCAAGATCATTGAGATCGCACCGCTGGCTTACATGCGTGGACGTACCCTGAGCAATGCCTTTGTGTTGCTGGACGAGGCACAGAACACGACGCCGGCTCAGATCAAGATGTTCCTGACCCGTATGGGCCCGACTTCGAAGGTAATGATCAACGGTGACCGCTCGCAGATCGACTTGCCGCACAGACAGAAGTCTGGCCTGATCGATGCCCTGCATACCTTGCGCAATGTGAAAGGTATCGGTTTTATCGAGATGCAGCCGGAGGACGTGATGCGTCACCGCCTGGTGCGTGACATCGTGGACGCCTATACACAGGCTGACGAGGCACGTCTGTCTGCCAAGCTGGAAGCTGAAGCCGCCGAAGAAGGCAAGCCTGTTTCGGTGAACGGCCGCAAAAAGAAGGTATAGCTGCTGATCTGATAACACAAGATGATTGAGGTAATACGTGCTGAGCGCGAGCAGGATAGGTCTGCCGCGTTCAACATACGTGAACAGGTATTTGTAGAAGAGCAGCAGGTACCGCGTGAGGCGGAGCGTGATCAGTTCGAATCGACTGCCCGTCACTACCTGGCCACCTGCGAAGGTATAGCCTGCGGGGCTGCCCGCTGGCGACAGACTGATCAGGGTATAAAGCTGGAGCGCTTTGCCGTGCTGGCCAGCTACCGCAACCGACAGGTAGGTGCTGCGCTGTTGCAGGCCGTGCTACGAGACGTGCAGGCCGACCATGCGGATAGCAAGGTATACCTGAATGCGCAGTTACCGGCTGTTAATTTCTACAAGCGCCACGGCTTTGTTGCCGAAGGTGATATGTTCACCGAGTGCGACATACAGCACTACAAAATGGTCTATAAGGGCTGATGAAACGGTGGGCTCCCTACCCATTCGTTCGCATTACCTTTAGCTTTATAGCAGGTATACTCGTGTACCTGCATACAGGCAAAGAGTTCAGGTATGGCCCGGAGCTCTTTGCCTTTTTTGTTGCCTTATACCTGGCGCTATACCTGATCGCACGGAAGGTGAAAACGGTAGAGGCCAACACGCTGGCAGGTATAGCCGGGCTCCTCTGTTTCGCGGCCGCTGGCATGTGGGCCACGCACCTGCACACTGATTCGCACCACCCGCAGCACCTGCGTAATTTGTCCGGCCAGCCTGCTTACTACGTCGGTGTGGTAGATGATTACGTGGTGCAGAAACCTGGTTACCAGAATACGGTGCTGCAAGTAGAGCAGGTGCAGGTAAACGGACAGTGGCAATCCGCAGAAGGCAAGGTGCAACTTTCTGTGCCGCATGATTCACAGCGGGAGTACGAGCTTGCCTATGGTGACCGGCTTTTGATCAAAGGCACACCGCTACCTGTCGCGCCGCCCGCCAATCCGAACCAGTTTGACTACCACGCCTTTCTGGCGAACAAGCAGATTCACCACCGTCATTTTCTGCAGGCACACCAGTTTCAAAAAGTGGAATCCGACCCATCAAACCCACTGCTGTACTTCAGTATATACCTGCGCCGCCAACTCGATGCTTTGCTGAAAGAGTCTATCGACAAGCGACGGGAGTACGGTATTTCCTCTGCCCTGATCCTGGGTGTGAAAGACGAGCTCGACAATTCCATCCGCGATGCCTACGCTCAGACCGGCACCATGCACGTGCTGGCGGTGTCGGGTCTGCATGTCGGGCTGATTTATGGGATACTGGCCTTTCTGCTGGCTGGCTTTAAGCGAACGCCTAAGCAACGGGTAGTTTACGCCACTGTCATCCTGAGTGTGCTCTGGCTTTACGCTTTCATTACGGGCCTCTCCCCTTCCGTGCTGCGGGCTGCTTTCATGTTCAGCCTGATCACGCTGGCGATGGTCTCCAGGCGGCAGCACAACATCTACAACACCCTTGCTATTGCCGCTTTTGCATTACTGTGGTACAACCCTTATTTCCTGCTGGAGGTAGGCTTTCAGCTCTCGTTCTTGGCGCTGCTTGGCATCGTATACCTGCAACCAAGATTTTACAAGCTGCTGGAGTTCGACAACAGGATTCTGGATAAGGGATGGGCACTCTTTACAGCGGCTTTGGCGGCACAACTGGCTACTTTTCCGCTGGGGCTATACTACTTTCACCAGTTCCCGGTATACTTTTGGCTGGCTAACCTGCTGGTGGTGCCTGCCGCTACGCTGGTGCTTTATTCTGGTGTAGCTGCTCTGTTCTTTTCTTGGGTGCCGCTGCTCAGCACGTTGCTGTTTAAAGTAAACTTTGCCATCACCTGGGGCATGAACGAATTCAACCTGCGGGTTAACCAGCTGCCACAGGCTGTCATCAACGGCATCGACATCAGCGTCTCCCAAGCCTGGCTACTCTATACCTTGCTGCTCTTGCTTATCCTGTTCTTCGCCTATAAACAGCTACGCTACTTTGCCCTGGTAACTGTAGTTGTGGCGGTATTGGCGGTGCAGGAGGTCATGGAGATTACGGCTCAGCGCGACCAGCGTAGTCTCGTGGTATACAACATGCGCAGTGCCACCGCTTTCAGCTTTCTGCAGGGGCAGCAGGCGACTGTTGTGAGCAGTCAGCCGCTAGCCGAGCAAAATTATACCTTCAACATACAACCCTACCTTTGGCACAAAGGTGTGTCGCAAGCCGCTACCTATACCTTCGCAGATGCTTCAAAGACAGGTATAAGCCACACAGTACTGCCCGACAGCAATAGTCTGCTGGTATGGCAAGGTAAGCGCCTGCTGGTGGTGTCAAAGCCCATTAAAGTGCAGCCGCTGCCGGACTTTGAAGTAGATTACCTGCTGCTCACGCAGAACGTCCGTGTAAAGCCAGAGGAGCTACAGCCTTTCCGCTTCAAGCAACTCGTGCTCGACGCCTCCAATGCGCCCTGGTACCTGCAGCGCCTGAAGCCACAATTAGCAGCAGCAGGGATAGCATTTTATGATGTGACGGAGCAAGGAGCATTGGTGGTGGAGTTGTAAAACAAAAAGCGCTGCCCCAGCAGGACAGCGCTTTTCTATTTAAGGTGAGAGAAAATAAATCTTTATTTCTGAGCTTTTGGACCTGTTGTTACAGGCTCTTCAGTCTGGTACTTGCCGTTGAACTTCTCATACAGGTACTTCTGCTTGTCGTTCAGGTCGATCTTGCGGCCCTGAATAAAAGCGTGTGTTACGTTATTGGTGCGCATATCCAGGATGTCACCGGCTGAAACCACGATGGTCGCGTCTTTGCCAACCTCTACGGAACCAACCTCTTTGTCTACACCCAAAATCTTAGCTGTATTCAGCGTGATCGCCGACAAAGCCTGCTCCTTATCCAGACCGTGCGCTACAGCAGTTCCGGCTATGAAAGGCAGGTTGCGGATACCGTGCGTGCTTAGGTCGTAGTCCAGCGCGAAAGGTATACCGGCCTGCTGCAACAGGTATGGCGTCTTGTAAGGCATGTCCACATCCTCGTCAGAACGGGAAGGCAGGGCATGCACGCCTGAGTAGATCACAGCAATGTTGTTTGCCTTCAGGAAATCGGCTACGGCAACCGCGTCACGGGCACCTACTACCACGATGTCCTTCACGCCATGCTGCTTCACGAAGTTCACGCCTTCGATGATCTCTTTGCCATAGTTGGCATGCAGGTATAGCTTTTTGGAACCATCGAACAGACCCGTCAGCGAAGTAAGCTTCAGGTTCTCTTTCTCGTTTTTAGCTTGCTTGTATACCGAGGCGTCGCGCAGTAACTGGCCCAGTTCAGCAATGGCTTCTTCGCGCTGCTGGCCCATGTTGGCCATGCGCGGGTTCGGGGCGCCCCCTGTGTTGATGATCATGTTTGGCCAGCTCAGGTGTATACCTATGTCAGCTTTCACAATGGCATCTTCCCAGTTCCAGGCATCCAGCTGCACCACCGAAGACGAGCCGGAAATGGTTCCGCCCACCGGTGTTACCTGCGTCATCAAAACGCCATTGGCACGAATGGTTGGCACAATATCAGAGTCGGTGTTGTAGGCCACCACAGCACGTACGTTCGGGTTAAACTGCCCTACTTCGCGCATGTCGAGTGTAGCTCGCACACTCTCAATTTCGTTCAGACCCAGTTGTGCGTTTGGCTGGATCAGGCCCGGGTAAATGTGCTGCCCGGCCACGTCGATCACTTCGTGTCCGTTGCGGTTCGCACCACTCAGCGGACCAGCGTAGGTAATCTTGCCATTATCAAAACCAACGGCGGCATTCTCTACCACTTTGCCGTTACCCACGTGCAGGGTGGCGCCTGTCAGCAACACAGGCTTGCTTTGCTTCGCAGCCGGCACTGGCACCTGCGCAAAGGCAGGCACGCTCAGCATAAACGCCACGATCGCTGAAATATATCTCTTATGAATTTTCATCTTTTGTATTGTTAGATTGCTGCATTGTTAAATTGTTGACTCGCAGCGCGATTTTTACAATCCCCAAACAGCAATTTAGCCATTTAACAATTTAACAATTTAGTAAGCCAAATATTCCTCTTCCTCGTGGTGCTCTACGTCCTCGCAGTGTACCACAGCGGCTCTGCTTCTTGGAGGGGCCTGTGTTCTGGCGCCGGATGTTTTGGCCTGCAGCATTTTCTGCACCAGGCGCATACGTTCTTTCTCCAGTTCGGTGCGCAGTTGCGTGTCACGCTCTAGGTCATAGTAAGCGATGCCGTCCACAAAAGTCTTCTCGGCACGGGCGTAGATAGACAGCGGGTTGTTGTTCCACAGTACCACGTCGGCGTCTTTGCCTACTTTGATGCTGCCCATGCGGTCATCCAGGTGCAGGAGTTTGGCCGGGTTCAGGGTCACCATTTTGAGGGCGTCCTCTTCACTTACACCAGCGTACTTCACGCTCTTGGCAGCTTCCTGGTTCAGACGACGGGCCATCTCAGCATCATCAGAGTTGATGGCTGTCGTTACGCCCAAGTGGTGCATGATGCCAGCGTTCTGCGGAATCGCATCTTTCACTTCCATCTTGTAAGCCCACCAGTCCGCGAAAGTTGACCCGCCGGCACCATGGTCGCGCATTTTGTCAGCTACTTTATAACCTTCCAGGATGTGCGTGAACGTGTTCACTTTGAAGCCCATCTGATCGGCTACTTTGATCATCATGTTGATCTCGGACTGCACATAAGAGTGGCAGGTGATATGGCGCTTGCCGTTGAGGATCTCTACCAGTGTCTCCAACTCAATATCGCGACGCGGCTCACCGGCAGCAGCTTTCTGCTTCTTCGACATTTTGTTGTAGTTGGTCCAGGTCTGCTGGTACTCTTTCGCACGCTGGAAAGCATCTACGTATACCTGCTCCACACCCATACGGGTCTGTGGGAAGCGTACATTGTGCGAAGGAGCGCGGTTGGAGTGCTTCACGTTCTCACCCAATGCGAATTTGATGAAGCCATCGGCATTCTCTACAAACAGCTCCTCCGGGCTCTTGCCCCAGCGCAGCTTGATGATAGCCGACTGACCACCGATCGGGTTAGCCGAGCCGTGCAGCAATTGTGAAGTGGTAACACCACCAGCCAGCTGACGGTAGATGTTCGGATCCTCGTGGTTCACCACGTCCATCATGCGTACTTCAGCAGTTACCGCCTGCGTACCTTCGTTCACACCCTGCAGCGCAATGTGCGAGTGCTCATCAATGATACCGGCTGTCAGGTGCTTGCCAGTGCCGTCGATCACACGGGCGCCCGGTTCGCTCAGGTTCTTGCCTACTTTCGCAATCTTGCCGTTTTTCAGAACTACGTCAGTGTTCTGCAGAATGCCTTCTTTCTCGCTGGTCCATACAGTGGCGTTTTTAATCAGCACCGTTTCCTGCTTTGGCAGTTCAGCCTGACCGAATGCCTGGAACGGATAAATCATGTTGCCAAGCTCCAGTGCCTGCTTTGCTTCTTTAGCCGCGTCTTTCTTTGCCTTCTCGGTCATGGCTTCAGAGAACTTCGCGTTCCATTTCACCGGCGTCGCGTCCGGCAACTGGCCTTCGCCCTGCATGTTCTTATCAGCATACCAGCCGCTGAGACGGATGGCTTCTTTGCTCTTCTTGTCTTTGTTGAACGACAGGGTTATCAGGTTGCCGCTAACAGAGATCTTACCCGTTACGGTGTCCTGACCGATCACTTTCAGCTCCGGCTTCTCAGCAGTGCCTGCAATCTGCAGTCTGCGCTCCGGCTGCTGCCCGATCTTCAAGGTATACACACCTCTATAGTCAGCCGGCACCTCTGTGATCTTGTATTGGTTACCCTGCACCCAGTTTTCCAGTATCACATTGTCTTCGGCGAACAGGTTGCCGCTGGTGATGATGAAGTTAGCCAGTTTGCCTTTATCGAGGCTACCCACGTGCTTGTCAGCTTTCAAGAGCTGAGCTGGAGTAGCGGTCAACGCTTTCAGGGCTTCTTCTTCTGACAGACCGTACTCAATGGCCTTGCGCAGGTTTGGCAGGAAGTCTTTTTTGTCTTTCAGGTCGGCAGTGGTGAAGGCAAACGGTATACCTGCCTTCTGCAGTGCTGCCGGGTTGGATGGGGCCATTTCCCAGTGCTTCATAGCATCGAGCGGCACACGGCGGGCATCATAAGGATCTTCCACATTGTAAGCCTCCGGGAAGTTAAGCGGCACGATGATCGGGGCATTGGTCGCCTTGATCTCTTTGATCATCTGGTACTCGTCGCCGCCACCTTTGATGATGTACTGCTTTCTGAACTCATCGCCTACCTTATCGGCACGCAGTAAGTTCAGTTTGCTGTTGGCTTCGAATATCTGCGGATAGTTGTTGGCACCCGTAAAAGCGGCCAGCGAAATGTTCTGCTCACGGCCCGGGTTCAGGTTATTCCACTGCGCATCGAGGTAAGTCTGGCGCAACAGGGCAATAGAGCCCATCAGCGAGTTCGGGTAGTCCTGCGGCGAAGAGCCTTTCTCAAACGAAAGTGCAGCTGCTGCCTTGTCCAGCAGGATCACTTCGTTTTCACGCTTGTCAGCCAGTGTTACCAGCGTCGCAGTACCACGGGCTATACCGTCGCGGTGCACGGCCAGTACGGTTCCGAAGCCCAGCTTGCGCATTTCCTCCGCCTGCTTCTTGTCTACTTTGAAGAGTTCCACGGCATTGGTTTCCGGACGGATGGCCTGGTTCCAATTGAAGGCTCCCTGCTTCGTGGACTCCTCCTGCGGTGGCGACATCCAGCTGCGGCGCTCCACTTTCACCTCTGGCAGACCATAGCTCGTGAACATATCCACCAGACCCGGGTAGATGTGCTTGCCTTTGGCGTCTACTACCACGGTGCCGGCTGGTACCTGCACTTTGGTGCCCACAGCCTCTACCTTACCATTGCGGATCAGGAGCGTAGCGTTTTCGATTTTGGTTTTGTAATCGGTGTGGATGGTGGCGTTGGTGAGCGCGACAAGACCGCTGCGTTCATCATACACGCCATTGCGCGGAAAGGTCTCCTGCGCCATCGCACTACCTGCTGCTCCCAAAGCGAGACAGGCTGCAATGGTTAAGATTTTTCTCATGTGTCAGATTAAGGTGATTGAGTAGTTTAGATTTAAACACACAATATAGCCATCTTCTGTCTAAAATTCCACGCGCAAAGCTGTTAAAATATTCACAATCACTATAAATAGATCTATTTCAATGTATAGACATTAACAAAACAAGACCGTTCTCATCTGGTTTATACCTGAAAGAGTACTTTACGTATGTACTCCTAATATTTTGAACTCCTATAGAACCAAGGCCTGCATGCGCTTATACCTATACTTCATTCTCCCACTGCTTTTATTCACACTGCTAAAACCTATAACTTCCCTGGCGCAGGAGCATACCACCGAAGAAAAAACGCCGAATCCGCCAGAGCCGGAGCGACGCAGCGTCAAAGGGCTTATACCCGCGCCTGTGGTCTATTATACCCCGGACACGCGTCTTGGCTTTGGAGCCTCACTGTTGGGTTACTTCCGCCTCCGCAGCTACACCGACACCACCTATACCCGTCTTTCTTTGGCTCGACTGGTGGTGGATTACACCCTGAACAAGCAGACCGACCAATGGCTGTACTGGAACATCTTTACCAGAGAGGAGCGCCTGATGCTGCGCGGCGAACTGCGGCACCGCATCTATACCGACCGCTTCTACGGCATCGGCAACGATACGCGAGAAGAGGATCGTGAACTGTATGACTATGACATGATCAGCGCGAAAATAGCGGTGCTCAAAAACGTGGGTTTCCGTAGCTTTCTGGGTCCTGATTTGCAGTTCACGGAATATTATAATGTGGAACTGGAAGAGGGTAGTCAGCTGCTTTCCCAGCAATTACCGGGATACAAGACGGGCCGCAATGTAGGTCTGGGCGCGATTTTTCTGATCGACCACCGCAACAACACAGCTTACCCGAGCAAAGGTTTTTACCTGGAGATCTCAGGCTATCACTTCGGCAAGACTTTTGGCAGCGACTTCCGGTACAACAATTTCAACCTGGAATTTAACCGCTACTACGGTCTTGGCAACGATCGCGTACTGGCCACCAACACCATGCTGCGCCTAAACGAAGGAGATGTGCCGGTACAGCGCCTGGCCACCGCCGGCGGCGACAAGTTACTTAGAGGCTACGCCCGTAACCGCTTCCACGACGACCACTTTGTAGGCTCCCAGGTAGAGTACCGCTTCCCGCTTTTCTGGCGACTAGGAGCCGCTGCTTTCGCAGGTATAGGCGACGTGTTCGACAAACCAGAAGACATCAGCCTGTCCACGATCAAATACTCCATCGGCACTGGTTTGAGGTACGCGATCAGGCCTGACCAGAAATTGAACACCCGTGTGGACGTTGGCTACGGCCGGGAAGGGTTCAATGTGTACCTGATGATCGGGGAAGCATTCTAGGGTCAGGATTTTCAGGATTAAAAGATTTACTGGATTCCCATGTACGATTAATACAGGCCTACCCCTCTCAAGAGGGGAATTAACCATTGCCGTTGTGAAGGTATAAGTGTTATAGCCAAAGTTGTCGTGAATGGTTGTCACCCCGAGCTCCCCTTTGAAGGAGACTCTTATGCCATTGTCTATATCAGGTATAAGCTTCGAAGTTTTTGTCAAATATTAAACGGACCATTGGCAGGTACAACAAGACTCACTCGCACGCTCACAATGAAATAAGCAGCAGTTCCAAGTGCACAAACCGACACTCCACTGTTCGAGCGTTCAGCGAGTTTGGAGGGTCTTGACTTTTTTGCTTACTTTTTGTGTCAAGACAAAAAGTAAGTGCCCGCCGCACAGGCGAAACGGCAGCCCGCCCGGCCAGGGCAAGCAATGAAACAACTCAGGTTGCTATACCTGCAACTGCATAGGCTATACCTAGGCCGGAGGCCCCACCATACCCGACACAAGCGAGGACGCTCGCGCCATACCCCTCTATACCTGTAACAGCAATTGCAACAAACCTCCACAGAACAGGCAAAAAATTCCCTCATACCACTAGCAAAAATCCCCTAAACTTCATTACATTTCTACAGGCAAAGTCCTGATTTATACCTGTTATAACACAGAACCCGCCCTTCACCTTATATCTTGCTGGTTTTATGAAACGACATGCAATTGCCAGCTGCTTGCTGGGACTTTGTTTGCTATTGGGCGCGACTAACCGTGTGCTGGCACAAGACCAACCGGCCGACGCTATACCTGACACCACACCTCCCAAAGCTGAGAAAACCCGGGGTCTGATCCCGATTCCGGTTCTCTACTATACCCCCGACACCCGGCTGGGATTTGGCGCAGCGCTGCTCGGTTTTTTCAAACTGAAGAACAGCGAAGATGAGGGTTATACCCGCCTCTCCCAGATGCGACTGATCGTCGACTATACCTTGCGAAAGCAAACCGACCAGTTACTCGACTGGACCATATTCACACGTGACGAAAAATTCCTGCTGCGAGGCGAACTTCGCCACCGGGTTTATACCGACCGCTTCTATGGCATCGGCAACGACACGCCCCTATCTGACGAGGAAATCTATGAATACGATTATGTAAGCGCTCGTTTGGCAGCTTTGAAGAAACTGGGAGCAAGAACTTTTCTGGGTCCTGATTTTCAGATCGCCAATTACTACGATCTCCAGCTCAACCCTATCAACGAAGACCGCGAGAGCCAACTTCTCACGCAAAGGATTCCGGGTTACCAGGGAGGAGTAAACAGCGGGTTGGGACTGATTTTTCTGCTCGACAGTCGTGATAACGTAGCCTTTGCCAGCAGCGGCACTTACCTAGAGATGTCCGGCTACCACTTTGGCAGCACCTTTGGCGGGGACTTCGGCTACAACAATTTCAACCTCGACTTCCGAAAGTATTTCGAGCTGAAGCCTAACCACATTCTGGCACACAACACCAGCTTCAACCTCAACAATGGTGATATACCTGTGATGCGCATGGCCATGGCCGGTGGCGATCGCATTTTGAGAGGCTACGCCAAAAACCGCTTCCTCGAAGACAACTTTGCCGGTACGCAGCTGGAGTACCGCTTCCCATTGTTCTGGCGCTTTGGTATGGCAGCATTTGCAGGTGTTGGCGATGTGTTCGACAAGCCGAAAGACGTCAGTTTCTCTACTTTGAAATACTCCATCGGCTCGGGATTGCGCTACGCCCTTAACCCGGAGCAAAAGCTCAACATCCGGGCAGATATCGGGTATGGGCGCGAAGGCATGAATTTCTATGTAATGATCGGAGAGGCTTTTTAGTTATGCGACAAAAGTCACATACTTAAATTGGAAAGAAGCGTAGATTTGTCTGCGATAAGCCAAACGCCGCTACAAGCATGCCCAAACTTTTCCCGCTGCCTTCTCCCCTGCTCCAGAAAACGATCTTTGCTGCTTTTGTACTCCTGATTCTGTTCACATCGCTGCTTAACTCGGCGATGGCGCTGGGAGCTGGTTTGGTGGTAGGTCTGCTGCTGGGTAATCCGTTTAAGGCGCATACCGGAAAAATTTCAAACTACCTTCTGCAGGCTGCGGTGGTAGGATTGGGCTTCGGCATCGACCTGTACCAGGTAGCTGAAACCGGACTAATGGGCATTATCTATACCTTAGCGTCGCTGGCCGCTACCATGGTCATCGGACTGCTGCTTGGCAAACTCTTCTATACCCCTCCCCGGCTTACGCACCTGGTTTCATCGGGCACGGCCATCTGTGGCGGCAGCGCCATTGCGGCGGTGGCACCGGCTATTAAGGCCAACGATCAGGAGATTTCCGTAGCCTTGGGTATTGTTTTCGTATTGAATGCCGTTGCGCTTTTCGTGTTCCCACCCATCGGGCAGGCACTTGGGTTGTCGCAGGAGCAGTTCGGCATCTGGGCGGCCATCGCCATTCACGACACCAGTTCGGTGGTAGGTGCCGCTACCCGCTTCGGCGACGAAGCTTTGCAGATTGCCACCACCCTCAAACTAACCCGGGCGCTGTGGATCGTCCCGCTGGTCCTGATCTCGAGCCTGATGTTCAAGGACGGGAAAAAGAAGCTGAGCATCCCGACATTCATTCTGCTTTTTGTGCTGGCATCCGTGATCAGCACGTTTATACCTGCCATGGAGATCGTTTCTCCTTCCATCGTTATGCTGGCAAAGAAAGGGTTACTGCTCAGTCTCTTTTTGATAGGTGCCAACATCAGTTTGAGCGCTTTAAGAGCCATTAGTCCAAAACCCTTCTGGCAAGGAGTGATCCTGTGGCTGATTATTTCTACTTCGTCGCTGGCAATTATCTACAGTTTAGGCTAACAAACCCATTTCATAAACATAATCTATCACATCATAAAATTAATCGATTTGAACTATATAGAATAGGGCTATACTTTTGAGGCATCAATTCAGCAGAAATCTCAAAAACCCTTACCTATATGAGCAACGAGAATCCATATCAGAAACTGACCACTGCCTCTGGCAAACCTTATTACGAGCACGAAAACAGCATGACAGCCGGTCCACGTGGCCCGATCCTGCTCGAAGATTTCATCCTGCACGAGAAACTGGCGCACTTCAACCGCGAGCGTACACCAGAACGTGTCGTACATGCCAAAGGCTCCGGTGCCTACGGTACCTTCACCGTTACCCACGACATCACCAGATACACCAAAGCCAAGCTGTTCAGCGAGATCGGCAAAGAGACACGCGTGTTCCTGCGCTTCTCCACAGTGGGCGGAGAGAAAGGCAGTGCCGACTCGGAGCGTGACCCGCGTGGCTTTGCTGTGAAATTCTATACCGAAGACGGTAACTGGGACCTGGTAGGTAACAACACACCCGTGTTTTTCATCAAAGATCCGAAGAAATTCCCCGATTTTATCCATACACAGAAGCGTGACCCACGCACCAACACCAAAAGTGCGACCATGATGTGGGACTTCTGGTCACTGAACCCGGAGAGTCTGCACCAGGTGGTGATCCTGATGAGCGACCGTGGCACACCGGCTTCCTACCGCCACATGCACGGTTTCGGCAGCCACACCTTCTCGTTCATCAACAAGGAGAACGAGCGCTTCTTCGTGAAATTCCACTTCAAGACACTGCAGGGCATCCAGAACTTCACTGACTCCGAGGCCACTGTCATGAAAGGTCAGGACCCAGATCAGGCGCAGCGTGACCTGGTGGAATCAATTGACCGCGGCGACTTCCCGCGCTGGGCGCTTAAAGTGCAGATCATGCCGGAGGCGGAAGCCGCTACCTACAAGTGGAATCCGTTTGACCTGACCAAGGTATGGTCTCAGAAGGACTATCCACTGATCGATGTGGGTGTGCTGGAACTGAACGAAAATCCGGATAACTATTTTGCACACGTAGAGCAGGCCGCTTTCGCACCGGCTCACCTCGTGGACGGCATTGGCTTCTCGCCTGACCGCATGCTACAGGGCCGCATTCTGTCGTACCCGGACGCGCACCGCTATCGCATCGGGGCTAACTACGAGCAGATTCCGGTGAACCGTTGTCCGTTTGCGGTGAATAACTACCAGCGCGACGGTGCCATGCGTGTGGACGGCAATGGCGGCAGCGCTCCAAACTACTTCCCGAACTCTTTCGACAACATCAAGGCGGACGAAAGTTACAAGGAGCCGGCCCAGAACTTAGGCACCAATGTGGTGGCCGACTGGTACGACCGCAACGCAGAAGGCGAGAACGATCATTATACGCAACCGGGTGACCTGTTCCGTTTGATGACGCCGGAGGAAAAGCAAAACACCATCAGCAACATCGTGGGAGCCATGCAAGGTATAGACGGACCGAAGCGGGCAGAGATTATAAACCGTCAGCTGTGTCACTTCTTCCGCGCCGACATCGGTCTTGGACTGGGTATAGCGCAGGGATTGGGTGTGGATGTGAGCTCCTTCGCGGGCGGCAGCGTACACGCTAACTAATACTGACACGTTCTATTTTGTGCTATGAAAAAGCCGGCCCTGTGCCGGCTTTTTCTGTTTTAGAGCCGGAACCTAAAGCGGATTAAAATTGTATTAAATTCTATACATGAATAAATGATCATGTATTCCAATTACCTATTATTTATACCTGCATGACCGACCTGAAAGTAAGGGTAGACAAAAAGAAGCTGGAGCGAACCGCCTATGTGCTTAAATGCGTGGCCCACCCGGTGCGCATCAGCATCATTGACCTACTGGAGCAGCAAGACCAGCTCACCGTAAGCCAGCTACAGGAAGTGCTGAAAATTGAACAGTCTTTACTCTCGCATCACCTCACCAATATGCGCGACAAAGGATTGGTGGAAACCCGCCGACAGGGCAAAAATGTGTTCTACTTTCTCACCGACTCCAGCATTTCCAATATCATAGCGTGCATCAAAGGCTGCAAGTCCACACAGTAAGCCCAGTATTCAGATATGAAAATATTTTCATATAATTACTCCCTGATTTGGAAACCGAATGTGTAGGAGTACCAAAAAATGCTCACTTTCGTTTATTATAACACAGGTTAATCCGTTATCCTTATGAAACTATTCTTAATAACCCTATTAGCTACCAGTCTGATGAGCTGCACCAGCCCACAACAGAGCGATGGCAAAGTCAAGACAATTTCTGCCACAGAATATAAAAGCCACCATGAAAAGATCGACAACCAAGAAGTTATGCTGGTTGATGTGCGCACTCCTGCTGAGTTTGAGGCAGGACACCTCCAGAAAACGCAGCACGCCGACTTCCTGAGCGGGGAGTTTGGAAAGGAGATGCAGACCTGGGACAAGGACAAAACCTACTACCTGTACTGTGCCAGTGGCAACCGCAGCGGGAAAGCAGCCAAACTCATGGAAGAAGCCGGATTTAAGAACGTCTATAACATAGGGGGTTATTCGGACCTGAAAGCCGCCGGCCTGCCGGTAAAAGAGTAATTATTTTATGTATTTGGTACAGCAGCATGAACGTCAGCTAGCATTTATGCGTATCTTTACATGATTTATCTGACTCAATGCTGCTAAAACCATTTCCATTCCAGACATTATATTCTTCTGATTTCTATAAGATAGAGATTGATAGGGAGAATAATCTGTTGCTGGCAGAATGGCAACGGGCTGTGAACAAGGACGAAATGATCGCGGGAGGCACTAAACTTTATGAAACCCTTCGCGATACAGGGATCACCAGAGCAGTGGCCAATGCCGAGCGTCTGACCATGCTGGATGCTCCCACAAAAGAGTGGATGTCCACCACCTTCTACGAACTGCTTTCTCAAACCCAGCTTCAAAAATTGGCCAGAGTGCTGCCAAGCAGCCTGTTCGCCAAGTTGGCCCTCGAAGCTGTTGCCACCCGTGCAGAGGCCCAGAACATCAACCAGTTTTTATTCAAGAACTTCTCTAGCCAGAAGGACGCACTGGCCTGGATCAACGAATAAGGCAGCTTCAGTTATACCTAATTCCTGAATTTTGGTCTGCCAACTTACTGTCATTCCTTCGTACCACCCTCTCTTTCAGTATCCGGGATTGACCCGCTTTATATTACTTACTTCCATTGGCTGCCAGATTGCTCTACTTTCTCTGCATTTGCTAAACCGGTTTTATATAGCAAAACCGCTATACCTGATCCGGAAAAAATTATATCACAAACTTGCAGTATAGGTATACCTTAATGTAACTTGTGGTGCAAAGGAGAAAGGAATAGGGATATGCGCGTACTACATACTTCAGACTGGCACCTCGGCCAGCGACTCGTTAACCTCGAACGAACCGAAGAACACCAGCATTTCCTGGACTGGCTCCTGCAAACCATTGAATCCGAAGAGGTTGAGGTACTCCTGATGGCCGGCGATGTGTTTGACACGGGTGTCCCCTCCAACACAGCCCTGCGCCAGTACTACAACTTTCTGACCAGGGTATGCGCAACCTGCTGCCGCCATATCATCATCACGGGTGGCAACCATGATTCTGTTTCTACGCTCAATGCACCCAAAGAACTCCTCGACTGCTTTAACATAAAAGTGATAGGCGGCGCTACTGCCGACCTGCTGGATGAACTGATTGAATTGCGCGACGAAAATGGGCAATTGGAGTTGGTGGTTTGTGCCGTGCCTTTCCTGCGTGACCGCGACGTGCGCCTATCCGTGCCCGGTGAGAGTTACGAAGAGCGCGAACAGCGCATCAAGCAAGGTATAGCTGCCCACTACGCTGCCTTTGTACCGCACGTGCATCCTTACAAAGATCAAGGTATACCCGTGGTAGCCATGGGTCATTTGTTTGCCGCCGGCGGCTCCGCATCTGATAGCGAAAAGGAGATTCACGTGGGTAACCTCGGTCAGATAGGTGCCGACCAGTTCCCGAAAGAGTTCGACTACGTGGCACTCGGTCACCTGCACCGTCCGCAGCAGGTCAACAAGGCGCACCACATCCGCTACTCCGGCTCCCCTATTCCGCTCAGCTTCAGTGAAGTGACGGATAAGAAAGTAGTCTATGTGCTGGACTTTGAAAACGGGCAGCTCACTGACCTGAAGGAGATCGCTATACCTGTGTGCCGTAAGTTGGTACGCTTTAAAGGATCGTTGGAAGAAGTAAAACAGAAAATTGCAGTCTACGATAACAGCAGCTATACCCTACCGGCCTGGGCTGAACTGCAGGTTGAGTTAGATGCCCCTATACCTGACCTGAATCAGCAGCTGGAAGAAGCGCTGCAACTGAAAAGTGACGAGTTGCAACTTCTGATCCACCGTCCGCCCCTCATCAAGACAGTCCGCAAAACCCTGGAGCAGGAAGTGCGCGAAGAAGTAGACCTCCATACCTTGAGCGAAAAAGAAGTATTCCTGAAGCGCTGCGAAAGTGCCTTTCCGGAGAGTGACCACACCGAGTTGCAGTCTACTTTCTCAGAGTTGCTGGAGCTGATGCGGCAGGAGGAGAACTTCTAAATTAAAATTCTCCACAGCATTAACCATTTCAGAGCTTGTATGCAAGGCTGTCGCATATGAAATGGTGAGTCAAAATGTTTTTAGTTTCTCACTCATTGAATGAATCAGAAGGATACTATTGCGATGAATAAAGAGTTCAGCACCCGGTTTAACTATAAATTATTTCTGTTATCACTAGTGCTTGCTCCACTACTTTTTGTTGCAGGTATTGGGTTACTCAAGCTAGTCAAAAACTTGCATGCTGGTAGAGCGATTGATGATCTTGGATTTACTCTTGTATTTCCTGCCATAGTTCTGGCCTTTGTTATCTACTCTATTTACTTCTATTGGATTAAGTCACCAAAAATCAGAATCAACGCAGAAGTCATTAAAATTGGAAATCAAGTCATCAGGACTATAGAAATTGATTCAATACAGATTCATAGTTACAGCAATAGTTTTTTCTTGTTTATAGTACCCTATACTTACGCTGAGGTAAGCTCTATCAAATTGAAAAATGGAGTAGAGTACAAGCTGTTTGTTGAGCATTATAGCAATGGGAGCAAATTAAGGGTTTGTCTTAATGAACTTGATAAATATCTTAGGGGCGAAAAAAGTGTATTTAACATCTCTGTTTCATCTAAAACAACTATTCATCAGAGGTACGATTTAGAAGAATTCACCACCTTCAAGAATTCTCCACTCAAGTCTTTCAATAATTGGTGCTATATCATTGTCATTTTGTTTTGTCTTTTAACACTGTTATTTGGTGGTATAACTTGGGCTGATAATCCATTAGCAAAATTTGGTTTACTATTCCTGATTTGCAGTATTTTCTACTTCGCACTAGTCTGGCAAAATCATTATTTCATGATTTCGGATAATTTCCTACTTGTAAAAAATGCTTTTTATCCTTGGAGGAAAAGAGCATTTCATCTATCTGAAATTGATGCCGTTTCTTCCCAGTTATTGCCAAAGCAGGAAACCTCTTTAAAAATAATAACCACAGATTACAGGATATACCGATACCAGTCTAGTTTATTAGATGATAAACAATTTCTGAGTCTGATAAGGAAGATCAGAAATAATAAAAGGCTTCTTTTAAAGCGAAAACTAAGTCTGGTATTTTAGATAAGAAAGCAGTACCATTATCCCGAAACAAGCTCAAGCTTTTAGCCCATGAAAATCCTCGCCGTCCGCTTCCTGAACCTCAACTCACTCAAAGGTGAGCACGAGATCCGTTTCGACCAGAGTCCGCTGGCTGATGCGGGGCTGTTTGCCATTACCGGTCCGACTGGGGCTGGCAAGACGACCATTCTGGATGCGATTACGGTGGGACTTTACGGACTGGCGCACCGGCACAGCAATGAGCGTCCGCTGGAGCTGATGACACGTCACACGGCGGAGTGCTATTCGGAGGTGGAGTTTGAGGCTGCTGGCAAGGTATACCGCTCCAAGTGGCACCTGCGTCGCAGCCGTGGCAAGGCAGATGGCAAGATACGGCCCGTGCACATGGAGCTGTACGACTTCGACAAAGACGAACTGCTGGACCTGAAACCGAGCGAAGTGCCTGCTATGGTGGCTGAGATCTGCGGACTTGACTACAGCCAGTTTCTGCGTTCCGTCATGCTGTCACAGGGAGATTTTGCCCGCTTCCTCAAGGCAAACCCAAACGAGCGCAGCAGCCTATTGGAAAAAATCACCGATACCGGCATTTATTCCGACATTTCGAAGTTCGCGTTTGAAAAGGCCAAGCAGGAACGACTGAAATACGAAAGCCTGGAGCAACTGCTCCAGCACACGCAGCTATTGCCAGAAGAGCAGCGTGCAGCCTATGAAGCCAGCATACAAGAGCTGTCGACACAGGAAGCTATACTGCAGCAAGATCTGATTACGCTGCAGGCCAAGGTGCAGTGGCTGCAGCAGGTGGCGCAATTGCAAACACGTCAGCACCAGCACCAGCAAGCCCTTGAGGTGCAAGAACAGAAACTCCAGCAGCTGCAACCCGACTTTGTAAAGCTCGAGCAGCACCAGCAGGCCCATCAGTTTGTGGGTGAACTAGCCGAGATCCGTAGTACTAACAGCAAGGTACTCGAAACGCAGGAGCAGCTGCAGACCCTGCAAAAACGGGTGCCTGCACTGGAGACCGAACTCGAGGCAGCCGGAAAACTCGCGATAGAAGCCACCAAAGCGTTTGAGCAACAGGAGGATGCGATTCAGAAACTGGACCCTGTCCTGATGCAGGTAGTTCGGCTTGACCATCAGCTCAACAGCATTCGTGATGCTTACACCAAGAATAAAAATAGCTATGTCACTTTTGAGCAGCAACTGCAACAGGAGCAGGCTCTACTGCAGGCCAAGCAAGCTGAACTGGAAAAGCTCACCCAGGAGGCGACAGGTATAAAGAACTGGTTGGAGCAGAATGCCAGACTGCAGGACCTGAAAGAGCATCTGCCTGAGTTCAAAGCTACGCTGCGCGACCTGCAGGAGGTAGAGCAGCGCATCCGGCGCAACCAGCAGGAACAGCAGGAACTAAGCCAGCAACAAACTAAGGAAACCAGGCAACTGACCGAGCTGCAGGAACAGCAAACAAAACAGCAGGCCTTACACGATCAGCTGCAGCAGCAGAAAGGAGAAAAGTTAAGCACCCTGCAAGGTATACTGGCCTCCAAAAGCATGGAAGAACTGGAGCAGTCTGCGCAGTCGCAGCCTGCTTTGCTGGCCCGCTTTGAGCGTCTGCATGAACTGGCGCAGCAGCATGCCTTGCAGCAGCAAAAACTACACGTCAGCAACGAGCAACTGATACAGTTACAGCAGCAGTACAAGTCAGCAGACAACACCCTTCAGGAGCATAAAAACAGGTATAGCCAGGCAAGCGAGCACCTGCAGGCACTCCAGAAACTCGTGCAGCTACAGCAGCAGATTCAGCAGTACGAGGAAGCCCGCCATACCTTGGCACAGGACGAGCCATGCCCCTTGTGTGGCTCCACTCACCACCCTTTCGCTGAGGACGGCTATACCTTTGACCTGCCCGAGGAAGTGCAGAAGCGTGATAAGCAGCAGGAACTGGTAAAAGAGTTGGAGAGAAGCCTGCAGCAGCTACAGGTACAACTCAGCTCGCTCGAACAAAAGCAGCAGTTGGAGCAAACATCTAGAAATGAGGCTGAAACAGAAGTTCAGCGCCTATGCCATACCTTTGCGCAAGTGGCCGAAGGTATAGCACAGGAGCTAAGTATAGACAACTTAGACCAATTAGCGCAGCTGCTGCATACCCAGCAGGAAACCGCTACGGCATTGCAGCAGCAACTGGCGCAGGCCCGGGCGCTGAGCCGTGAGTTGGAAGGTATAAACCAGCAGCTGCAACAAGTTCGCGAAACACAGGTACAGTCCCAGTCGGCATTGAACCAGCTGCAGGCCTCTGACAAACTCCTCAGCACACAGCTCCAGAAACTGCAGGCAAACTTGGCCGATGAGCAGGAGCAACAACAGGCGCACACCGAAACGGCCGAATCCTTTGCAGCCACTTTTGGCTTAGTTTACAAAGCAGAGGAACGTCATATTCTCTTACAAACATTAGAGCAGCAGGCAATTTCCTATACCCAGAAGCAGCAGGCACTGGAGGGTATGCGTGAACGATACATCGAATTGCAGCAGTTGGTAAAGAACCTCAGGACAAACGAAACGCAGAAGCTTAAAGAGCTGGAAGAGCGCAAACAACACCTGAAGGAAGAGCACGAACAGCTGACCAAACTTAAGGGTGAGCGCTATACCTTGTTTGGCGACAAAGACCCGGACAAAGAGCGCAGACTGGCGAACGAGGAGCTGAGCGCCAGGGCCAGGCAGGCGGAAGAGGCACGCCGCAGCCAACTGCAGAAACAGCAGGAGCTGCAGGAAGCACGTACCCGCCAGACCGAATGTCACCAAAAACACCAGCAGAACAGTTCGGTGTTGGAGGAACTGCGACAGGGTTTATTGCACGTGCTGCACCAGAAAGGCATTGAAACGATCGAAGCGCTGAGCCAGATGCTGCTGCACCGTGACGAAGCCGACCGCCTGGCCAACCAAAAGGCACAGACCGAAAAGCAACTGACCGAGCTCCGCAAAAGTCTGAGCGACGTGCAGCAGGAATTGGAGCAGCTTCAGCAAAAACAGCTGACTGACGAAGGTATAGAACCCTTGCAAGAACAGCAGCAACAGAAAACTACTCAGCAGCGGGAGCTGATCTCGCAACGGGCACGGCACCAGCAAATCTTGGAGCAGGACACCCAACAGCGCGAAAAGAACAGAGAGCTGGCCGAGCAACTGAAAACACAGCAGCAGGTATGCCACCGCTGGAGTCAACTGGCTGACCTCATTGGCTCCGCCGATGGCTCCAGGTTCAGCCGCTTTGCGCAGGGACTCACGCTGGCCCGCCTTGTAGAGCTGGCCAACCGGCACCTGCTCAAGCTCAACGACCGCTACCGTATCCTCAAGTCACCGGACGAGGACCTGGCTTTGCAGATCGTGGACACCTACCAGGCAGAGGCAGTGCGACCGATGAACACCCTGTCCGGGGGCGAAAGCTTCCTGGTAAGCCTCGCATTGGCCCTTGGCCTTTCTGACCTGGCCGGTCGCCGGACCCAGATCAACTCGCTCTTCATCGACGAGGGCTTTGGCACGCTTGATGCAGACACGCTGGAGGCTGCCATCACCACACTGGACAACCTGCATGCCGCCGGCAAAACGATCGGTATCATCTCGCACGTGGAGGCACTGAAAGAGCGAATCAGTACTCAGATTGTGGTGACCAAAAAGCCGGGTGGGGTGAGTACGGTGCACGTGGTCAGCTGATTTTGCTTTTCAGCAGCTTTTCATAACATAGGATTACAATTGACTGAAACGGGCAGTTGCGCCCTCCTGTGGCGAGTAGCAGCACTTCGTTTAAAAGCTAATTGCATTTTTCTAAAGTGCCTTTATATTCCCGGATTCAGATTAGCATTTATAAACATTAAATCCTTATATTGCTCACTAATACTGAATTCATTACGGTAATTCTAACTGTAGAGAGGTGCCTATGCTTCTACTATTCCTGACTCGTCTATTCCTACTTATAAGTCTAACGCAGCCACAGCAAAAGATCCTGATACAGGATCTGAAAACTGAATTGGACCAGACTGAAGATGTGACCCGGAAGATAGAGCTGTACTGCGAACTGAGCAAGGTGCACAAAAGCATCAACCCGAAAACCACCATTTCCTACGGCAATAAAGCAGTAGCACTGGCCCAGAAGGCAGGCGATGACAAACTGCTGGCGCAGGCCTATAATGAAACCGGTTCAGGCCACTACCTGCTCGGCGATATCGACAAGGCCGTTCAGTTTTATTACATGGCGCTTCGCATTCGCGAGAAGTTGGGTGATCCCTCAGACCTGAGTGCCAGCTACAACAACATCGGCAACGTGTATGCCGACCAGCACAATCACAAAGAGGCGCTTCCGCTCTACAAAAAGTCACTTTCACTTGCCACTACGGCACAGGACACACTGCGCATGAGCAGTGCCCTGAGCAACATAGGCGGCGTATACCTGGACCAGGGAAAGTATGACCTGGCACTGGTCTATTACCGCGAAGCACTCCCGATTCAGGAAGGCCTGGACGATAAGCAGGGAATTCTGATTTCGCTGATCAACATTGGAGAAGCCTACAATGGCAAGAACGATTACCAGACGGCCCTCACCTATTTCAACAAGGCCCACCAGATCGCCAATAACCTGGGTAGTCCGCACGACGAGGTGTATGTGTTGCGGGGCAAGGCCGAATCGTACCTCAAAGCCGGTAAATACGAGAAAGCACTCGACAACGCCTTAGCCAGCATGGAGCTTGCCAAAGCCTACGAGGGCAAGTATGTGCTCAAGGAGAACGCTGCCATTCTGGACCGCATTTACGCAGCCATGGGCAATTACGAAATGGCCCACCATTACCTGACGTTGCACATGGCTTATAACGATAGTCTGCACAACGAGCGGGCGGCAGACCGCATTGCACAGGAACGTGTGAAATACGAAACAGCCCAAAAGGACAAGGAAAACCTGCTCCTGCGGGCAGAGCAGGAGCTGAACCTGCGCAAGCTGGAACAACGCAGTATCGTGCAGTACTTCACTGTTGCGCTACTGCTGTTGGTATGCGCCATGGCCTATGTGTTCTTCAGGGGAAGGCAGCACCAGAGTCGCATCAATAAACTGCTCACTCAAAAGAATGAGCTGATCATGCACAAGAACGAGGCGCTGAACCAGCATCAGAAAGCCCTGACGGAGCAGGCCCAGCAGCTCAACATTCAGAAAGAAAAACTCACTCAGCTTAACACCATTAAGGACAAACTCTTCTCCGTGATCGCGCATGACCTGCGTGGCCCGCTGGTGGCACTCAAGGGTCTGCTGCATGTAATGGCCATGGGCAAAGTTCCCGCCGATAAGCAGGAAGGGCTTTTCAACAGCTTGGTGAAAGGGCAGCAAAACGTGCTGTGGATGCTCGACAACCTTTTTGACTGGGCCAGGGCACAGATGGAGGGCTTTGAGGCTGACCCCAAACCACTGCCTTTGCGTGAGTTAGCGGACGAGAACATCCGCTTGTTACAGCCGGTCGCCAGCAGCAAAGAGATCGTGCTGGAAAACAAGATCGACCCCAACCTGACAGGTTGCGCCGACAAGGAGATGGTTCGCCTGGTGCTGCGAAACCTGATCTCCAACGGCATCAAGTTCTGTAAGGCCGGTGATACCGTGACACTTACTGCGAAGCTGAAAAATGACTTCGTGCTGGTATCGGTGAAAGACACCGGTATAGGTATTACACAGGAAGTGCAGAAGAAACTGTTTGGAGGCAGCAGCTACTCCAGCCGGGGCACCGCTAACGAAAAAGGGAGCGGGCTGGGCCTGGCGCTATGCAAAGACTTTGTGGAGCACAACGGCGGTTCGATCTGGGTAGAAAGCATGCCGGGCAAGGGCAGTACTTTCCTGTTTACCCTACCCCACACTGTAAAAGCAGAGGAAGACGAAATCAACACGCCACCTAGCTCAGAGGAGACGGAAGAAAAAACAGCCGAACAGCTGCAATTAGCCTAGTGCTTTTTTTTAAGAAAACTTCGTGAAGGCTGCTTCTGACAGGAGGCAGCCTTTTTTTGCAGCCGCAGGTAATAAAAACAAATACTTCTGTTTGCGGTAAAAGGAGAATAGCAGCACCTTTGCCCCATGAACAAGCTCATCTTATACCTGCTCGCACTCACCAGTCTGCTGGCTGCCCCCGGCTGCAAGCAGGACAACGAAAAAGCACGCGAAGAATTCCGCCAGCGCCGTGGGGCCATTGAGCACCCTGTGGAGCCGACCACCACAACCCAATCCGATGAACCAGAGAGGCCGGCTGTGGTTCCATCTGACAACACCCGGGCCACGCCTGATGACGAAACACCTGCTATACCTGGTGACCGTGTAGTCGGTGTAAAAGACGGTGACACCTTTGAGCTGCTGCGTAACGGGCAGACCATCACGGTGCGTTTACTGGGAGTCGATACACCAGAGAAAAACCAGGCTTACGGACAGCGGGCGAAGCAATTTGCCTCAGACCTGGCCTTCGGTAAAAATGTGCGACTGATCGAGCACAACAAAGACCGCTACGGCCGCACCGTGGGCACGATCATACTGCCTGATGGTCGCAACCTGAACGAGGAACTGGTGCGCGAAGGTTTTGCCTGGCACTACACCGCCTATTCCAAAGACAAAACACTGGCCAACCTGGAGGCCGACGCTCGACGCTTTAAAAGAGGCCTCTGGCAAGACCCGAATCCGGTAGCCCCCTGGGATTTCCGCAAGCAGAAACCTGAGCCCGTGGACAACAGCAAAGCCGCTATACCTGCCGGGGCCACCAAACGACAGGTATACCTCTGCGATAGCTCCGGCTCGGCGGTTTATCATTACAGCAAAGACTGCTCCGTGCTGAAGCGCTGCAAAGAGCAGGTGCTGACAGTGACAGAAGCCGATGCGATCCGCCAACACAACCGACGGGCTGATAAAACTTGCAGCCCTAAATAATTCCGCTTATTTTGGATTCCGCATTCTATTCAACGCATCACTTTATGTTAAAGAAAACCCTGGCAGGTATGTGTGGCCTGCTCATCTCACTGGCTGCCTGCCAGTCACCCGACAACACACAAACAGAACAAACTGAAACACAGGAGACAACTGCAACTGCTGACACGACACAGCAGGCTCGTCGACCGAAGCCTGAAAACTACTCTTTTAAGGGAGTGGAGAAAAAACGCGTCTACATTTGTATGGACCCAACGGATGACCTGTTTCACCAAAAGCACGACTGTCCGGTACTGATTAGTTGCGCAAGTACTTTCCGCAACCTGACGCTGCCGCGTGCCGTGGAAGCTTTTGACCGCTACAACTGCGAAACCTGCAGCGCCGACCTGGCTTACGTATTTGATGAAAGTGCCGTGCGCATGGAAACAGGGCTTGGCGATAATTAGAGATAACTGACAGTACATAAAAAAGCGGCAGCCCCGAAAGAGGCTGCCGCTTTTTTTATGTACTGTATACCTTATTTTATTCCTTTCAATACCAGCAAAGGTACTGCTGCCTGGTAGGTCATTTTCTCGGCCAGGCTTTGTGAGAAGAGCTCCCGCAGGAAACCTTTTTCACGTCGCAGGATGGCAACCATGTCGGCTCCTGAGGAGTCGTAGTATTCCTTTATACCGTCGGTGCGGTGTTTGCTTACCACTTCTTCAAAATGGATAGGTGCGCCTGGGAACGCATGCTCCATCTCCCGCACAAAACGATCTTTCTTGTCACCGCTTGTGCGTCCTTCTTTGTTCACATGCACTACCTCTACGCTGGCTCCGAACATGCTGGCAAAATCCAGTACTTCGCGCAAGGTTGCTATATCGTCTTGCGCGTAGTCAGAGGCATAGACAATCTTATTGATGCGCGGATACTCTGACGTGGAAGGTATAGACAGCACCGGACATTTTACCTGTTCCATCACTGCCTCGGCATTGCTGCCGATCAGCAGTTCTTCCAGGGCATTGCCACCACCAGTGGTGCCCATCACGATTAAGTCGTAGCCGCTGGTTTTGGTGAGGTGCTCCGTTATATCGGTGAGCAGCGCTTCTTTCAAGATATAGTCGCAGGTGAATTCCCCAGTCCGGTTTGCTCCATGTTGCTCCTCTATTTCGCGGCAGAGGTTTACCAGTCTTTCTTCAGCATCCCGCATTTGCTCACCCAGCAGTTCGCTGGCCACTAGGGCGGTTTCAGAAGTATCGACAATTGGCAGGTGTACGACATGCAGCAGGGTCAGGTGGCCTCCGGACTGGCGGGCGATCAGCACAGCATAGTCCAGGGCTTTGGCAGCTGTTTTAGAAAAGTCGGTCGGGCAAAGAATTTTTTTCATGGTGTCTGGTGGTTGCGCAAGGCGTCTATATCAAAGATTTACTATGTATACGTATCGAAGCAAAAATGTGCTTTAATCCCGATAATAAAAATGACCTGCATCACCTCCGGCAAAATCCCTTTCGCCCCTTTGGCTAATCTCCGGGAGGTTAAGCCAATCGCTGTCTCCGGGGGTAGGGGCCACTACTGATCGCAACATGCTAAAAAGGGTTTGCAAATCTTTAAAGCTAGATTCTGCAAATTAAAACTGTCCCCTTGAGGACAAACGAGAACGCGAGTTCGAAGATCGCGACCGTAGGTAAAAAGGGGGGTTCTATAGGCCGAAGACCATTCAGAGCAGAAACCAAATAGCACAACAGCAGCCTTTTACACCCCTATGGTCCCCTCAAGGGGACAGTTTCGCTTCTTGTATTCAGCCTCAATAGCCAGAAAACAATACTTTCACAGGTTTAAAACAGTAGTGGGTAAGGGCACACTTTCACCAAGATTCTGACAGGACGACAAAAGTTGAAGACCAATCCTGCAGAGAACTGCTGTCCTATTTGCCTATCTCCTTGTTCAGTCCTTTTACTTCATCCCAGGTCCAGAAATGCTTCGGGGCTATAATGGCGTACTTCTCCCGGAAGTAATCCACTACTACTTGCTTCATCTGATCAGCAGGTATAGACGAGACGTAAATTTCGCGGGTGGTTGGATGATCATAGCGCTCCATACGCGAGAGGTCCTTTCCTTCGAGGCGCAGCAGCGGGCCGGTTTCTGTTAGATTGTCTGCCGTCCAGGTATAGCCGGATGTTTCCAGGGCATTGAGCTGTTCCGCCAGTGGCTTCAGGCTAATACGGGGCAACGTCGGCCGAGAGGCAAAGTCTATCCAGGTGGTATATTTATACTCCAATTCGTAACGGTTGCCTTCGTAGCAGCTCAGTACCATATCAAAACCAATGGTGCGGCTGAAGAGGGCATAGTAGTGCACCGGACGCTGGGTGTCAATCACGATTAGGCCCAAGTCAGGGTAGCGATGCAGTTTGGTGTCTGGCTTGTACATGTCACGGTAGCCCAGCAGCACATCTGCCACCTCCTCTTCCCAGACCGGCTTTTCCCAATCAGGATCCTGGAGCACACGGCCAAACTCCCGCAGAAAATACCGGAACTTATCGACACAACGCTTCGCTTCTTTTTCTTCGGACTCGTCTGCTGCAAAAGGGGCATAGAACATGTCGCGCTCCCGTGTATTGAGCCAGCAGACCAGTTTCAGCGCCTCCCCTGCCAGCGGGTGGTTCAGGTCGAGTTCACGGAAGTCGCCGATATGGGCCATCAGGCGCAGCAGTTCCTCATTCTCCAGCGCCAGCTCCGGATTCAGCAGACTCCATACGCCCACAAATCCGTCGACATCGAAATGGTTAGCGGTGACGTAAGGCAGCTCCAGACCAGGCAGGTTAAGCCGCAGGGCATGCAGCACCATGGCAGCACTGGTATCGTCGCGCACTTCAGTCGGCGAGGGGGCTCCGAGCCAGTGTGAAAGCACTAGTCCGTTAGGGTGCATGCTGTCCACAATGATGGCTTTTTTATCTTTTACTTCGCTAAAAGGTATAAACTGTCGCTTTATCATGCGCTAAATATAGCTAAATCTGATGTCATCCTTTAAATTCGGGCATTCAACAAAACAGGACAAGAATGACCGGGTTCTCAGGTTGAGCAATTTCTTCATCCCTAGGCTGACGGGAAGAAGTACTCGTAGCGCATAGGCACCACATCCAATTGTGTCCTCTTTCGTTCTTTCTACTGACTATCTTATCACAAGCAAACATGAACAACACCCTCCAGCAACTCTACCGCAGCTCCCTTTCGCTTCTGACCGACCTGTATCAGCTCACCATGGCTTATGGCTACTGGAAAGAAGGTATAGCAGAGCGTGAAGCCGTATTCCATCTCTATTTCCGCAAGTCACCATTCAAGGGGGGCTATACTGTGGCAGCAGGACTGGCGCATGCGGTGGAGTACCTGCAGCAGCTGCAGTTTACGGCGGAAGACCTGGCCTACCTAGGCAGCCTGCGCGGTAGTCAGGGCGAACCGTTGTTTGAGCAGGCTTTCCTGGACTATCTGCGTGACCTGCGCTTTACCTGCGACGTGGACGCCATACCGGAAGGCACCGTCGTGTTCCCGAGCGAGCCACTTATCCGGGTTCGTGGACCATTACTGCAGGCGCAGCTGGTAGAGACGCCCCTGCTTACGATCATGAACTTCCAGACCCTGATCGCCACAAAAGCAGCCCGCATAAAGGATGCTGCCAAGGGTGATATCGTGATCGAGTTCGGTATGCGCCGTGCCCAGGGTATAGACGGATCTTTGGCTGCTACCCGGGCTGCTTACGTGGGCGGTATAGATGCGACTTCCAACCTGCTGGCCGGCAAACTCTTCGACATACCAGTGCGTGGCACGCATGCCCACAGCTGGGTGCAGGCATTTGAAAGCGAAGAACAAGCATTTGAAGCTTACGGGCAGGCTTTCCCGCACGATTCTGTGTTCCTGGTGGATACCTACAATACACTGGAAGGCGTGCGCCACGCCATAGAGGTAGCCAAAAAGCTGGAGCCGACCGGCTTTAAGCTCAACGGCATCCGACTGGACTCCGGCGACCTAACTTACCTGAGCATCGAGGCCCGCAAGCTGCTCGACGAAGCAGGTATGGGCTATACCAATATTGTGGCCAGCAACGACCTGGATGAAAGCATCGTGAATAGTCTGAAGCAGCAAGGCGCCAAAATCAATGTGTGGGGAATCGGTACGCAACTGGTGACGGCCTACGACCAACCGGCGCTGGGTGGTGTGTACAAACTGGCTGCCTTCAAACAGGAATATGGGGAATGGAGTTACAGCCTGAAACTATCGGAGCAACTTGAGAAAACTTCCAACCCAGGTATACAGCAGGTACGCCGGTACTTCGACGAGCAGGGTTACATAGCAGACATGATTTACAACGAAGCGGTATCTCTGTCTGAAAAAGTACTGATTGTGAGTCCGCTCGACAGCACCCGCCGCAAGTCAGTACCAGAGGACACCCTTTACAAAGACTTGCTTATACCTGTGCTGAACAATGGAAAACTCGTAGCGGAACTGCCCGACCTGAAAACCATCCGCAAACACCGCGAAGAAGAGCTCAGCAAACTGCACGAAAGCATCCGCCGCCTGTTGAACCCGCATAGCTATCCAGCCGGTCTGGAGGCAAGCTTCCACCAATTCAAAACCGACCTGGTGCTGGCAATACGCGAGAAAGGTGAGGCTGCCATGCAAGAACGGCTAATGCAACAGAAGCAATCAGACTAGCGCCTGCGGCCGCGTCTGTTGGAGATGCGCTCAATGCGCTTATTGCGCACCCACTTGAGGTACTTTTGCATATCTTCTGCTTCTTGTAGAGCAGGGATGGAGTTGTACAGGGTAGCCAGTTCACGGTTGCTGAAGGTCAGGTGCAGGGTGCTGTGGCAGGGCTGGCAAAGTTCAGCTGTGGCTCCGTAGCGGCCTCCCTCCTCACGGGGCACGAGGTGGTGCCTGGTGAGGTACTGCACCTCCCGGCCACATAGTTCGCAAATCAGTTGCTCTTCTTTCTTTGCCATACAAGATTTTACTTTTCACAGGGGCTCTCAGTTACAGCTGAAAAGATTGCATCGTTCTGACACCCCTCTTCAGAGCACAAGGACCATTATGTTCTGACTATCATGGTCAGTTCCTGGAAATCCAGTCAGGAATACTGAAACGGAGATTATCCTATTGAGAAAATCATTTTGCTGGAACCTTGCAGCCATGCCCTCAGAATTCGATTACCGTATTATATTTCCAGGCACTTTGACTTAAGCCTTGTCCGATGCACTGGTTCTTTCTTAACAGCACCGCCTATTTACAAATCACACCCTTATACTTTCATAAAACATTTGTTCCGCTCGCAAGTTTACAATCCTTGCGCACTGCTACAATTGCTCACTCTTGTTGGCATTTTCTCAGAGAAACTAACCAATTGAAGGATCTGCTGAAGGAGTAAGGCGCTCGGTGAGCAAATCACGTATACCCAAAGTTCTTTGATTAGTCCGGGCATTATTTGGAGAACTATTCTGAAGCATGAACAGAAATAAAATTTACCTCCAGCCGTCGCAAATTATTTGTACATTGGCGCCCTGTTTTGATTTCAATGTTTAAACTATGAATAGATTTCAGGATAACAATCCTGCTTCGATAAGTGCTCCGGTACAGGAGCCATTGGTTCCTAAAGCTCAGATTCGGGAGGGACTGCTGATCTTTTTGCTGGCGGCGATCCAATTCACGCACATGATGGATTTCGTGATCATGATGCCGCTTGGGCCACAGCTGATGCGGGTGTTCAGTATCTCGCCCCGTGAGTTTGGACTGCTGGTGTCGGCCTATACCTTCAGTGCGGCCATTGCTGGTTTTGTGAGTGCCCTGTTCATCGATCGGTTTGACCGCAAGCATGCTTTGCTGGCGCTATACCTGGGTTTTATCATAGGAACATTGGGTTGCGCCATTGCCCCTAACTATGGTCTCTTGCTACTTGCGAGAGTAGTGGCTGGCGGATTTGGTGGTGTACTGGGTGCGCTGGTGCTAGCCATAATTGGCGATGCTATACCGGAGCAGCGCCGTGGTGCGGCTACTGGTCGCGTAATGGCGGCATTTTCAGTAGCATCTATCGCCGGTATTCCGATCGGGCTTTACCTGGCCAGCGAGATGAGCTGGCATGCTCCGTTTTACCTGCTGGTGGGCTTGAGTCTGCTTATTTTGCTGGTGGCGGTGCGTTTTCTGCCAGCCATGCGCGGGCACCTGACCAATGCAAAACGTGGCAATCCATTCCGAGCGCTCAAAGCGATGGTGGTGCAGCCCAACCTGCAGTGGGCGATGGCACTTACCGTTACGCTCACGATGGCTGGCTTCCTGGTGGTGCCCTTTATCAGCCCTTACATGGTGGCCAATGTGGGGTTTACGGAGCGTGACCTGAGCTACATCTATTTATTCGGAGGACTGGCGACGGTCTTCACCTCTCAGTGGGCGGGCCGACTGGCGGATAAGTATGGGAAGCAGTTTATCTTTCGATGGGCCGCCATCCTTTCTATTATCCCGATCGTGCTGATCACCAATCTGCCGCCTGTAGGTATGGTGCTGGCGCTCACGGTTTCTACGATCTTCTTCATCTTCTTCGGAGCCCGCTTTGTGCCGGCCATGTCGCTGATAACTTCCAGCGTAGAGCCGGAGTTGCGCGGCAGCTTCATGAGCATCAACTCGTCGGTGCAGCAGTTGGGCGCAGGTATAGCCGCCTTCGTGAGTGGGCTCATCGTGCAGGAAACGACCCATGGTACCTTGACTCACTTCAACTGGGTGGGCATCATGGCGAGTGTGGCCACCCTTGTGGCTGTGTGGGTGGTAAGCCGTATTCGGGCAGTTGGCTGACAAGCATGAAAAAAGCCGCTCGTAAGGGCGGCTTTTTTTATTTTATCGTAACGTGAAAAAATTCTGAGAGAAGACGGGATAGTGCGTCTTACCGTTTCGGAGCAGTTGGAGTACTTCCCGAAGCTCCTCCGGATCGGCGCTCTTGAGCAGGTAACCGTGTACACCCTCATCAAGCAGTTTCCTAACAAGCTCTTCCTCTCCGTACATCGAAACGACCAGAATTTTAACTGTAGGGTATTTGCTGAGTACGTAACGGGCCACGGCAATTCCATCCATATCAGGCATTTCGAGGTCCAGCATGATGATATCGGGAAGATTGGCCTCGATCTTTTCCAGCAGCTCTACACCGTTTGCAGCGTCACTTATCACAGTAATCTCCTCAAAATTCTTTAGAATTTCAATTACGCCCTTCCTGAAAAGGGTATGATCATCAGCGATCGCTAGTGTAAGTGGCTGCAGCTCCATATAGTAAAGCTTAGTTTAGCAAACCAAAGTTATAAATAATAATGATAATATATGCAACAGGGATCACTATTTCAGCTTTGATGCCCGCTCCTAACTTCGAAAAGAAGTTAATAGCACCATTTAGCAGGTCCACACGGCTCTGCAGATTTTTCAGGCCTAGTCCACCGCCTGCACTTCCTGTATCCAGGGTGGCGTCGTAGTTAAATCCTTTGCCATTGTCAGTATAACGCAGGGTCAGCTTATCGTCTTCCCGATGCAGGTTGATCGTAATCTGGGTAGCCTCTGCATACTTTAAGGTATTGTTTACGAGTTCTTGTAGGATACGGAACAGCAGCAATTCCTGCCGGGCTTCCAACCGAAAATTTTCAAGATTGTGGGTAAACTTCACTTCCAGGCCACTATCAGGCGGCACAGAATGCACTAGGCTGTTGATGGCCTGCACTAATCCCATCTTATCAAGTACGACGGGTAGCAGGTCATGTGAGATGCGGCGTACGCTCTGGATGGCCTCGTCAAGTAATGCTTTGGAGCGATGAGCCGTTTCGGCAGCCGCTTCATTTTCAGCACACTTGCGCTCTACCTGGCCGATGTTGAGCCGGATCAGGGCCAGCATACCGCCTACTTCGTCGTGCAGGTCACGAGCTACACGGCGGCGCTCTTCTTCCTGCGCTTCCAGGGCTGCCTCCAGCATTTGCCGCTGGCGCAGTTCCTGCAACTCACGCAGGTGCTCCTGGTGCTGCAGCATGCGCCGCTGGTAGGCAAACACAAACACGATAATGCCGATGGCCAGTACCAGCAACACTGGCGTGATGATCAGTAAAGGGGTTAAGGTTTCTATCATGCGGCCATTCTCTTTAGGATAAATGCCTGGCTACTGTAAAATAGTACATTCAGCACGAATATGATAGCTAAACATATGCGTGCCGTGTCGTAAGAAATAGCCAGTGCTTCATTAAAAATGGCATAGGACATACTTGTACCAGCATAATAAATCAGGATCGCACAACTCAATAAAAACATGGGGTCGCGATCGAGGTAAATGATCTTTGCATTGTTTGCGACTTTGTAGAAATATGTGATGGCCATGAGAATCAGCATCGCATTAGCCGCTATTCTTGACACCGAATTCATTTTCATGATTCCATCTGCGATGAAGGCATCATAGTAAATCAACACGCAAAGCCCGACTATCCCACCGATAATGGCTCTTTTTAATAGAAGCTTATCGAAACTATGATAAAAAATCCCTGCCAGTACACTGAAGCCAACCAAAGTATACACATGACCGATCCAAAGATTATTTTTGGTGCCTGACCATACTGTAATCAATGAAACTGCTTCAGTCAACACGCCAATGGTTATGAATAAAAGCAGCAACATGAATTGCTTGTTCTTTTGCTTCCTAATTAACCAGAGGCCAATCACAAAAGGCAAAACAGGACTCAATAATGATATCCATTTTAACCAGGGGTAAATATGTCCTATAAAAAAGTCCATTAACCGGCTAACTCGCTATTTACTGAACAATCTGGAGGGCAGGGACTAGATAAATCTAGAATCAGGCCTTCCGTCAGATCATTTCCTTCTGCGTCGGTACCTACCAGCAGTAACTGCTGCTCTCCGTTATCATCTAAAGCATAATAGATTCTCATTGCCACACATCCCTCCTGATCAAGAAGCTGCTTTACTGTTTCACCTCCAAACAAATGTGAGTTGGTTTTCCCTCTGCCACTTGACCTATATCTTGCTGTCCATTTCTTTGCCTGAGCACGGTCAATTGGCCCGCCCTCTTTTCCTGTGATCTTCATGTAGTCGTTTTGTTCGTAGGTAAGATTAAATGTAAATATAGAGAATTTTAGATTAAGCAATTTATAGTATTTTTATCTTTTAAATAATCTTACACTTCACAAAAAAAGGGATGGAACAGGAATATTTTGAAGCGAACAGACAAGCCTGGAATCTGCGCACGGCTGTGCATAAAGATTCGGCTTTTTATGACGTCGCCAGTTTCAAGGCAGGGAAGTCAAGCCTCAACGCCATAGAGTTAGAAGAGCTGGGGCCAGTGGCTGGCAAGCGTCTGCTCCACCTGCAATGCCACTTCGGTCAGGACACCCTCTCCTGGGCCAGACTGGGAGCCGAAGCCACAGGTATAGACTTGTCGGACGAAGCCATAAAAGAGGCAGAGAAACTAAACGACGAGCTTGGCTTGAACGCCCGCTTTGTGTGCTCCAATGTGTATGATCTGAAAGAAAACTTGCAGGGGCAGTTTGATATAGTGTTTACGTCCTACGGGGTGATTGGCTGGCTACCCGACCTAAACCGCTGGGCCGAAGTGATCGCACATTTCCTGAAGCCGGGCGGCACCTTCTACATGGTCGAGTTCCATCCGGTGGTGTGGATGTTCGACAATGACTTCACGCAAGTGCAGTACCCTTATCACAACACCCCAGAGCCAATTGTAGAGGAAAGCACAGGCACCTACGCCGACCGGGATGCCCCGATCCAGTACAAAGAATACTCCTGGAACCACAGCCTGAGCGAAGTGATCACAGCGCTGCTGAACCAAGGCCTGAAACTAGAGCTATTCTACGAATTCCCCTACTCCCCTTACAACTGCTTCAGCCACACTGTGCAAGACCCCGACGGCTATTGGCGCATCAAGCATTTGCAGAATATGATTCCGATGGTGTACTCGCTGAAGTGTACCAAGGTATAGGTTCTGTTCCGGTTGAATAAAAAAAGGCGCTTCGCTGGCCGGATTGGCTGAACGAAGCGCCTTTTTCTTGCAAGTAAGCCGACATATTGGACATATGTATGCCACAAGGGGACTTTTAATTCTACAAAGCCTTGTACAAAAATCCCTGTCATTCTGTTAAGAAACTTGGTCGTATGGGTGATAAGCCGCTGCTACTTGCGGGGGCAAAGGCTCTCTTCACCAAGATCCCTACGGGATGACAAATAAAGCAGAATGAAATGGGCCTACCCTTAGAGGGGGAATTTGGCTTTTTCAGTTTACAAATATTGGGGCTTAAGTTGGTGCTCCAGATGCCGGTGTCCAACCACCCCTGCCCCTCCTTATCCAAGGAGGGGAGCCTATAACTGCCAGTCCTTTAGTATAAGCCTTGTAGTGACTGCAACACACCACTGGCAGGTATAGCAAGACCAAGCCGACACGCATTGAAAGACTAACTCGCACGTTGGCTATGAAACAATCAGCAGTGCCAAGTGCACCAAATGACACTCCACTGTTCGAGCGTTCAGCGAGTTTGGAGCGTCTTGACTTTTTTGCTTACTTTTTGTGTCAAGACAAAAAGTAAGGCCCGCCCGGCCAGGGCAAACAGTGCCCGCCGCACAGGCGAAAAGCCAACTATGCAATAGCACAAGTCCCTACACCAGTAAAACCATTTTCTTAAAGGCTGAAACCATCTAGATTTCTCAATTCTTTCGAAATGACAAAAATTTGAAATGGCAAAGAATTGAGAAATAACTAAGAAGTAGCTTAAACTACTATTATGGATTCGCATTAAACGACTGCATCCAGGGTATCAAATCAGTAAGCATCGGAATCAAACTACCCCCATGATTACCATTCTGAATAGGTATAAGCTCCAAATTCGGAGCACCAGCCGCTTTCATCCGCTCATAAGTCTGCTTAGAATTAGCATAAGGCACAATCACATCGGCGGTACCATGGTACAATCGCGTCGGACTCTGCGGCACCCAATTGTTAAAGCTATTATCCTGCAGGGCCTTTTTAAGCACCTGCTCACCATTCCCACGGAGCCCTTCCAAGAAAGTAGCTGCAAACAGATTCTCCGTCTGAGTAGTCAGTTCCTTGTTGATGGCACTGCCACTATGCTGGCCATTAACCAAGCTAGCTAGCCGGGTAGCGTAAGGCTCCTGGTAAAAATCAGAAAGCGGACGGTTCCACTCGTAGGTCTTGTTGTAGCTCATCAGCACATAAGCCAGGTAGGCTGGATAGGTATAAGGCTTGCCCGCCACCACATCGGCCAGCATCTCAGTGAGGTCATAGCCACCAGCTCCTGCACCGGAGGCGGTGATTTTCAGACCATGCTGTGGATTCGTCTCAATCTCCTTTTGTGCAGCCAGTGTTACGTAGCCGCCTTCAGAGTAGCCCGCCAGAAACAATTGTCCATTATCAGTCATACCTTCTTGGGCGTATAGTGACTTGGCCGCCTTGATCATATCGACCACGGCTATACCTGAAGACTGCTGGTGATAGTAAGGGTGTAGGAATTGTTTAGAAGCCCCGAAACCTAAATAGTCAGGTATAAGCGTGATATAGCCACCGGAGGCAAACACTTCAAAACCAGTAAGGCCACCACTCATGGCGGAGGGCGCCTCGTCATGCTTGAAGATCGTGCCGTGCTGCACACTCAGCACAGGTGCAGGCGACGTTAGGTTCATCGGCAGAGCGACTAAGCCGGAGGCTACTGTTTCGCGGCCCTGGAAAGTGGTACGGTAGTTTACTTTGTAAATCGCTACATCATATTTGATCTGATTCTGGAAGCTGCCGGCATAGGCACCTGCCAGTTGCTTGAGCATAGCGGCCGGCAGGGTGCCTACCTTTTCTGACGACACGAGCAGTTCGCGCTCCGCTACGTTTTCAGGTACGGCCGCATCACTTTTGCTGCATGAGTTGAGCGGGAAGGTGGTTGTTACCAATAGGATGGCAATCGTCAGAGAGCTGAACCAATGTCTCAGCTTATATTTTAGGTTCGTCATGTTAATCAGGGAAAAACTTGTCAGTACAATAATCACGCCGCACCTACTATAGTTCCCGGTTAGTAGACAAACCAAGTATAGCACCCTCTACTCTGCAGTTAAATGCCTCGTCCCTGGTGTAATTTGCAGTGTCATCACTCGAAAGGAAATCGGAGACCTGTGCTAGCCTCCTTGCAGCTTTTTAGTGTCAGCGGGTTTTATCCTTTAGCTTTGCACTTCGTAAAAACAATTAAACAATAGAGCTATGGCAAAGAAATCATTCGCTGAACTGATCAAAAGCCCGGGCATGCCGGTACTCGTGGACTTTTACGCCGATTGGTGCGGCCCCTGCAAAATGATGAACCCGGTAGTGGAGCAGCTGGCCAAGGAGTTTTCAGGGAAGCTGAAGGTCATCAAAATAAATGTGGACAAGAACCAGGCTGCCGCTCAGCAGTACCGTGTGCAGGGTGTGCCTACTTTTATGCTTTTCAAAAACGGCCAGGTCGTCTGGAAACAGGCCGGTGCCGTGCCGGGGCATCAGCTAAACCAAATCATTCAACAGAACCTGTAGGAGTTAATAAGGAGTAGTGAGTAATTTATAATTTGTAAGAAAGAGTAGCGGAAGCTGATATACCTAAGCTTCAGCTGCTTGGCACTTCCACTCAACGTTTTCCAAACCATTCTTAATTACTCACTACTCATCATTGATTCGAAAGATCAGGCTGAAGGTGGTAGGACCGCCTGGGGGGCTGCTGACACGTATAGTGCCTCCATGTTGGCGCATGATTTGTCTGGAGAGGCTGAGACCTATACCTGAGCCCTGCTTTTTGGTGGTAAAAAAAGGAATAAAAATCTTATCCAGGTCTTCAGGAGCAATCCCTGTCCCGTTGTCCTGCACATCGATCCGAAAGCGACCTCTGTCCTGCTCTTCCTGATAGGCGATCACATCCACACAGGGTCCTGCTGTCTGCTGACATGCTTCCATCCCGTTCTTGATCAGGTTGATCAGCACCTGTTCGATCAGCTCCGGGTCTAGCTGCAGTTCAGCCTTATCATGGCGCAGGTAGATGGAGAGCTTTATTTGCCTAGCCTCCATTTCAGGCTGCAGCAGGGTCTGTACATTTTTGAGCAGGTCCTTTACTTTAACAGTCTGAACTTCTGGCGTTGGCACCCGCATCAGGCGGCGATAGTTCTGCACGAAGTGGAGCATCCCGGTACTTCGTTTCTCAATGGTTCTTAATCCCGCCTGTATATCCTCCAATGCCTCCTCCTCTGGCATTTCTCCGGCGACAGCCTTTGCGACCACCTCCTCTTCTACCAAATCCGAAACAGTAGCCGTGAGGGAGATGACCGGTGTGATGGTATTCATAATTTCATGAGTGAGCACCCGGATCAATTTCTGCCAGGTTTGCAGCTCCTGCTCCTCTAACTCTGATTTGATATTCTGGCATGACACAATCTTCAAGGTACGCCCCTGCGAGAACAGGGTGGTGGCATGCAGGGCCAGCTGCAGTTGCTCATCCCGTACCTGAAGGCTAACAAGCCTTCTCTCGTTATGACCGATGCTGTGCAACGTTTCCACCAGCTCCTCACTGATGCGGCCCAACGATTCTATGTGCTCCAGGTGAGGCGTGTGCAGTACTTCTTTCAACACATGGTTGACCAACTCCACACGTCCATTCTCCTCAAAAGAAACGATACCTACGCCAATGTGCTCCACAATCGCCTGCAGGTACAGGTGGTGTACCTGTTTATCCGTTTTGATGCGCTGGAAGGCATCTGCTACATCATTGAACGACTGATAAAGCTCCTTGTAGGTCGGATTGCCACCTTTTATTGCGAAGCGTTGTGTAAAGTCTGAGTGCTGAATAGCTTCCAGAAAGCTTGAAATATCGCGGTTGGTTCGTTCTACAAAATGCACCAGGTCATAGAGCTGAAAAAGCAGCAACAATCCCATGCAAATGGCTGTCATGTACCATTCAGTGCGGTATAGAACCAGAGTGATCCCGGCAATGCTGATGATCAACAGCATCACCCGCAACAGTAGGTTAACTCTGAAGCGGTTATAAACCATGTTTTTCTATGCGGCGGTAAAGTGCTGTTCTGGTGATGCCGAGTTCCCTTGCTGCATGGGTAATATTGCCGGCGTGTTTTACAAGGGCTTTCTGCACCATCATTTTTTCCAATGCCTCCAAGGTATAGTCGTTTTCCAAAACAGGCTCCTGACCGGTGACCTTAGCCGATACATCGTCCGGGGCAAAGTAAAAATCCTCTGGCTGCAGCTCCTGCTGATCACACAAAATCACGGCTCGCTCTAGGGCATGATCGAGCTCCCGGATATTGCCCGGCCAGCGATACTCTGTCAGCCGGCGGATGGTGCCAGGGGCTATACCTAGTCCTTCACGTTCATATTTCTGACTGTATACGCGCAGGAAGTGCTCCGCCAGCAACCGGATATCCTCACGACGCTCCCGCAACGGGGGCAGGTATATCTCTACGGTGTTCATCCTGTAAAGCAGGTCCTGCCGGAAAGTGCCATCCCGCACCATGTCGTAAAGCGGCATGTTGGTCGCGCAGATCAGGCGGATATCGATGGGTCGAGGTTTGTTGGTGCCGAGCCGGATCACCTGTCGGTTTTGCAGCACAGACAGGAGCTTAACCTGAAGTGGCAGCGACAGATTGCCTATTTCGTCCAGGAACAAGGTTCCGCCATTTGCGGCCTCCATCCGGCCCATGCGCTCTTCCTTGGCATCGGTAAAGGCGCCTTTGGCATGGCCGAACAACTCACTTTCAAACAGCGTTTCACTAATAGCTCCCAGGTCTACCTTCTCAAAGACCTTATCGGCCCGTTTCGACTTACGGTGCAGGGCACGTGCTGCCACTTCCTTGCCTGTGCCGTTTTCTCCGAGTATCAGCACATTGGCATCAGTACCGGCTACTTTTTCTATCGTCTGGTATACCCGCTGCATGGCCGGTGATACGCCAATAAAACCGGCATAGTGGAAGGAGGTCTGGTTTTGCTCGGCTGTTTCCGCACTGCGTTTGCCCACTCCCCTATTCTGCTGGCAGGCAGTCTTGAGAATAGCTACCAGCTTATCGTTCTGCCAAGGTTTTAAGACAAAATCGGTAGCCCCTTCTTTGAGGGCACGCACTGCCAGTTCAATATCGCCATAGGCCGTCATCAGAATTACCTTGACTGCCGGTGCCAGTTTCAGGATCTGTTTCAGCCAGTGCAGACCTTCCTTGCTGGAGGTGGCGCCGGTGCTGTAATTCATATCCAGCAGCACCACATCAAAACGATGCTCCTGCAACAAAGCCGGAATACTGTAGGGGTCCGAAGCCGTCACCACCATAGCAAAGTGCTGCTTGAGCAGCAGTCTGCTTGCCAACAGGATGTCTTCTTCGTCATCTACCACCAGTATTTTACAATCGGTTTTCCGCATGAGCTGCAAGGACTTTACAAATTCTTCGGGGTAAAGAAATACTTTCTGTTTCAGAATACCAAAAGTTATCCCCCTATGGCCCGACGTAAAATCAGAAAGAGAAAAACAGTGTATTTTTACTCGTGTGTTCAAGTGTTCGCATACAGACAAAGTAGTGTACGATACCGAACAGTTTAGCTCGACATCACCTGTCAAACAATGCACAAAACACTGTTATACAGCATTTTAATCACAATGGCACATTTATTGGCAATCCTTGTGCAGCATTACACAGAAACTCTTTCCCCGCTATGGATCGCGTCATAGAAAAGAAAAAATATACCCCTAAGAAAATCGCTGCTGCAGTCGGTGCTGCCCTACTGTTGGTGGTGATTCTATACAATCTACTTTTTGCAGAACACTCCTCTAAACTCAACGTTGACAGCAAGCGCATTACCGTAGGCACAGTAGAGAACGGCGTGTTTCAGGAGTTCATCGCCATCGATGGTGCGGTGGAGCCTCTCAAAACATTTTACCTGGATATATCAGAAGGTGGCCGTGTGGAGAAGATCTACACCGATGACGGCCGCATGGTTGAAAAGGGAGATACTATTCTGAAGCTTTCCAACACGACGCTCCAGATCGACTTCATGACCCGTGAAACGCAGCTCTACGATCTGATGAATGAGCGTCAGAACTCTGAGATCACCATGAAGCAGGAGCAGATCAGGCAGCTGAACCAGTTGGCCGAGATCGAATACAACCTGGCAACCGCTGAGCGGGCCTACAACCGGAATAAAGTACTGTTTGAGGAAAAGGTGATCTCGCAGGAGGAATTCCAGGCATCGAAAGAAGAGTACGAGTACCTCAGAAAACGCAAGATCCTTGGCGACCGCTCCGTGAAGCAGGACGCAAAACTGTTGGATGACCGCCTGCGCCAGCTGGATGAATCCATCAGAAGAATGCAGGCCAATATTAACATGGCTCGCAACACGCTGAACAGCTTGTATGTGACAGCCCCTATATCCGGCCAGCTTTCTACCCTGAAGGCCCAGGTTGGTGAGTCTAAAGGTGCCGGCGAGAACATTGGACAGGTAGACGACATGAGCGGCTACAAGGTGAGAGCCTCTATAGATGAGCACTACATCTCCCGCATTTACCCTGGGTTGGAGGGCAACTTCGACTTCAACGGACAGAACTATAAACTGAAAGTAGCCAAGGTATTCCCTGAAGTGCAGGGCGGCACTTTTCAGGTAGACCTGGAATTTGCCGGGGACGCCACTCCGCAAGGTATACGCCGTGGTCAGACATTGCAAATCAGGTTGAACCTGAATGATGGCGGCAAGGCCGTGCTCCTGCCACGCGGCGGTTTCTACCAAAGTACGGGAGGCAGCTGGATATTCGTGGTGGATAAGTCGGGTGACCATGCGACCAAGCGTTCCATCAAACTGGGTCGTCAGAACCCAAAGCATTACGAAGTACTTGACGGCCTGAAGCCAGGCGAGAAGGTAGTTCTCTCCTCCTATGAGAGCTACGGCGACATAGACCGGCTGGAATTAAAATAAAGGCTAAAACAACAATTTAACAATCATCAATCAACAATATAGAAACCATGAGCAAGGAAGATTTTATCATCGAAACACAGCAGTTAGAGAAAAAATACATCACCGACACGGTTGAAACGACTGCCCTGGCGGGTGTGGACCTGCGCATCGCCAAAGGCGAATTTGTGGCGGTGATGGGTCCATCCGGTTGTGGCAAGTCCACGCTGCTGAACATCCTCGGTTTGCTTGACAGTCCTTCGGGCGGCACTTTCCGCTTCCTGGGCCAGGACATCAGCCATGCATCGGAGCGCCAGCGTGCCAAGATACGCAAGCATAACCTGGGCTTTGTGTTCCAGAGTTTCAACCTGATCGATGAGCTGACGGTGGAGGAGAACATCGGTTTGCCACTAGCTTACCTGGGTATACCGCGTGCTGAGGCTGACAAACGTGTGAAAGAGGCCATGGAGCGTATGGGCATTGCCCACCGCCATGCGCACTTCCCACAGCAGCTTTCGGGTGGTCAGCAGCAGCGTGTCGCCATTGCCCGTGCTACAGTATCCAACCCAAGCCTGATCCTGGCTGACGAACCGACTGGTAACCTGGACTCAGTTCATGGCCGAGAGGTGATGTCGCTGCTGTCTGAGCTCAATGATGCAGGCACTACGGTAGTGATGGTAACGCACTCTCCTTCTGATGCTGAATATGCACACCGCATCGTGAATCTGTTTGACGGTCAGATCGTGACAGAGAGCCTCAACGCCAGAAAACACGCTGCCGAACTGCTCTAGGGCTGATAGCAGAAAATTCTTCTGCCTCATGTGATGACAGCACATCTGCAAAAGCAGAGAGGTGCTTTGCATTAATGTGAGCGGTGGCCCCGGCAGTGTAACGGTACTGCAGGTATAGCCATGGAATATTGACCAAATGAAATGAGTGACTAAAGCAGTATAATCCATGCTCAAGAATTACCTTCTCATCTTCTGGCGCAACATGACACGAAACAAGGTGTATGCTACCATTAATATTATGGGTCTGGCCATCGGTATTGCCTCCTGCATCCTCATATACCTGTATGTGCAGCATGAACTCAGCTACGATAAGGCCTTCTCGAAGCATGACAGGATATACCGCGTTGTCAACGACCTGATTGTAGAGGATGAAGTTGAAAAAGCCTCTGTTACCCATGCGGCCCTAGCCCCTGCCCTGGCAGCAGACTTCCCCGAAGTGGAAGCTTCTACCCGCATGATCAACCGTGGCAAGCAGGTGCTTCGCTTAGATGAAAAAGCCATTACCATCGACTATACCTTTTGGGCAGACAGCAATTACTTTCAGCTCTTTGACTACAAAATGCTGGAGGGCGATCCTAAATCAGCCCTGATGGAGCCAAACACGATGGTGCTATCAAAAGATGTGGCGGCGAAGTTCTTTAACGACCCGCTGGATGCCATGTTCAGTACCCTCCGCATTGGCAGCCAATCTTATAAAGTGACAGGTATATTCGAGCCTGTGGACGCGGCCCATATGCGCCCCAACGTGCTTACCTCCTTCAGCACCATACCTGCAGAGGCTCGCAATAACATGCGCACTAACTGGGGCAACACAAATAGCTATACCTATGTGCTGCTTAGAAACACTGGCGATGCCTCGTCACTTCGGTCACAACTACCCGCTTTTGTGGAGCGGCGCATATCACCGGGGCGCCCCAACACGACAGAACGTGTGAAACTGCACCTGCAAGCGTTGCCAGACATCCACCTGAATACCGACTACCTGTGGGAGGCGTTTCCGGTTGGAAAAAAATCCTACATCTATATTTTCTCATTTGTTGGTCTGTTCATCCTCCTGATCGCCTCCATCAATTACATGAACCTGGCGACGGCACGTGCGACCAAACGGGCAAAAGAAGTAGGGCTACGCAAGGTGGTAGGAGCTAATCGCTATCAACTCATCGCCCAGTTCCTGAGCGAGTCAGTGCTGCTCACACTGCTGGCAGTGCTACTGGCCCTGGTAATGGTCGAACTGATGCTGCCCACCTTCAATGCACTGGCTGACAAAAACATACCCGGCACTTATTTCCTTGATCTTTCCTTTGCGCTGACGCTACTCGGCATTGGCCTTTTCATCGGCTTGATTGCAGGTAGTTATCCGGCACTCGTGCTGTCACACTTCAAGCCGGTTGATATCCTGAAAACAGGCAAAATGCCAACAGGCAGTGGAGCCTTTTTACGAAAGGGGCTTGTGGTTCTGCAATTCACCATTTCGCTGGTACTGATCATCGGCACGGTGGTCGTGTACAGCCAGATGCATTACCTCAAGACGCAGGACCTTGGCTTTAATAAGGAACAAGTGCTGGTGGTGGACATTCCCAGCGGCGATACAACGCTCGTCAACAAAATGCCTGTCGTGAAGTCCGAATTGCTCAAGCACCCGAATATTACCAGCGCGACTACCAGCGCCATGATACCGGGAGCGAGCACAGGCGTTATCATTTTCAATGTGGAGCGTGACAACCAGATGGTAGAGAAAACTTTTAATACTATCTGGGTAGATTATGAGTTCTTCGACCTGATGGCTATACCTGTGGTAGCAGGCAGAAACTTCTCAAAAGACATGAGCACGGACCTGCAGTACGGTATCATGGTGAATGAAGCGGCCGCCAAAGTGATGGGCTGGACTGACCCCGTTGGCAAACGCATTGGTGGCTCCGATACCACCCGGGCCAAGGTAATCGGGGTAGTGAAAGACTTTAACTATACCTCGCTGCACAGCCAGATAGAGCCGCTTGTGATCATGCTCGCCCCGCAGAACAATGGTTACCTGATGGCACGCATTACCCCTGAAAACATGGAGGCTACCCTCGCGCATGTGGAGAGCGTTTGGCAGCGCCTCGCTCCTACTCACCCGATGGACTACTTCTTTCTGGATAACAGCTTCAACGAGCAGTACCGCGCGGAAGAAAAAATGCTGACCATTTTCGGCTATTTTACATTCCTCACCATCATCATCGCCTGCATGGGCTTGTTTGGGCTGGCCTCCTTTACAACAGAACAGCGCACCAAGGAGATTGGAATACGCAAGGTGCTCGGCAGTTCGATCTCAGGTATAGTGGTGCTATTAACCAAAGACTTTGCCGTGCTGGTGTGCCTCGCCGTTCTGATTGCGAGCCCACTCGCCTGGTATGGCATGCAACAGTGGCTGCAGGACTTCGCTTACCGCACGCCGATCAGCATCTGGGTATTCTTAATCTCGGGACTGTTGGCCTTGCTGATTGCTATCCTGACCGTCAGCTTTAAAGCCACACGAGCCGCGCTGGAGGACCCGGTGCAGGCGCTGCGCATGGAGTAATCAATACAAAGTATGCAAATGCGCTGACCATGACTTGTCAGGCGCAATAGGTATAAACAGTACATCCTTAACCCCTTCGTATGACCAAGAATTACTGGCTTACTTCCTGGCGCAACATAACACGAAACAGGGCACATGCTGCCATCAATATTATTGGTTTGGCTGTAGGTATAGCTTCCTGCATACTCATCTACTTATTTCTGCAACATGAGCTGAGTTACGATCAGAGTTTTAGTGATGCTGACAGGCTGTATAGAGTTACGAGCGATATGAGCCTAAACGGACAGGCTAAGAAAACCGCACTCAGCCACGGCCCGATGGCTCAAACCCTGACCGAAGAGTATCCGGAGGTAGAGCAGGCAACATTTCTCCTGCAAATGGGCCAGAACTCGCTCCGCTCAAATGAAAATGCCCTCACCGTAGGCATTTCCTACGCTGACAGTAATTTTTTCAAAGTCCTGCCTTTTCCCTTTGTAGCTGGTGATCCCGCCTCTGCCTTGCAAAACCCATTTTCAGTAGTCCTGACCGAAGCGTTGGCCCGAAAGTATTTTGGCAGTGCCGACTCTGCACTAGGCAAACCACTTACTTATATCGCCAGAACTTTCCTGGTGACGGGGGTAATCTCACATCCACAGCCGTCGCACTTACAGATCGATGCTGTCTTGCCATTGCACTATGATACCAACACAGAATACATGTTGAACCAGTGGCAGATGGTAGGTGGCTATACCTATCTGAAACTATTTAAAGCTGAGCAGGCGGGTGCGTTGATGTCAAAATTGCCGGAACTGTATAACCGGAAAGCAAAGCCAAACCAACAGATGGATGGTATTGCTGTTACCGGGTACAGCATTCAACCTATTACAGACGCTTACCTGGATAAAGACCTGGAGTATCCGGTTGGAGAAGTAGGCAATATTACCTACATCTATATTTTCGGAGTCATAGCAGTGTTTATCCTGCTCATCGCAGCTATCAATTACATTAATCTGGCCACAGCACGATCTGCCAAACGCTCTAAGGAAGTGGGCTTACGCAAAACAATCGGAGCCAGCCGCAGTCAGCTGGTCAAGCAGTTTTTAGCTGAGTCCTTCATGCTTACTCTCATTGCTGTTGTAGTAGCGCTCGCCATAGTAGAGTTAATACTCCCCTTGTTCAACAGCCTAACCGAAAGAAATATTGACACCATCTTTATTCTGAAGCCCGAAGTAGGTCTGTTCATACTCGGCATTGTCATTTTTGTAGGCTTTATGGCAGGTGGATATCCGGCCTTATACCTGTCAGGCTATAAGCCGGTTGAAGCCCTAAAAGCAAATGCTACCCCCAATAGCGGCAACGCCAGGCTTCGCAAAGCCTTGGTCGTGCTGCAGTTTACCATATCCCTTATCCTGATTATAGGCACTGTAGTAGTATTTAACCAGATGCAGCATTTGAAAGATGTGAATCTTGGCTTCCAGAAAGAGCAGGTCATTTCTGTTAAAATACCATCTATCGGCTGGGTGAAGCAGAAGGAAAAGCTGGCGCTCCTCAAAAAGGAAATGCTTGAGTTACCACAAATTGCCTATACCTCCAGTGCCCAGCAACTGCCAGGCGAAGATGCCCTCACTTCTGACTTTCAGGTAGAGATTAATCACAAGATGGTCACGCGGACGATCAACCATATTGGCGTGGATTACTCCTACATAGATCTGATGGGCATAAAGCTAGCCGAAGGACGCGGCTATTCACGCGAAATTCGCACCGATGAAACCCATAGCTACCTTATAAATGAAGCTGCCGCCAGAGAGTTTGGCTGGACAGATGCATTGGATAAACGCATTAAGCTCCCGGACGATACGCTCACAAGCAAAGTGATCGGCGTGGTAAAAGACTTCAACTATAAATCACTGCATAGCAAGATTGAGCCACTCATTATCCGATTGGAGCCGCACTTCGGGAGGTTGCTGACGCGTGTAAACGCTGAGGCTAACCTTTCTGCCACCTTAGCGGATATGGATAAGGTATGGAAAAAACACTTCCCCGAATTTCCGATGGATTACCAGTTTCTGGACGAGAGCTTTCAGCAGCAGTACCGTGCGGAAGAGAAAATGCTGGTCATCTTTACATATTTCACCATCCTGACTATTGTCATTGCCTGTTTAGGTTTGTTTGGGTTGTCAGCCTACATGGCCGAGCAACGCACCAAGGAAATAGGTATCAGGATCGTGCTCGGGTCATCAGTTTCAGAAATTGTGCTACTGCTCTCCAGAAGCTTTGCGCTACTGGTTCTTATTGCCATAATAGTGGCTATACCTATTGCCTGGTATAGTATGGATAAGTGGTTGCAAAACTTTGCGTACCGCATCGAGATTAGCTGGTGGGTATTTGTGACAACTGGATTAGCCGCTATGACTATAGCATTAGCCACAGTCAGCTATCAGGCCATGAAGGCAGCACTGGCAGACCCTATAAAGGCACTGCGCACGGAGTAATATAATTGAGTTTGTGTTTGTATTGTTAATTAAAGGTGAATTCAGCGGGTTGTCAAAAAAAGATACCCGCTGAAGCATCCTTTACCCAACAAAATGCATCATTAAAAATAAAAACTATGACAAAGCCATCTACTATCTTTTTTGCTTCACTTGCCGCTGGCGTCCTGAGCATGCTTGACCTGCGCCCTGCCGCCTCTACTAGTCTGCGCCTTATTACCGGTGTGGAAGTCATGCAGCAGGATACCGTGAAGGCAAAGAAGAAAAACAACAATGTCCGGATACAGGTAGGTGGCAAAGACGGTAAGAACGGGGAGCAGGTATACATTAACACAGATAACAACAAGCGGGAAGAACTGAAACGCCAGGGAACTGTCACCCTCACTGATGACCTGAAAGATATTAAAAGTATCTCTCCAAACGGCTACATCAAGTACATGCGTTCTGTTAATGATGATACGAAGCGACTTGAGATCACGAGCGATGCAAACGGTAACCTGACCCGCACTTACACAGAGAATGGGAAAAAGGTGGCTTATGAGCCAGCTGGCAGAGAGTGGCTGCAGCAGGTGATGCCGGACCTGATGGCCAACACCGGCATAGGTATAGCCGAGTTAGTAAAAGACCTTTACGGTAAAGCAGGTGCGAAAGGAGTACTTGCTGAGGCTGAGAAAGCAGGCAGTGAACATGCAAAGATGCGCTTTGTGCATCACCTGTACCAGCAGCCCGACCTGAAGCCTGCTGAACTGAAGCAGTCGTTGCAGTTTGTGGACAAGCACGTATCTTCCGACTATGAGCGCCGAAAAGCTTTGGGTACGGTAACCGCTGCACATCTAAAAAACAAGGATGTGGTGAGCAGCTACCTACAGGTGAGTGACAAGATCAATTCTGACTACGAGCGTCGCAAGGCATTGCTTTATTTGCTGGAGACGCCGGATATGGGCAAAGAGAGCATGGCCATGGCGCTGGAGCAGACTGGCAAAATATCCTCTGACTACGAAAAAGCCAAAGTACTGCAGCAACTGACCAAACAGGCTGATTTTATCCAGCACAACTACAAACCGACCTTTTCCATCATTGATAAATTTTCATCAGACTACGAGAAGGCAAAAATCATCAACGCTGTTGTAAAGAACCATAAACTGTCACAGGCCCAGTATAAAGAGCTCCTACCGGTCGTAAGCCGCATAAGCTCCGACTATGAAAAGGGCAAAGTGCTCCGCAACATTGCGAGTGCTATACCTGCCGATAATAAAGATCTGCGTGCGGAAGTGGAGAAAGCAGCCAATACTATTGGCTCTGATTATGAGAAAAACAAAGTCATCAGTGCTCTCAGGTAACCTATGACAAGGAACGCCTTCGCTTTTTTTCGTCGTCATAAAGCCTACGGGGTGGTGTTCCTGCGTTTTGCCATGGGCATTTTTCTGATCTATGGCGTACAGGACAATGTGTTTAGTTGGGAGCGCATGCTCGAGTTCCGGGATTTTCTGCAGGCGCATGGGGTACCCTACCCGCTGGTGGCCGCACATCTTTCGGTCTATACCCAATTTCTGATTGGCCTGATGCTCCTGCTAGGCTGGGGAGTCCGGATAGCGGGCCTGTTGCTTATCATCAATTTCACGGCAGCCATTTTCATCGTACATATCGGGCAGTCGTTTCCGCAATACTATCCGGCAGCTGAGCTTATTTTCGCAGGGTTCTTTTACCTGTTCAACGGTGCCGGTCCCCTTTCTGTCGATTCTTTTTTAGAGAAAAGGCAAGTACAAACCCAAAAGCAGCCCGTGACCGTTAACTAGGTTGTTAACTCACGTCCGCACTACATGAAATTAACCAAAACGATCCTGCTCCTGCTGCTCAGCCTTCATTTCGGATGCTCCTCGGTTGCTACACAGTCGAGTTCAGAACCTCGCTATGCCGTCACGATCGACCTGACCCAGGTGAAAGGTGATAGGGTACCGGTAAGCCTGCGCCCACCGGCTATCAAGCAAGGCGAAGCAATCTACAACATGCCCAAGATTGTGCCCGGCACCTACTCCGTATCTGACTTTGGCAAGTTCGTGTCAGAGTTTCAGGCGCTGGACAAGCAGGGCAAGCCGCTGCCTGTGGAGCGGATCGATACTAACCGCTGGCGCATCACACAGGCTCAGAACCTGGACAGAATCACCTATTGGGTAGACGATACATTTGATGCCGAAAGACGGCAGGATGTGGTGTTTGAACCGGGCGGCACCAACATCGAGGAAGGCAAAAACTTTCTGCTCAATCCGTTTGGCTTCGTAGGTTATTTCGACGGACTAAAGCAGGTACCTTACGAGCTCACGGTTACCAAACCCGCCGGTTTTTATGGCTCCACGGCACTGCAGGCTACGTCCAGCACAGCCACTGCCGACACCTATACCGTAACCAATTATGTGGAGTTGGCCGACTCGCCGCTGATGTATAACCAACCTGACACGACTGTACTGAATTTGGGTGGGACTGACGTGCTGGTGTCTGTATATTCCCCTACCGGCCGGGTGACATCCAAACCTATCGCTGACAACATCCGCGATATTCTGGAAGCACAGCGTAGCTACCTCGGCGGCACCTTGCCGGTGGATAAGTATGCTTTTTTGATCTATGTGCCGGAGCGACCAGGCAAGTCGGGTTCTTATGGGGCACTGGAGCACTCCAATTCTTCCGTTTACTATCTGCCTGAGATGCCGGAGGAGCGTTTCAACAGCACCATGCGCGACGTGGCGGCCCACGAGTTTTTTCATATCGTGACGCCTCTTTCCATTCAGTCTGAGGAAATACATGACTTTGACTTCATCAACCCCCGCATGTCGAAGCACTTGTGGTTGTATGAGGGCGTAACAGAATACTTTGCTTCGCATGTGCAGGTGCACGAAAACCTGGTCTCAGTAGACGAGTTCATGCAGAAGATCCGGGAGTATATTTTCAACTCCATGGCTTTTAACGATACACTGCCTTTCACGGAGATGAGTGCCAAAGTGCTGGACCAGCACGAAAACCAGTATGGCAATGTCTACCAAAAGGGAGCTCTGATCGGGATGGCGCTGGATATACAGCTGCGCGACCTGTCAGATGGCAAGTACGGACTGGTAGACCTGATGCAGGACCTGGCCAAAACCTACGGCAAAGGCCGTCCTTTCAAAGACGACGAGCTGTTTGACAAGATAGCCGAACTCACTTACCCGGAGATCCGCACCTTCTTCGCCCGCTATGTGGAAGGCAGTGAGCGCCTGCCCCTGGAGGAACTGCTCAACAAGGTAGGAGTTAAATACGAGCCTGTTTCGGTGCAGCTGGTCAATTCCTACGGAGGCTTTGTGCCAGGCTATGACCGCGAAGCCGACAAGATCACGGTGGCTGAGGCGGATGACATGGACGAGTTCGGAAAGCAAATGGGCTTTAAGGAAGGCGACCAACTGCTGGCTTTCAACGGTAGAGAGATCACGCCCATGAACATCCGAGACATCATAGGCGAAGAACTGCAACAGGCCGAGCCGGGCAGCAAAATAGAGATCACCGTAGGACGCAAAGACGCTAAGGGCAATGTGAAACCAAAAAAACTCACCGGAAAAGTAACCGCTGTCAAACGGGAAGTGCTTCACCTGCTAGAGCCGGTTGCCTCTCCATCGGAGCGACAGCTTCGCCTGCGTGCCTCCTGGCTAAACGATACCATGCCTTAAGAATCCCTCCCTTAAAAGGAACATTTTGAGAATCGCGCTGTTTCATTAAAAAATTCTACTTAAGACGGCCTGATAAGGGTCGTTTTTCTGGGGCGGATCAGGTTATTTGTATGTACCTTTGTGCCTGATTCTCAAAGCCCCCGGTTTTAATTTTAGTTAGATGCGCTTACCAGCTTTCGCTGTATACATTATTTGTCTACTCAGTTTCCTTGCCCCTGATGCATTTGCGCAGAGCACCTACACCATCAGTGGCTACGTTCGGGGCACCGGCAGCGAAGACGCCCTGATAGGGGCTACTGTATCGGTTCCCGAGCTTCGTATCGGTGCTGCAACGGATGCCCGTGGGTTCTATACCTTGCAACTACCCGAAGGCAGCCATACCTTACAGGCCACTTACATCGGCTACGAAACTGCTACCCGTACCATCGAGGTTACTGACCGGGACCTAACTATCAACTTTGCCTTGTTGCCAGCTAACAGCCAGTTGCGTGAAGTTGTGATCGAAGCTAATTCGCTCCAGCAGAAACTCAATGCCAACCAGATGAGCGTTGAGACGCTGACCACCAGAGAGGCGAAACTCCTGCCGGCCATTTTCGGCGAAGTTGACCTCATCAAGGCGCTGCAACTGAAGCCGGGTGTGCAATCGGGCGGCGAAGGAGCCTCGGGCCTGTATGTGCGCGGGGGTGGTCCTGACCAAAACCTGGTGCTGCTCGACGACGCCGTGGTCTACAATGCCTCCCACCTGTTCGGCTTCTTCTCCGTGTTCAACCCGGATGCGGTTGAAAGTGTAGAACTCTACAAAGGAGGTTTCCCGGCGCAGTTTGGCGGCAGACTGTCGTCTGTGGTGGATGTAAAGATGCGGGAAGGCAACAAGGAGCGCATTGGCGTAACGGGCGGCATTGGCCTGATTGCTTCGCGCCTGACCGTAGACGGGCCTCTTGTGAAAGACAAATCCTCTTTTGTTCTGTCCGGTCGGCGCACCTATTTTGATGTATTCACACGCCAGATCAACCGCATACAGGAAGGCAAAGAGGACTACAATCCTATACCTGACTACTACTTTTATGACCTGAATGGCAAGGCAAACTACAAGCTTGGTGAGAAAGACGAACTGTTTCTGAGTGGCTATTTTGGTCGTGATTTCTTCGGGTTTAACGACGCGGACTTTCAGTTTGGCTTCGATTGGGGGAATAAGGTAGGCGCTTTGCGCTGGCAGCATAAGTTCAACCCGCGCTTTCAGGTAAACACGACACTTTCGGGTAGCAGTTACCAGTACAATGTCACCAACAAAATCGACGTGTTCAGCTTCAACCTGACCTCCGATATCCGTGATATTGCTCTTAAAACAGACTTCAGCCTGATCCTGGACAAAGGCCATACCTTGCAGTTCGGTGCTATGGCCACCCGGCACAACTTCACGATCGGCCGCCTCAATTTCGATTCAGACGATGACCGCATCAGCTTTGGGGCAGGCAATGACTACGAAGCCACGGAAGCCGCTGCTTATATAGCAGATGACTTCCAGGTAAGCAGCCAGCTTTCGCTTAACTACGGCCTTCGTATGTCGGCTTTCACTAGCGGTGGCAAAACCTACGGTGCTTTCGAGCCGCGGGCTTCTGCCAGGTATAGCCTCAGCGAGAACACCTCTCTGAAAGCCAGCTATGCCAGCATGATGCAGTACATCCACCTGGTAGCCAACTCAGGTGCTTCATTGCCAACCGACATCTGGTATCCATCCAATGACTACGTGAAGCCGCAACGCTCCCAACAAGTGGCCGCAGGTATAAGCCACCTCTTTGGCGGAGGCCGCTACATGGTCACCAACGAACTCTACTACAAGTGGATGCACCGCCAGATCGATTTCCGCGATGGGGCCAATCTCTTTGTGAATGACAACCTGGAAGGGGAGTTTCTGTTTGGCAAGGGCGAGAGCTACGGCAATGAGGTATACCTCGAAAAGATAAAAGGACGCACCACCGGCTGGGTAGGCTATACCTTGTCGTGGAGCTACCGCCAGTTCGACGACATTAACGGAGGCCGCCGCTTCCCGACCCGCTACGACCGCCGCCATGACCTGAGTGTGGTGGTGCTGCACGAGTTAAGCAAGCGCATCAACCTGACCGGTGCTTTTGTGTATGGCACCGGCAACGCCTATTCGCTGCCCGTGGCCCGCTTCGCCTTTCAGGATGTGCAAGGCAAAAGTGCTACCGTGGTGCCTGTATACAGCGACCGCAACAGCTTCCGCCTGGATGCTTTCCACCGGCTGGACCTGGGTCTGGTGCTTAAGCTTAAGCCCAAACGTGGCGAGGCCGACCTGACCTTCAATGCCTACAACGCTTATAACCGCCGCAACCCATACTTTGTGTATTTCGAGCAGGTAAAGGACGAAGATGACAACGAAACGCTCGGCTTCCGGGCCAAGCAGGTGTCGCTCTTCCCGGTTATACCTTCTGTTACCTATAATTTCAAGTTCTGATGAAGACCAGACGAGCGATCTATACCTTGCTGTTGCCCCTACTCTTTTTGCTCCTATCCTGTGACATGGAGCAGGAAGTGGAGATTAAGTTACCCCCTTACGAATCACAGCTCGTGGTTGAATGCTACCTGGAGCCCGGCAAGCCCCTTCGGGCCGTTGTGCTGGAGAGTGTGAGTTACTTCAACGAACCCGAATTGCCCCTTGTGCCAGATGCGGAAGTGTTCATCACCCACCAGGGCAGAACGATCAAACTGCCTTTCAGCCCCATTCAAAACAAGGCGACGGGCAAATACTATACTCATCGCAAAAACGAGAAACTCAACCTGCAACCCGGCGATGTGCTCACGCTGGAGGTCAAAGATAAGAAAGGTCGTCACGTGACCGGTACTACCACCATCATGGGACAGGTTCCGATTGAGGCTGTGGAGTGGAAGTTCAATGAAAGCAACAAGGCCTACCTGCTCACTTCTTACCAGGACAACCCGGATGCCGCGAACTATTACCGCTACATGGTGCACCGCGACAGCCTGTCCAACTCCTCCCAGCGGGATTTCGTATCCAGTGACCAGCTTACCAATGGCCAGCGTGTGTCCTACGGGTCGGGCTATGATTACGAAGAGGGCGATACACTGATCGTGTCGCTGTTTCACATCGAGAAGCAGTACTACGACTTCCTAAGCTCTATTTCGGATGCACGCAGGGCCAACGGAAACCCATTTGCCCAGCCTTCGCGCATTGTGTCTTCCGTGAAGGGAGGCATCGGCATCTTCACAAACCTCTCCTATAACCGCAAAACGGTCGTAATTGAGAAGTAAAATAAACGATGGAAGCACCTTTACCTCCTGACCGGGTTAGAGAGAACCCAAGCCCTCGCCCAAAAGAAACCGCACTGGCCTTCTGGCGTTTTCTGAAAGCTCCTAAACAGCTGGAGGCGCTGCATCAAAAGCCTGAGGAGGTATGGAGGCCACTGCTGCAACTGTTCTTACTCAAGCTCATCCTGAGCCTGGGTATAGCAGCCATCATATTCGGCCTGATCAAGCTGATGGGTTACAACCCATTCGCCAATCATCGCCTAGGCCGTTTCCTGGAGGAAAACAACCCGCTGCTGGTGCTATTGGCTGTAGCCGTGATCGGTCCTGCGATAGAGGAATTCTTCTTCCGTGCCCCCTTGCGCTATACCCGCATGCGGCTGTTTGTCGCTTTCCTGACCATCATTTTTTTTATACTCCCTACCCTGCTTGAGATGCTGCAGATCAGCACACTCCTGAGCGCCCTGATCTGGCTTGTGACTCTGATGCTGGCTATTTGGGTAGTACTTTCGGATATGCGTGCCTGGTATTTGAGGCGCCTCTGGGAAAAGCGTTTCCCAACGGTGTTTTATACCTTCACAATCGTATTTGGCCTGGTGCACCTGGCCAACTATGAAAACCTGCACCTACCCATCGCCCTTATACCTTTACTGGTGGTGCCGCAGTTTATTGGTGCCTTGTTCTGGGGTTATATCCGCCTTCGCTTCAGCCTGACCTGGGCTATCGTGTCACACGGCTTGTTTAACGCAGCGCTGCTAGCCCTCGCCTACCTGACCATGTAAAATACTGCAAACAAGCAGGGGCAGCCATCTGGCCACCCCTGCTTGTTCTTTTATGTGCTGTCGCACCTGTGCTCGGCTATTACTGCTGACGCACCAGTTCTTTGATCAGCATGGTCATGCGTGGCTCAGCTATCGCGGCTGCTTCCAGAATATCCGCCAGGATCACTTTCTTGATGCGATCCGGTGTGCCCATGTCCGTGATTACCGAAATACCGAAGATCTTCATGCCCATGTGGCGGGCGGCAATGGCCTCCGGCACGGTGGACATACCTACGGCATCAGCCCCGATGCGGGCGATATAGCTGTACTCTGCCAGTGTTTCCAGCATTGGTCCAGGCACGCTGGCATAAACACCTTCTTGCAGCTTGAAACCGGCATCCTCAGCAATCACCATCGCCTGGCGCACCATGCTTTCGTCGTACACTTCGCTCATATCCGGGAAGCGAGGCCCCAGTTCGTCCAGGTTCGGACCAATCAGTGGGTTGGATGGCTGCAGGTTGATATGGTCGGTGATCACCATTAGGTCGGATGTATTGAAGGCAGGATTCAAACCGCCACTGGCATTGGAAATGAAAAGCTTCTGTACGCCCAGCAGCTTCATCACACGCACCGGGTGCACTACCTGGTTCATGGTATAGCCTTCGTAGTAATGGAAGCGCCCCTGCATCACGATCACACGACGGCCAGCCAGCTTACCGAAAGCCAGTCGTCCGGAGTGGCTCTCTACTGTAGAAACCGGAAAGTGCGGGATGTCGGCGTAGTTGAGGCTATATTCAATTTCAATTTCTCTGATCAAGGCGCCCAAGCCCGTACCCAGGATAATGCCAAACTCAGGTTGAAAGTTGCCCGTGTGGTCCTGTATGTAAGAAGCGGACTCTCGTAATTGCTGCATCATATCGTTCATCGTTTTATGTTCTGTCTGTTAAGGTTCGCGAAATAGGTTATTTAATTTGAGAGAATAAATGACTTATATCATGTGTTCTTTCAAAGCTCATACCTTCTTCTTTTCCGCAATTTGCAAAAAATGGCTTGGACCTGAAACAAAAAGCCCACTGGTTTGCACCAGCGGGCTTTAGGGTACTTCACCAGCAGCAGGTTAGATCCTGCCAGTGCTGTTATTGGATTGTCAGTTCGTACGGCATGCGGGTCTGGATGCCCTGCATGTTCTCTACCTTCTTGTACATTTTGTACACAGGGTACAGCTGTCCAAGTTCGGCCTTCACGGCACGCTCTTTTACCTGCGAACCAGCTTCGCCGAACATCTCCTCAAAGAAAGACTTACGGCGCGGCAGTTCCTTGATGCGGTAGTCATCCTCTATACCTACACGGGCAGCGGCAATCTCGATGGCTTTTTCCAGACCACCATGCACGTCTACCAGGTTACGCTCCTTGGCTTCTATACCTGACCACACGCGGCCTGAGGCAAATTCCTTCAACTGGTCCTGCGACATGCCGCGGCCGTCGGCTGCTTTCTGGGTGAACACTTCGTAGATCTTGTTGATCTCACGCTGCACGATCTCTTTCTCAAACGGTGTCATGGCGCGGGTCACAGTCGGAAGGTCAGAGTGTTTGCCTGTGCTTACGCGATCCACTGTGATGCCTAACTTGTTCTTAAAGAAGTTTTCGAAGTTCGGCACGATGCCAAACACACCGATACTACCTGTGATGGTGTTCGGATGCGCCACGATCGTATCGCAGCCCATAGCCATGTAGTAACCGCCAGAGGCAGCCATGTCTGACATGGAAGCGATGACGGGCTTCACCTTGCGGGTCTCCTGAATCTCGCGCCACATGACGTCAGAGGCAAGTGCGCTACCGCCCGGTGAGTTGATGCGCAGTACAACAGCCTTCACATTATTGTCCATGCGGGCATTACGAAGAGCCTCAGCATAGCGCATGCTGCCGATTTCATCATCGCCGCCTTCACCATCCACAATGTCGCCTTCGGCGTAGATCACAGCGATGCGGTTTTTAGCAGAGCCGCTCTTCTCAGTGTCTTTCACTTTCTTATACTTGCCAAGACTCACCAGCTGCAGTTTCTTGTCTTTATCAACACCCATCTGCTCTTTCATGTAGTCGATGGCCTCATCATAGTAACCAATATCAGTTGCCAGACCATGGGTTTTGGCGTCTTCAGCTTCACGAACAAGCACTTCATCAGACACTTTTTTCAGTTCTTCGTAAGTTTTGCCACGTGCCTCCGCAATTTTGCGCAGCTGGTAGTCATTGATCGAGTTCAGGAATGAGGTCATCTGCTGACGGTTGGCATCGCTCATCTTGTCAAGGAAGAAAGGCTCTACCGCGCTCTTGAACTCACCTACTTTGAAGATAGTCGGCTCAATGTCCAGTTTCTCCAGTGTGCCTTTGAAGAAGAACACCTCAGAGCTGATGCCGTTGAACTCCAGCGTACCCATCGGGTTCAGGTAAATTTTATCAGCCACGGAAGACAGGTAGTAAGCCTTCTCGTTGGTCATGTCGCCATAGGACACGATGAACTTGCCAGACTCTTTGAAGTCGATCAGTTCGTTGCGTATCTCTTCCAGCTTGCCCATACCGGCATCCACGAAGCGCATGTTCAGGAAGATGCCTTTTACATTGTCATCTGTTTTGGCCCGGCGAATAGAGGCTTTGATCTGATCAAGACCATCATTGCTGTTCATCGAGAAGAAACCGATAGAGAAATCGCCAAAAGGATTCTCCTGCTCACGCTCTACAATAGACTTATCAAGCTTAAGCTCCAGCACCGAGTTTTCGGTGACGGTGACATCGCCTTTGGAAGCTGATGCCGCAATGATGCCTACCATGATCAGCAAGCCCAGGAAGAAGAATATGAACAGGCCAAGAATGGTAGCCAGCACATATCGGAGGAAATTCAGCATAGGTTCTATTTAATGTTTAGGTTCTGTTTTTTTAGTGGCGGGAAATATAGGTCCCTGCATACAATAAACAAAAATAGCGCTTAAAGTTCAATACTAAGCCCCAATAAACCGCAATTTCGACCAATCGGTCCATTTCATAGACTAACTTAGCTGTTGAATTATTGATGGTTGAACTGCTGATTGTTGTTTATACACGAGTTAGTGTATCACCAGCACGATTGAGCAGGGCGCGACTGAACTCTTTGAAGATTAGATTTCAGCTTACCTTCGCTTTACCTGCCTGACATTAAGCTTTTATTTTCTTGTGAAGTATTTAGGAATATCACTGAGATCGCCGCCCCAATAAGGCTTCATGTCCAGAAAGCGCCTGCGGAAATAGAGTAGCACGATTCCTGAGAGGAAAACATACGCCCCACCGTAATTGTAACCCAAGTGCCGCCAAACAAAAAAGAATACAACTTGCAGCACCAATAAAATTACATAAACGGTTCTGTTCACTTCTTCTATTTTATAACTCTTAAACTACCCAACTGACTAGTACCTGTACTTCTTTCCCCACTGCGCCTGCAGTTGCTTGAGCATGTCGCGTTCGCGGGCATTGTTGCCGGGCTGGTAGAGGGCGGTGTTGCTGAGCTCCTGTGGCATAAACTCCTGCGCTACAAAATTGCCTTCGTAGTCGTGGGCGTATTTGTAGTTGTTGCCGTAGCCGATCTCTTTCATCAGCTTGGTTGGGGCGTTGCGGATGTGTAGTGGCACGGGCAGGTTGCCCGTTTGCTGCACCAGCTGCCGTGCCTGCTTGATGGCTTTGTAGCTGGCGTTGCTCTTCGGGGAAGTGGCCAGGTATACCGTGCACTGCGACAGGATGATCTCCGCTTCCGGATAGCCGATCATCTGCACCGCCTGAAAACAGGAAGTCGCCATGAGCAGGGCGTTGGAGTTAGCCAAGCCGATATCCTCAGAAGCGGCGATGAGCAGGCGACGGGCAATAAACTTAGGGTCTTCACCACCCTCGATCATGCGGGCCAGCCAGTAAACAGCCGCATTAGGGTCAGAGCCACGGATGGACTTGATGTAGGCCGACACCAGGTCATAGTGCATCTCGCCCGACTTGTCATACATCACGATATTCTGCTGGGCTACCTGCTTCACCAGATCATTGGTCACGACCACTTCATCGGCTTTTATACCTTCGGCCACGATCTCGAGCAGGTTGAGCAGTTTGCGGGCATCACCTCCCGATATGGTCAGCAAAGCCTCGTATTCCTCTACCCTTACCTTGCGGTGGCGCATCCATTCGTCCTGCTCCAGCGCCTTGTCCACCAGTTCGATCAGTTCGTCTTTGGTGAGGTGCTTGAGGATGTATACCTGGCAGCGGGAAAGTAAGGCTGAGATCACTTCAAAAGAAGGATTCTCGGTTGTGGCGCCCACCAGAGTTACCGTACCCTTCTCCACAGCTCCGAGCAAAGCGTCCTGCTGGGATTTGTTAAAGCGATGAATCTCGTCGATGAACAACACCGTGCCCTGACGCTTCTTAGCCTGATCAATTACTTCACGAATGTCCTTCACGCCCGAGTTAATGGCACTCAAGGCTACAAAAGGCACCTTCATCTGGTTAGCGATGATGTTGGCCAGGGTGGTTTTGCCCACGCCCGGAGGCCCCCAAAGGATCATGCTGGGTATCACGCCGCCCTCAATGTAGCGACGCAGGATCCCGTCTGGCCCTACCAGGTGTTTTTGTCCGTAATATTGATCTAAATTGTGCGGCCGCATGCGCTCGGCCAAAGGTATGTTCGGGTGATTCATCTGCTCTTTTCTTTCTCAGGATTCGGTCTAAACAAAGTTACGAATTTGAAGGCAAAGCAGGAAGGAAGCTACAAAGCAGTCCCTATACCTGTCGGTTGGGCAAACAGCTACTGCCGATGCCACAGTCCCAGATCATCCGCTTACCAACAGTACGGTCTGTATGCTATTCTTTTGGCTTCTCCTCTTCCCCTTCATGGGGTGGTTCTATGTCATTTTCCTCTTCTAGTTGGCGGCGGACGGCCTTTGTATCCCAACGCAGCACAGGTATAGCCATGGGGCTCAGGCCAGGCCGCTCGTCTCCGAAGAGCACACCCCACTGCTTAAATTGGTCGGTGCGATCAAACACCACTTTGAGCATGGCAATAATGGGAAGCGACAGGAGCATACCTGTTATACCTGCAATCTCTCCGCCCACAATTACCCCGACAATAGTAGCCAGCGCATTGATCTTCACCTTCGAACCCACAATCCGTGGCATCAGGATGTTATTATCCAGAAACTGCACAGCGGCGATCGTACCCAGCACGGCCAGCACTGGCCATAGCTCCTCCGAAGACGCCAGTGTCAGCAGCACGCCGATGATGTTGCCCAGCAGCGCCCCCACATAGGGTATCAGGTTCAGAAAGGCGAAGATCACTCCGATGAGCAGCGCATGCTTGATCCCGATAATCATGAGCAGGCCTCCCAAAAGCACGGTCATGTAGGTAATCTGTATGAGTAGTCCGAAGAGGTAGCTTTTGATGATGACCTGCATTTCGCTCAAAGTTTCTTCCACTTTTTCATGCCGCTCACGGGGAAACCAAAGGAATACGAAGCGCAGCAACAGGTTTTTGTAGAACAACAGCAGGAAGATGTAAATGGGCAGCAAACCGATAAACACCACCGTACCAGTCACACCGCCAGCCACGCCGCCCAGGAGGTTACCCGCGTAAGTGAGCAGGTTGTTGCTTTGCTCTTTTATAAAACTCGTCTGCTCTGCTGTCGAAAAGGGCGTTTTGCTGCCGATCCACTCACTCAGGGCGGTCAGGTGTTTCATCACGTTCTTCTGGATCATCGGAAAGTCCTCTATCAGCACCCGCATCTGGGAAGAAAAGAACCAGATGATGCCGCCCAGTACGACGATCAGCGTGAGCAGACTGATGCCGATGGCTACGGCGTCGGGGAAGTTTCGCTGCTTAAAAAAGCGGTAGATAGGCAGCAGCATGATGCTGATGAAGAAAGCGACGAGCAACGGAGCCAGCAGGTCACGGCCCAGTACAATGATCCAGCCCAGAAAAAAGAGCCCGGTTACCTCGATGGCCCGACGGACCGTAAGCGGCATTTGATTCATGCAATAGTGTGGTTTGAGCGTACAGGTTTTAATTGCCTCTCCTTATACGGCACAAACCGAATAAGCACGTAATTTTGCAGCATGAATAAACAGGTACAGGTGCATGCCTCGCTTTTTCTGGTGGCACTGATCTATGGTAGTAATTACAGCATCGCCAAAGAGGTGATGCCGGAATATGTAGGTCCTTTCGGTCTGATCCTGATACGGGTGGTGTCGGCGGCGCTGTTCTTTGGCATATTTGCCCGGCTGGTGGTGAAAGAGAAAATTGTGGGACGTGCTGATAATATCCGCGTGATCCTCTGTGGGGTGACCGGAGTGGCTGTGAATCAGCTGTGCTTCTTTGCCGGGTTGAATCTTACTGCGCCCATCAACGCGGCGCTCCTGATGGTCATCGTGCCGGTGGTAGTTTTGGTCTTTTCGGCCTTGCTGCTGCGGGAGCGTATCGGGAAGCGTAAGGTTTCAGGTATAACTCTGGCCTGTGCGGGTGCTTTTCTGCTTATCTATACCTCCCGTGGAGAGCAGACTACCGGCAACATGTGGGGTGACCTTCTTATCATTCTGAACGCTACTTCCTTTGGCCTATACCTGGTACTGGTGAAGCCACTCATGCAGCGGTACCAGGCTATCACGATTGTGAGCCGCATTTTCACGGTGGGAGCCGTGCTGGTGATTCCGTTTGGCTGGCAGCAGTTACTTAGTCCTGACTACAGTACTTTTCCGATGTCTATCTGGCTGGCAATCCTGTTTATGGTATTCGCTGTTACGATCATCGCCTACCTGCTCAATACCTGGGCACTGCGCTACGCCAATCCCTCACTGGTAGGTGCCTACATCTACCTGCAGCCGGTCATGGCTATTCTGATTGCAGTTGCGGTGGGCAAGGATGTATTTACGCTGGAGAAGGCTTTTTATGCGCTCCTGATCTTTGCTGGCGTATACCTGGTGAGCCGAACGAGGCAACATGTCGTGCAGAAAGCTGCTTAGGGCATGTAACTGTCCTCGGGTAGTTCGTCAGCACTGTGCGAAACGGGCAAACGGCGCAGTAAGGTATACTGAAAGTCCACGGTATCGCTTTGCACAGGCTGGGCATGCATGACTGTGATGCTGTCGCCTTCATGCAGGGTATAGTAGAAGTTGCCCCGTCCGGCCCACCAGCCGCCGGAGGCTGAAAGTGCCTGGCGCGGCACACCGAATGAGGTATACATCTGCGGAGCAATGACGGAGCAGGTATACACCGTGTCAAGCACGTACTGCATCTCCACCTGACTCAGGTATACCACCGCCAGCGGGTTGTCCTCGTCAGCGCTTTGGATCTCCTCGCACTGCAGATCGGCTTTCACCCAGCTGTTTGGGTCAGACACTGCGACTTCCTGATCGATCCGCTCGTACTGCTCTTCCTCTTTTTGGTTGCAGGCTACGAGCGTGAATAGGCAGAAGGCAAATAAAAGGCGAAGCTTCATGTGGTGGTGCGGCTTTGTCGAACTCAAAGGTATAAAGAGAATCGCTTCAGGCAATATCTCTTTTCATCACGACCATGCCGCGGTATATTTCCTTCATCTGCTCAAAATCGAGCTCATCAGTGCCCCATCTCACAAAGCCGTTTTGCTCATAGAAGTCAACAGAGCGACTGCTGTCCATGGCTTTGAGCCAGATAACGCTTTTATTGCTTTCCAGCGCATACTGCACGGCAAAATCCACGGCCCATTTGCCTATGCCTATACCGGAGGCACGATCGACCAGGTATAGCCGCTCGAGTTCAAGGCATTCAGCATCTGTGTAGCCCTCCAGTGCTTTGTCTTTGTTGAACTTCATAAACCCAACCGGTTCGTCCTTGTATTGGATAAGGAAATAGGCGGCATTGGGATTGGCCATGTCATCGCGTAGGGCCTCCTCTGTAAAGCACCGTTCCACATACCAGTCCCCTCCGTCGTGCCAGAGGTAGGTGTAGTGGTCGTTGTAAGCTTCCACGGCTATGTCCCGCAATTCGGTCAGGTCGGCAAGTGTACAGGGCGTAATGGCTATGTCGGTCATGGAAAATCAGAGATAGAAATTGCTCAGACCAATATACTGTACAGACGCCGCTTTTGTGCAGACTAATCGCTGAAATTTCTTTCAAATACTATCACTCACCTTTCCATTTCAGCAGAACGGCCCGACTAAGCCAATCTAAAATTGTACTGATTTTGAGCACATCACAAACAATGACTCAGCAAACAGCGTATAATACTCGCTTAAATTCAACAAGTTATGAAACACATAAGAATATTTTCATTTGCCATATTATCAGCATTTCTACTAGGTGGATGTGCTGGTTCCGATAACTGGAGCAGTAAAAAGAAAGGCGCTGTGATAGGCGGCACGGCTGGCGCAGCTACAGGTGCTGCGGTAGGTGGTACTTCTGGTGCCGTTATTGGCGGTGCGGCCGGCACAGTGGCCGGTGGTGCCATTGGCCGTAAGAAAGATAAAAAGAAGGAACGTAAACGAAATCGGGATAACCGTGAAAACCGGGAACAGTTGCAGCGGTAAGGTATAGCATACCTGCCTTAAAGGACAAACGGCTATCGGTTTCTCCGATAGCCGTTTGTCCTTTAAGGCTTATAGCTCCAACCTACCCTCTAACAGCAATTATCTCTCTTTCTCTCTTAGCTTTTGCCCACTCGTGTTATAGCACTTGAGTTTCTGCAGCAGCTCTTCAGACACTCACAGGCCTAGAAGACACTGTGAGGTCTAAGCTTACCTCCTCCCCCGTTTTCCTTTACCTCCTCTGCCTGAAGGCTTGCGCTTGTCATTTTTGGCAGACGAAGAAGCAGCAGCTTCCATAAAATCCTGCGCCGTGAGCGGGTATGGGTGCTGGTCTACCACAGGTATAGCCTTGCCGGTGAGGTTTTGAATGGCTATTAGCAAAGGCGTTTCGCTGGCGCCGCAGAAGGTGATGGCGATGCCTGCAGCACCTGCCCTGCCCGTGCGGCCTATGCGGTGCACGTAGGTTTCAGGCTCAAAGGGCAGCTCGTAGTTGATGACGTGCGAGAGCTCCTCCACATCGATGCCCCGGGCAGCCACATCGGTTGCGACGAGTACTTTTGTTTCGCCATTTTTGAAGCTCTGCAGCACACGCTCACGGTCACGTTGGGCACGGTCTGCATGGATGGCTTCGGCTGCTATACCTGCGGCACTGAGTTCCTTGGCCAGTTTATCGGCCCCCTCTTTGGTGCGCATAAACACCAGCGTGCGGTCTATACCTGCGTGCTGCAAGAGGTGCAGCAGCAAAGGTGTTTTGTTGGCCTTCTTCACATAATAGAGCTCCTGACGGATGGTGCCTGCCGTCGAGGAAACTGGCGTCACTTCCACATTTACAGGCTCAGTCAGTATCTTCTTCGCCAGTTTGCTCACTTCCGGCGCCATGGTCGCCGAGAAGAACAGCGTCTGCCGTTTTTCAGGTATAGCCTGCAGCACCCTCCGGATATCCTGCAGAAAGCCCATGTCGAGCATGCGGTCAGCCTCGTCGAGCACCATTAACTGTACCTGCTCCAGACTCACAAAGCCTTGGTCCAGCAGGTCGAGCAGGCGGCCGGGCGTAGCTACGAGGATGTCTATACCTGCCTGCAGCGCTTCGGTCTGTACCTTGTAGGGCACGCCGCCATATACCACCAAATGCTTCAGTCCGGTATACCTGCCATAAGCTGCAAAACTGTCGCTTACCTGGCTGGCCAACTCGCGGGTGGGCGTGAGCACCAGCGCACGGATAACCTGTGGCTCAGGTATAGCCTGCCCGTGCAGGAGCTGCAGAACAGGCAGCGCAAAAGCTGCTGTTTTGCCTGTGCCTGTCTGGGCCGTAGCCATCAAGTCGCGGCCCTGCAACACTTCAGGTATAGCCTGCGTCTGGATAGGTGTTGCCTGGGTATAGCCTTCCTCTTCCAGCGCCTGCAGGATGGGGTTGATCAGGTTTAGGTCTTTGAATGTCATGTGCTAAATGCAGTGTTGGGGAATTAAACCGTAATGCTGCCTACTTTTCTAAAACTGCATTAATCAGAGTACGGCTGTAGTTGCCCCTTAAATACGCTTATCTTCTGAAAGATGGTTTTGCTGCAAAAGTAGACCTATGCCCACTCAGTTCCTAAAACCCGCGTCTATAAACTCAAAAAGGCAGGTTTAGCACCTGCCTTTTTTGCAATTTTCAATCGAAGCTATTTCCCCTTCCCAGCTTTGAGCTCTTGGTTTTCAATTTTTGAAATCCCTGCCTCCACTACCTGAAGCTTATCATCACCTGTCTCATACTTCAGTTTAATCCAGCCTGACTTATAACCATCGCCATCTTTTAACCGGATGGCAACATATGGGGTAATTTCGCTGGCTGCCGGACCTTCAAAGTAAGTGAACACTTCATCTGGCTTCCGAATATTCAAAAGATAGGCTCTGTCAGAGCTCCACACATGGTTTGAAGATTTGTCTTCGAGAACTGTCCCGCCCTCCTGCAAACCTACATGCTAGTGTCCGATATGCGGCTTCATGGGTTGTTCGTCTAAGAGTATTTAGTTACCGTCCAGGGAGTTTATGTAAAACAGATTGTGTGCCCCACGGGCATCATACACAAGCACGTTACTGAACACAAAGTCATTTCTTCCATCCTTGTTTACATCCAGATAAAGGGGCGCATCAAGTTTAAAGGATTGGTTGATGGTCACATGCTCAATAGCAATCGGGTCTACTGTTATTTCTTCTTTGTCGCAAGACGCAAGCGCTAAAGTTACAAGCGCAAAGGGGAGTAGTTTCTTCATAGTTTTATTTATTTGACAAGTGTATTGCTGGTATCACATGTTGTTGCTTCACTTAACCAAAAGGATTAATCGCCGCAATTTTCATCGCATAATCAAGTACTGTGCCAAATATTAAATAAAACCTATATTGAAGATATTTTAATCCATATAAAAAAAGCCTGCCCGAATTTGCTTCGAGCAGGCCCTCATTTTTCTTTTCTATTCAAAGCCATCACCTCGTTCAGGTTAGTCTAAGCCATCACCTCGTTCAGATTCGGCAGACGCAGTCGCCCGAATCGATGCAGGGTGTTCAGGTGTGATCGCACAGCCTGCAGGAAGGTTTTGCTCTCAATATAAGTGAGGTTAAACTCGGATGCAGTTTGCTTCACGATATCCGCGATGGCCGGGTAATGCACATGGCTGATGCGTGGAAACAGGTGGTGCTCGATCTGGAAGTTCAATCCGCCCACATACCACGACAACCACTTGCTTTTGCGTGCGAAATTAGCGGTAGTGCTCAGCTGGTGGATAGCCCAGTCGTTTTCGATCACACCAGTCTCGCTCGGCAGCGGATGATGCGTGCCCTCCACCGTATGCGCCAATTGGAACACCGTGGAGAGAATCATGCCCGCCACAAAATGCATTAAAAAGAAACCAAGCAACACTTCCCAGAAAGGTATACCGAATATAAGCGTCGGGGCAACCAGAATAGAGAAGAAATAAAGCAGTTTGAAAGCGACAATCTTGGAGAAAGCAACCGTGTTATCTGATTTGGAATTAGCGTTCACGCCACTTTTGATATACTTAAAGAACTGTACGAAATCCTTTATGATAACCCAGTAAAGCGTGAGCAAGCCATAAAAGAAAAAGGCGTATGCCCACTGCAGCTTATGATAAAAGCGCACATTGGTGTGAGGTGAAAAACGCATGAACACCATATCGTCAATATCCTCGTCCATCTCCACCACATTGGTATAGGTATGGTGCAGGATGTTGTGCTGCAGTTTCCAGTTAAAAGCCGAGGCACCCAGCAGGTTCACGGAGTGTGCCATCAGGTAGTTCATGGTCTTGTTCTTGGAAAAAGCGCCGTGGTTGGCATCGTGCATCACACTCATGGCCACACCGGCCACACCTACACCCATCACCAGCCATAGCACTAAGCTGATAGCCACATGCGGTGTGAAAGTAAGCAGAACCGCAAAGGGCACTACATAGAGCAGCATCAGGATAATGCTTTTGATAAGTAAGCGGGAATTACCCGATTTGGGCAGGTTATTCTCTGAAAAATACGCGTCCACACGTTTGCGGAGCGTCGGGAAAAACAAATTTTTGTCTTTGTTAACGAATTTTACTTTGCCTTTAAGCTTCATTTAATCTACTTGATATTCTTATAAAGTACTCACACTCTGAAAGCTATTTAACGGTTCTGCAGGTTATGTGTTTTACACATCCTTAGTTAAATGTTAGTTGCATCCACTCATAAACCCGAATGGAAAAGCTTTCAAATCAAACCCAAAGTGCATCGCTACACAAAGAGGCTGCAAATATAGAGGTGAAACAGGATACTATAAGCGCTTGCTGCTTATTTGATTTTTTAACCGATGGCCTCATTCAGGCCCGGCAGTCTGCCAAAGCGGTGCAGTGTGGCAATATGTGAGCGCAGGGCCTGTGCAAAAGTCTTGTTTTCCATATAAGGAACTCCAAACTCTTCGGCCGTTTCTTTCACGATCTCAGCAATGGCCGGGTAGTGCACATGACACACACGCGGAAAAAGGTGATGCTCAATCTGGAAGTTCAGGCCGCCCACATACCAGGACAGGATCTTGTTATGACGCGAGAAGTTAACAGTGGTGTTCATCTGGTGTATCGCCCAGTCATTCTCTATGATACCATGCTCGTCTGGTCTCGGGTGACTTGTACCCTCTACGGTATGTGCCAACTGGAAAACAACCGTCAGCACGATGCCTGCTACAAAGTGCATCACTAAAAATCCAAGCAGCACCTGCAAAAACGGAATTCCAAAGAAAAGCGTCGGCACAGCGAGAATGATAAAAAAGTAAGTGGCTTTCATAGCTACCAGTTTCATAAACCAGTTTCTGTTCTCGGCTGCTGAATTGTTATTCACACCATTCTTCTTGAAAAGCGCATACTGTACAAAGTCTTTTGCCACTACCCAATACAGCGTGAGCAGACCATAAAACACAAAGGCGTATACCCACTGCAGCTTGTGGAAAAACTTTACCTTGGAATGAGGGTTGAAGCGTAGCACCAGCCTGTCCTGAATGTCTTCATCCATCTCTACTACATTGGTGTAGGTATGGTGCAGGATGTTGTGCTGCAGTTTCCAGTTAAAAGCCGAACCACCTACCAGGTTCAGGGTATGGCCCATCAGATCGTTAACCCGCTTACTGTTAGAGAAAGCCCCATGATTGGCATCGTGCATCACGCTCATACCTATACCTGCCACTCCCAGGCCCATCATAAACCACAGAAGCAGACTAAGCGGGAAAGCAGGCTGAAATGCCAGCAGTAACACGAAAGGAAGCAAGTAGGTTAGCAGCAGCACCACACTTTTCACAATCATGGCGGTGTTGGCGGTTTTTGGAATGTTGTTCTCTGTAAAGTAGGCGTCTACCCGTTTCCGGAGGGTAGGAAAGAATAGGCTTTTGTCTTTGTTGACAAACTTGACTTTGCTCTGCAGCTTCATAGTTTTAAGGTGATGTGTGAAAAATTAGAACTCACACGTAGGGACAAAAGGCACAGAGAGTGAATCGCGGATACTTATTAAAATGTAATCAGGAGGTTATAAGTTCAGATATCCAACGACTTTCATGTATCTATACCTACTTATGTATAAATACTTATTATCTGGCCGAATGCTACATTATACTTGTCGTACACTCCCTACTTAGCTTGCAATTTAGATAAAAAGTACTGGAAAATTATCTTCTCTCGATATATTACAAAAAATATACTTCGCTCGAAAACGCTGGGTATACGACTTAATTTACTAGAAACAGAAAGGCCTGACCGAAAATACGGCCAAGCCTTCCTACAAGCCAGGCTATCTACGAGCTCTATACCTGAACTACCGTCCCGAGCTTTATTTTGAAGCGCTTCACACCATCAAAGAGTTCTTCCATCTTCAGTACTTCGTGTGTCTTCTTACTTATCCAAAAGGTGCCGTAATTGGTATCGCTGTAATCTATCCGTAGCATCCAGCAGTCGACGGAGGTGTTGTTGACTGTAAGCAGCTTTTCCGAGCCCGTTACCTTGTAACTGTAGTATTGCGGTGCGGTTTTGCTGCCCGGGTGGTAAAAATTAATCAGGTATACCGTGTTCGCCTTCAGTGGCAGGCTTTCGAACGTCTCCATATCCAGCTCCCAGTTGAATGTAGCCGCCTCAGCAGCTATACTGAATCCTTTGAAGCCATTATTCAATACAGTATCGGCACCGACAACTCTATCGGGCTCAAAATTAAAAGCCGCTGTACCTCTGGCGGAGGTACCTGTATGGAAAACAGGTTTGAAGTCCTTCTCGCAGATAGAGTAAAGTTGCCTATTGGTGAGGGTGTCCGCCCCTACCCAGTTTTGCCGTATGACCAGCTTTTCCTTGCCCGCCACTTCCTCAAAGCTCACATTCCGGGTCCAGAGGCTCTGCCTGAGCACCTTGGGGTTCGCTGGCGTCTGTACAGTAACTAAGTATTGTCTTGTACCTGGTTTTAGTTGCTTTACTTTCAAATGTTTGGATGTGACCCTCAGGGTATCGGTCTGGGCGCTTGCATAGGCCGTGATGAGTGTGGCAATGGCTAAAAGGAAAATCCTCTTCATAGTTGGTTGGAATTAAGTTATACGATATAGAAGAGAGACCCCAAAACGGCCCAGAGGGCTGCAAGGAAAGTTAAATTCCACAAAAAAAGAGGCTGACCATATTAGTGGCCAGCCTCTTAATCAGGTTGCTAACTTATAAATTATAAGTGAATTACTTCGTCGTAAGCAGCTGCGGCAGCTTCCATCACGGCTTCGCTCATGGTTGGGTGCGGGTGTACCGACTTGATGATCTCATGGCCGGTTGTTTCCAGTTTACGGGCTACCACTACCTCAGCGATCATCTCGGTTACGTTGGCGCCGATCATATGGGCACCCAGGAACTCACCGTATTTCGCATCAAAGATCACTTTCACGAAACCATCTTTTGCACCGGCAGCGCTTGCTTTGCCAGAGGCTGAGAACGGGAACTTGCCTACTTTGATGTCCAGGCCCTGCTCACGGGCAGCTTTCTCCGTCAGACCAACTGAAGCGATCTCAGGAGAGCAGTATGTACAGCCCGGGATGTTACCGTAGTTCAATGGCTCCGGGTCGTGACCTGTGATGGCCTCCACGCAGATAATACCTTCGGCAGACGCCACGTGCGCCAGCGCAGGGCCCGGCACGATGTCACCGATCGCATAGATACCGTCCACATTGGTTTTGTAGTACTCGTCCACGATCACGCGGCCTTTGTCTACTTTTATACCCAGCTCCTCGATGCCGATGTTCTCCAGGTTGGTCTGTATACCTACTGCCGAAAGCACAACCTCCGCTTCCAGTGTCTGCTCGCCTTTGGCCGTTTTCACTTTTACTTTGCACAGGTCGCCGCTTGTATCCACTGACTCCACAGAAGAATCGGTCATGATGTCGATGCCCGACTTGCGGAAAGACTTGGAAAGCTGACGCGATACTTCTTCGTCCTCAACAGGTACGATGTTCGGCAGATACTCTACAATGGTTACTTTCGTACCCATCGCATTGTAGAAGTAAGCGAACTCCACGCCAATAGCGCCGGAACCTACTACTACCATGCTCTCCGGCTTCTTGTCAAGGGCCATCGCCTGACGGTAGCCGATGATCTTCTTGCCGTCGATTGGCAGGTTAGGCAGTTCGCGTGAACGGGCACCTGTTGCCAGAATGATGTGGTCGGCCTCTACGGTGTCTTTTTTGCCGTCAGCGTCGGTTACCTCGATCTTGCCTTTGGCTACTACTTTACCAGTACCCATGATGGCGTCGATCTTGTTTTTGCGGAACAGGAACTGAATGCCTTTGCTCATGCCGTCAGCTACACCACGGCTACGCTTGATCACGGCGTTGAAGTCTACAGACGCCTCACCGATGGTAATGCCGTAGTCAGATGCGTGGTTGATGTACTCGAACACGTTTGCGCTCTTAAGCAATGCTTTGGTCGGGATACAGCCCCAGTTCAGGCAGATGCCGCCCAGCGACTCACGCTCGATCACACCTACTTTCAAACCCAGTTGCGACGCACGGATAGCCGCCACATAACCGCCTGGGCCACTACCCAGCACTACCAAATCGTATTTTGATGCCATAGTTTCTCTTTTTAAATGCTGAGCAAAATTAAGCGATAATCCCAACTTCACAAAACCACTTCTGTTACAGAAGTATCTGCCTCTCAATTAGCACTCTGCAAAGACTTCGCTCGCACTATATTAAGAATTGCTACAAAAAACAGCCGACCTGTTCCGTATTGGGCTGAACTATTGTATTTTGCACCCCATAACATGAGGTAAGCCCTACTGCATGAAAACAATTTTACTGCTCATTATACCTGTACTTTTCGCATTACCTGCTTTTTCGCAGAAGGCCGCCACGCAGCCTGCCCCACAAAAAACGGCGCTGCAGCACTTTAATGCGGGTAACCAAAAATTTAAGTCGGGTAAGTACACCGAAGCCATCAAAGAATACAGCGAAGTGCTGAAGCAGGAGCCCGAGCACATCGTCACGATGACCAACCGGGGCATTGCCCGCGACCGCATACTGGACTACCGCGGCGCTATTGCTGACTTTGACAAAGCCCTGGCGCTGGATCCCACGCATGTGGAAGCCTGGGTAAGTCGTGGCCTCTCGAAGTATAACCTGCAGGACTACAAAGGAGCACTCGTCGATTTCAACACAGCTGTTTCGATTGATCAGCTGCAAGCCCGCACCTACAACAACCGGGGTCTGGTGCGCTACGCCCTCAAAGACTACCGCAGCGCCATCATCGACTATGGCCGTGCCATCACCCTACAACCTGACTACGCCGAAGCCTACTACAATCGCGGCGCCCCCAGGTATACCAACGGCGACAAAAGCGGCGCCTGCGAAGACTGGGTTAAAGCCGAGCAACTTGGCCTGAAAGAAGCGGCGCAGTACCTGCGGGATTATTGTGAGCAAAATTCTACTGCCACTTCAAAATCAGCGAAGTAATCAAGACTCTTTTTAAGGCATAATTTAAGTTCTGGTTCTCCTCTCTCACATCCTGCGATTGGCAGTTATTTACCGACTTCTGACACAGGTCTAGCAGCTGTAAAAGGTACAGCTTTATGGCGCGAGCGTCCACGCTCGTGTCTACTATGGTGGGGCCTCTGGCCGCCTGAGGTAGGTGTAGGTATAGCTAATTTACTGTTGCATAGTAAGCCTTAGCCAGGCGGACTACTGTTTCGCCTGTGCGGCGGGCACTCACTTTTTGTCTTGACACAAAAATCGAGGCCCCCCTACCCCCAGTAAGCAAGAAGGTCAAGACTCCCCAAACTCGCTGAACGCTCAAACAGTGGGTAGTCATTTGGGCGCACCTGGCACTGCTACTTGTTTCATAGCTGGCGTGCGAGTTAGTCTTACTATACCTGTCAGCGGTTCTAACTGTTCATGACAACTTTTTCATAAACAAAAAAAGGGACGCTTTGCAGCGTCCCTTTTCTGTTCACATATAATAAACGTTATACCTCGTCTTCTTCCTGGTTTTTATTTGACTGTTCAGCAGCCAGCAAATCCTGCTGCTGACCTTTGAGCTCGATCGCCATCAGTTTGCCTTCCAGCTCAGACTTCACTTCTTCAAAGGCAGTTCGGTACTTCTTCTCGATTGGATGGGCGGACGGCAGCTGCACTTTCAGGGCGTCTACCTGCCTGCCATTTTTCCAGAAGCGGTAGCACAGGTGCGGACCCGTTGCCAGGCCAGTGCTGCCCACATAGCCGATCGTCTGACCTTGGCTAACACGGCTTCCGCGTTTGATGCCTTTCGCAAACTTTGACATGTGCAGGTACTGGGTGGTATAGGTATTGTTGTGCTTGATCTTCACGTAGTAGCCGTTGCCGCGGGTATAGGCGGCCTCTAGCACTACCCCATCACCTACTGTTCGGATCGGTGTACCACGTGGCGCGGCAAAGTCAGTACCGAGATGTGGCTTATAGCGTTTCTGTACCGGGTGGAAGCGGTTCATGGTAAAGCGGGAACTGATGCGGCTATACTCGAGCGGCTCTCTCAGGAAAGCTTTCTTGAGGCTCTTGCCATCCTGGTCGTAGTATCCGGCTTTCTGACCTTCCTGCTCAAACGCGATGGCGTACAGTGGCTTGCCTTCGTGCTCAAAATAGGCGGCCTTGATCTTGCCGAATCCGATCACGTTACCGTTTACCTGCTTTTCATCATAGATCAGCTTAAAGTGGTCGCCGGGCTGCAAACGGCTCAGGTTGAGACGCCATGCATAGATATCGGCGAAGTGGTTCACCAGTTGAGGTGAGCCCCCGGCAGCCAGAATTGACTCAAACAGGGAGTGTTCTATAAAACCGGCAATCGCACGTTCCACTACCTCAACTTCACGCTTCTCCAGGCGAACGTCCAACTCACCGTTCAGGTCGTAGATCACATACTCCACCTCGTTTGGTTCATAGATAAAATAACGGGCCGTCTGAGCGGAGTCCTGGGCGTGCAGGATGATGTAGTTGCGCTTGGCATTGATGCGGCGCACGTCAAATACTTCTTTTGATTTGCGGGCCAGCTGGTCGATGGTGACAGGTGAGATGTTGAAGCTGGCCAGGATCTGGGAAAGGTTTTCGCCTCTTTCCACAATGCCTTCCATTATTTCGAGTGTGTCGGTGGGGATGCCAAAGATGACCGGGGCTGGTCTTTTGACTGTGACTTCCGGTTCGGGCTCCGGTTCGTCTAATTTTTCTTCTGGCGAAAAATTGAAATTTTTAAAGCTGATTGTTTGCGCTGCCGTGATAAACACGAACAGCGACACCGCGATCAGGATGGCTAGTCCGACACTACGTTTGAACATTACAAGGTACCTTTGGTTGGAAGAATGGCACGAAAATATGGTTTAACCGATAGAAATAAAAATATTTTAGAACACAATATTCAGATTATAAATAGGTTGCCTCCTATATTTAGAAAGGAGGTATAGCATAGAACACTTTTCAGGGCACCACATGCAATTGTACATTTTCGCACCCGAAGCAATTTAACCGGCTAACAGTCAGAAAATTGAGACTAATTAAAACTGGAGAATGCGGCGGCTCTTCTGAATAAAAAAATCTTTTATAACTTTGACCCCTATGAAAGCACTAGAAGGAAAAGTAGCCCTTGTAACCGGGGCATCAAAAGGTATAGGTCGCGCCATCGCCGAGAAGCTGGTAGAGATGGGCGCACAGGTAGCATTCACCTACCTCTCAAGCGTTGAAAAAGGCCAGGCCCTGGAGCAGGAACTCACTGCTAATGGCGGCAAGGCCAAGGGTTTCCGTTCTGACGCCTCTGATATGGCGCAGGCCGAGAAGCTGATCGAGGATGTGGTAGCCGAGTTTGGCAAGATCGATATCCTGGTGAACAACGCCGGCATCACCCGTGACGGTCTGCTGATGCGCATGACCGAAGAGCAATGGGATGCAGTGATCAATACCAACCTGAAATCTGTGTTTGCATTAACAAAAGGTGCCACCAAGCACATGATGCGCGCCAAAAGCGGCTCGATCATCAACATCACGTCGGTGGTAGGTATAAAAGGAAACGCCGGACAGGCCAACTACTCTGCTTCTAAAGCGGGTATCATCGGCTTCACGAAGTCTGTGGCGCTGGAGCTTGGCTCGCGTAATATCCGCTGCAACGCAGTAGCACCAGGCTTCATCGAAACAGAAATGACAGGCGAGCTTGACCAGAAAGTGGTTGACGAGTGGAGAAAGGCAATTCCGTTGAAGCGCGGCGGTTCGCCAGAGGACGTGGCCAATGCCGTAGCCTTCCTGGCATCCGACCAGTCATCTTACATTTCCGGGCAGGTGCTGCAGGTAGACGGTGGTATGCTGACCTAAGTTTGAGAGTTTAGGAGTTTGAGGGTTTGAGAGTAAGAAAGATGAGTGTGACCTTTCGGGTTGCTCTTCATAGAAACTCTTTAATCTTATCACAAAACTTTTAACTATATAAAGACCAATGCTAAAGCGATTACGTTAGTAGCATTGGTCTTTTTCTTTTATCTTTAATTCTGAAATTATTTGATTCTATAGAATAAGTACGTCTAAAACTCCTAAACTCTTTAACGCCTAAACTTACTTGGATTCCTTCCGCCTCATAACGACCTATTCACCCTGGCTGATCCTGGCCTGCCTGGCTGTTGGTGCGCTTTACGCCTGGCTGCTGTATAGCAAGCGAACACCCTGGACTAAGGGTATAAACTATACCTTGGCGGCGGTGCGCTTTGTGGTGGTGAGTTTTCTATGCTTTCTGCTGCTCGGTCCGCTGGTGCGCTACGTCAGCAATAGCACGCAGGCACCCACTATTGTGTTTGCAGTAGATAATTCGCAGTCGGTGGCGCTGTTCTCAGACTCAGTGCAGTTACAGCAGGCGCAACAAGGTTTGCAGGAATTGCGCGACAAACTGCAGGAGCAAGGTATACAGACTGAGGTGCGTGTGCTGGGTGAATCCGATGCGCCGCAGAACCTGGGGGAGCTGCAGTACGAGTCAGAGACCACCAACCTGAGTCAGCTGCTTACGAATGTGCAACGTGATTTCGAGCAGCAGAATCTGGCTGGCGTCGTGTTGCTTTCGGATGGCATCGTGAACCAGGGCACCTCCCCTACCTATGCTAATTACAACTATACCATATACCCGGTAGCTGTAGGCGATACTGTGCCTAAGAAAGACATCGTAATGGCTTCGTTGCGTTACAACAAGGTAAATTACAGCGGCAACCGCTTCCCGTTGGAGGCTGAGTTGCAGCAGCAGGGCTTCGATGGAACTACTGTGACGGTACAGCTGAAGGAAAACAAGAAAGTGATCGACCGCAAGACGCTTACCCTGAAGGCTGGTCAGCCATTACAGCAAGTACCTTTTCAGGTCATGGCCAGCGGGTTGGGCAAGCGTCAGTATGAAGTGGAAGTACTGCCGCAGCAAGGCGAGTTCACAGAACTCAACAACTCCCGCAGTGCATACATTGATGTGGTGAAAGGCAAGATCAAAGTGCTGGTAGCCGCCGCTTCTCCGCACCCGGATATCAAAGCGCTTCGAGCTGCCATTGAATCGAACGAGAATTATGAAACGGAGCTGTTTATACCTGGTCTGACTACGCTCAAGCAGCAGGACTATGATGTGGCGGTGCTGCACCAGTTGCCTGGGCGAACAGCTGGTGGTGAGGCAGCGCTTAACCTGGTGCGCCAGAAGAATCTGCCGGCCCTTTACATCCTCGGCCCGCAGAGTGATATCGGTAATTTCAACCGCCTCAATGTGGGCATCCGCATCAACACACCGGGCCAGTCCGACGAAGTGACCAGCGTGATCAACCCGAGCTTCAGCACCTTTAAAGTGGCCGAGGAGGCCACGGAGCGTCTGCAGCAGTACCCGCCTGCCACGGTGCCTTACGGTGACTATCAACTCACGCCAAACACGGAAACCGTGCTCTACCAGCAAGTGGGCCGTGTGCGCACGAACAAGCCGCTGCTCACCGTGCAGACCGTGGGCGACAAACGAAATGCAGCGCTTTTGGCATCCGGTACCTGGCAGTGGCGGCTCACCGAAACAGCGAACCACGAGAACGCTGCTGTGTATGACAAGCTGATCACCAACCTGGTGCAGCTTCTGACGGCTCCCCGCAACAAGAAGCGCCTCAACGTATACCCGCAACTGAACGAGTACAGCAATTCCGACGAAATCCGGTTTGCGGCCGAGGCCTATAACGAAGCGCTGGAGCCGATCTATGGCCAGAACATTACCCTTAAAATACAGGACACGGAAGGAGCTGAGAAATCCTTTGAATTTGCCAATGGCGAGAACCAGTCTGGCGTGAATATTGGCACTTTACCGGGCGGTCGCTATACCTATACAGCTTCAGCCCGCATCAACGGCTCACTGCAGCAGGACAAGGGCGAGTTTGTGGTGGAAGAGCAGCAGCTGGAGGCCTTGCATGCCGTAGCCGACCATAACCTGCTGTACCAGTTAGGCGTCAATACCGGCTCTAAGCTTTATTACCCGGCGCAGTTGCAGCAACTCGAGCAGGACATCCTGCAGGCCGAGCACAAAGACCTGATCTACAGCTCTGAATCGCTCAACGACCTGGTTGACCTGAAATGGCTGTTCTTTGTGGTTCTCGCATTAGTCTGTGCAGAGTGGTTTGTGCGCAAGTACAATGGGAGTTATTAGATTTTGATAGCGTATTATGACCAATTCAGACTTCCCACATCCCGTTGTTTTGGAGACAGAGCGCCTATACCTGAGCGCACTGACGCCTGCTATCTACCAGCACCTCTTTACAGTCAGCAGCGATGAGGAGATCACCGCATATCTTGGCTTGAAGAATGCCGCTGAGCTGGCTGAAGAAAAAGACAAGTTCAGCAAAGGGCTCACCACCTATTTCCATAGCTTCAGGAACTTCAAAATTATGGACAAGCTGACCGCTACCGTGCTGGGCCGCTGTGGCTATCATACCTGGATCATGAGTCACCGCCGGGCAGAGGTAGGTTATGTACTGTTCGACGACAGCTATAAGCAAAAAGGCTACATGACCGAAGCGCTGGGTCCCGTTATCGCCTATGGTTTTGAGGAAATGGGCCTGCGCCGCATCGAAGCGATGGCCGCCGACTACAACACCCCCTCCATCAAGCTGCTCAAGCGGTTTGGGATGCAATTGGAAGGTGTGATCCGGGAGCATTATGTGGTCAATGGCATCAACGAAGATTCGGTGCTCTACTCCATCATCCGCCCCGACTATGACCGGCTCAAGCCTCTTTGGAACCTGCAGTACAAAATTCATCAGCCTGAGAAGGTATGAATGGTTGCTAGTGCATGATTCCCGGTGCATAATTGTCCAGATGACAACCAAATGCCGTCAAATTAAGGTTTATTTGTCATTTCGATCGAGGTAAGGGCACCTCTATTTAGGAAAAATCTAAAACAGTCCGTTGCCCTGCAATAATCCAGATCTCTCAATGCTTTCGAGATGACAGTATAAGCTAAACTTTTTACATTTTTAACTCAAAGGACTCTCTAAACCTCAACTCTTAAACTCCTAAACTCCCTTGAAATACATCATCCTAAACAAGCCTTACGAAGTGCTCACCCAGTTTACGGACGAGGGAGGTCGTGCCACGCTTAAAGACTTTGTGCCTGTACCTAACATTTACCCGGTTGGCCGCCTCGACTACGACAGTGAAGGACTGGTGCTGCTGACCGATGACAAAACCCTGCAGCATCGCCTCTCCGACCCAAAGTTCAAGATCGAGAAAACCTACTGGGTGCAGGTGGATGGTATACCTACTGAAGAGGCACTGGAGGAATTGCGACGCGGCGTAATGATCAAAAATACACGGACTGCCCCGGCCAAAGCCAGTCTGCTCGAGGAGGAACCACAGGTATGGGAGCGCTCCAAACCGATCCGCTTCCGCAAAGACATCCCGACGAGTTGGGTAGAAATCAAAATATCGCAGGGCATGAACCGACAGGTACGTCGCATGACGGCCGCTGTGGGTTTCCCAACGCTGCGCCTGATCCGTCCGGCCATTGGTCCGCTGAGTCTGGGAGAGTTGCAGCCCGGCGAGTACCGTGAACTGACAGGTGAAGAAGTAGACAAATTGAAAAGCCTGATAGCGGGCAGCAGCTTCGGGACCAGTAGCAAACCTAAGCGACCAGCCGGCACCAAAAAAAGTACAGGCGGCAGGCACTACGACAGCCGAAACAACTCCAGCCGCAAAAAGCGTATCGATCGATAAGCTATTTTTTGACGATATCCTGTATGATTTTCACGGCATGTTCGCGGGAGTTCTCAATGAACCACACATGCGTTTCCATGCCGCCGCATACCACACCCGCCAGGTATAGCCCAGGCAGATTCGTTTCCATCGTCTCCGGATTGTGGAAAGGGTGCCGATAAAAGTCGTCGGATAGTTTTACCCCAACCTTCTCCAGGAAAGCAAAGTTGGGCTGGTAGCCAGTCATGGCCATTACGAAATCGTTGGGGATCGTCACCTTGCCTTCCGGCGTCTGTATGTCCACTTCCTGCTCTCGGATCTCGGTCAGGCTGGAGTTGAAATAGGCCTTGATACTGCCCTCCGCGATCCGGTTTTCCAGATCCGGTTTGGTCCAGTACTTAATGCGACCAAGTTCCCCATCGCGTATCACCATTGTGACATCGGCCCCCTTCCGCCAGGTTTCCAGGGCCACGTCAGCAGAGGAGTTGTTGGCACCCACCACCACAATCTTCTGTTTATAATAATAATGCGGATCGTAGTAATAGTGCTTCACTTTAGGCAAATCCTCGCCAGGTATAGCCAGCATGTTGGGGATGTCGTAAAAGCCGGTCGCCAGGATAACATACCGCGACTGGTAGCTGCCCTTGCTGGTGTTTGTCAGGTATAGCTCTCCTTCGCGGCTTATACCTGTCACCTCTTCAAACAAGCGGATGTTCAAGTCCCCAATATCTGCTACCCGTCGGTAGTACTCCAGTGCTTCGCTACGGTTGGGTTTGGGGTGAATCGAGGGAAAGGGGAAACCGCCTATCTCCAGCCGGTCGGCGGTGGAGAAGAAGGTCATGTTGAGCGGATAGTTGAAAAGCGAATTGGTGATGGTGCCTTTCTCGATGATCTGGTAAGAAAGTCCGGCCTTCTTCGCTTCCAGTCCGCAGGCCAGTCCGATGGGACCACCGCCCACTATCAGTATATCTAGGGTATTGTTCAATGTGCTATCTCTCATGTACAGGCAACAGCCCGTAGTGCTATAGGTTTATGTGAAGCTAATACGGGATTTAGCCAAAAACAAGTAACAGCCAGTTTGCCATCAACACGAAAATAAGTTGCGCTATACCTGGTGATCCTTTTTGTTCCAAAATCCGGTACAATTCCTTAGCTTTAGAAACTCAAATAATCTACTCTAAACTATACCTACATCTACACAATGCAAAAGCGTATACTTTCTGTAGCGCTGCTGGTGGCCCTGAGCGGGGGCGCTGTGCAGGCTCAGAAGAAAGCACCAAAGCAGCCGGCCTCCACACCCGCCAAAGAAAGGCTGCAGGGGTTTGAAAAGCGACAGCAGCTGGAACAGAACTCCCTTGTTAAAAACCTGGCCTTCCGCAATGTGGGCCCTACCGTGCAAAGCGGCCGCATCACCGACCTGGATGTGAACCCAAAAGATCCGACCAATTTCTACGCAGCTTATGCCTCGGGCGGACTTTGGAGAACCATGAACAACGGCATCTCCTTTGAGCCAATTTTCGACAACGAAGCAGTGATGACCATTGGCGACATTGCCGTGGACTGGAACAACAACGAAACCATCTGGATCGGTACCGGCGAGAGTAACTCCAGCCGCTCGTCCTACTCGGGTGTGGGTGTGTACAAGAGCACCGACGGCGGCAAAACCTGGCAGCATATGGGTCTGGATGACACGCATCACATTGGCCGCATCGTGCTTCACCCTACTGACCCGAACACGCTTTGGGTAGCAGCAGTGGGCCACCTGTACTCGCCTAACAAAGACCGTGGCGTGTACAAAACAACGGACGGCGGCAAGACCTGGAAAAAGACACTTTACATCGACGAAAACACAGGAGCCATTGACCTGGTGATCGACCCGAAAAACCCGAACAACGTGTATGCGGCCATGTGGCACCGCGAGCGCCGCGCCTGGGACTTTGTGGAAGGTGGCAAGACCTCCGGCATTCATAAGTCAACGGACGGTGGCAATACCTGGACCCGTGTGAGCACCGAAGGCAGTGGCTTCCCGACATCCGCGGGCGTAGGCCGTATCGGTCTCGACATCCACCCGGGCAACCCGAACATCATCTACGCTTTCCTGGACAACCAGGAACTGCGGCAGGTAGAAAAGAAGGAGCCAAAAGCAGGTGAACTGCAGAAGGACCAGTTCAAAGGTATGACAACAGAGGCTTTCCTGGCCCTGAACGACAAGGACCTGAACAGCTTCCTGGACAACAACCGCTTCCCGGCCAAGTACACTGCCAAAACGGTGAAGGCCGACGTGAAGAGTGGTAAAATCAAGCCGGCTGCCTTAGCCGCCTACCTGGAAGACCCATTGGCGGTAACCACAGAAGCTCCGGTGAAAGGTGCTGAGCTATACCGCTCCGACGACGCTGGCAAGACCTGGAAGAAGACGCACGAGAAGCCTATCGACGACATGTACTCGAGCTACGGTTACTACTTCGGTGTGGTACGTGTAGCGCCGCACAATCCAGACAAGGTATACCTGCTCGGTGTGCCGCTTTTGACCTCAGACGACGGAGGCAAAACCTTCCGCAACATTGAGGGCGACAACGTACACTCCGATCATCAGGCCCTGTGGGTGAGCCCTGACAAACCGGGCTACGTGATCAACGGCAACGACGGTGGCCTGAACATCACCTATGACGACGGCAAAACCTGGGCGATTGCCAACTCTCCTTCGGTAGGACAGTTCTATGCGGTGGCTGTGGACATGGAGAAGCCTTACAATGTGTATGGCGGCTTGCAGGACAACGGCACCTGGTACGGTCCGAGCAACTACAAAGCCAGCTCCGCCTGGACCCAGAACGGCCGCTATCCGTACCAGCGCCTCGGCGGTGGTGACGGCATGATGGTGCAGGTGGATTTCCGTGACAACAACACGGTATACCTGGGTTCGCAGTACGGCAACTACGCCCGTGTAGACAAGCGCACGGGTCAGCGTGTATCCGTAAAGCCAACGCATGAACTGGGCGAAACGCCTTTGCGCTTCAACTGGGAAAGCCCGATCCACCTGAGCCGTCACAACCAGGACATCCTGTACTTTGGCTCCAACAAATTCCACCGCTCCATGAAAAAGGGCGATGAGATGCAAACCCTTTCCGGGGACCTGACCAACGGTGGTCTGAAAGGTGACGTTGGTTTCGGTACCCTGACTTCCATTGACGAGTCTCCGCTGAAGTTCGGCTTACTCTATACTGGCTCTGACGATGGTGCGATCCATGTCTCCAAAGACGGTGGCTATAACTGGGAGAATATCTCGAAGAAACTGCCACAAAACATGTGGGTATCGACTGTAGTAGCCTCTAACCATGCTGAGAACCGCGTGTATACCTCCCTCAACGGTTACCGTTGGGATGACTTCACGCCATACCTGTACGTGTCGGAAGACAATGGCAAGAAGTGGGAGCGCCTGGGCACTAACCTGCCAGCAGAGGCCATCAACGTGGTAAAGGAAGATCCGAAGAACCCGGACCTGCTTTACGTAGGCACCGACCATGGTCTGTACATTTCCCTTGACCGTGGCAAGACCTTCATGCAGATGCGCAACGGCATGCCAGCCGTGGCCGTGCACGACGTGGTGGTGCACCCACGTGACAATGATCTGATTGTGGGTACGCACGGCCGCTCGATCTACATCGCCAATGTGGAGCACCTGCAGCAACTAACGCCGGAGATCCAGAACCAGAAGCTGCACCTGTTCGCCTTCCAGCCAACCAACTACAACCCGCGCTGGGGACAGTCTTGGGGTGCCTGGGGTGAGCCAGCAGAATCTTCGCTTGAAATTCCATTCTACACGGCACAGGCTGGTACGACTACTATCCGCATCAAGACTGATAAAGGACAGGTGCTGAAAGAAATGAAGGACGAGAACGAGCGTGGTCTGAACTACGTGAGCTACAACTTCTCGGTAGACGAAGCCAATGCCAAAGCCTACGAAACCGCCCTGAACGGCAGCAAGAAGGATGGCGAAGAAGCCGTGAAAGTAGAAGCCGCTAACAACAAAGTAATCTACCTGCAGCCGGGCAAGTACATAGTAGAAGTTGAGACCGCTGATGGTGGCAAGGCAACTTCTGAGTTTACACTCAAAGCACAGGAAAGAAGAGCAAGAAGTTAATTTTAGCCTCTTCTATACCTATTGCAAAGGCAGCCCCGGTGGGGCTGCCTTTGTCTTTTTCTACCTATAGTTCTAAGTCCAAATTTAAACCAGCACTTATACTGGCACATATATTGCTATAAAAAATTATACAATATTTCATATATTGAATACAAATCCTGTTGCATTCTTTTCATCTCTAACGCTTACCTAAAATTCCAGCTTATGAAAACCAAACCTCTACTCTTCGCACTTTTTTTCATCTCCTCCTTCACCGCAATGGCCCAGAACAAATGGACTCCCAAAGTTGGCTATGGTACCGTGTATGCTGGCAACGGCGACATTCCCGGTCACTGGTTCATAGGTGGTATGCAGACGCAGATCTCAAACCGCTCAGGCTTTGAGATACTGGCAACTGGCACTTACATTGAGCAGACCCGTCGCTGGGGCCAGGGGTATGAGACCTTTCAAAAGTCGAATGGCGTAGCGCTTGAAGGGTTGTATAACCTGTTCATCAATGCTGGCCCTGTCCAGATCTACCCTGCTGCAGGCCCGGTGCTCAGGTATGCCAGCGAACGGGAGTTGTACGGGCTTTCCATTCAGTACAATGGGCAGGGTGGCATCACAGACTTCGAGCCCGAAATGCGCTCTAGAAATGGTTTGCAGGCAGGCTATGCGTTGGCGCTGAACCTGGATGTAAAGGCAACACAGCATCTTACTTTCGGATTGAGAGGCTCCGTGCAAAGCTTCCACACCGGTCAACGACTGGCGGCTGTAGGTATTACGCTAAAGAATGCGAGGTGGTAGTGCTACAGCGCTTACTTAAATAGTAGCCCGCACCGACAGCACAAAGTTTCTGCCCGGCGCTGCTATACCTGCGGAGTAAGGTCGGTAGCGCTGGTCGGCGATGTTCTCTATACCTGCGCTTAGCGACAGGTGCCGGCTCAGTTGATAAAGCGTCTTCAGGTTGAATGTAGTCCAGGCGGGGCTGTACGGGTTACCGTTTTTGTCAGTGGCGTACAGATAGGCTTTGTCCTGCTCTTCTGGTGCCAGTTGGCTATACCTGATCGCTCCGTTATACACGGCGTATAGATCAGCCTTGAACCGGTTACGGCTATAGGTCAGATGGGTCGTGCCGAAAGCTGGTGCGGCATGGCGCAAGGGAGCTTCTTGGCCATTGTCCAGTTCCTCGCGCCCGTGCTGTATACTATACCTGGAGGTGAGGCCAAAACCAGCCGGGAACTTCAGTTCTATACCTGCCTGTACACCCCATACCCTGGCATGGGCGGCATTCTGGATCGCCTGCACCTGGCTCAGTTCTCCCTCGTATTCGATGCTGCTCTGCCCGTTTAAGGTATAGTCTCGTCGCACCAGCGCATCCTGCAGATAGGTATAGAAAGCAGTCGCATCCAGTTTCAGCATCTCCCCGAATGTTTTAGCAAATCCCAGGTCCGCATTGTAGGCGTACTCCGGTTTCAGGTCCGGGTTCGGCACTACGACCAGCCCCGGCGCGGAATCGAAGATCTTGCCGATGTCGTCCACGTTTGGTGATCTAAAACCAGTTGAAAAATTAGTGCTTAGCTGCCAGCTTGGCTGCGGGCTATACACTACACCGGCACTTCCAGTCACAGCACCAGTATTGATGTCGGCGGAAGCGAAAGGGAGATCATAGAAGCGGTTGTCGAAAGCTGCATTGAGCAGGATGTGGTTATACCTGGCCCCTGACAGTACCGTGAGCTTCTCCCCTACTTTGAATCGATAAGTCAGGAAAGCGGCGTAGGAGCTCCAGTCTGCCCCGTCCGGATACCTGGACGGTCCAGGTACCGAACTGCCCGTGCTGGTATTCTCGTCGGTGCCGGTGGAGTTCACTTTATTATAGATCGCCTCCAGACCATAAAACAGATGGTGCCGCTGGCCTAGTGCCTTCTCAAAGTCAAGATTGGCGGAGTAGGCATTAACTTTTTCGAAGCGGTTATAACGGACCGGCTTGCCGAAGTCGCGGTTATGGCGGCTCTCCTCAAAAAGCTGATGCGCCAAGCCAATGTTCACTTGATCAAACAGCATGTTGCTGGCCTGGTGCGTTGCCTGCAGGTGCTGCATGGCCCATACCTGCGGACCATAGTACCATTCCGCCGAGCGCAGTCTGCCATTTCGGTATAGGGTCAGGCGGTCGTAGCGGGGCACATCAGAGGTGGAGGAATAGTGGAAACCGTACTGCAAGTCCCAGTTATTGCTGGGCCTATACCTGATCTTCTGCATCAGGTTCAGCTGGTCGTAACCCGTGTATACCTGACGCTCTGGGTCAGGATTAGTAATTACTTCATCCTGTCCATTTTGGCTGCGCACATACTCTTTCCGCAGGTAACCATCCGGCCCATTTGATCCCATTGTCAGGTCGCCGTAATCGCTGAAGGTTGCGCTGGTCAGGAAAGCCCATTTTTTCAGGCCGTAACTCAGATCGAGGTGACCGGTTTGCTCGTGGTTGGCCGAAGACCATCGTACGGCAGCGCTGCCTTTGATCAAAGGTGATGCGTCTGTCGAAAACTTCGGTGACAAGGTATAGAAGTTCATTACGCCGCCAATAGCATCGCTGCCGTACATGACGGAGCCCGGTCCGAACATCACTTCTGTTTTTTCTGTGGCGAAAGGATCAAGGGAAATAACATTCTGCAGATTGCCGCTCCGGAAAATGGCCGTGTTCATGCGCACACCGTCCACCGCAAGCAGTACCCGGTTGGTAGCAAATCCGCGGATCATAGGGCTTCCGCCTCCACCCTGACTTTTCTGGATAAACACCTCCCCTGCCTGCCCCAGCATGTCGGCGGCAGTCTGAGGTTGCTGCAGCAGCATATCTTTGGATTTGATGGTACTGACCCGCTGCGGCACTTCCTTAGCAGCCTGCTGCCATCGGGTAGCCGAAACCACCACGGTGCGCAGGGAAATGTTGTTTTCGCGCAGGTATAGCTGAAAGCCTTGCCGCTCCAGTTGCCCGAACGATAAGATTTTCTGATCATAGCCCACCAAGCGGACCACCAGACTATCGAGTCCTTTGAACTGCCTGATGTCTACCTGCCCTTTACTGTCAGTAAAGCTGATCTGGTCGAAACGTTTGCCGGAGAGCTGCACCATCTCCAGGGGCTGCTGCGTGACCTGGTCTTTCACAGTCAGTACTTGCCCGAACGTGGAGGTGCTGAGCAAGCATAGCCATCCCATCAAATGCAGCAGCTTTTTCATGCAGTCTACTAGCCCTTGATCTTTCTGATCTGTTTTGGATAAAACCACAGGAAGAACCCTGTGATAGAGAGGAACAGCAATCCGAAGCCCAGCACGTTCATAGAAATCAACTTAAAGAAATCGCTGATGATGGAGCCGTCGTGTACTTTTTCGATCCAGTCAGAATGGCGGCGTGCCACGGAAAGCACTTTGCCGGTGCTGGCATCCAGCTGCACTTCCCAGCTTCCTTCCTGGAAAATGGTTTTGACGATGCCTTTGTCGAGGCGGGCCTCAATCCGGTCGATAGGGTTATTGCTGATCGCCGCTGCCGAGTCCAGGCTGGCGAGCGAACGTGCTGACAGTTCAGCTAACGGCAGCCACTGTTGTAGGTCTGTGCTGGTTCCTTTTTGAGTAGGCGGCTGCAGCAGGTCCACGTCTTTTTTCCAGCCCAGCAGTATACCTGTTATACTGCTTATCAGGATAAACACGCCTAGAATCAGCCCCAGGTAACGGTGATACACCCGGAAATTACGCAGCCGTTCGGCAAGCGTTTTTACTTTCTGTTTTACAAGGGTGGCAGTACTGGTACTCACGTAGATAGATCAGAATAGGTATGAAAGCCCAATATCCAACAATTGCGGCAGATAAACAATGTGGCGACACCAGTCTTTAAAGTTTGGATACTAATTGCAACCATTCCCCGTTTTAGAGACTCTTACGGTTGAAAAACTATACTATTATGATTAAACTTTTCTATCCACTCCTGGCCCTGGCGCTCTTTACGCAATGCCAACAGGACGAGTCCTATGAAACCACGGAGTTCAAAAAAGGTACCGACGACCTGAAGTTCGGTCAGGAGGCGCTCCTGCAGCAGTACGGGCAAATCACGCTGTACGGCGAGGAGGTGCCGCGTCGCCTGATCGTATCCCTGAAAAGCATAGAAGATTCCCGCTGTCCGATTGATGTTAATTGTGTGACAGCAGGCAATGCTAGTGTTTTGCTACGAGCCTCCAACAGTCATGGCGTGAATGAAAACATCACACTCTGCATTGGAGACTGCGGTACGGAGGCAGCCAGAGAAACCCATACCGTAGAAGCTGCAGTTGGCGATGTCAGTTACAAATTCACTCTAAAAGATGTGAAGCCATACCCTGGCCAGGCACACGAAGGCGAAGTGCAAAAGGCACAATTGGTGGTGGAGAAGCAATAGATCCTTCAGCTATACCTGACTCCGTCGCCTATACCTGTCATTTGAGAATAGCGCATCCTGCTTTTCAACAACATCAGTTTGCAACACGAACAAAATAGAAAGCCCTGCCAGGAATGGCAGGGCTTTCGTTATTTAAAGGTATAGGCTATACCTTACAAAGATCCAGTTGCCGGAGCCGCTTCTGCTTTCTTCACCGAGATCGCATCCACGCCTTTCTCTTTCACCAGTCTGTTCAGCGCAGGCACATCCTGTGTTTGTACCTGCTTAAACAAATTCAGCTGCTCATCGATCTGGGCCGTGATTTCCTTTTTGAAAGCATAGGCCTGATCAGTCGGTCGGAAGTCGCCGGTACTCACCTGTCCCACCAGGTTCGCCAGTTTGTTGTTCAGGCGGATCGGGAAGTTGAGCGGGTCCTGGCCGCTGCGGTTCTTGGTTTGGTAGAGCGCCTCTTCAATGGCGGTAATCTTCTTGTCGATGGCCGTGGCAGACTCTACGACATCCTTGTAGTTCTCCTGCCCTTTCAGGTTTCCTTTGAGCGTGTTGAGCTGTGCCCGCATGGTACGGATGTCTTTGATCGCATCATGGGTTTCGGTCAGCTTGTCACGTACCTCGGTCAGGAAGGTGAACTGTGCCGCCCTGTCTTCCGGCGTGGCTTTGGTGCGCGGGTCAGGCAAGATGGTAAAAGCCGTTTCCTGACTCTCCTTGTTAACCGTCAGCTTTGCTTTGTAGTTTCCAGGTATAGCCTTCGGCCCTTGCAGACCGCCACCCCACAGGATGATGCCGTCGAAACGGCTGGCCTCCGGGTAACGCATGTCCCACACGAAGCGATTCATACCTTCCTTCACGGCCAACTGGTCCTTTTTCTCTTTCGCATTGCTGGCGTAGCTGCGAATCAGCTTACCGTTTTGATCCATGATCTCTAACTGCACCACCGTGGCGGAATCTGGTTTAGTTGGCAGGTAATAGTGTACCATCACACCGCCCGGGTGGTTCTCACCCGCTGTTTTGGAAAGGCCACGACTGCCACCATCCATTTTGTAAGTATCCAGCGGCTTGTACAAGTGGAACTTACTCTTGGCTATACCTTCGTTTAGCTGGTGCAGTGGCGTTAAATCGTCAATAATCCAGAAGCTTCGGCCCTGCGTAGCGGCAATCAGGTTGTCGTTTTTGATGGCCAGGTCCGTGATCGGCACAATCGGCAGATTCAGCTGGAACGGCTGCCAGCTCTGTCCATCGTTGAACGACACATACATGCCATACTCAGTACCGGCATACAGCAAGCCGTCACGCTTCGGATCGGCGCGCACTACACGGGTGAAGTGGTGCCCAGGTATACCTGTGGTGATTTTTGTCCAGGTCTTGCCATAGTCGGTTGTCTTGTACAGGTATGGGCTGAAGTCGCCGGACTTGTACATAGTAGCGGCCACATAAGCGGCACCTTTTTGAGTCGGGTGCGCCTCAATGCTGTTGATCTGAATCCATTCCGGCATGCCTTTCGGCTGCACTTTAGTCCAGCTCTTGCCATTGTCACGCGTCACGTGGATCAGGCCGTCATCCGAACCAGTCCAGATCACGCCCGGCTCTGCCGGTGACTCGTTAATGGCGAAGATGGTGCCGTAGTACTCCACGCTGGTATTGTCTTTGGTGATCGGTCCACCAGACGGTCCTAATTTGGTTGAGTCATTGCGCGTCAGGTCCGGGCTGATTGTTTCCCAGGACTGCCCTTCGTTATAAGTTACATGCACGTGGTTGGAGGTGGTGTAGAGTTTCTTCGGGTCGTTGGGCGAGAACATGATCGGGAAATTCCACTGGAAGCGGTACTTCATGCCTTCGGCGCCATGCCCCATCGGATTGTCCGGCCACACGTTGATTACCCTTTCCTGTCCGTTGCTGTGATCCACGCGCGATAGAAAGCCACCGTAGTTGCCACCGTACACGATCTCCGGATTCTCCGGATTCACGGCCAGATGTGCACTCTCCGAACCGGCTGTTTCTTCCCAATCATCTTCCGTAATACCCCAACCAGTAGAGCGGTGACTGATGCGCACAGTAGAGTTATCCTGCTGCGCACCATAAATGCGGTACGGAAAATGGTTGTCGGTTACAACGCGGTAAAACTGGCCGGTCGGCTGGTTGTTCATCGTGCTCCAGTTCATGCCGCCGTCCGAGGTTACCTGCGCCCCACCGTCGTCGGCGATCACCATGCGCGACGGATTCTCAGGCGCGATCCACAAATCATGGTGGTCAGCGTGACCGGCATAGGCGGAGGTAAAGGTTCTGCCGCCGTCCTTGCTGCGGTGATAAGCCACGTTCAGCACGTATACCACGTCCTCGTCTTTTGGGTCGGCATATACGCGGGTATAATACCAGGCCCGCTGACGCAGGTTGCGGTCGTCGTTCATCTTCTTCCAGGTCAGGCCACTGTCGTCGGAGCGGAACAGGCCGCCTTCATCAGCTTCCACCATCGCAAACACACGGTTAGAGTTAACCGGTGATACTGTCACGCCAATGATGCCCAGTGTACCTTTTGGCAGACCTTCGTTCTTCGAAATATCTTTCCAGGTGTCACCGCCATCGGTACTTTTCCAGATGCCTGAACCCGGTCCGCCGGAAGACAGACTATACGGGGTGCGGCGCACGTTCCAGGTGGTGGCGTAAAGGTGGCGCGGGTTGTTCGGGTCAATGATCAAATCTACCGCACCAGCATCTTTGTTGGCAAACAAGGTCTTCTTCCAAGTTTTGCCACCGTCCGTGCTTTTGAACACGCCCCGTTCTTCGTGCGACTTGTACAGGTCACCCATCACAGCCACATATACAATATCCGGATTTGTCGGGTGAATGCGAATGCGGCCGATGTGCTTCGAATCCTTCAGGCCGATCTGCTCCCAGGTCTTGCCGGCGTCTACGGAGCGCCACATCCCATGCCCCGATGACACGTTACCGCGCACCGTCTTCTCTCCCTCTCCCACATAGATCACATTCGGGTCAGCTTCGCTTACCGCCACGGCACCGATGGACCCACCGAAGAAGCCGTCGGAAATGTTCTCCCAGGTAGAGCCGCCATCGGTGGTGCGCCATACGCCGCCACCCACGGTGCCCATGTAGTAAAGGTTTGGTTTACCGGGCACGCCTGTCACGGTAGCGGAACGTCCGCCCCGGAAAGGGCCGATGGAGCGCCAGGTCATGCCATTATATAGCTTGGCTTCGTAAGGGGCAGCTGCTTCTTTTTGTTTGCTTGTGCGTGGCTTCTGTTTCTGGGCCACCGCCTCCGGCGACGACATGGTCAGTGCCAGCAGCAGACAAGCCGTTGTGCCAGTTCTAAGAAAGGTGCTTTTCATGTAAAGGTGAGCGAAAAGGTTTTGGATCAGTTTGTTTGAACTTCTGATTTATAAAAGTTTAGCTAAAAAAGCAAACGGACTCGCTGTAGCAACCTGCTTCCTCACCCAATACCCTCACCTTAAACTTGATGCTGCTTTTTCTCTCCATAAGCGAAATCCGGCACCCTGTTCAGGCACAGCCATGTTTCAGATCTCTCCATTCTTTCAGGATGACAATTGATGAACACCCAAGGATCGGTGGCCCAAAGCAGCACCGTATGATTAGCCCCAGACGAGTGCTTTATTTTAGAACCTACAGCAAAGTAACACAGTACCAATACTGCAGTAATTATGTCGCACACGAGCGGGGCACCTGGTGCATGGTCAGACAAACAAGGTATAGCATACCTCATCCTGTGACAGAATGACAGGCAAAACAGCTATATATCGCCTTGGCACATCCCTTGTAATAGTGCTACCAACAGTAAAAAGAAATTGTAATCGAATCATTATAAAACTATAGAATGGGAAAGATAATTGGTATTGACTTAGGTACAACCAACTCCTGCGTTGCCGTAATGGAAGGTAACGAGCCGGTGGTTATTCCTAACAGCGAAGGCCGCAGAACTACTCCGTCTATCGTCGCGTTTCTGGACGGCGGTAAAGGCGAGCGTAAGGTAGGTGACCCTGCCAAACGTCAGGCAATCACAAACCCACAGAACACGATCGCTTCGATCAAGCGCTTCATGGGCCACAGCTACAATGAAGTAAGCGAAGAGTCCAAGCAGGTGTCTTACAAAGTGATCCAGGGTGGCAACAACACCGTGCGTGTAGAGATTGGCGACCGCCAGTACACACCTCAAGAGATCTCGGCGATGGTGCTTCAGAAAATGAAGGCTACTGCAGAAGACTACCTGGGCACGACGGTAACAGAGGCGGTTATCACCGTTCCTGCCTACTTTAACGATGCACAGCGTCAGGCAACGAAAGAAGCCGGCCAGATCGCAGGCCTTGAAGTAAAGCGTATCATCAACGAGCCTACAGCGGCTGCACTTGCTTACGGCCTCGACAAAAAGCACAAAGACCAGAAGATCGCAGTATTCGACTTAGGTGGTGGTACATTTGATATCTCTATCCTGGAGCTGGGTGACGGCGTGTTCGAAGTACTTTCGACTAACGGTGACACACACCTTGGTGGAGACGACTTTGACCAGGTGATCATCAACTGGCTGGCAGACGAGTTTAAGAACGACGAAGGTCTGGACCTGCGCAAAGACCCAATGGCCTTGCAGCGTTTGAAAGAAGCCGCTGAGAAAGCAAAGATTGAGCTTTCTTCTTCTAACGAAACAGAGATCAACCTGCCATACATTATGCCTGTTGACGGTGTGCCAAAGCACTTGGTACGCAAGCTGACTCGCGCTAAGTTCGAGCAGCTGTCTGACGACCTGATCCGTCGCTCTATGGAGCCTTGCAAGAAAGCTCTTCAGGACGCTGGTCTGTCAACTTCTGACATCGACGAAGTGATTCTGGTAGGTGGATCAACTCGTATCCCTAAGGTACAGGAAGAAGTAGAGAAGTTCTTCGGCAAGAAGCCTTCTAAAGGTGTTAACCCGGATGAAGTAGTAGCCATCGGCGCTGCGATCCAGGGTGGTGTACTGACTGGTGAAGTAAAAGACGTACTTCTGCTGGACGTAACCCCGCTTTCACTGGGTATCGAAACCATGGGTGGTGTAATGACCAAACTGATTGAGTCTAACACGACTATCCCTACGAAGAAGTCCGAGACTTTCTCAACTGCTTCAGATAACCAGCCATCGGTAGAGATTCACGTACTGCAGGGTGAGCGCCCAATGGCGAAAGACAACCGTACGATCGGTCGCTTCCACCTGGATGGTATTCCACCAGCACCACGTGGCGTTCCGCAAATCGAAGTAATTTTCGATATCGATGCCAACGGTATCCTGCATGTAACTGCTAAGGACAAAGCGACTGGCAAAGAGCAGAAGATCCGCATTGAGGCTTCTTCTGGTCTGAGCGAGCAGGAAATCGAGAAAATGCGTCAGGAAGCAGAAGCCAACGCCGAAGCTGACAAGAAGGCGAAAGAAGAGATTGAGAAGCTGAACGCAGCTGACTCTATGATCTTCCAGACCGAGAAGCAGCTGAAAGAGTATGGCGACAAGCTGTCGGAAGGCAACAAGTCTAACATCGAGAGTGCACTGGGTCAGCTCAGAACAGCACACGGTGCGAAGGACATCGCCGGAATTGACGCAGCGATCGAAAGCCTGAACAACGCATGGCAGGCAGCCTCTCAGGAGATGTACGCAGCCGGTGCCGGACAGGAAGGCGCAGCTGGTGCAGCCGGAAACGGCCAGCAGGCTGGCGGTCCGCAGGGCGCTGCTACTGACGACGGCGGTGTAACCGACGTGGACTACGAAGAAGTAGACGGTAAGAAATAAGCATTAACTCAAAATAGTGGAATCCCCTGTCGAGTTTCTCGGCAGGGGATTTTTTTGTTAGTAGCCTGTTGAAGATCAGTAGAATACCCGGTGTTTCCCTTAAAATATTTCCTCTGCTGATTTCCAAAAAACATTTATTTATTTCTATATTTCATGGTAAATCTTTGAGCCATGAAAACAACAAACCTCCTCTTGCTGCTGATGCTAGTAGCCAGCAGTGCCTTTGCCCAATTCCAAACAGGCAACAAGCTTGTCGGCCTACATGCAGGTGCGGGCTTTTCAAAACCCGACGAGTTTAGCCGTGTCACTTCTTTGGAAGCTTCCTCCTCCATGGGCTATTTCCTGAAAGACAAACTGGTAGTCGGCCTTAGTTATGGCTACAAGTATGCTGCAAATCGGGAGGAAAGAACATCTGCTCCCAGTAGCTCCAGTATGTTTTATTTCTATGACAACAAAACCATAACCCACGCTTATAACATAGGTCCTATGGCCCGCTACTACATTAGCCTGGGCAACAAGTTTGCCCTGTTTGCTGAGGGCACTGCTGGCCTTGCGTTTATCAGCGAGAGATCGGAGCTACATTACTCAGGCACGGGACAGTTCGGTGACCCCATGACGCCCTCATCTGGTTCACAATCCTCCTCAACATCTCGCTTAAGGGAGGCTTCGCTTTATGGCACCTTATCACCTGGTCTTGTCTTTTTCCCAAACGAAAGAATAGGTATAGAATTGAAGCTTAACGCGGTGGATTATCTATACGGCTTAGACAGAGGCAGTCAGTTAAAGAACTCCTTTAGCCTGAGTAAAACCAACCTGGGTATAGGATTTTACTTTTAGCACACCCTTACCCCCGCAACTCCAAAACAAACTTTATGAAACAGCTATACCTTGTATTTTTTCTGTGCCTTTGCTTGACACATGCCTTCGCCCAGCAAGATTTCAGACCTGGCTATATTGTCCGTAGTGGCGATACCCTGCAGGGCTATGTTGACTACCGGGGCGCTATCCGTAGTTCAAAAATAGCAAGCTTCAAAACCAGTCCTGATGCCAACGTACATACCTACAGTCCGGACGAGATTCAGGCCTATGGCTTTACCAATGAAAAAAAGGCATTCGAATCCTGGCTGGTGCCTACTCCGGAGCGTACAGGTTTTGAGCGCTTCTTTTTACACATCCTCATTAAAGGCAAAGCCAGCGTGTACACCATGCGGGACGAAAGAGACCGCGACCGTTTCTACTTCTCCAAAGACAATGGCGAACTGGTAGAACTTGGACAAACCTCTTACACGCGCAAAGACCAAACCAGCGGCAAACGGTACAAAGTACTTGACCAGGCTTTTCAGGGTGTATTGGGATCTGCATTTGTGGAGTGCCCCACTATTACTGAGAAGCGACTGTCCTCGGTGCAACTTAAGGCCAACTCGCTTCTCAAAATCACAGAGGAATATAACGATTGCATAGGTGCTGACATTCACCACATACAGCCGCCGTCTAAAATTCAGGTGACGATGATGCCGGTGATCAGCTATAGCGTGTCCTCTCTGAAACCTACGGGCTATCATCTTTATGTAGATGGCACTTATGAAAGCACCGGTCTGGGTATAGGCGGTGGCCTGGCCTTCAATGTCAGAAACCCGGCGCTCAGTGAGAAGCTTTCGCTGCAGTTAGAACTCCTGTATGCACCTTACCGCTTCAAGGGCGAGATCAATAATGTGAGCTACTTTGGAAGAACCACTGACTATGACCTGACGTTTGATCTGGACTATCTGAAGTTACCGGCCCAGCTACGCTATACCTTGCCTACGGGCAAAATACGCCCCTTCGTGAACCTGGGAGTATCTTATTCGCAGGTCATCCGTTCTAAACGCGTAGAAAAATCGCACAGCACTTTTCACTCCTCCAGCTCTGTTCAGGAACGGGAAGCACTGGTCGGCATTTTCAGAAAAGGCAACTTTGGCTTGCTTGGAGGAGTAGGTGTATCCTATCATGTCAGTGAGCATAAGGCCCTGTTTGTAGAGACGCGTTATGAAACAGCCGAGGGCTTCTCTCACCTCGGGGAGTTACGCTTACCTATTCACAGCCTGAGCGTGATGACCGGGTTTACCTTCTAACCGGCAGCCTGGTTTTGCGAGTTTATCAAACTTAAAACAGCTTAGAATGAAGCACTTTTACCTGACCCTCATCACTTGTTTATTTTTTGCCCAGGCCTTTGCCCAAACAGATTTCCGTCCTGGTTATATAGTTCAGCATGGCGACACGCTTCGGGGTTACGTCGACTACCGGGGAGCGGTACGCAGCTCCAAAACAACTACATTCAGACCAGCGCCTGACGCCAATGAGCAGGCCTTCTCCCCTGACCAGTTGGAAGGCTACGGCTTTGACAGAGAGCAGAAGATCTACGAGTCGAAAAGAGTACCAGCCACAGAAGCTATGGCTGAGCAGCTTCTGTTTTTGCAAGCACTTGTGAAAGGCAAAGTCAGCATCTATACCTACCGGGATGGGAACGACCGCGACCACTTCTATCTTTCAAAAGAAGGAGCCAACCTGGTAGAATTGGTAGAGCAGGTATATACCCGTACTGACCCAAAATCCGGTAAGAAATACCGCGTAGTGGACAGACCCTACCTTGGCGTCATAGCATCTGCTTTTTCAGACTGCCCGGCTCTTACAGACAAACGCCTGGAGAATGTTATGCTCAGGCACAGTTCGCTTGCGAAGGTGGGCATAGAGTACAACCGGTGCGTCGGCAGTACACAGTTCACACATGAACCTAAAAAAGCCTCGATAACCCTTGTACCAGTGCTTGCACTTTCTTTTCCGTCGCTTCATGTGTCAGGGAGCCATTATTATGCGAGAGGGGACTTCCGCAGCACGGGACTTGGATTAGGGGGAGGCATTGCCATGCAGATAGCCAATCCGTCCATGAGTGAAAAGCTCTCCCTGATCGTGGAATTGCTCTATGCACCTTATCGCTTCGAAGGCAAAGTGGAGGGTACATACAATACAGGCCGCACGACTTCCTATGATCTGCTTTTTGATCTGAACTACCTTAAACTCCCTTTGCAACTCCGCTATACCTTCCCCAAAGGAAAAATAAGGCCATTTGCCAATATAGGGCCCTCTTACTCTTATGCAGTTGATTCAAAGAGGGTAGAAAGCAAGTATAGCTCGTTCCACTCTACCAGTTATTCCGAGGAGAAAGAAGCGCTGCCCGGAAGCGAATTTAAGAGTCATATGTTTGGTGCAGTGGCCGGAGTAGGTATACTGTATCCGGTTAGGACCAAGACCTTGTTTCTAGAGACACGCTACGAGGCGACCGAGGGAATCTCCATGCTGCTAAGTCTGCCCAGCAGTATCAAAACCTTCAGCCTGATGGCAGGATATAAATTTTAGATTGGGGACTAGCAAAAGAGACGCTGCTTTAACCGGCAGCTATACCCTGGAATAAACAAGAAAGGCCCGCAGTTTCAAAACTGCGGGCCTTTCTTCTGATGATTAGACCTATACCTGCATTAGTCCAGGTCACGGTCGCCGCGGCGGAGTTCCTCCACCGAGCGCATCACCTTGTCTTTCAGGTTTACCTTGTATTTTTCCAGTTTGTCAGCTACTGCGGCATTGGAAGTACCAATGATTTGCGCAGCCAGTATACCTGCGTTCAGGGCACCATCGAGCGCTACCGTCGCCACCGGCACGCCACCCGGCATTTGGAGGATAGACAGCACCGAGTCCCAGCCGTCAATAGAGTTGCTCGACTTCACGGGCACCCCGATTACCGGCAGCGTGGTGATAGAGGCGACCATACCTGGCAGGTGGGCTGCGCCACCGGCACCGGCGATGATTACCTTCAGGCCTTTTTTGCGGGCCTGCTCAGCGTACTCAAACATGCGGTGCGGGGTGCGGTGCGCTGACACGATCGTGATCTCAAAAGGCACGCCCAGATTCTCGAGGATCTCAGCTGCTGCTTCCATTACTTTCATGTCAGACTGGCTGCCCATGATAATGCCTACCAGCGGCTGCGTATTTGTTTCATTAGCCATATTATGCGATTACTTTGATGATGTTACGGATTGATTCAGCCCGCTGCTGCGCTTCCTGCAGGTCGGTACCCAGCACGGTAATATGTCCCATTTTGCGTGCGGCGCGGGTATACTTCTTGCCATAGAGGTGAATGTACACGCCCGGTACAGCCAGCGCTTCCTGCAGACCTTCGTATTTAGCCTCGCCGTCATAGCCCGGCTCACCCAACAGGTTTAGCATCACAGCGGCACTCTGTATGTCGGTGCTGCCCAGCGGCAGGTTGAGGATGGCACGCAGGTGCTGCTCGTATTGGGAGGTATAGTTGGCTTTGATGGTATGGTGCCCGCTGTTGTGCGGACGAGGTGCGACTTCGTTCACCAGTATCTGCCCGTCCTTGGTCAGGAACATCTCCACAGCCAGTATACCGACCATGTCAAACGACTCAATCACGCGGGTAGCGATTTCAATGGCCAGGCGCTGCAGCTTGTAGGGCACATTGGCAGGTGCAAAAAGTGAGTCTACCAGGTTGTGCTCTGGATGAAAACTCAACTCCACCACCGGGAAGGCCGTTACCTGCCCATCAGCATTACGAGCTACGATCACGGAGATTTCTTTTTCGAAGTCTACCAGTTTCTCCAGCACCGACGGCTCTGTGAAGCCCTTGCCCAGATCGGCATCGCTCTGCAGTCGGGTTACGCCACGGCCATCGTAGCCTTCGCGGCGCAGCTTCTGAAAAGCAGGCAGAAAGTCAGTATGGACTTTTAGTTCTTCGGCATCTTTCAGGATTCTGAAATCAGCAGTAGGTATAGCGTGCTGCTTGTAGAATTCTTTCTGCAGGCCTTTGTCCTGTATGGTGCGCACGGTGCGTGCATCCGGGTATACCTTCACGCCTTCCTGCTCCAGCTTCTCCAATGCGTCGGCATTCACGTGCTCAATCTCGATAGTGACAATATCGCAGTTCTTGCCGAACTCATACACCGTGTCGAAGTCGCGGAAACTGCCCACGAAAAACTCGTGGCACACGTCTTTGCAGGGTGCGTTTTCGTCCGGGTCGAGCACCAGGGTATAGAGGTTGAAATCGAGTCCGGCCTGAATGAGCATGCGGCCCAGCTGTCCACCGCCCAGTATCCCGAGCTTTACTTCTCCTTTCATAGTATCGTTGCTTAGGGTGTTGACTACCCAAAATTAAGGATTAAGTTTTAATCGCCTTGCCTTCTACTGCATTTCTATACCTGGAGAACGCTGTTCTTTGGTTTTATATTGATTAAAAACTATATTGGAGGTTCTACGTTTATCGCTCCCATGGAAATTATTCTTGCCACGCTTTCTGCTCTCTTCTCCGTTGTGAACCCGTTCGGAGCCATGCCGGTCTTCCTGACGCTTACTCAAAATGACACCCCTGCCCAACGTAACCAACAGGCGCTCAAGGCTTGTCTGTACATGGTCGGTATACTGGCCGTGTTTTTCCTGGCAGGGCAGTACGTACTCAATTTCTTCGGCATTCGCATCCACGACCTGCGCATTGCGGGTGGTTTGATGATCATGCGGGCCGGTTTTGAGTTGCTCACGCCGGGAGGCAGCAACAAAAAAGTGTCCCCGGATGTGGTAGAAGAGGCGCAGCACAAAGAAGATATTTCCTTCACACCGCTGGCTATGCCCATGCTTTCCGGTCCGGGTGCCATTGCGGTGAGTATCGGTCTGTTCACGACTTCCCTTTCCTTCTGGGATATGACCCTGATTCTGGTCGGCATCATTTTGCTGGCTGTGATCTCTTATGTCATTCTGCGCTTCTCAACGCAGCTTACCCGCTTCATGGGCAAGGCAGGTTTATCGGCACTCTCCCGCATCATGGGCTTTATCGTGCTGTCTATTGGCGTTAACTTCATCGTGTCTGCTATTTATGCGCTGTTTTTGTCCTAGATCAGAATTTACAGGAGTATAAGATTGACAGGATTTCGAAGCTACGACGTCATCCTTCATTGAACTTTAGTCATTGTTCCACAAGAAAAAGAGTTCTTCACACTTAACAATCATACAATACGACGGTAACGCAGGCGTAATTTCACCATACTAGCTTTGCATCAGAAAACAACCTGACCAAGCCATGGAAATGATGCTGGCCACTTTTTCGGCCTTATTTAGTGTGGTGAACCCCTTTGGGGCCATGCCCGTTTTTTTGACCCTCACGCAAGACGACACCCCCTCTAACCGCAACCAGCAGGCGCTGCGGGCCTGCATCTACATGGCACTCATTCTGGGAGTGTTTTTTCTGGCGGGACAGTATGTGCTCAACTTCTTCGGTATCCGGCTGCACGACATCCGCATTGCAGGCGGCCTGATGATCATGAAGGCAGGTTTTGAATTACTCTCCAGCAAAGCGCACCGTGGCAAAAAAGTATCGAAAGGCGTGCTGAAAGAGAGTATGCAGAAAGAAGACATTTCCTTTGCGCCATTGGCCATGCCGATGCTGTCGGGCCCGGGAGCCATTGCCGTAAGCATCAGCCTATACTCCGATGCCCTTCTAATAACTGATTTGGGCCTAGTCGTAACAGCTATTGTCGCCTTGGCGGTAGTGGCCTACCTGATTCTTATTTTCTCGCATCAGTTGCTGCAATTTATGGGAAAAGCAGGGCTGTCCGCACTGTCGCGTATTATGGGCTTCCTGGTACTCTCAATCGGGGTAAACTTTATTGTGACAGGTATAAAAGCCTTGTTCTTCACATAGGTACGACTACGCAGCTATTTTAAATACACCAACCAAAAATCCCCAACCCCATCACCTCGCACAGAGTACACCAACTTTATATGACATTTGCCCTGCCGCATGATGATAACAATCATCTTCCGACAGTCAGCATTTTTAACGTATCTTTGTGCCATGCAATTGAAGAATGACCTGCTTATAAGAGCCGCCAAAGGAGAAACCGTAGAACGTACTCCGGTGTGGCTGATGCGCCAGGCTGGCCGCATCCTACCCGAATACAGAGCCGTACGTGAGAGCCTGAGTGGATTCAAAGAACTGGTGGAAACACCGGATCTGGCCGCTGAAGTGACCATCCAACCCGTGGATATTCTCGACGTGGATGCGGCCATCATTTTCTCTGACATCCTGGTGGTGCCGGAAGCGATGGGCTGTACCTACGAAATGGTGGAGAAGCGCGGACCATGGTTCCCGAAAACCATCCGTACCGAAGCTGACCTGGCCCGCCTCCGTGTAGCCGACCCGCATGAGCACCTGGGTTATGTGCTGGAAGCCATCAAGGTGACCAAAAGGGCTCTGAACGGACGTGTGCCGCTTATCGGTTTTGCCGGTGCGCCGTGGACTATTCTGGCTTACATGGTAGAGGGTAGCGGCTCCAAGACATTCTCGCATGCACGCGGCCTGCTGTATACCAACCCGAAGTTGGCACACCAGATGCTGCGCATGATCACCGATACCACTATTGCATACCTGAAAGCACAGGTAGAAGCCGGAGCGAACCTGATACAAGTGTTCGACTCCTGGGCAGGTATACTCACCCCAGCGCACTACCGTGAGTTCTCTTTGCCATATATCAACGAGATCTGCAACGCTATCAACGAGGTGCCGGTAACGGTATTCGCCAAAGGTGCTTTCTTTGCCCTGGAGGACTTCAGCAAACTGAACTGCGAAACCATCGGCCTCGACTGGAACATGGACATCAAAACTTCCAGAGCGCAGGTTGGTCCGAACAAGACCCTGCAGGGTAACATGGATCCATGCTTGCTATACAGCTCCTTCGAGACAATTGAGCGCGAAACCATTAACATGCTGAAGGAATTCGGCCCGCAGCGCCACATAGCCAACCTAGGCCATGGCGTATACCCAGATACCGATCCGGAAAAAGTGAAGTGCTTTATCCAGACAGTGAAGGCGTATAGCGGTAGTATGAGAAGTTAGAAAGTCTGGGAGTTTAGGAGTTGGAGATTAGCTATAAAGCGTTCAAACTGTCAGCCCCGACCTCATCAGAGTATTATAAATAAAGAAGGCCCGCCAAATCTGGCGGGCCTTCTTTATTTATAATTTAGGTTGGTTGTAAACAAAAGGTTATGAATTAGATTCCTGGATTTCCTCAAATTCCTCAGCTCTTAAAATCCCAAAACCTCTAACTCTCAAACTCTTTTACCCGACTGGAACATGCGTCTCCGGATACTTATAGGCAGTAGTGGTGGCGCGGGTACTCAGAGCAAGAGCCAAGGTCAGCGTACCTACCCTGCCCATGAACATCGACAAAATGATAATGCCTTTGCCTGTGTCAGAAAGGCCAGCGGTTATACCTGTGCTTAAGCCTACGGTAGCAAAGGCCGATACCTGCTCAAAGGCGAGTCTGAAAATATCAAATTGAGAGTCCGTAATGGTTAGGATGAACAGGAAAAAGATGTTGATCATAGCGGCAAACGTAAAAACCGAAAAGGCCTTGTAAGATACCAGATGCGGTATAGTACGGTTGCCGATTTCCACGTTTCGCTTGCCGCGAATGGTAGCCCACACCGACAGCAGAATAATCGCAAAAGTGGTTGTTTTGATACCACCTCCAGTAGACCCCGGCGATGCGCCAATAAACATCAGGAAGATAAACATCAGCAGAGTAGGCACAGTGAGTGCCGAGATATCAAGGGTATTGAAGCCAGCAGTACGGGTAGTCACAGCCTGGAAAAATGATGCGATCACGGCTTCCACAAAACTGAGCTGCGCCAGTGTGTTGTAGTACTCCAGCAGGAAAAAGCCCACTGTGCCCATAGCGATCAGGACGGCAGAGGTGAAAATGGTGATTCGGGAAAGCAAGCGCCAGTTTCGCCAGGGCCTTTCCATTCGTGCACGCATGGATTGTGGCGACAGCACATCGAGGATGGTTGGAAAGCCGATGCCCCCGAAAATAATTAAGCCCGCCACGGTCAGGTGCATCACATAGGAAAACCGTACAGGTTCCGTGTACAAGCCCTCGGGGAAAAGCGACAGTCCGGCATTACAAAAGGCCGACACGGCATGAAAAACCGAGAAGAAAATCTTGCTGCCTAAGCTCTCGAACTGTACTTCCTGTCCCCATGTCATAAAGATGATCACAGCCCCGATAGCCTCGATGGAGAAAGTCATTACCACCAGTTTGCGCAGCAGGTTTTTAGTGGAGAACAGTGATTCGCTTTCCATGATCTCGTACATGGCCACGTGCTGTTTTATACCTACGCCCTGTCGCATCAGTGTGGCAAAGAAGGTAGCGAAAGTCAGAATACCCAGACCGCCCAACTGCACGAGCATGAGCAGCACCACCTGCCCCGAAAAAGTAAAGTAAGTTCCCGGATCCACTACCGCCAGACCTGTCACGCAGGAAGCACTGGCTGCCATGAAGAGGGCGTCGATGAAGCGCATACTGCCTGGTGTGGTAATCATGTTAGGCATCATCAGCAGGCCTGCGCCAATTAGTATTAAAAACAGGAAACTGAGCAGAAATGTGATTGTCGGCTTAAACTGAAGTGTTTTGAGGTGCACGCGGGTTTCCAGCAACTCAATGATCAGCAGCAGCAGCATAAACAGCGACACGACCACCCGGTACACTTCCACCGAAAGTGGTATGTCAATGCTTTCGAAGAAGGTGTAGATCGCTGATTCCTCCAGTCCGTAGGTGCTCACCTCGTTAATCAGGATAATAGCCATTAGTAGGCCTTCGAACCAGGTGCGCCTCAGGAACTTCTTCCGCTCGAAGGTATAGAGGATGCGCAGCAGGTATATGATTACGAATATTGACAGGATGGCATCAATCGCATTAAAGAGCAGCTGTATCGTCGCTGGTTTCTGTGCAATGCCATGCGCATAAATAAGCAAGCCAACCGAAATAAGGGTAAGCAGGTAGGTGGTGCGGCGCATCAGGGCGTAAGCTCTGAGCTTACTCCCATAAAGCAACCTGTTTAGCTCTTCTGTGCGCATTTAATGAAGTTGAAGCCTCAAAGCTAACACAAGCTTAACCAATAGCCAAATGTGTATCCGGGTACTTATAAGCAGTAGAAGTAGCCCGTGTGCTGATAGCTAGCGCCAGCGTAAGCGTTCCTACTCTCCCGATGTACATGGACAGGATGATCACTGTTTTTCCTACATCCGAAAGGCCAGCCGTTATACCTGTACTCAGCCCCACTGTGGCAAAGGCAGACACCTGTTCGAATGCCAGTCGCAGTATATCGAACTGGGCATCAGATATAGACAGAATGATCAGGAACAGAATATTGAAGCCAACGGCAAAGGTAAACACAGCAAAAGCCTTGTAAGACACTGAGTGCGGAATGGTTCGTTTTCCGATTTCGATGTTTCGCTTGCCCACGATGGTCGTCCAGACCGACAGGATGATAACCGTGAAAGTAGTCGTTTTTATACCACCGCCCATCGAGCCCGGCGAGGCACCGATAAACATCAGCATCATCATAATCAGTAAGGCCGGGACCGAAATGGCCGAGGTATCCACGGTGTTGAACCCGGAGGAACGGGTGGTCATGGATTGAAAAAAGGAAGTAATAAGCGCCTCGACGAAACTAAGGTGTGAGAGCGTGTTAAAGTACTCTAACAGAAAAAAGGTGACCGTACCGAAAGCAAGCAAGGCAGCCGATGAGTACACTGTCACGCGCGTCATCATTTTCCAGTTGCGCCATGGCGCCGCCATGCGGGCACGCATCGCTTTGGGCGAAAGAATATCCAGAATAGTTGGAAAACCAATACCTCCCAATATCACGAGTGTGGCGATGGTCAGATGCAGCACATAAGCTTTTTGCAAAGGGTTGCTATACATCCCCTCCGGGAACAGTGAGAAGCCGGCATTGCAAAAGCCAGACACGGCATGGAACACAGAGAAGAAGATCTTACTCCCAAGTCCTACAAATTCTACTTCATTACCCCAGGTTGCAAAGATGATCACAGTTCCGATGGCCTCTATGGACAGCGTCATGATGATCAGTTTGCGAAGCAAGCCCTTTGTGAAAGAGATAGATTCACTTTCCATGATCTCAAACATGGCCACGTGCTGTTTGATACCTATACCTTGCCGCATCAGGGTGGCAAAGAAGGTAGCAAATGTCATCACACCCAAACCGCCCAGCTGCACCAGCAATAGCAGAATAACCTGACCCGAAAAAGTGAAATAAGTACCCGGGTCTACCACCGTCAGGCCGGTGATACAGGAAGCGCTCGTCGCCATAAAGAGCGCATCAACAAAGCGCATACCGTCTGGGTCATTGGTCATTTTGGGCAACATGAACATGGCTGTGCCCAATGCGATGAGCGTCAGAAAGCTCATCAGGAATGTCACAGCCGGCTTTACCTGCAGGGTTTTGAGGTGCACTCTTGTTTCGAGCAACTCAATCACCAATAGCAAAAGCATGTAAAGCGAAACCAGCACACGGTAGATCTCCACCGAGAGCGGCATGCCTATGCCTTCAAAAATATTGTAGATAACAGGGAAATCGAACAGGTAAGTACCCACATGGTTGACCAGAATGATGGCCATCAGGACACCCTCAAACCATGTTCGCCGCAGAAACTTGACCCGCTCAAATCCATAGAGGATGCGCAGCAGGTATATCACGACAAAGACTCCAAGGATGGCGTCGATGGCATAGAAAATGAGCTGAATGGTTTCAGGGTTGGTGACAACACCGTGGGCATACAGCAGCAAGCCTATCGCTACGATGGTGAGCGTATAGGTAGTGCGGCGCATCAGCATGTATGCCCGCAGTTTGCTGCCGTATAGTAGCCTGTTAAGCTGTTCGGTGTTCATGTGATTCGTACAGCCTGTTCTCTTTTGCTTCTTCGAACAAGCGGTTTCTGTCGACAGGCACTACCCCTACCTGTTCGCATACCAGTCCGCCGCCCAGGTTGCTTAGGCCGGCCATAAATGGCAGCGAAGTGCGCAGCGCCATACATAGCGCCGCAATACTGATCACCGTATCGCCGGCCCCCGACACATCCGAGATAGAACGGCGATGGGCAGGTATATAAGTTTTCTCCTCGCCATCGGCCACAAACACGCCGCGCTCCGAAAGCGTAACGAGCACTTGCCTGGTCGAAAGTCGTTCCTGTAACTGGGCCACTGCCTCTTCAAAAGCATGCAGGTTCTCGTCGGCGAAGTCTACTTTCAGACCTTCTTTGAGCTCTTTCAGGTTTGGTTTGAACAGCGTACAGCCTTTGTAACTCAGGAAGTTTTTCTTCTTCGGATCCACCACGCTCGGTATACCGCGCTCGTTGGCCAGTTGGATGAAACGGGCAATGTTATTTTCAGAGAATACGCCTTTGTCATAGTCCTCAAACACCACCACATCGGCCCGGTCGAGCAGTTTCAGGTAGTGCTCCTCTAGGTGCCGCTCTTCGTAGTCGGCCAGGTTATGCTCTATCTCAGCATCCACACGCAGCAGTTGCTGTGCACCGGCAATGATACGATGCTTGATGGTGGTTATCCGCTCCGGGCTCTGCACGATGCCTTCGATGGACAGGTTGCGCTCTTCCATCAGGCGCAGGAAATCGCCGCCGTCCGGGTCGTCACCGATGACAGAGCAAAGCAGTGGCGTCGCGCCCATGGCCTGTACGTTCAGAGCCACGTTAGCGGCTCCGCCCAGTCGTTTCTCGCGTTTCACCACGTTCACGATCGGCACAGGTGCTTCCGGCGAAATGCGTGTCGACTTGCCCCACAGGTATGAGTCAATCATCACGTCGCCCACGATGAGCACAGTCAGCCTATCGAAGGCACTGAAAATATCTTCTAAATTGGTATGCTGGTTCATTACTGCAATTTGGCGAGGCTCTCCTTAATGCGACGGAGCGCCTCAATTAGTTTATCGTCGGATGTAGCGTAAGAGAAACGGATACACTGCGGTGCCCCAAAGGCCTCACCACTCACAAGCGCTACATGCGCATCAGTGAGCAAGTATAGGCTCAGGTCGAGCGCACTGCTGATGATGTTGCCATTGCAGCTCTTTCCGAAATAGTAGCTCACATCCGGGAAAATATAAAATGCGCCGGTTGGCACGTTGGTCTTGAAGCCGGGTATATCCTGCATGATGTCCAGCACGAGATCACGACGGCGACGGTACGCATCACGCATTTCCAAAGCTGATTCGTTTCCGCCCAGTAGTGCCGCATGAGCCGCCTTTTGGGCGATAGAGCAAGTACCGGATGTGATCTGGCTTTGCATTTTCTCGCAGGCAGTGGCAATGTCTTTGTGCGCGGCGATATAGCCCACACGCCAACCCGTCATGGCATAGCCTTTCGAAAAGCCGTTCACAGTGATCACGCGGTCTTTGATGAAGTCAAAGCTGGCCATGCTGGCGTGCTTGCCGCCGAAATTGATATACTCGTAGATCTCGTCAGCGATAACGTATACCTGCGGGTGCTTCTCCAGCACCTTGGCAATCGCCAGTAGTTCCTCCTCGTCAAACACCGAACCAGTCGGGTTGCAAGGTGAAGAGTACATGACCAGCTTAGTATTGGAGGTGATGGCGTTCTCGAGTTGCTCCGGCGTCACCTTGAAGTCATTCTCCAAACGACCCTGCAACGGCACAGGCGTACCTTCGGCCAGTTTCACAATCTCTTCATAGGATACCCAGTAAGGCGAAAAGATGATCACCTCGTCCCCCGGATTCACCAGGCACATCACCGCATTGGCAATGGACTGCTTGGCACCGGTCGACACCACAATGTTCTCCGGACCATAGTCCAGGTTGTTGTCACGCTTAAACTTGTCGGCAATTGCCTGACGCAAGGCCGGGAAGCCCGGTACCGGGGTATAGAAGGTAAACCCCTCGTCGATCGCCTCTTTCGCCGCATCTTTGATGTATTGCGGCGTTTGGAAGTCCGGCTCTCCGAAGCTTAGGTTAATGATATCATGACCTTGTGCGGCAAGTTCACGGCCTTTTTTAGCCATCGCGATGGTCTGCGACTCCGACAGGGCCATGATTCTGTCTGAAAGTATGTTGAATGCTGTGTTCTGCATGCTTATTCTGAATTAAGCTCCAAAGTTAATATAATGCAAGAGAAAACCAGTGATAAGGGGGTGGGATTATAGGGAGGGTTCTAAGGTATGGCGCGACCGTCCTCGCTCGTGTCTACGATGGTGGGGCCTCTGGCCCAGGAACAACTGCCTATCAGACCTATATCTCACCAAAAACAAAAAGGACATGCTGTCCGCATGTCCTTTTCCAGCTATTACAAGCCGCGAGTTTTAGTTCTTGCCGTAAGACGTACGCTCTACAATGCTGCGTCCCAGGGTAATTTCATCAGTATACTCCAACTCGCCCCCTACCGGCACACCACGGGCGATTGTAGTAATGCGCACATTGTGGTCACGAAGTTTGCGGGTCAGGTAAAAAGCAGTCGTGTCGCCTTCCATGGTCGGGCTGATAGCCAGCAGAATCTCTTTTACTTCAGAGTTCGGCAGGCGCTCGAGCAGCGAGTCGATGTGCAGGTCCGATGGGCCCACGCCTTCAATAGGCGAGATCACACCACCCAGCACATGGTACAGGCCCTTGAACTGTGACGTGTTCTCGATCGCGATCACATCCCGGATGTCGCTCACGACACACAATAGGCTGCGGTCTCGCAACGGATTCAGGCAAATACCGCACACCTCTGTGTCGGATATGTTGTGGCATTCCTTGCAATGCTTCACCTCGGTGCGCATTTTCACGAGCGCCTCAGCCAGCAGAAAGGTTTCCTCAGATTCCTCTTTGAGCATGTGCAGCGCCAATCGCAGGGCAGTCTTGCGCCCTACGCCCGGGAGCTTCGCCAACTCCTCAACGGCGTTTTCAATCAATTTAGACGGAAATTCCATTCAACCTCCCGCTACTCTATGTTGGCCGAAAGGTCTTTGTCGTGAAGGGCGGTGCACATACCTGCCAGCTCTTCGTAAGACCCTACCTTAACGGTGCACTTGCCTTTGTAATGGATCAGCAGCGTGCATTGCTCCGCCTGCTCCGCCGAATGGCCGCATACCTTGATCAACGTAGCAATCACGTGGTCAAATGTGTTCACGTCGTCGTTATACACAATCAGGTTGCGCAAATCAGTGCTCTCTTCGAGCAAGGCTACTTCGTCCTGATGTAAAATTTCTGTCTCAATACTCATAGTGCAAAATTACGAATTTTTACGGAGCTACGGAAGCAGAAGCAACTATAAAACAGCACTTCCCGTCCAGCTCCGACTATCCAAAAAAGGTATAGGTTAAAACAATCCGGAGTCGGGCATAATTCCTGTGGAGGCGGATATTATTCTGTCTGAATCTTTATAGGGGCCCTTCCCCAATAATTTTTAGGATTAAAAAGAATTTACAGATTAGGCCTTCTCAACTACTCTTCCCCTCGCTCGCGTCCCGCGAGTGTGAGATATCCAGTGGCGTCCCGTCACTTGTGCCAACAATTACAGAATTAAGCGGCCAGAGTCCGCTAAATAACTCACACTCGCGGGACGCGAGCGAGGGGATTTGAAACAGGACAAATGCCCTTTTTCTATAGTCATCATAAACAAGGTATAGCCAAATTGTTTTCCCTTCACCCCATCTTGAACAGCAATTCAATTTTACCTAGTTTTACAGGTATAGCCGTCGCGGTTGCAACTATAGCAAAGCCTTACCGTTCTGGCTTATTCATATTCTGTCTGAAAATCTATGCCTACCGTCTCCACTGGTTTTAAAAAAGCTGTTAAGCAGCTGAGCGACAAAGAAAAGGAAGCGATTATTCTAAAAGCCGCCAGACGTGACGGGGAGCTTTATGACTTGTTGGCAATTGAGCTGGGCGAACTCACGCCGGAAGAAGCCTACGAACAGACCGTTGAGAAAATCCACGAGTTGATGATTGGTACTACCGGTCGTTACCTCGGCCGTGCCCTGACTAAGTCGCTGCGCAAGTCAGCTAAGGAAATCGCCCGTTTCAAGCGTATCACCAAAGACGTGAAGTTAGAAACCGACCTGCACCTATACCTGCTGCGCCTGATCTTTGACAATTTCACGGGCCAGTTCGACAGTTACTACAAAGCCTTCTATACCGCTACCGCCCGCCTTCTGCAGCGTACGATCCAGCTTATCCGCAAGAACCTGCACGAAGACTACCATCTCGAATACAAAGACGAGCTCGACAGCTTTCTCGAACAGATACACAGCCGCAATAAGCCACTGAGCTTTGACTTGCCGAAGAGTTTTGAGGTGGAGTAGGTATAGGGGGCAATTTATATGTAAGGTAGGTCTTGACCCAATGCCGTCAACTTAAGGAATATGGGAAAGCTGATTCGGAAATATTTATTCGAATTTAAACTGCTGCGAGTCTCCAGACCCGCGTATGCTGACACACGGATGTTTACATCCTAAAATAATCTGTTGAGAATGTCCTTGTACCCGTTCCTACCACCTTTCAACCAAGATTTTTCCATTTTGACAGTTATAGCATATTACAAGCTATACCTCTGTAGCCAGCAAGACACTCACAGGTCTGGGAGACACTGTGAGGTCGGAAGGCCCCAACATTCCCAATCCCCCTCACCCAGTTTAAACCTTTTCTGATTTCTCCCCTCAAATCATTAAATTTGAGAATCTAAACTAATCTAATCGACTTACACCCTGTCATGAAGAAGCATACCTATCTGAGTATGTTCCTGGCGGCGGCGCTTGCCTTACCTTTAGGCACAGCCACGGCGCAGGACAAAAAAGACAATAAGTGGAACGTGGAAGAAGCCCGCGGTCCTCAAAAAGAAATCACGGTAACAACCGACGAAGGCACCTGGATGAGCGTGGACGTGAGTCCGGACGGCAAGGAGATCGTGTTCGACATGCTCGGCGATATCTACATTATGCCAATGTCTGGTGGTAAGGCTAAGTTGCTCCGCAGCGGCCGTGCCTACGAGGTGCAGCCGCGTTTCAGCCCCGATGGCAAGTTCATCTCTTTCACATCCGACGCAGGTGGTGGCGATAACATCTGGGTGATGAAGCGCGATGGTTCTGACGCCAAACAGATCACCAAAGAAAATTTCCGCTTGCTGAACAACGCCGTTTGGACGCCAGACGGTGAGTACCTGATCGCACGCAAGCACTTTACGGCCTCCCGTTCGCTGGGCGCCGGCGAAATGTGGATGTACCACCGCTCAGGCGGTAGCGGCGTGCAGCTGACCAAGCGCAAAAACGACCAGCAAGACGCTGGTGAGCCAGTGGTATCGCCGGATGGCAAATATGTGTACTTCTCTGAAGACATGAGCGGCGGCACTACCTTTGAGTACAACAAAGATCCGAACGGCCAGATTTATGTGATCCGTCGCGTAGACCGTAACACAGGTGAGATCGAGAACGTGGTGACCGGAAACGGCGGCTCGGTTCGTCCGGTGATCTCCCGCGACGGCAAGCAGCTGGCTTTTGTGCGCCGGGTGCGTACCAAATCTGTGCTCTTCATTCACGACCTGAAAACAGGTGAGCAGTGGCCGATCTACGACCAACTGAGCAACGACCAGCAGGAAGCGTGGGCAATCTTCGGGGTATATCCGAACTTCGCGTGGACGCCTGATAACAAGAGCCTGGTATTCTGGGCAGGTGGCAAGATCAACAAGATTGACGTAGCCAGCCAAAAGGTAACCAACATTCCTTTCGAAGCAACTGCTACGCACCACATCGCCGAAGCTGTGCGCCACGACTTCAGCAAAGAAGGTGTTTCACCGGCGCAGTTCACTGCTAAGGCCATCCGCCACGCAGTGACTTCTCCTGACGGTAAGCTGTTGGTGTTCAATGCAGCAGGCCACATTTACAAAAAAGAACTGCCAAACGGCAAGCCGGAGCGCATCACCAACAGCAAGGATTTCGAATTCTACCCGACTTTCTCGCCTGATGGCAAGACGCTCGTGTTCTCTACCTGGGACGATGAAAACCTGGGTGCACTGGTGAAAGTGGACATCCGCAAGAAGAACGCGAAGCCAGTTAAGCTGACTGCTGAGAAAGGCTTCTACACTAACGCCTCTTTCTCACCGAACGGTAAACTGATCGTGTACAGCAAAGACGGTGGCAACAATCACATGGGCTATGCACACGGCAATGAACGTGGTACCTACTACATGACTGCAGAAGGCAAAAATCCGACACTGATCATGAAAAATGGATTCAACCCGCTGTTCAACGCTACGTCTGACCGCATTTTCTTTACAGCTGGTGGAGGTGGTAAGTATACCTTCAAGAGCGTGGACCTGAACGGAAAAGAGGAGCGTACGCACTATACCTCTACCTACACTGACCAGTTCTACCCAAGCCCCGACAATAAGTGGCTGGCGTTTGTGGAGCTGTTCAACGGCTACGTGGTGCCTTTCTCGGCTAACGGAGCAGGTATGGAGCTGAGCGCGGAGACCAAGGCATTGCCAGTGGCCCGCTTCACCAAAGACGCAGGCACGAGTGTGCACTGGTCAGGCGACAGCAAGAAAGTAAACTGGGTACTGGGTGACGAGTACTTCTCGAACGACCTGAAAGACCGCTTTGCTTTCCTGGAGGGTGCCCCTGAGAAACTGCCTGCCATCGACACGACAGGTATAAAAATTGGGCTGGAGTTCAAGACAGATGCTCCGCAAGGCAAAGTGGCCTTCACCAATGCCCGTATCATCACCATGAAGGGCGATGAAGTGATTGAAGGCGGTACGATTGTAGTAGACGGCAACCGCATTGTGTCGGTTGGCAAAGGTATAGCTGTGCCGAAAGACGCCAAAGTGATCGACGCCAGTGGCAAGACCATCATGCCAGGTATAGTAGATGTACACGCACACCTCGGTACGTTCCGTAACGGCATGAGCCCGAAACAGCAGTGGTCGTACCTGGCCAACCTAGCTTACGGTGTTACGACCACGCACGACCCTTCTTCTACTACTGAGATGGTATTTAGCCAATCAGAAGCCGTAAAAGCCGGCCACATGGTAGGTCCGCGCATTTACTCAACAGGCACCATTCTTTACGGAGCTGATGGTAACTTCAAAGCCGTAGTGAACAGCCTCGATGATGCCCGTTCGCACTTGCGTCGCATTCAGGCTGCCGGTGGTTTCTCGGTAAAGAGCTACAACCAGCCACGCCGTGAGCAGCGCCAGCAGATTATTCAGGCGGCCCGCGAACTCGACATGACCGTGGTACCGGAAGGCGGCTCAACCTTCTTCCACAACATGAGCATGATCCTCGACGGCCACTCAGGTATAGAGCACAACATCCCGATCGCGCCACTTTACAAAGACGTGGTAGAAGTATGGAAAGCTTCGAACACGGGCTATACCCCTACCCTGATCGTGAACTACGGCGCGACCAGCGGCGAGTACTACTGGTACCAAAATACCAAGGTATGGGAGAAGGAAAGACTCCTGAAATTCACGCCACGCTCTGTGATCGACGGTCGCTCACGCTTTGTGGTGCAGGTGCCAGACGAAGAATACCGCAACGGTTACTTCAAAACATCCGAAGCCTGCAAGGCCCTGACCGATGCTGGTGTGAAAGTAAACCTTGGTGCACACGGACAGCTGCAAGGCCTTGGTGCTCACTGGGAACTGTGGATGCTGCAACAAGGTGGCATGACCAACATGGAAGCCTTACGCGCCGCTACCCTAAACGGTGCCGAGTATTTAGGTATGGGCAAAGAGATTGGTTCACTGGAAACCGGCAAACTGGCCGACCTGATCGTGCTGGACCAGAACCCGCTGGAAAACATCCAGAACTCAGAGCACGTGCGCTACACGATGGTGAACGGCCGTCTGTTTGATGCCGCTACCATGACCGAAGTAGGCAACTACGACCGCAAGCCCGGTAAATTCTGGTGGGAAAACAACAAGTACGCGGCCGCTTTCGACTGGCATGAAGGTACTGACACCCGCACAGAAGGTATAGCCGGCGAGCACTGCACTTGCCGTCACTAAGATCCAAAGGTATATCCTGATAAAGAACGAGCCGACTCAACTGAGTCGGCTCGTTTTGTTTGTGCAAGGTATAGGTATGGCGCGAGTGTCCACGCTCGTGTCTACTATGGTGGGGCCTCTGGCCCCTTTGGATAGCATCCATGTTTTCTCTATACATCAGCTAAACCAAACAACATCAACTACTTGCAAATCCAAATTAAACTATTAATTTAGTTCACAACTAAACTGCAGCCAGATGTCGTTACACCTGTACAGCCTTCTCTTTTTCATACTCACAGCCTGCGGTTCCAAAGCAGAGCAAGTGACAGATGAAATTCCGGAGAGTATAGTCGAAACCGAAGTATTAGTAAACCCTAAAGGCAAGACAGTAGCAGAGAGGTTCTTACCTCCAAAAGGATTCACCAGAGCCACGCCAGCAGAAAACAGCTTTAGCGCTTATCTCCAAAACTTCAGCCTCAAACCCCATGGCGCACAGGTACATTATTACAACGGGGCGGTTAAACCTAACGACAATATCTATGATGCGGTGCTCGACATTGATGTAGGCAAGCGAGATCTGCAACAATGCGCTGATGCGGTGATGCGTTTGCGGGCAGAATACTTGTTCGAACAGAAACGCTATGATGCCATTCACTTCAACTTCACAAGCGGTTTCCGGGCTGACTATAGCAAGTGGCGGCAAGGGTATCGGGTACAGGTGAAGGGAAATGATTGCACTTGGATCAAAAAAGCAGCTGCATCAACTTCCTATACCTCTTTCAAAGATTACCTGCAGGTAGTCTTTACCTATGCCGGCACCATATCGCTCGAGAAAGAAATGAAAGCCGTTTCGATGGATGATCTACAGATCGGAGATGTATTCATCAAAGGAGGAAGTCCCGGTCATGCTGTGATCGTGGTGGATATGGTTACTAATGACAAAACCGGAGAAAAGCTTTTCCTGTTAGCGCAAAGCTATATGCCGGCGCAGGAGATACAGATCCTGAAGAATCCCATGAATCCAGGTATTAGTCCGTGGTACAGCACCAACTTCAGCGGCCCGCTTTTCACTCCCGAGTGGACCTTCCAGCGAAGCCATTTGAAGCGATTCTAGAATTTTAATAATAGAATAAAAAAGGGGCCAGAGGCCCCAACATAGTAGACACGAGCGTAGACGCTCGCGCCATACTACTCCTTCACCGCTGCCAGCACCCGCTTGATCAACTCATCCGGATTGCCATTATGCCAGCGCCACACGATGACAATGTCATGCTCCGGGTCAACCCAAATGGTATTCTGCCCGGCACCTAAAGCAGCATAGCTGGTAGTTGGCGCACTCGGCCAGGCTTTGCCTTCGGTGTTCAACCACCACAGGTAGCCGTAGTCTGGACCTACAGGTCCGCGTTGAGTGGTTGCTTCTTTCACCCATTCTTCCGACACGATCTGCTTGTCCTTCCAGCGGCCGTTGCGCAGGAACAGGTAGCCAAAGCGGGCTTCGTCGCGGGCGCTGATCCAGAGGCCACCTCCCCAACGGGTACCACCGCTTACTGATGGCATGCGCTTACCGTCTATCTCTACATAGGAATTGCGGTAAGGCACATACTGCCACGTGTTAGAGGCGTCAATCGGGTCCATCACTTCGTCTTTAAATACTTCTGGCAGCGGCTTCTTCCACAAACGAAGCAAGGACAGGGCGAAACGATTGATGCGCACGTCGTTGTATTCGTAGAAAGTACCTGGTTCCTGCAGCTCACGTGGTTTGCGTTCGCCTCGGCCATATTCCTCCTTGCCCACAAAGTCATGCTTTTTGCCCCACAGTTCGCCTTCCCATTCGCTCGTCTGGCGTGCATGACGCTCCCAGGTTACCTTCCGGTTCTGCTCTGAGTCATAGCCGCCATCCTGCACATAATTCGCCACGGGATCTTTGATGTCTTTGATCATACCCCGGTCAATCGTGATGCCCAGTATGGTGGAGAGCACACTTTTGGCGACGCTGTAAGTAGGGTCTACCCGATCGGTCTCACCCCACTCTGCCACGATGTAGCCGTTTTTCAGGATGATGCCGTTGGTGCTGGCCCGATCATCAGGTATAGGCCCGAGCATTTTGCCGAAGATCTCCTCTTGTGTAGAAAAGTCCTTGGGCATTTGGGTAGTTTCCTGTTGTTTGGCCCACTCTACAGCTTCCTGCAATGCAGCAGCGTCCATACCTACCTGCTCTGGTTGTTTCTTTTCCCAGTTATCGCCTTTGCCAGGGTAGTATGCTTTCGCTTCGGTGGTTTGTGTTTGAGCAGTTGCTGCAGGTTGCTGTGGTGGCTGCTGACAGGCAGAAAAAACCAGGCTCAAGGCCAATGCCAGGTATAGAAAATTACTTTTTATCATAGTGACTGATGCGTTTCAGATTTGCTCGCTAAAACTACAAAATATATCATAGCAGATTAAGGTATGCCCAAATAGAAAGGAGCTGGTGGCAAAATTGCCACCAGCTCCTTTCCTTTCAGATATAGCTGTTTTGAAGATCATGAAAATACACTGCTATACCTACCAGCTTGTGCCGCCCCCCCGTTTGTTGCCCCCGAGCAGACCTCCAAGCAAGCCTCCCAGTCCCCCGGAACCCATGCTGCCGTAGCGGTTGCGACCGTTAAGGCCTCCCAGCACGGAGGCCATGGAACCTAAGCCGCTGTTCGAGCGTCGACCGCCCCCCATCAGCCCGCCCCGGCCCATCATCATGCCACCAAGCAGTCCTCCCAGCAGGCCGCCGCCCATGCCACCCATCATTCCACCGCGGCGTCTGCCGCCACCCATCATGCGGGCCAGAACAAGCGGCGCTGCTATGCCTAGTATACCTTGTACCATTTGTGGGGAGATACCAACGTTCTTAAACATATCACCAAAACCGTTCTTGTTCATAAATGCCTGAGAACTCGGATCCTCCCCGTGCTGCTGGGCCTCATCGGCCTTGTTCACAAATTGTTCCAGCACACTGTACTGCTTTTGGTCTACGCCCAGGTAATCGGCCATCTCCTGTATCCGCTTCTCTTCCTCCTGGGTATATTCGCCATCAGCTTTGGCAAAGCTGATGATATCAGTGATGAAAGAGAAGCGCAGTTCGCTCTTTTTGAGCACATCGAGCACCCGCTGCACGCTGATCTGTGAAGGATTTTTAGCAATTGAGATCACCTCCTCCTCCACGTTTTCCGGCATCTCGGCTGCCTCACTCAGCACCCTCAAAAATTCCAGTTCTTCTTCAGAGGCGTGTCCATCTGCGGAAGCAACAGAAGCAAGCGCAGCCAGGTAGGCGCCCTTTTCTTCCATCGTATAATCTTTCAACAAAGTGGTTTGTTCCTGTTCCATAGCTATTCGTTTGTCATACTGACATTTAAACGACAGGCCCTGCCAGAAGTTAAGCAACACAAACGTGTTGCCGGAATTATTCTCTCACCCGGTCCAGTGTGTCGCTCAGGTGTTGTGCTTCTTCAGCCGACAGGCTCTTAAAGGTGTCTTCTTCGAGCTGCTTCATCAGTGGGTCTAGCTTATCGAGCAGTTCCATCCCTTTGTCTGTGATGGCGATCTCCACCTTGCGTCTGTTTTGCTCGCAAAGCTCACGGGTAACCAGCCCCTTCAGACGCAGCTTTTCAACCAGGCGGGTGGCATTGCTCATGCGGTTCAGCATTCGCTCCTGTATGGCAAAGAGGTTGATCGGCTTGCCCTGCTGCCCCCGGAGGATGCGCAGGACATTGTACTGCTGCGAAGAAATGTCATAGGGCTTGAGCAGACTGTCGACCCGTGCCATCATCCACTCACCCGTGAACATCAGATTCAGAGAAGCTCTCTGATAAGGGCTTCTGAAGTTTGGCATCTTTAATTCATGTTCTAACTTCATATCGAAAATATCTAAGATAGGATGCAATAACGCTTGCAATAATTGTATATACAACGTTTTCAGACAATTAGTTATCAGCTCTTGTAAAGCACTTTTTCATAATTTCACTTTGTCATCATTTTTTTATGCTTAACCATCATTTAAAATATAATATACATTTTTGAATTGCTATATTGCAATGCAAAATCTTATGCCGCTACAACCTGCTATGGAACAGAAACGCCTCCCTTATCAAGCTGCAACGAACGAAAACCTGTTTGGATCATCTCCGCAGGTACTGGCCGCCATGCAACAGGCCATCACCAGCATACATGGCTACCCAACCCCCGATGCAGCCGACCTGCGACATGCGCTGGCTAAGAAACTGGGCGTACAGGCAGATGAAATCACAGTAGGCAGCGGCTCGGCGGAGTTGATTTCGCTGCTCGTGCGCCGCTTTTGCGGTCACGACAAAGATGGAGAAGTGCTGACTTTCACACCCTCCTACCCACTGTATTGCCAGGAAGCCCGCACACTGCGCATCCCCTGCACCGAAATCCCACTTACAAGTGCTTTCCGGATTGACATGCAGGCTTTTATGCGTCAGCTGCGCCCCTCTACACGGCTCTGTTTCATCTGCAACCCCAACAACCCAACCGGCACTTATCTCACATCCGCTGAGTTAGAGGAGGTACTCGACCGGATCCCTGCACATGTTACTGTTGTGGTAGATGAGGCTTACATAGAATATGTTACAGCTCCTGACTGTGCCGAGGCCGTGTCGATGCTCTCCCGCTATCCAAACCTGGTGGTGTTACGCACCTTCTCCAAGGCCTACGGACTAGCCTCCGTCCGCATCGGGTACATGGTCGCGCAGCGGCACCTGATTGAGCAGGTGCAAGAAGTAAAACAACCTTACAATGTAAACCAGCTGGCACAGGTTGCCGCACTGGCCGCTTTGGACGACGAAAACTTCCTGCACATGACCCTGGAGGCCACACAGGCCGGCAAAACCAAGTTGGAGCAGGCACTGCAAAAGATAGGCGTACAGTTCTGGCCATCACAGGGAAATTTTCTGCTGCTGGATGCCGGTGGTTACAGTGCCGATGACATACACAGCTACCTGCTTGCCAACAACATCCAGGTGCGTCGCGCTGACCACCATACCCTGCGCCTGACTATCGGGCCTGACGAACATCAGTTATACCTCCTGCAAATGCTACAAGAATTACTACATCCTTCCCGCGTATACGCCACACAACCGCTATTGGCACAGGTGCTCGACCTGGGCTACCAGGTTCAGGACCAGCCTGAAGAGGCCGTAGTTAATGCACACGACTTATTGAACAGAGCTGCTGAGCAGACAGGTGCAGAAGGCCGCATTGCGCAGGCATTTGCACGGGCCCTGGCATTGCGTTGTCAGCAAAGCACAACGAAAGCGTCAGGCAACCTATATGCCTCCAACTTTGGGGAAATGGACATGATCGCGGCCTTCAATGTGCTGGTAACAGCTACGCCGCTGGTTACATTCGGACACCGTTTTGCCAATCACGCTATACTTTCAGCCATTGCCGGTAAGTCATCGGTATACCTGCTCGACTTAGGTATAGGCAGCGGTTTGCAGTGGTTCCACCTGATGGAACAGCTGGCAGCTCTGCCGGGCGAGCGCCCTGCTTTGCACCTCACAGGCATCGACATACCGGACCACAGCAACCCGGATCCGGCCTATAAGCTGCAGGCCACAGGTGCACGTCTGGCTGCGCACGCCGAGCGGCTCGGCCTGGACTTCAGCTATACCTATGTGGCTACCCGCCTCGAGGACTTTGATCTGCAGTCGCTTGAGTTTGACGCTTCGCATACCCTGATCGTGAACGCGGCACTCACCCTGCACCACCTCGCCGATGAACTGGTGGCTATACCTGACCAACGTGATCGCGTACTGCAACAGATACGTGCATTGCGTCCGCAGTTGCTCACCCTGACAGAGCCTGACTCAGAGCATAACCGCCTTGACTTCCTTCCACGCCTGCGTGAGTCGCTGCGTCACTACCATACTGTGTTTGATGTGCTGGATACGCTGTTACCGGCCGATATGCCGGAGCGTCGTGTGATTGAGCAGGAGTTTTTTGGCAGGGAGATCCTCAATGTGGTAGCTTTTGAAGGAAATGACCGCGTAGAGCGCCACGAACGACTGGATGCCTGGCAGCACCGCCTGACACGCATTGGGTTTAAACCGGCTCCACTTCAGGTAACAGCAGCCCAAATTCGCCAGGAACTCGACCTGCACCCACAGTTCAGCCTCGCCCCGCACACGGCAGGCTATACTTTGCATTGGAAAGGCACCAACATCATTGCAGCTACTGCCTGGCAGGCAGATCAGTAAGCTTTAAGCACCCAGCTTTCGGAGAGCGAGCAGGCAGAGGGCAATAGAACCGGCCACGTTGATCTTTCCGCTCATGATCATCTGCTCCACCTCCTGCAAAGGTACCTTCAGGACCTCGATGTGCTCGCTCTCGTCGAGGTCCTGAGCAGCTACTTCGCGAACGTTGCGGGCGATGTAATAGTAAATTTTATTCGTGTCTTTGGTCGGGTTGTCAATCACCTGCAGCACCGGTTCCATATCGTCGGTGGTATAGCCGGTTTCTTCCAGCAGCTCCCGTTTGGCCGCCTCCAGGGGGGTCGTTTCATGCGCATCGATCACGCCACCGGGCAGTTCAATAAAGATATCGGAAGCAGCATGCTTATACTGCCGCACAAACAGCACGTGCCCATCTTCGGTCAACGGGAAAGTCAGCACCACATCCGGCCGTACACTCACAAAGTAGTCGTCCATCACATGCCCGTTGGGCAGCTCCACGTGGTCGCGGCGCAGGGTATACCATTTGTGTTCAAATACCACCTGCGACTTCAGTGTCTTCCAGCGTTCTATTCCTTTTTTTGTCATCTTCATGTAATCGTTAGTGCAGTCAGGCGTGGCTGCGCCCTGCACAAAAAAGAGCCATACCCGCTTGCCAGCAAATCGGGTATGGCTTCCTATTAATTAAATTCAAATCTGTATCAGCCGATCGTTTCCAGCTTTGGCTCATTCGAAGTGTTCAGGGACATCAATTCTCCCACATACGTTTCCAGTTCATGGGCACGGTGGGCGGCTGTGTGGTGTGCCATCACTTTGCGGCGGGCTCTTGTTCCAATGGCTTTGCGCTCCGAGGTACAGATCTCGCGGAGGTAGCGTAGTGTTTCGGAGGCACTCTTGGTAATCAGTATCTCCGATTCAGGCTCAAACAGCGACTCCATACCTTCCCAATAGTCCGAAATAACAGGTGTGCAGCAGGCAGCCGCCTCAAAGAGACGCATGCTTGGGGTAAAACCAAACCTGCTGGCTCCGGAGCGGGCTAAGCTTAACGCAAAGCGCTGGCTGTTAAAAAAATCGCGGTGCTCAACCGGGGTCAGGTGATGCAGCATGTTAATGTTACCGGGCCAGCCCATGTCTTCAGGATACTTCGTACCAGCTACCGCAAAGCGTCCCTCTGGCCACTGCGCGGCCGCATCCACCATCAGTTTTTGCAGGACCGACTGTCTGTCTTCTGTATAAGCACCCAGGTAGCCCAGATCCCACTTGATCTCGCGGTACTCGTGATGGTATAGCTCCGGGTTAACGGAGAAGTAGAGCGGACGGGCCATACTGGCACCGTACTTTTGCTCAAACAGCTCCAATGCAGGACCTCCTGTGCAGGATAGGTATAGGTCAAAGGCAGGAATAAGGCTCGCACTCAGGTAAGACGGGCCCTGACCTTCCAGTTCTGTGAGGGTAGCAGGTGCATCCAGATCGTAAAAAGCCTTTATGCCCTTTGCCGTTTCGATTATCCACTTCCCGATCACTGTGCCTTCAGACAGACTCGAACCCATGATCACCAAATCAGCTTCACGCACTTGCTCCGTGTACTGCTTCAGTTGTTCTAACGTAGCGTAGGTGCCTAACTGGCAGAAGTCTGGCGCACCCAGATCAGCCGCGGCTTGTCGCTGAGGCAGTTTTCTCTCCAGAAACAACACATGGTGCGCATTGGCGTGGAGGGCCCGTACCAGGTTACGGTAAGTGGTGGCATGGCCATTGCCCCAGGAAGTTGTAATGGAAAGGCCAAGTATAACGATGTTCATCTCGTTGTTTGACAATTTTTGGTAAAGATAAGCTAGTTTTTCATTTTGAAACCGAAACCGGTGCCTGAATCAGCTGCCCGTACAGATAACTGTAATCCTGGGCCATCTGATCGGCGGTGTATCCATGCGAACGCTTCACGGCCCGGCAAGCCATTATATTGCGGCAGAACTCATCATCTATCAGGTTTTCGATCGCGTCACGCAATTCATCTGCACTGTTTGGGTCTACGTAGCGGGCGGCATTACCCCATACCTCAGCCATGCTCTCAGTTTTGCCCACCACCAGGGCACAGCCTGACATGGCCGCTTCCAGCACGGTAAGTCCAAAAGGTTCATACTTGGCAGGCAATGCGTAGATCGACGCTCTGGATAGCCAATCAGACACTTCTTTGTTTGTGAGCTGCCCCAGGAAGTACACGTTTTCCAGCTCCATGGCTTCTCCTGTCTCCGGATGCTTGCCTTCACCTGCTATGTAAACCGGCCACTGCAGGTCTGAGGCAATGTGTGCCAGCATAGAGATATTCTTGGCCTCGTCCCATACCCTGCCCAGGCTGAAAACGAAAGGCTCCTTACGCCCAAACTGAAAATACTGCTGTCCGCGACCGTTGTACACCACAGTGCTTTGCTTAAACGGACCATAGAGTTCTTCGGCCTGGTGCATCATGGCCTGAGTCGGGGCTACCACCACATCGGCTGCCTGAAGGCCTTTTCGCACCATTTCGCTGTATTTGTTCCAGCTTTTGGGAGCCTCCTCCTGCTTCACGGCACGCCACCATGACAGCACGCAGGAGTGGATGACCGCCAGCACGGGCTTGCCCCAGTCCAGGCTGCCGAAGCTCAAGTGGTTGAGGTGGATCACATCCGGCTGCACCTGATCACGCAGCTCCAAAAGCCACTGACCCGCCTTCGCCACATCCTCCCAGGGATCATCCATCCACTCCAGCTTATACTCACTTTCATAAACCGTGAGATTGGCAATACTTTCAGCTTCAGCGCGCTGCTCTTCACTCATAGGATTTCCCATGGTGGCCAGGGCTACATTTGTACCGTGGCTTGCTACGGCTCTTGTTAGCTCCAATGCATAGGTCCATACGCTGCCAACCGTATCGGCAGTCATGAGGATCATCGATGGGTAATGGGGTGTTTTCATTATCTTTTCTGGTGTAGATATGTTTTACATCATTTTTTGGTTCGGGCCAATATTCATCTCCGCTAGGTTGCAACATGGCACTTAGAGACAGGTGTATGCCTATTAATTAATAGCCAGCCAGGTATAGATGAAGGCCAAAGGCTGGCCGGAAGATGTTTTTGAAAAATTGTACTTCCGCTGGGTGGTCCATGTCATGTGTTCCAGCAGTTGCTATCAGTGCCTTCTATTACGCGTGCAAGACAAATTCCGTTAATGCGATTTCAGGTTTTTTACATTTTTTTATCATGCCTATACCTTGCGATCTCTGCACCTGAAATGATGGATATAAGTTGAGTTGCAGCCTGGGGCCACAGGCATCGTGGAATTCTCTCTTGCGTATACACTGCTTAAACCAACCAGGCATGTCTTGACAGCACCATCAATCAGTACTCAGACCAGAAAGCGCATCTTCCTGATCCGTCATGCGCGGCCTATGGTTTCGAAGAAGGGCTACTTTAACAAGGCCGGCGCACGCAATTATATCAGTGACTACGATGCAGCGGAAGTGGAGCAGTTTGTCCTGGAACACGAGGCTATACCTTACCAGGAGATCCGGCGGGTGTACTGCAGCACCCTGGTGAGGTCGCAGCTCACTGCACGGCAGATATTTGGTGATGAGGTAGAATTGATCGTGCGACATGAGTTCCGGGAGTTTGAGCGTCGTATATTTTCGCTCCCTCTTTTGCGACTCCCGATCAGGCTCTGGCTGGTGAGCGCCAGGCTGCTTTGGATGATGGGTATGAACAGCAAGGGAATAGAGACGTTCAGGCAGGCAAAACAGCGGGCACGTGAGGCAGCCACCTTTCTGGCACAGGAAGCTGAGCACAAGCAGCATGTGATCCTGGTGGCGCATGGCCTGCTCAACAATTTTATACGCCGGTACCTGCAGGACCTGGGCTGGAAGTCAGCCATTCACGAGTGCAGCGGATTTCTGAGCGTGGCGGTGCTGGAGAAAAATTAACCGATTCATAAGCAGGGTTTTGGGCACAGAACACCATCTTAACCCAAGTTCGAACATGAATTCTTCTGATTTCTAAGACTTTAGATATTTATTATAAACAAACTAGAATCTGTCCAACATTTTAAAGGAATGTGTTTATTATTTTTTTATATTTGCTAAATTAGTTAAGTCGGTTTTTTTGATTTTTCTTAACCAATTGGCAAGACTAATGTTAATTCCTAAATCAATTTTTTATCTAATTTAACTACTATGAAGAAGAGTATACTCTTGAGCTTCTTTTTAGTCCTGACACTGGTAGGCAGTGTCTGGGCTCAGACTCAAACTGTATCCGGTAGAGTAACAGCAGCCAATGATGGCTCTGCGCTCCCAGGTGTTACCGTGTTGGAGCGGGGCACTACAAATGGTGTTACGACCGGAATCAATGGTGAGTACACCTTAACGGTACAGCCAAACGCAACCCTGGTGTTCAGCTTCATCGGTATGCAGCGTCAGGAAGTGCCAGTGAATGGTCGCTCCACAGTTGACGTGCAGCTTGCTGCTGATGAACGTCAACTAAGCGAAGTAGTGGTAGTGGGTTATGGTACGCAGGAGCGTCGTGAGGTAACAGGCGCTACAGCCAAAGTGAAGTCGGAAGACATCCAGAACCTGCCGGTTGTTGGTGTTGACCAGGCACTGCAGGGACGTGCTGCCGGTGTGCAGATCTCTCAGAACTCTGGTACACCAGGTGGCGGTATCACAGTGCGGGTGCGTGGTGCTACTTCAATCTCTGCCAGCAACCAGCCTCTTTATGTAGTGGATGGTGTTCCGCTAACAACAGGTGACTTCTCTCAGTTAGGCTTTGGTGGTCAGTCTACCAACGCAGTAACAGACATCAACCCGAACGATATCGAGTCAATCGACATTTTGAAAGATGCCTCTGCCGCAGCCATCTACGGTTCGCGTGCTGCCAACGGTGTGGTACTGATTACAACCAAGCGTGGTTCTGCCCGTCAGACGCAGGTTAACTTCAATATGTACACTGGTACTCAGAATTACTGGAAAAAGCCTAAGCTTTTGAATGCACAGCAGTATGTAGATATCATGATGGAAGCTGAGGCTAATGATGGTTTTATTGCTCCTGGTCAGTATACGCCAGAAGAGTTTGCAGATTACTATTATGGTGGCTTTGACTTTCCAATAGCTGACACTGACTGGGTAGATGAAATTTCACGCTCGGCCGGCATCTCAAATTATGAGATCTCTTTGAGTGGAGGAGATCCAAAGACACGCTATTATGTGTCTGGTAACTACTTCGATCAGAAGGGTGTTGTAATCGGTAGCCGCTATCAGCGTTACTCTACCCGACTGAACCTGGACCACCAGGCAAATGATAAGTTCTCACTGGGCACCAGCATTCAGCTAAGCCGCTCAGACAGTGATCGTATCATCAGCGACAACTCCATCACCAGCCCCTTTGCCAATGCGCTGGCTGCGTCTCCGCTCTGGCCGGTTTTCACTGATGTAGAAACAAGAACTTACTCTTACCCTAACTTCTACTATACTAACCCGGTAGCGGAAGGTCTTGAAAATGATAACGAAACCCGTAACCTTCGTGCTGTTGGTAACGCGTTTGCGAAATACTCAATCATTCCGGGCCTCGACCTGCAAGTGAAAGGTGGTATAGATGTGCTGAACGTGGAAGAACGTCGTTACAGCGCCGCTAACTTCCCTGGTTCTACTTTTGAGGCGCAGGATGGTCAAGCCATTAATGCCACTACTACTGCTACCAAACGCTTGTTGGAGGCTACATTGGCTTATAACAAAACTTTCAACGAGGTACACAGCCTGTCTTCTGTGATCGGTGCCAGCAACGAGGACAACCAGATCCGCAGCGCCAGTGTAACAGGTGAGGGCTTTGCAAGTGAGCGTTTCCGTTACGTATCGAGTGCTGCTCGTGTGAACGCTGGTACAAACTCTGAAATCGAGTCTTCACTTGTTTCTTTCTTCGGCCGTGTGAACTACTCCTTCAGAGACAGATACCTGTTGGGCGTTAACTTCCGTGCTGACGGATCTTCCCGTTTTGGTGCGAACAACCGCTATGGTTACTTCCCGTCTGTTTCAGCGGGCTGGAGACTGATTGAGGAAAACTTCATGTCAGGTCTTGACTACATGAGTGAACTGAAGCTGCGTGCTTCTTACGGTGTAACCGGTAACCAGGAGATCGGTGACTTCAGATACCTGCCGCTTTACACAGGCGGTAGCAACTACCTTGACCTTTCTGGTCTGGCCCAGTCTCAGCTGGCCAACCCGGACCTGAAGTGGGAAACAACCAGACAGTTTAACGTAGGTACTGACATTGGCTTCCTGAATGGCCGTGTTAACCTGGCACTGGACTATTATATCAAGAAGACAGACGACCTGCTTTTTGCCCGTCCTATTCCAACACAGAGTGGTTTCTCTAGTGTGCAGTTCAACGTAGGTTCTACTGAAAACAAAGGTTTTGAAATTGCCCTGAACACAGTAAACATCTCTAACCCAGGCAATGGCTTCAACTGGACTACTGATTTCAATATTGCCCGCAACCGCAACAAGGTAACGTCGCTTTACGAAGGCCAGGACATCTTCTACGGCTTCGGCGGTAACTCGCTTGTACTGCGTGAAGGTCAGCCAATAGGTACGTTCTACGGTCTGATCTCTGATGGCATCTTCAGCAGAACAGAAGATGTCCCAGAGTCCAGAGCAGTTGATAGAAACGGCAATGGTATTATAGATACACAGGCTGGTGACGTAAACTTCCGTGATATCAACGGAGATGGCATTATCACTGACGATGACTTCACCGTAATTGGCAACGCACAGCCAGACTTTATCGGTGGTCTGACAAACACCTTCCGCTACAAAGGCTTTGACCTGAATGTGTTCTTCCAGTTCTCTTACGGCAACGAAATCGCGATGCCATCGCGTCAGTACCAGATGCACCTTGGTGTGTATGACGACAACATGGTGGAGGATGTACTGGGCAGATGGCGCCAGGAAGGTGACGTGACAGACGTGCCTCGTGCTACTTATTTTGATGACAACTACAATGGCAGAAGCAACACTTCACGCTTTATCTATGATGGTTCTTACCTGCGCCTCAAGAACATGGTATTGGGCTATACCCTGCCTACTTCTGTTAGCGAGCGCCTGAGAATGAGATCACTGCGTGTATATGCTCAGGCTCAGAACCTGCTTACTTTCACAGATTACCCTGGTTTCGACCCGGAAGTGAACTTTGCAGGCACCAGCAATACAACATTGGGTGTAGACTTCTACACAGTGCCTCAGAGCCGCACCATCACATTTGGTGTTAATGTTGGATTTTAATCATTAAACCGATTATCAAGATGAAAAAATATTCATACATATTGGCCGCAGCACTTGGTTTGAGTGTGATGACCGGCTGCGAGGAAAGACTGGAAGTGGCCCCGACCACACAGGTGGAGGCTGATGTTGCCGTAACAGATTTCAATTCATTGGACAAGGCTGCCCTTGGTGCTTACAGCGCTATGCAGTCCGAGGACTATTACGGTTACCGTTACGCCTTCTACAATGAGGTATACTCTGATAACATGGAGTTCATCGGTACATTTACCACTGACCTCGAGGCAACCAGACGCACCTTTACGGCTTCCAACTTACAGATTGACAACACCTGGGGTACGATCTATGCAGTGATCAACCGTGCTAACACCGTTATCGCTCAGGCAGATAATTTGTTTTCAGCCGGTACTATCACAGCTGAGCAGCGTGATGCCATTCAGGGTGAGATGTACTTTGTAAGAGCGCTTGCATACTTTGATCTGGTGAAGGTGTTTGGGGGAGTACCACTTGAGTTGAATGCAACTACTGGCTTGCCAGACATTCAGTTCCTGCCACGCGCATCTGAGCAGGAGGTATATAACTCCATCATCAGTGACCTGACCAATGCAGAGAACATGCTGGGCACTGAGGAAAGATCAGACCCTCGCCGTGCTTCAGGACTTGCGGCAACTGCCCTGCTAGCCCGTGTGCAACTGCAGGTTGGCAACTATGGTGAGGCACAGACCAAAGCCAACCAGGTTATCACAAGCGGCGCCTTCGAGCTGATGCCTACTTTTGCCAGCATCTTCACCACAGAAGGCAGCGGCAACAGAGAGTCCATCTTTGAGATCGACTTCACTACAAACGACCAAAATAGCCTGGGTTCATCTACTAACCCGAACACACCTGGTCAGAAATTCTACGTGCGTCAGGGCACTTACGAGGCTTTGCAAGCATCGGCTGCTAACGGTGACACCCGCTTTGAGTCAACTGTTCGCATTGAAGGCTCTGCCAACCGCCGCAGACTGCTCAAGTATGAAGATGCCGTGAATAACGCCGATAACGTAATTGTGATCCGTCTGGCAGAGATGTACCTGATCAGAGCAGAAGCTGCCATCAGACAGTCAAATACTGTTTCAGAGCAATCTCGTGAGGACATCAACATGATCAGAAACAGAGCCGGTCTACCTGACGTGGGTGCACTCTCTGTAACTGCAGCACTTGATGAGATTCTTCGTCAGCGCCGTCTGGAGTTCGTAGGTGAAGGCCTCCGCTACATTGATCTGCGTCGCTACAACCTGACATGCGAGGTGCTTGGCTTCTGCAACGGACAGGCTTTCCGTAACCTCTGGCCAATTCCGCTTCAGCAGATTGAGCGTAACCCGAACCTGGTAAGAAACGAGGGCTACTAATCCCTGATTTTTATACCTTATAAAAAATGGCTCCCCTTGCAGGGAGCCATTTTTTATTTAAAATATTTTCAAATAACTAAACATTTAGTTTGTAAACTAAGTAATTAGTTATATATTTATCTTATTAAACAGCCACAAGCCCTATGAAAGAACTCACCAAAGCCGAAGAAGAGATCATGCAGATCCTTTGGAAAATGAAAAAAGGATTCGTGAAAGATATTTTGGAAGAGATGTCGGAGCCTAAGCCAGCCTATAATACGGTATCGACCGTTGTTCGCATTTTGGAGAAGAAGGGATTCGTCGGCTACAATGCCTTTGGTAAGTCACACGAGTACTACCCGCTGGTGGCCGAAGACAAGTATAAGAGCTTTTTTCTGAAGAACTTCATGAGCGGCTATTTCGGAGGCTCTTTCGAAAAGCTTGTTTCGTTCTTTGCCAAAGACAACAACCTGGACGTAAAAGAGCTTGACCAGCTGATGCGCCATGTAAAAGATGACCTTAAAGAAGAGGACCAACGAGATGGAAACAATGCTTAATTACCTGCTGCAGTCAGCCACAGCATTGCTGGTGCTATACCTGTTTTACAGACTAGTGCTGCATAATCAGCCTGGCCTGCTTTTTAATAGGCTATACCTGCTGCTGACTCCCGTGCTAGCGCTCACTATTCCGCTGCTGGAATTACAACTGCCATTCCAAGCCGTGCTTCCCTCCACGGATGTCATACCTGCCATCCAACTGCAGGAAATACAGGTAACAAGCTATAATTCGACTGCACCAGCCACAGCACCACTCTTTACAACCGGCCAATGGTTCCTTCTGCTGTACGGTGTAATTGGCCTTGTACTACTCTTTAGGCTGGGCATGCAGGTGATCCGCATCCGGACGCTGGCGTCTGCCGCCAAACCGCTTCATTCATCAGGGTCTGAGGCAACCGTGCTCCAAACTGAAGGACAGTTTCCCTCCTTCGCTTTCCTGCACTATGTGTTCCTGGGAGATATGAAGCATTTGTCAGCACAGGAGCAGCAGCAGATCCTTTCGCACGAGATGGCCCACGTACGTCTGCGCCATACCTACGATGTGCTTTACTATGAGATCCTGACCGCTGTGCTGTGGTTTAACCCGCTGGTCTGGCTTATGAAAGAAGAGCTGCGCAATGTGCACGAGTTTCAGGCGGATGCGGAGGTACTCGCTAACTGCCAGCCACAGGAATACAGCTCGTTACTGGCCAAGGAGGCGCTTTACATGGCGGGCATACCGGTGGGGAGTTATTTCCAGAAGCCGCAAGTGTTCCGCCGCCTGCGCATGCTGCAGTTGCATGGAAAGCCTGTAAGCAAAGCGCGTCTGCTGCTTTCCCTGCCTGTAATACTCATACTGCTGGTAGCATTCTCAAGTAGCAAAGTAAGCGCTGATGTGACAACTCTCGTGGAAGAACCCGCTTCGCTGACAGAGCTGCTCGTAATGGCTCCAGCACGAAAAGCCTCAACTCCAATAGGCGAGCAGAAGCCCGAAGGGATAGAGCCTGCAGCTGCGACGGCCAACGCAGCAACCACCGAATCGGCCAAAACAGTGAAGAAAGAGGTCAAGATGGTAGAACCAACTGCTACACCTAACATTGCGACTGAAAATGCCAGTTCTGATGAAAAACCCTATACCTATGTAGACCAGATGCCTAAGTTTAAGGGTGGTGAATCTGAGATGATGAAGTTTATGGCACGACAAGTTCGCTATCCAAAGAGTGCACAGGATGCAGGCATAGAGGGACTGGTAGTGTTGAGCTTCGTGGTAGATAAGACTGGCGGCTTAAACGAAATAACGCTACTAAAGTCGTTGCACGAGGACCTGGACAAAGAGGCCATACGGGTAGTAGAAGCCATGCAAGGTCAGTGGGATCCTGGCAGACAGAATGGGAAAACAGTGCCCGTCCGCTATACCTTGCCCGTGCGCTTCGCCATAAAATAATAGTTTCACCCTATTTTATACCTGCTAAACCCGGTTAAAAGCCGGGGCAGGGTCACTATTGCCTTTTCTTTCCTAAAACAGAACCATAAAACTTACATCTCATGAAAAACAAAAACTCATTCAAAATCTTACTGGCCGCTCCCCTGCTGGCCCTCTCACTCAACATCGGGTTGCAAACAGACGCACTTGCACAGCAAAAGAAGCCTGCAGGCGAACCCTACAGCTACGTCCAGCACATGCCGCAGTTTCAGGGTGGTGAAGCTGAAATGATGAAATTCCTGGGCACCAACATCCAGTACCCTGCTATTGCCAAAAGCAATGGAGTGGAAGGCTTAACCGTGGTAACCTTTGTAGTAGAAACCGATGGTAAGATCAGTGAAGTAAAAACTGTAAAACCACTCAGCAAAGAAACTGACGAGGAAGCGATGCGGGTGGTGAAGCTGATGAGTGGTCACTGGTCCCCAGGCCGGCAAAATGAAGAGGTTGTACGAGTGCGCTATACCTTGCCCATCAGGTTTGCCCTGAGCGAAGCTGACCGTACCGCCGCAGCCAGTGTGGCCAATCGTATGCCTGCCTTTAAGGGCGGCACAGAGGCAATGCAACAGGCTATGCAGGCGCACCTGGCATTACCCGCCGAAGCTAAAAAGGAAAATCTGAACGCCCGTGTAGTGGTGAAGTTCTATGTTGATAAGGAAGGGCAGGTATCGAATGTGCGACTGGAAGGCACCAAACTGAAGAAAATGGTTGGGCCCGGCTCCGAACTGGATTATATGGACGCTTCCACTTTCCAACTGCAAAACAAAGCCATGCTGGCTAAGTTGTCAGAATCGGCTATGGCAGCCGTGAAATCAACTTCGGGCCAATGGGAGCCTGCCCTTAAAAGCGGACAGCCTACCGGTGCTGAAGTAGTGCTGCCGGTGCAATTCCTGAGCTCAGAGTCTGGCCGTGGCAGCGAGAAAATGGGCGTGCCGACTATGACTAAGTATACCAAGTATTCTTATAAGATAGAGGAAGTGGATGTGAAACCAACTTTTAAAGAGGGATCCTTTGAGAGATATCTGGCTAAAAACCTGCGCTACCCTGCCAACACTGACTTCGAAGGAGCCGTTGAGGTGCACCTAATCATAAAGGAAGACGGCAAAGTAATCAGTATGTTCTCGGTAGGTATGGGAAAAGAGATGCATGATGCTATCTCTGGCACAATTCAGAAAACACAAGGTATGTGGAATCCCGGCAAAGTAGATGGCCAGCCTGTAGCGGTTAGTCAAAAGCTTACCATCCTCTTTGTGACGAATGACGGCTCAAGCAAGCCTGCAGACTCGAATGCAAAGAATGCCGATGTAGTAGTCACCAGAATAAAATAAGCTATAAACACAAACTTGTTAGGTTGCCCCCGGCGCTGCTTTTGGCGGTCCGGGGGTTTTTCTATACCTTAAATATCCCACTCATTGAGCGTCGCCATGGCATGGTAGGCCGTCATATCGAACTGGCAGGGCACTACGGATACGTAGTTGTTTACCAGCGCCCACTCGTCCGTGTCCTCTCCTTTGTCGTGGTTCACGAAGCTGCCTGTCATCCAGAAGTAGCGGCGGTTGCGCGGGTCAAGGCGCTCGTCAAACTCCTCCTGCCACCTGGCATGGGCCTGCCGGCATACCTTCACACCTTTGATCGGCTCGCTGCTCTTCTTTGGCAAGTTCACGTTCAGGGCTGTATTCTCAGGTATACCATGTTCCAGTGCCTGTCGGATGATCAGCTCCACAAACTCTTCGGTATGCGAAAAGTCTGCCTCGTGCCCGTAATCGCAAAGCGAGAATCCGATAGCTGGCAGGCCTTCAATAGCCGCCTCAATAGCCGCTGACATGGTGCCGGAGTATAGCACGCTGATGCTGGAGTTGGAACCGTGGTTGATGCCGCTCACCACCAGATCAGGCCGGCGGTCTTTCAACACATGGTGCTTGGCCAGTTTTACGCAGTCGGCCGGCGTACCGGAGCACTCGTAGGCCTCTATACCCAGGTCTTCAAAAGCAATGGAGCGATCGAGGCGTAGCGTGTTGCCGATCGTGATCGCGTGCCCCATACCTGACTGCGGTCCGTCAGGTGCCACAACCACTACCTCTCCTATTTTCTTGGCCACTTTCACCAGCGTCCGTATACCTGGCGCTGTAATGCCGTCGTCGTTCGAAACCAGTATTAATGGTAAAGCCATTTTATTATTTTTAGTTGATGTATGACAAAATAAACGAATTACGTTTTCGTGCTAATATACGACAACCCCGGCAGTCACAACAGGGTTAAGATGAATATAATGATTTCCTAATCTCACCTCATGCTTAAGAATATACTTTACGCCATCTTGTTGGGGGTGGGCATGGCAGCTTGCCTGGCCGACCGTGACAACACCGATGAAGCGGCCAACACTACCGATACGGCAATCGAAGGCGGGCCGATGACAGAAACCGTTGAATCAGGTACCCCCTCCCCCGCAACCCAGCCTGCCGACTTTGTCATTCGAAAGGGGCAGGTGGGCAACATCCGGATAGGTATGCCCATCGAGGAAATGCGCAACCAGGTGCCGGCAGGTCTGCAGATACGGGATACCACCCTGCAGCTCGAGGGTCAGCAGTCTACAGCTTATGTCTTCAGCGGTCCCGACAGTCCACGCGGGCTGCTCGTGGAGCAAACCTGCGAGCCCGATTGCCAGGTATGGCGCATCCAGGTACAGGGCGAGCAGTACAAAACGGCGCAGGGTTTAGGAATTGGATCAAAATACAGTGAAGTAACACAGCACCATCCGATTTCCTACACCAGTTTGGGTGAGGCGGGCTTTGTGGCGGTGAGTGAATCCACGGGCATGTCTTTTTTATTGGACACCAGCCAGTTAGACCAGAACAACCTTCACAAACTGAAACCTGACCAGGTTCCTGCCAATACCCTTGTGCGCGGTATTTTAATATATTAGATTTTTGTAATACTTCAGCGGATTACGTATTATTGCTCTTATGTCATTACTCCGCACCCGCTACAGCTATAAAAACACCGGCCTGCTGCTGCTCCGCATCGGCATCGGCATTATGTTCATCCTGCACGGCTGGCCCAAAATGGTCGGTGGGCCCGAGCGCTGGGCCAAAATAGGAGCGAACATGCAGTTGCTGGGTATAGACTTCATGCCGGAATTCTGGGGTTTTATGGCTGCGTTTGCGGAAACAGTGGGCGGTACGCTGCTGGTGCTGGGCCTTTTCTTCCGCCCGACGACCATCCTGCTGGTTATCACCATGCTGGTGGCTACGCTGCGCCACATGAGCGCCGGCGACGGATTTGGCGGTTACTCACACGCACTGGAAGCAGCTATCCTTTTTTTTGCCCTCTACTTCATCGGCCCAGGTAAGTATAGCCTGGACAAGCAGCTCTTCCCGACAAACAAACACCGGAAGACTTTTCAGGTATAAGCAGGATTTTTGCCCTGAATTGGTTAACATTGCTCTGCAAGACCAATTGTAACACCACACATGCTAACCACCCTACTCTTAGCCGCGCTGCTGGCTACCGGAACACCTGACAAAACCGACCTCAAAACGCCTTACGAGAAAGGTAACAAGAACCAGACCGCCACTTACGACGAGGCCATTGACTGGTACCGCAAGCTCGACGCCGCCTACGACGAAGTAAAAATGGTGCCCTACGGCTATACCGACTCCGGTCGTTTGTTGCACCTGGTCATCATCTCCACCGACAAAGACTTCGACCCGCGCTCCATTAAGCAGAAAGACAAACGCGTACTGCTTATCCAGAATGGCATCCACCCGGGCGAGCCCGAAGGTATAGATGCGACCATGCTGCTGGCCCGCGACTACCTGCAGGATAAGAACAAGCGCAGGCAGCTTGATAATGTGGTGCTGGCCATTATACCTGTGTATAACATAGGCGGTGCGCTCAACCGCAACAGCCATACCCGCACCAACCAAAACGGACCGGAGAGCTACGGCTTTAGAGGCAATGCCCGCAACCTCGACCTGAACCGCGACTACCTCAAGACCGATTCCAAAAACGCGCAGGCCTTCCACCTCATCTATCGCGACTGGGACCCGGATGTGTTCATGGATAACCATACTTCCAACGGCGCCGATTACCAGCATGTGATGACGCTCATTGCCACGCAACACAACAAGCTGAACCCGACACTGGCCGGTTACCTGCAGGGTAAGATGCTGCCTACGCTGTATGAAGGCATGAAAAAAGACAAATTCCCGATGGTGCCTTACATGAACACCATTGGTGAAACACCAGAGAAAGGCATCATTGGCTTTATGGAATCTCCGCGCTATGCTACCGGCTATACTGCTCTGTATAACACCATCGGTTTTGTGCCGGAGACACACATGCTCAAGCCTTTTGATCAGCGGGTGCAGTCCACGTACAAACTAATGGAGCACATGATCAGCACCGTGAGCCGTGACGCAAAAGAAATAGGCGAATTGAGAGCCAAAGCCAAGCAGGAGACGCTGACACAGAAGACATTTGCACTGGACTGGAAACTGGACACTACCAAGGTGGAGCAGATTCCTTTCCTAGGCTATGCTGCCAAGTATAAGCCAAGCGAAGTAAGCGGACTCGAACGTCTTTACTACGACCGCAAGGCCCCTTACTCCACTAACATCAACTACTACAATACCTTCACCCCTTCTGTGACTGTGGAAAAGCCGGTGGCCTACATCATTCCGCAGGCCTGGCGCGAAGTGATCGAGCGATTGAAGTTGAACAAAGTGGAAATGCGCCAGCTAAAGCGAGACACCACCCTCACGCTCGATACATACTATATCACCGATTACAAAACGTCGCCGCGAGCATACGAAGGTCATTACCTGCACACAGGCACGCAAGTGGAGACCCGCACCATGCCGCGCCAGTTCCTGAAAGGTGACTACGTGGTATACCTGAACCAGGAGGCCAACCGCTTTCTGGTAGAGGCACTGGAGCCACAGGCCGTTGACTCTTACTTCAACTGGAACTTCTTCGACAGTATCCTGATGCAGAAAGAATACTTCTCGAGCTATGTGTTCGAGGACCTGGCCGCTGATATTCTGAAGCAAAACCCGGACCTGCGCAAGCAACTAGAAGCCCGTAAAAAGCAGGATCCTGAGTTTGCCAAGAATGCCCGCGCCCAGCTGGACTTTGTGTACAGAAATTCTCCGCACTACGAGCCTACACACAACATGTACCCGGTGGGCAGGTTGATGAAAGATGTGAAACTGCCGCTGTAAAGCAGAATCAGTATAAAACGTGAAAGCCACCCGATGAAGGTGGCTTTTGCTTTTACACCCACTATATTTGTATACACAAGGTTGCGAACCACGCATGCCCCGAAGATTGAAATACAAATACTATGTTAAAGACAAATCACCTATTCCCACTCCTGGGACTAGCCCTTATCACACTGGATAGCTGCACCAGCTCCGGCAGCAGCGGCAGCACAAGCAGTCCGGATAAACAGACAGTCGCCCAAAATTCCGTTCAGGAAGTAGCCCTTACCGAGGCACAACTCGAGAAAGCCCGCACCAATTACGCCAGCTACTGCTCCGGCTGTCACGGCGAACAGATGGAGGCCTTCACCGACCGCAAATGGAAGCATTGTAGTTCTGCTGAAAATCTATTTGCCGCCATCAAGCACGGCTACCCCGAGGAAGGCATGCCCGCCTTTGAGCAGACATTCTCCGACCAGGAAATCACCGCGCTGGTCGCTTACATTCAGGAAGGTATACAGAACGTGAAGCAGTACGATTTCAGCGAAGAAGCCACCGCCACTACCGTCTATACCTCCGAAGACCTCCGCTACCGCCTCGACACCGTGGCGACAGGTATGGAGATTCCGTGGGGGATGGCCTTTTTACCAAACGGCGACATGCTGATTACGGACCGCAACGGTGCTTTCTACCTTTTGCCAAAAGGAAGTCGACAGCTGCAGCAAATTTCCGGTGCACCGGAGGTACTGGCACAGGGACAAGGTGGTTTGCTGGACGTGGAGCTGCACCCTAATTTTACCCAGAACGACCTGATCTATCTCTCCTACTCTGCTTTCAAGAAAGAAGGAGAACAGACTCTCTCGACTACTGCTGTAATGCGCGCCAAATTGGAAGGCAACAGACTCACGGATCAGAAAGTGATCTTTGAAGCTCAGCCTTGGGCCCGTACCCGCCACCACTATGGCTCCCGACTGGAGTTTGGCCGTGACGGCATGCTGTATGTTTCGGTAGGCGACCGTGGCCAGCACCACGAAAATGCGCAGACTATTGAGCGTGCCCCAGGCAAGGTGCACCGCATCAAAGACGATGGCGCTATACCTGCTGACAACCCTTTCTCAAACGAAAAAGGAGCCATTGCTTCTATCTGGACCATCGGCAACCGTAACATCCAAGGTATGACCATACACCCTAGCACCGGCGCCATCTGGACAAACGAGCATGGCCCGAGAGGAGGTGACGAAGTGAACATTGCTGAACGAGGCAAGAACTACGGCTGGCCAGTTATCTCTTACGGCATCAACTACAACGGCACCGTGCTGACTGAACTGACTAAAAAAGAAGGTATGGAACAGCCGCTCTGGTACTGGGTTCCTTCCATCGCCCCATCCGGTATGGCTTTCGTGACGGGCAACCGCTACAAAGGCTGGGAAGGCGACCTGCTGGTTGGCTCTCTCCGTTTCCAGTTCCTGAGCAAGCTCAAAATGGATGGCGACAAGATTGTGAGTGAAGAGAAACTACTCAAAAACATCGGCCGCGTGCGTGATGTGAAAATGGGACCGGATGGGTATATCTATGTCGCAGTGGAGAGCCCGGGGACGATTTACAGGGTGGTTCCTGTGGAGTAGGATTTAGTATGGCGCGAGCGTCTTCGCTCGTGTCTACTATGGCGGGGCCTCCCAGGTATAGGTATAGGCCCAGGTATAGGCACTACCCACACTCGCGGGACGCGAGTGTGGGTAGTGCCTGTGGTGTCCCGCCACTAGTACCAAGGCCACAGATCAAAGCGGCCAGAGTCCGCCCGATAGCTCACACTCGCGGGACGCGAGCGAGGGAGTAAACAAAAAGGTCAGGCCCTTTAACAGAGCCTGACCTTTTTCATTTATACCTATACCTGCTTATGAACTCACATTTGCACGCAGCACGCGCAGGAAGTTTTCGCCTAGTATCTTTTTGATATCCTCTTCGCTATACCCTCTGGCAAGCAACTCACGGGTAATCACCGGCATATCGGCTACACTGTCGAGCTGCTTCGGTGTGGAAGTGACACCATCAAAGTCAGAGCCGAGGCCTACGTAGTCTACGCCGACCAATTTCACGATGTGGTCAAGGTGGTCGAGCAGGATAGACAGTGGCGGACGCAGTTCTGAAGCTTCTTCCGGATAGTTTTCCATCGCCCAGTCAAATACCTCAATTGAGTTCTTTCCTTCCTTGTGCAACGAATCTACTTCTGCCTTGTGTCTGGCCCGGAAAGCATTCATGCGCTTGTCGTACTCCGGATCCAGAAAGCCGGAGAAGAAGTTGAGGTGAATCACGCCGCCGTTTTTGGCGATGGCTTTTATCTGGTCGTCTTTCAGGTTGCGGAAATGCGGGTTGAAGTGATGTACGCAGCTGTGCGAGATCAGTACAGGCTTAGTGGTCGTGGCCATGGCATCCCAGAAAGTACGCTCACCTACGTGGCTCAGGTCAACCAGCATACCTAGTTCGTTCATTTTGCGCACCACCTGCTTACCAAATTTGGTAAGTCCGGGTTTGCGGTTCTTAGGCAGTTCGCCACCTTCCTCGTCCATGGCAGAAGTAGCCCAGGGAGTGGAGTTGTTCCAGGTTAGGGTCATGTAGATGGTGCCGCGCTTGTGCAGTGCCTCCAGGTACTTTAGGTTGCTTTCCATCATGTGGCCACCCTCGACCCCGATCATGGTAGCCATTTTGTTTTGCGCGACGGCCTGCTCTATATCGGCAGGTGTGCGGGCAATCATCATCTTGTCAGGGTTTCGGTTTACGATGGCGTAGAGGGAATCGATCTGGAGGTTGGCGAACTTGAAGCCTTTGCCTTTCCCATACGTACCATCACTCCAGACTGAAAACACTTGTACATCTACCCCGCCCTCTTTAAACCGGGCCAGGTCAGAGTGTGTTTTGCCTCGAAGGTCATCCTCCAGCCGCAGCCCTTCCAGTACCGAGATCAACACATCGTTGTGCGTGTCTACCACAATAGCCTGCTCGTGGAGTTGCTTGTAATCCTGAGCTGATACCTGCAGATTGCCGCAGAGCACGGTTGCCAGGGTGAGGCCTCCGCCTAATAGTTTCTTATAATTCATAGTCTGGTGCTTAAAGTCTCAAAGAGCCATACCTTAAATATAGCCAAAAGGCGCGACTTTCCTAGCGTATCCAATTCTCCACGATCAGATTAGAGAAGGCAAAAAAGTTGGTCAGGATATGGGCCAGCGTAGGTATAAGGATGCGTTGTTGCCGGAAAGCGGTATAGCCCCAAATCAATCCCATAAAAAATGCGCCCCCAACCAAAGGTAAGAACCCTCCCTGGTAGCTGATGCCATAGGCGGCATAAACCGAAATATGCCAGAGCCCAAAGAGCAGCGTAGGCAGCACGAAGGCGTACAGTTTGTTTTGTCCATACCTACTCGTGTAGGCACCACGCCAGTAAAACTCCTCCACGAAACCGTTTGTGAGGGCAGCAAGTGCCAGCATCAGGTATAGCGCAGGGCTAAGAAAAGGATATGCGACTAAAAATGCTGCCGTAAAAGCACCGATTACCGGCAAAAAGCAAAGCACTGCCCAAAGTATGTTTATACCTGTGCGAGGAGGCCAGCTATAGCGTTTGGCCATATCATCTTTCTTCAAGACCAGCCCATGCACAATACACCAACCCCAGTACAGCACAAAACTAGCCAGGTAACCAGCTGTTTTGCCCAAAAGCTGCGGTAGGAAATAAAAGGCTGCAAAGGTTACGGGCAGTAGCAGAAAGCCTGGCAATAGCAGGCGTTTCTGGCTGACATCTTGCGGACGGATAAGTATTGACATCTATTAAGCAGATTTTCTTGAGCTAAGCACATAACAGCCGATCTTGTCGGGGTGGTCCTGCACGAGGTCGGAGCTATGCTGATGACGCAGCATCCAAAGAATGAGCAAATCACCGGCAGCGGCCATGCTGAAGAACAGGCCAAACAGGAAGAGCAGGAAATGCCCCATGGCTATACCTGCCAAAGCTGGCAACAGCCCCATCACCAGCCCCGGCATCATCCCGCCTATGGCATACTGCCTCAGCGGCAGTACTTCTTTGCAATGGCAGTAGGGTGTCAGCATTTTCCAGTACACGCCGTATTTGATTGACTTTAAACCGTTTTTGCAGAACACAGCCCAGGTGAGCCCATGCAGCAGCTCATGTACTACTGCTCCAACAATGAAAACCAGCAGCATGATCATCGGGGAGATCATCAGCAGGTCCCGGTTTGTTTGCACAAGCTGCCGCAGGTTTTGGGTAGAGAACTGTTCGGGCCAGATGAGCAGATAAACCCCCACGTAAATCACCAGAATTGGCACGATGAAAACCAGTGCCCGTACATTGGCCTCGGCAGCCGTCATGCTTAGTTCTGTGGTCTTGTATTTTTCCTTATCTACTTGCATAAGCTAATAATCACTTATAAGTAGTAAAAAATAGGCGAATATTCAAGTTGAATTTCAGCCTTTTGGGGTCGAACTTTGTCAGCATGGATATTAAAGGTATACTTTTCAGGATTTTACCGGCCCTGAGCCTGCTCCTATGGTTGAGCGCTCCGGCACAGGCGCAAAGCGAGCGTGTAAAAGATTTCAACAGCAACGGCTGGTACATGTACTTCGGCGATCACAAACTCAACGAGAAGTGGGGACTACATACCGAGGTGCAATGGCGCCGCCACAATATACTCAAAGACCCGCAGCAACTGCTTATTCGCACAGGTATAAACTATGATCTGACGCCATCAGCCATGTTCACGCTCGGCTACGGCTACATCGAAACGCACCCTTACGGCGACTTCCCAGCGGCGGGTACTTTCCCGGAGCACCGCATTTACCAGCAGCTACAACTCAGGAACAGTGTGTCGCGTATAGGTCTGATGCACCGCTACCGATTGGAGCAACGCTGGATCAAACCAGCCGGAGCCGAAACTACCACCTACCTCAACCGGGCACGCTACATGCTCAAGGCCACCCTGCCACTCATCGGCACCAGCATCGATGTGGGCGAGCCCTTCCTGGCAGCCTATGACGAGATATTTATTGGTTTTGGCAACAACATCCAGCGAAACATTTTCGACCAGAACCGGGCCTATGCTGCCCTGGGGTATAAGATCAGCAATGCTGCAACGCTAGAACTAGGCTACCTCAACCAGATTGTGCAGAAGGCCAATGGCACTGTGTTCGAGCACAACCATACCCTGCAGGTAAGCCTGTTTTATAACCTCGACTTCAGCAATAATAATTAGCCATCCTTATTTATCATCCTGTAAGGATCCTGGTAGTAGATAGCAGAGACCTGCCATCACTTAAACTAAAGCACTGAACAGCAAGACAAGAGGCATTAAATCTACTTTACTGTAAGAAAAGCGCGCCTGCTCAGGTATAGCAGGCGCGCTTTTCTTTTCTCAGCCGATATCAGAAAAACGCTATATTTGTCTAAACGACTCTCCGCTATGGCAACAGTCCTATACCTGAACGAACTCTCAAAGAAATACGGAAGCCTGCAGGCCGTGGACCGGCTAACCCTGCAGGTGGAGGCAGGCAGCATTTACGGTTTGCTTGGCCCGAACGGAAGCGGCAAAACCACTACGCTTGGTATGGTGCTGGACGTGATCCGGCCGAGCGGAGGCAGTTTTCAATGGTTCGGGGATTCCATAAGCAGCGAAACGAAGCGTAGGGTCGGCGCTCTGCTCGAAACGCCCAATTTCTACCCCTACCTCACAGCACGCGCCAATCTGGAAGTAGCAGCCGACACCAAGCAGGCAGACCACCGGCACATCAACAAGATGCTCGATATGGTAGGTCTTGGCACACGCAGCCACACCACTTTCAAAGGCTTCTCGCTGGGTATGAAACAGCGTCTGGCACTGGCCGCCGCCATGCTCAACGATCCGGAAGTGCTGGTGCTCGATGAGCCAACCAATGGCCTTGATCCACAAGGTATAGCCGAGGTACGTGACCTGATCACCCGGATTGCTGCACAAGGCAAAACAATTCTGCTGGCCAGTCATTTGCTTGACGAGGTAGAGAAGGTATGCACACACGTAGCCGTGCTGCAGGCAGGCAAACTCAAGGCCGATGGTCCGGTGGGGGACATACTCTCTACGCAGGATCAGCTGCTGATTAGCGCCGATGAGTTAGCCCCGGTACTGCAGCTATTGGAGCGTCTGCCTTACATCGTGAAATTTGCGCAGGAGAAGAATTACATCAGCCTCACACTCTCTGAAGGCTACACCAGTACTGACCTCAACCGCGATATGTTTGCACAGGGCATTGTGCTATCCCAACTCCTGGTGCGCCGCAAAAGCCTGGAGGCGCAATTTCTTGAAATCACCCAAAAATAAGCACCACATGAATCTGATCAGAACTGAGCTCAGGAAGATACTCCAATACCCTACCTTTTGGGTAATTATGGCCATCTATGTGCTACTGCAGGTGCTGCTGATTTACTTCAGCAGCAACATGATGGTAGGCGGGCAGTCGCTAGGCAAATCGCTTTATGATTTCCCTAACCTTTGGATGCGCTTCACTTACGTCGCCTACTTTTTCAACTTGCTCCTGGGTATACTGGTGATCGTGCTGATCACGGATGAGTACAGCTATCGCACGCTCAGACAACAGGTCATAGATGGGCGATCGCGTACAGAGGCCGTTCTGGCCAAATTTTACGTCACGCTGGGTCTGGCAGCATCGGCCACTGTGTTTCTCCTGGTGATGGGCTTGTTTTTCGGATTAATTTACAGCTCCGACACCAGTATGGGAGCCATATTCGGCAAGATCGATCACCTCTCCTACTTTTTTGTGCAGGCTGTCGGGTACATGTGCCTGGCCATGTTCTTTGCCTTTCTGATACGTAAGAGCGGGTTGGCCATCATCGCCTTTCTGGCCTGGTCTAAAATAGTGGAGCCCATCATACACTACCAGATCGATGACCAGATCGATCGTTTTATGCCTATGAAGGTGTTTGGGAGTCTTACTCCTACGCCGGGGCAGGAGATTATAGATGGCCTCACCAGCCCCATGATGGCACTTAGTCCGGCCTGGGCTGTGCTGCCTGCACTATTTTATATCGCAATGCTTGTATTCGCATCCATTCTGCTGGTGCGACTACGTGATCTCTAAGCCTTTGCTCTAGAGAGAATTATAATAGTCTACGATGCTGAGTAAGTCTTTGGAATTATTGTAGTCAAGCTTATTAGCCTTTACATACTGCTTCACTTTTCCTGCTTGCGTACCGCAAAGCTTAAGCAGGTCTTTTTTGTGCTTGCGTAGCTGCACTATCTCCCCATCCGGTAGCATCACATACAGAATTTCCTGTAGTTCGTCTCCGGCCGTGGCAAAGTGCGGAAAATAATGTGTTTGCAGCGATGCTGTTGCCTGTTGCTGATGCTGTTCACCTTTCGCAGCTGTAACGCCTACGTATCTTTTCATGAGCATGAGTTCCCCCTGATTGATCTGCTCGAAGAATACCGGTACCCTAAAATCACTCTGAAAGCTCCCTCTGTTCCAGGGCAGTGAGCGAAAGATCTGTGGCTTGCCATCATAAACACCGCTGATCATAAAATGGCTGACATTAACTGCAGAAAGAGAATTGATAGTGCCATCTTCTGATGCTATTTGCACAACATCTTTTGCCGGATGATAAATCACTGCCCCCTGCAAACTGTCTCCGCTGGTTAGTACAACTTTTCCATACAGCCATCGCTCTGTATCAAATCCTTCCCGCATCTGTGCCCAAGCCCATCCACTTTCGCAGGCAAATGCCACTAATAATGTAAAAAACAAATATTTGGTACTCAGTCTTTTCATTAGCAAAACGTTAAAATTGTGAACAACCTATTATAAAACCACCTACCTAACCTATTGTTTCACAAAAGATTACATACAATTCATAACGTAAGAAAACAGAAGCGGGATAGACCTTTCACCAAATAATTATTTACCTACGCTCCTGCGCCTGGTACAAAAAAAGCCCGTACCTGGCGGTACGGGCTCTCTGTTCAGTTATTCAAGGCTGCTTAGCGCACAACCGTATTTTTTAGTATCTCGTGCCCCAATTTGTCGCGTTTGGTGGTCAGGTAACTCTGGTTATGCGGGTTCGGCGCGATTTCTATCGGCACATTTTCCACTACCTCCAGTCCATAACCGATCAGGCCAACGCGCTTCTTCGGGTTGTTGGTGATCAGGCGCATCTTCGTTACACCAAGGTCACGCAGAATCTGGGCTCCTACGCCATAGTCACGGTCGTCCATACCGAAACCAAGCTCCAGGTTAGCTTCCACCGTATCGCGGCCTTGCTCCTGCAGTTTGTAGGCCTTCAGTTTGTTGATCAGGCCGATGCCACGTCCTTCCTGGTTCATGTATACGATCACGCCTTTGCCCTCACGCTCCACCATGCGCATGGCTTCGTGCAGCTGCGGACCGCAGTCGCAACGGCATGATCCGAAGATATCACCTGTTACACAAGAGGAGTGCACACGAACCAACACCGGTTCGTCATCCTTCCAGTCTCCTTTCACCAGGGCCAGGTGCTTGGCACCATTGCTACGCTGCGTGAAGGCATAGAGGTCAAAATTACCGAAGTCAGTTGGCAGCTCCACCGCTATCTCACGGTCGATCAGGCTTTCCTTCTTCAGGCGGTACTCTACCAAGTCTTTGATCGAGATAAGCTTCAGGTTGAAACGCTCCGCTACTTTTACCAGATCTGGTAAGCGGGCCATCGTACCGTCTTCGTTCATGATCTCGATCAGCACACCAGCTGGTGCAAGTCCAGCCAGTCGGGCCAGATCAACAGCAGCCTCTGTGTGGCCCGGACGACGCAAAACGCCTTCTTTCTTAGCCTTGAGCGGGAAAATATGTCCAGGCTTACCAAGTGAGTTCGGATCTGTGTTAGGATCAACCAGCGCCTGAATAGTTTTGGCTCGGTCAGAGGCGGATATACCTGTGGTGCAGCCATGTCCGATCAGGTCAACTGACACCGTGAATGGTGTAGCATGCAGGGCCGTGTTGCGGCCCACCATCAGCTCGAGGCCCAGCTCGTCGCAACGCTCCTCTGTAAGAGGCGCACAAATCAGACCACGGCCGTGCGTCGCCATGAAGTTGATGATCTCCGGTGTAACCATTTCTGCAGCGCAGATAAAGTCACCTTCGTTTTCGCGGTCATCGTCATCCACCACAATAATAATCTTACCCTGGCGGATGTCTTCGATCGCTTCTTCTATTGAATCGAGCTTGATTGGCTCTAATGAATTAGTTTCCATGTGTTACTCCATATACCTGCTATACCTATGGTTACCAGCAAGGTGATTGTCTATACTATGAAATGCGCTGCAAAGGTAGAAAGTTTATACCGCATTGCCTTCTTATTTCACAACACAATATGACAGTGAAATATTCAATAGAAGATCAGGTGAACATTGCACGGACTAAAATGCACTAGATCATAACAAGTCTGGTTATTCTGGCTATGATACCCTTGAAGAGATAGTCCTCTCACAGATAATAAACACTAGTCCTACTTATTGACCACAATCCCTAATAAATCCCCGATCTGCTTCTCGAAGGATTTGAGCTGGAAGATGATTTGCAGTACACGGTCCTGTTCGGTGGGGTCGGTGACAAGACGAAGCTTCTCCATTTCGGTCTTCATAAGCAGCTGCACGTTACGCCACTTCAGGCGTAGCACGGCCCGCTCGGCGCCATATGGCAGCAGGTCCGACTCGTGGGGAACGTAAATCTGGTGCGTTTCCCAGTTGTGGGAAAGCTCGTAGGGGTCCGACAGCAGGTTGGTTGCTTCGGTTCGTATTTCCTGGTCCGGGTAGTTGATGAAGTCCTCTGCAGAAGGTATAACACTTTGTTGTAACTTCTCTTTTACAACCTCGATCAGGCGGGCGTAAAGCGGCGTGCGAAATTCCACATCCTCCAACTGCTCCAACATATACTGGCAGGTATTCTGCCCATCCACCAGCACCTTATCCGGGTAATTCAGCAGCATACGCACAATCTCCCGTTCGTAGCGTTTCAGACCATCAGCTTCCGTGGCTGGCTTTTCAGCCTCCATCTGTTCCGCCTCATAGGCCTCCGCTTCTGCCAGATCTTCCGGACTGCCCGAGCGCTGCTGCTTTTGCTGGCGCTCCTGCAAGTGCATCTTATTGTACTCCGATATCAGCAGTTGCTCATCAATGTCAAAAATCAGGCTGCAGCTCTGGAAGAAAACAGTCCGTTTGATCGGATCCGGAATTTTGGAGATAGAGGTCACGATCTCCCGTATGGCCTCCGCCTTCTTTACCGGGTTGCCCTTCGCCTCTTCAGCATAGAGGCTGGTCTTGAACGAGATAAAGTCTTGCGAATGCTCTGCCACATAGGCTTTGAACTTCTCGTCGCCAACCTTATGGATGTAGGAATCCGGGTCCTCCCCTGCCGGGAAAGTGACCACGTTCACGTTCAGACCATTCTCTAGGATCAAGTCAATCCCGCGCAGGGAGGCCTTTATACCTGCCGCATCACCGTCGTAGAGCACCGTGATGTTCTGGGTATAGCGGGCGATAAGCTTGATTTGTCCCTCGGTGAGTGAGGTGCCCGAAGAGGCTACTACGTTCTCAATCCCGCCCTGGTGCAGTGAGAGCACGTCGAGGTAACCCTCCACCATGTAACACATATCCTGCATGCGAATCGCTTGCCTGGCCTGGTACATGCCGTAGAGCACATTGCTCTTATGGTAGATCTCCGACTCAGGAGAGTTGAGGTATTTCGGGCTCTTTTTATCGTTGCTCTTCAGTGTACGGGCACCAAAGCCGATGACACGTCCTGATATATTATGGATCGGGAACATGACACGCCCCCGGAAGCGGTCGTACTTTTTCCCGTCTTCTTTCGCAATAGTCAGTCCCGTCGCCTCCAGATACTTCTGCTTATACCCTGCCTTCAGGGCAGCATCTGTCAGGTCAGACCAGGCATCAAGGCTATACCCTAGTTCAAACTTCCGAATAGTATTACCGCTCAACCCACGCTCTTTCAGGTAAGACTGACCGATGGCGCCTTCATCGTGGCTGTTCAGCAACTGCTGGTAATGTTTGCTGGCAAAATCGGAGACGATGTACAGGCTGTCCCGCTCACTCTGTTCTTTGGCGTATTCGGGGTTCGGCTGATCTTCCGGTACCTCGATGCCATACTTTTTGGCCAGGTACTTGAGCGCCTCCGGAAAGCTGGTGCCTTCCACATCCATGATAAACTGCACTGAGTTGCCCGCCTTGCCGCAACCAAAGCACTTGTAAATACCTTTAGCAGGTGAAACAGAGAAAGACGGTGACTTCTCGTGGTGGAAAGGGCAGCAGGCCCACAGGTTCTGTCCCTTCTTCTTGAGCGAGACAAAATCCCCCACCACTTCCGCTATATCAGCCTGGGCAAGAATCTGGTCAACTACTTCTTTTGGGATCAGGGACATGGGTATACTGGTTGAGGGGCTACAAATATAAGGTATAAATTGTCTGAATCAGGATTGAAGGATTAAAGAATTTTCAGGATTGGTAATCGATTAAACCTATACACACATACCGCAAGTGCAGCTTGTGGTATAAGCAGATGTAAGGACCTTAAAAAAACCTACAACTTACCGCATAACATAATCCCCTGCCCTCAAATCATGTTTAAAGTTTTTTTGTTTGTATCTTTGTAAGGCTTTACAAAAGCGATTAACACTATGGCAATTACAAAAGAAGATATACTCAAAGCCCTCAGTTATGTAGAGGAACCTGATCTTGGCAAAGACCTGGTGACGCTCAACATGATCGAGGATGTGCAGGTAGATGGCAAAAACGTGAGTTTTACCGTGATTCTGACGACTCCAGCCTGTCCACTCAAAGACCTCATCCGCAACGCCTGTATTCGTGCTATCCATACAATGGTAGACAAGGAAGCAGAAGTGACCGTGAACATGACTTCCCGTGTTACTTCCGGCCGTGCGGGCAGCAGCGAAGTACTCACAGGCGTAAAGAATATCATTGCCATCGCCTCCGGTAAAGGTGGCGTAGGCAAGTCTACCGTTACGAGTAACCTGGCCATTGCCCTAGCGCAGTCGGGTGCTAAGGTTGGACTAATTGATGCCGATATTTTCGGACCTTCTATACCTACTATGTTTGGTGTGGAAGACCAGCGCCCGAGCATGGTGCAGGGAGATCATGGCAAAAACTACATCATTCCGGTTGAGAAATATGGCGTAAAACTGATGTCGATCGGTTTCCTGACGCCGCCTGATCATGCGGTGATCTGGAGAGGCCCTATGGCAAGCTCTGCCCTGAAGCAATTTATCAGCGATGTAGAGTGGGGCGAACTGGATTATCTCCTGCTTGACCTTCCTCCGGGAACCTCTGATATTCACCTCACCATGGTGCAGGTGCTGCCGGTTACAGGTGCTGTGATCGTGACGACTCCTCAGAAAGTAGCGATTGCCGATGCACAGAAAGGTCTGCAGATGTTCCGTCAGCCTCAGATCAACGTGCCGGTACTAGGTGTGGTCGAGAACATGGCTTACTTTACACCTGCTGAACTTCCTGAGAACAAGTACTACATTTTCGGACAGGAAGGTGGCCAGAACTTAGCCAAGAAGTTTGATGTGCCTGTATTGGGCCAGGTACCACTGGTGCAAGGTATACGCGAATGCGGCGACGAGGGAACTCCGGTGGCCTTGCAGAACGATTCTCCGGCTTCCGGTGTTTTCAGAGAGTTGGCCCAGGCTGTTGCCCAGCAGGTGTCTGTTCGCAATGCGACTTTGGCCAAAACACAACCAGTAGAAATTAAAAGCTAAGACAGATGGCAACCATTAATGTTGACAACAATTTTTTACTTCGCATCGAGAGTGCCCTCGACCAGATCAGGCCCTACCTGGAAGCTGACGGCGGCAACGTCAAGGTGCTCGAAGTAACCGATGATATGACCCTGAAGCTGGAGCTGCTGGGCGCCTGTGGTACCTGCCCGATGTCTACCATGACGCTTAAGGCAGGTGTGGAACAGTCGGTGCTCAAAGCTATCCCAGAAATTAAAGCTGTAGAGGCTGTCAATGTGACGCCACTGCCTTAGGCTTTGTAGATAAAGGATTCTCTAATAAAGAATAGAAATTGTAAGCAGGTGCTGAGAAATCAGTACCTGCTTTTTTTGTTTCCCCATGCCCTTCAAAATCCCTATATTTGTCTAACAACCCAGATTTTCTTGCACTATGATAAAAGCGAATGACCCTGCATTGCATTCCTGGATCGAAATATCCCCTGAAAGCGACTTCCCAATACAGAACCTTCCATTCGGTATATTCGAATCAGCGACCAAAGACCCGCGTGTAGGCGTAGCCATCGGCGACTACGTGCTCGACCTTTGTGCTGTCGCCCAGCACAACCTGTTCGAGCTTCTTGATGTTGACCCTACTGTTTTTCACCGTCCATACCTAAATGACTTTATCGCACTTGGTAAGCCCACCTGGCGTGCCGTACGCAACCGCGTGTCGGAGCTGCTCCGCAACGACAACGACGAGATCAGCGGTAACAGCAAACTGATGCAGGAATGCCTGATCAAGCAAGCACAAGTTCGTATGCTGATGCCCGTCAAAGTAGGTAACTACACCGACTTTTACTCCAGCATTGAGCACGCTACCAATGTGGGGACTATGTTCCGCGACCCTAAGAATGCTCTGCTGCCCAACTGGAAGCACATCCCGATCGGTTACCATGGTCGTGCCTCTTCTATCATTGTATCAGGTACTGACATCCGCCGCCCTAACGGGCAAACCAAAGCCCCTGATGCAGCTGCCCCTACCTTCGGCCCATCTCGCCTGCTCGATTTTGAGTTGGAAGTAGCCTTTATCACAGGTCGAGAGACAAAGCTTGGCGACATGATCAGCCCTGACGAGGCAGATGATTACATTTTCGGCCTGGTACTCTTCAACGACTGGTCAGCTCGCGACATGCAGACTTGGGAGTATGTACCGCTAGGTCCATTCCTGGCCAAAAGCTTTGCTTCTTCTATATCCCCATGGGTAGTCACACTGGATGCTTTAGAGCCCTTCCGTGTAAAAGGTCCAGTGCAGGACCCGAAACCACTACCCTACCTGGAGTTCCACGGCGACCACAACTATGACATTAACTTAGAGGTATCACTCCAGCCAGAGGACGGACAGGAAAATAGTATCTGCCGCTCCAACTTCAAATATATGTACTGGAACATGAACCAGCAGCTGGCCCATCAGAGCAGCAACGGCTGTAACATACAGATAGGCGACATGTACGCATCCGGCACCATCAGCGGCCCGGACAAAACCTCCTACGGCTCCATGCTCGAACTCACCTGGCGCGGCACCCAACCGATCAAGCTTTCAGACGGCACCGAGCGTAAGTTTATCAACGATTATGATACCGTGATCATGCGCGGCTTTGCTGAGCGGAATGGGATTAGAGTTGGTTTTGGGGAAGTAAAGAGTAGGGTATTGCCGGCGTTGTAAGCGCTGTTTTCCTTTTGCCGATGGATCCCTTCCCAGAATTCAATATCGCTTCATGCATTTTTGATTAAATGCCCCCTTCTAAAGGGGATTTTAATCAAGACTTAAAAAAAATGTCAAACGGTAAAACAGCAGAAGGCCCGATTCAATCCGGGCCTTCTGCTGTTTTACCGATCTAGAAAGGTCTTACTGCACCATTGAATCCAGTTCTTCGAATCTGGAGTTTTTGCTCTTGAACTCGGGAACGATCTTTTTCATTTGCTTCACGGTATCCAGCTCGTCGCCCTCCTTGTTAAGGTTAAGGAGCTCGTTGATGCTGGCCAAGACCTTATTATAGGTATACTCGCGCACTTTCGATACTTTGATCTTTTCGTGATGGGTCGGGATGGTGTGCTCTTCCTGATTTAACAGCTCTTCGTAGAGCTTCTCTCCAGGACGAAGGCCTGAGAATACGATCTCGATGTCATTTGCTGTCAGACCGGCCAGCTTGATCATCTTGCGGGCTAGGTCCACTATCTTCACGGGCTGCCCCATGTCGAAGATAAAGATCTCCCCCCCTCTGCCCATCGTGCCGGCTTCCAGTACCAGTTGCACCGCTTCCGGTATGGTCATGAAGTAGCGGGTAATGTCTGGGTGTGTAACGGTAATTGGACCGCCTTTTTCGATCTGAGAACGGAAACGGGGAATCACCGAGCCATTTGACCCCAGCACGTTGCCAAAACGAGTTGTGATAAAGCGGGTTTGCTGCAGGGCTGTACCCTGTACATTGTCCTGAAGCCGAGGCTGTGCACTGATGTTGTTGAGTGACTGAATGTAAATCTCTGCGATACGCTTCGAAGCACCCATCACATTGGTTGGGTTAACGGCTTTGTCAGTGGAGATCATCACAAACTTCTCTACATCAAAGGTCATGGAGAGGTCTGCCAGGTTTTTGGTGCCTAATACATTTGTCAAAATGGCTTCTGAAGGATTGCTTTCCATCATCGGCACATGCTTGTAAGCGGCAGCATGGTATACCATCTGGGGATTATACTCCTTAAAGAGCGCATACATGCGGTTAAAGTTCTGAATGTCAGCAATGCAGAGCTTTAGGTTAGCATCCGGGAATTCTTCCTCCATCTCCAGCTGCAGGTCATGCAGGGGCGACTCAGCCTGGTCGCAGATGATCACCATTTCTGGTTTGTAAGAAAGCACCTGGCGCACAATTTCTGAACCAATAGAGCCGGCTCCACCTGTAATCAGGATACGCTTGCCGGCTAGGTCAGCTGATATTTTGTCATTCTCGATCACAATCGGTGGACGCTGCAGCAGATCCTCGATGCGCAGGTCTTGTATCTGGTTCATACGCAACTGGCCCGACATCCACTGCTCAGTTGGAGGCACGGTTACTACTTTTATACCGAGCTCAACGCAAGTTTCGATGGCGTTCTTACGAGCGTCTGATTTCAGGTCCTCGCTCAAGATTACCAGTTTATCAATGTGCAGTTTGCTCTGCAGTTTTTCGATATCATTGATATGGTATACCCGCTTCTGCTGGATGTGCTTGTCGATCTTGTTTGGATTGTCATCCACAAAACCGGCAATTGTCAGGCGACCGGCATTGCTTACCTCGAGCGCCTGCTTCACCAGAATGGCAAAGCTATCAGCTCCGTAGATCAGCACTGTTTCCTTATTGCCGCTGTCACCACGCTTAATGTAGTAAAACAACGCCTTGGCACCTAAGCGCATCATAATCAGCACCGAAGAACTGATAAAGAAGTTGACCAGGAGCACTACATAAATGTTCACAGAGTCGATGTGATAGGCAGGCGCAACCCACAGACCGACGATGGCGCCGTAAACCAGACTAGCCATCAGCACAGCGGTAAAGATGCGGTAAATATCGTCAGTGCTGGAGTAGCGAATCAGACCGGTATGAATGCGCATCGCGTAAAACACCATTACAGAGATCATCAGGTAAATACCGCTGTAAACAAAGAAGTGACCGCGCAGGATTGTTTCAAAATCAAATTGGCGGATAATAAAGAAAGACAAAGCGAAAGACCATGTAGAGATAATTTGATCGATGATCAGAATGATCCATTTCGGTAAAGCTTTGTTCTGTAAAAATGTTTTCATACGGTAGTCTCAGGGTAGAGAAGAGCTTAGATTACGGCATTAAGCTGGCATTCGTTTTTATTTAAATTAATATCTGTTTTGTCCAGTCAAGCTTCCAGCTTACGTTAGAATCATTCAACAGTTCTCACATTAACTAATTCATAACGACACTTCACCAGCATAATTATATCCTTCACATTTTAAAAGACATAGATGCCGTCCAAAATTACACAAAAAATCTGAAAAGTTCAGCTTTTAACTTGCTGTTCCTCAAGTAGCACAGCCAATAGCTTATACGTAAAAATCCACCTGCGCTTTTCGAATAATATCGCTCCGCAGGTGGATTTTATTTTATTTTTCTGTCGCGCGCCTATCGCGCAAAGCAATCTTTAATGGCATGAAGTACGCGTTCCCTTTCTTCGTCTGACATGTTAGATCCGGAAGGCAGGCAGAGTCCTTTTTCAAACAGGCGCTCGCTGGTACCATCACCATAATAAGGAGAATCAGCGAACACAGGCTGCAAGTGCATCGGCTTCCAGAGCGGGCGTGTTTCGATATTCTCACGTTCCAGCGCCAGTCGGATATCTTCCCGACTCACTCCTTGGGCATCATCCACCAGCACCGTGCTGAGCCAACGGTTAGAATAAAAATCTCCATTCGGCTCTTCTGCAAATTGAATAGCAGGTATAGCAGCCAATTCTTCACGATAGAAGGTATAGTTAGCACGGCGCTGCTGCACACGATCCGGCAGTACATCCATTTGACCGCGCCCGATGGCAGCGCAGATATTACTCATGCGGTAGTTATACCCAATGTGGGAGTGCTGGTAATGCGGAGCAGCGTCACGCGCCTGCGTCGCCAGGAAACGGGCCTGCTTGATGTAAGCTTCGTTGTTTGAGACCAGTGCACCACCGCCAGACGTAGTGATGATCTTGTTGCCGTTGAAGGACAGAATGCTCATCGCCCCGAAGGTTCCCAGCTTACGGCCTTTATAAGTCGAGCCCAGTGCCTCTGCCGCATCCTCCACCACAGGTATAGCATAGCGATCGGCAATGGCCATGATGCGGTCCATCTCCGCTGGCATACCATAGAGATGCACGACAATGATGGCCTTCGGCTTTTTGCCCTTACTGATGCGGTCTTCAATTGCCACTTCCAGTAGCTCAGGCGACATGTTCCAGGTACGGTCCTCGCTGTCTACAAACACCGGCGTAGCACCCTGGTAAGCGATCGGGTTGGCAGAAGCCGAAAAAGTCATGCTCTGGCAAATTACTTCGTCACCGGCTTTCACCCCCAGCATGATCAGCGCCAGGTGCAAGGCCGCTGTGCCCGAGCTCAGGGCTGCCACATGAACGCCTTCACCCAGAAACTCCGCTAAGTCACGCTCAAAGCCGTCTACATGCGGACCAAGCGGTGCGATCCAGTTGGTGTCAAAAGCCTCTTTGACATTCTTAAACTCGTTTGTCCCCATGTGTGGGGAAGAGAGCCAGATTTTTGTATTCATAGTTATTGCTGATGTTCTTTTATGATTCGGGCCGGGCTACCAACTGCTGTTACGCCATCAGGCAGATCGCGTATAACTACGGCACCAGCACCTATTTTGCACCACTTGCCTATCTTCAGGTTCGGGATCACGACGGCACCGGCACCTATATGCGTCCCTTCGCCTACCTGCACGTTACCGCTGAGCACCGCTCCCGGTGAGATGTGGGCATAATCCCCAATCTGGCAGTCATGGTCGATGCTAGCTCCTGTATTGATGATGGCATGTTTCCCCACCTGTGCGTCGGCCTGTATAACGGCCCCTTGCATCACTACGGTGCCTTCGGCGATGGTAGCGGAGGGCGAGACAATCGCTGTTGAGTGAATGGCTTTACCAAAAACTACCTTCAATTTTTCAGCTACGCGACGACGGATAGCATTGTCTCCAATGCTGATGATGACAGGCTGCTCCACTTCCTCTTCTATTTGAGCCCCCAGTACAGGTACACCGCCTACTTCTTTTATAGCGGGATTCTTATCAAAAGCTCCAAGTACAGGTATAGCCCTATCCCGCAGGATGTCGATGATCACTTTCGCATGTCCGCTCGCGCCGTATAGGTACATGGGATTTGTCTTTGGTAGTGCAGATGCAAAGGTAAGAATTCTCAATTTGTCATTTCGAACGCTAGTGAGAAATCTGGAAAGCTAATTGTCTGAATCAGGATTTACAGGATTTAAAGATTTGCAGGATTCTCGTGAACGATTGTCATCCCCAGCCCCTTCAGAGGGAACTTTTAGCTATTACATCTATTCCTGTCATTCAGAAGGAATCTTGGTTGTAGGGAGGTCTGCAGTAGCTATAACCTGCCTCACTGTAGAAAGAAATTTTCGCGTAGAATTTCCCCCTTGAAGGGGTAGGGTGGGTTAATCTTTGGCGTAATCACTACCTCTAAACCGCTTCATTGTCGCTACCCCCTCAGCACTGATTCCTTCGGACTTAAACACTTTTCCAATGGTTTTAAAAAAAATCTTCACGTCCAGCCAAAAAGAGATGTTATCCACATACCATACATCATAACGAAATTTCTCTTCCCAACTGATGGCGTTGCGGCCGTTTATCTGAGCCCAACCGGTGATGCCGGGGCGCACTTCGTGGCGACGCTGCTGGGTTTTGTTGTAGAGGGGCAAGTATTCCACCAGTAAAGGGCGCGGACCAATCAGCGACATATCTCCTTTGATCACATTGAGTAATTGCGGTATTTCGTCAAGAGAGGTCTTGCGCACGAAAGCACCAATTGAAGTCAGGCGTTCAGCGTCTGATAGTAGTTCGCCATGCTCGTCGCGGCGGTCGTTCATGGTTTTGTATTTGATCACCCTAAAGATGCGGCCGTTCTTGCCTGGTCGTTGCTGCAGAAAGAAGGGTTTGTCGTCATTGGCGATCACCAGCAGCAGCGTAACCACTAGGAACACGGGCAGCAGCACGATGAAAGCCATCAGGCTCAGCATTAGGTCGAGCGGGCGTTTAAAGTAACGGTTATATACCTTCATCTTGTTTTAAATGGGATCTGTATTCCTTTAATAAAAGCTCCCAGAAATGGGTCTGCTCATAGCGCTCTACGATCATCCTGCGCGCCTGTGCCTGCATGTGGGCATAGGCCGCCTTATCGGTGACCAAACGTTCCATTGCGGCATACAAAGCCACAGTCGACTTCGGCGGTACGATCAAACCATTCTCTCCATGTTGGATGATCTCGTTGCAGCCGTTGATATCGGTCACAATAGCAGGAAGATCAAAGCAGCCTGCCTGCATGGGCACATTCGGGAAACCTTCGCGATAGGAAGGAAAGGCCAGTGCCTGGCTAATGGCCAGGTAAGGGCGCACATCGTTTTGAAAACCCACAGACAGTATACCTTTATTTTCCTTTATCTCCTGCAAAACCTCGTCTGCGATCGGGTCCAGGTCCTGTTCAAAAGGTCCAACCAGCAACAGCTTCACTTGCGGATATAATTGCTGTAACTTCACAAAAGCCTGCACCAGTTCCTGTATACCTTTGTCTTTTACCAGGCGACCGATAAAGATGAATACAAAATCTTCCGGCGCTATACCTAAGCTGGCTTTTAATTCCTGCAGCTTCGATTCATCTAATTGCTCTCGGCTGTAGAATGCAGTGTTGATGCCGTTGCTGCTGCCATTTCCGATCACTTTTACTTTCTCCGGTCCGCAGAAGCCACTTCCTAGGATAAAGTCTTTCAGCACGGTAGAGTTAGGGTATACTTTCGTAGCGCAGGCGTAGGTAAGCTTCTCTACCGCTTCCAGCAGTTGGCGGGTTTTGCCCTGTGTTTCCATCAGTGGAAGACCAGCCACCGTGTGCAGTCGTACCGGCACGCCCGCCAGTTTAGCACCCAGCATGCCAATAATGCCCGCCTTCGGGGTATGGGAATGTACAATAGCGGGCTTGTGCTTCTTGCAGAGGCGGTAGAATTGCCAGAGCGCCTTCATATCCTGCACCGGTGTGATCTTGCGCGTCATCCCAATCTCGATCAGAGGCGTTTCCTGCTCCCGAACTACCGCCTCCGACTCAGGTCCCGCCGCCGACACCATCACGGGTTCAAAGCCTTTGGCACGCATATACAGCAATTGGCCTGTGATTAACTTTTGTAGAGAGAGCGGGACAGTGGTAATGCGGACAAGAACTGGGGGCATTGGGGTATAATTTGTTTTCGGGTGCAAAGATAAACAAACTTAAATTGTCATTTCGAATGCAATGAGAAATCTGATTCTGTGTTATAATCTACAATCAATCTAGATTTCTCCTATCGTCGAAATGACAACATAGTACTTAAGCAGTTATATACTCATAAATCCCCCGCATGCTTAAGCTTTGCATGCCATATTGCTGCTCTAGCTTTTTATAATGATCGATAATGATCTTCAGATCAGCCATACTGCGTTCAGGATAGCTGCCGAAATTGTGCGGATGCCACCAGAGGTGATAGCATGCTTTACGTTTGGCGGCAGCGGTCATTTCTGACAATATGCGGTTAAGACGTAGTTTATTCAGAATGTCTCTTTTCCCATCAATTGGTCTTAAGAATCGACTGGTAGGTATAGCTAGTGGTAGTCCATCTTCCAGTTTAAGAGAAGAAAGCGGGAAAGAGGTTCTTTTGCCCAGTGGTAGGTAAGCATCACCTGTCCGGAAGATCCTATTAGTTAGTGTATCCTTCACAGTCTGTTTCCAAAACCAATCGCTGGGGTTTGAACGGACCGTCTTAATGCCTTCTTCACGGCAGACACGCAAATACTGTTCATTGAACTGGTTACGCGGAAACACAAGTGACCTCAGTTTCATGCCTTGCCGGGCTGCTATACCTTGCGCCGCCTGCAAATCCTGCCGGAACTGCTCCAGCGTCTGCCCGGCTTCCTGGCAGTAGTAGTGTGCAAAAGTATGGGTCGCCATCTCCTGGTAAGGCGTCTGATTGATCTGCTGTACCAACTCCGGCGCAAAAAAGAAATCCTTTAGACTTCCATTCATGCCATACTCATCCTTCAGCCGGTAAGCCGACAGCTTGTCATTGTGGTACGACGGCCGTTGCGCAGGTATAGCAGTTGCCCAGTCGGCCCAGTCTTTGGCAAACAGCATCCCCACTGTCGCCCAGGTCACCTGCACTTGCTGTTGCTCAAACAGCGTCAGCATTTCAGGTATAACCTTGCGGGTGTTGGCGAAATACTGCTCCCGCTCAGTTAGCGGCACTTTATCAAAAATCCCCCAGTACAGCTCAAAGTCTAGAGAGATGGTGAAGACAGGTATATTTGTTGGCATGGTTCTAATTAACCTCCCCCTGCCCCCTCCTAAAAACAGGAGGGGGTGAGAAAGTATTTTTAACTCCCTCCCCTGTTTTTAGGGGAGGGTCGGGGTGGGGTGAATAGGGAGGACAGGGGAGGAGTGCTCCTCCAACTTCCTCCTTTTCAACTTCATCAAATTTATTTTCTTCTGTTTCTTGTATTCCATAAAAGAGATAATCACAAAGAACAGAAAATACATTACCATACTCTTCTGCCGCATGGCTATACCTAAGTTCGACATCACAAAAGATAGCGCTATTGATGCAGCGATAAATATTACCAAACTCATCTTCACAAGTGATGGAGAATTTTTCAGGAAAGGAATAAAATCCTTATCTAGTAACTGCAGAGCAAGTAGTAAATAAAATAAATTTTCGAACGACACAAAAATACCAAGTGCACCTGGCGCATCAACAAATAGAGGTCTAAACCAAAAAGTGAATAGTTTGAGCGGCAGTGGATAAGAGCTGATGTCCACTCCTGATCCCGCTTTAGCTAAATAGCCTGACTGCCTATCTGCAAAAGTTTCAAAGCTATCCAATGTATTTTCAGAATCAAGACCAGCTACTGCTAAGATATTGTCCATCAATAAAAATGTACCTCCCGCAAATGCCACGTACACCAGCAACTTTTGATATAATGGGACTTTCTCTTTGCCTGTAAAATAACCAACAATTGCTCCTACAGCCAAAAACAAAAACATATGTGGCCTGATATTATATACAACAAAAGAACCCAGTAACAACGACATAACTCTTTTATGTGGGGTCTTCATTGCATAAGCAAACATGCCTATACCCATAAATATCAGGGAACCTTTACCCAAAGATGCTGTCCAAAAATGCATGTTTGGCAAAAACAGGACTAAAGTGATGAGGTCGTAGCCTTTAAACTTTACATTAAGCTTATTATTTTCCTTGAAAAAAAGATAAAAATAAACAAAACCTAGAAAGCCAAACCAGGAGAAAAGAACCATAGTGGATTCGTAGGAGAATCCTATGGTTTTAATAAATGGGTAGGAAACGAAATGGATAAATTTACTATCTGTTCCATAAGCACTTAACCAATTTTCATACGAACCACCTCTAGCGTAATACTGTTTAGAATCAGAGGCATTAAATGTGGCATATAGGTAATATATAAGCCAGAATATCAAGTGATAAATGTATAGCTTGTTTAAAAAAGACACAGCTAGAAACTTATGCTTCTTTTTTAGAGCAGTTAATAGAAGTTGGTTTACACCCCACAATGACACCATTAAAACTACAGCTCCAATCATACTCGACAACCCAACGAACTAATTCTTTTAATGCTTCCCCAATTTTTGGTGCCAGACCTCCATTGCCAAAACACTAAACAGTATGCGGGCTCTCCTATCTCGTGTCATAGAAGCGCCCTCCTTATCTTGCAACAAAGCATCAATTACTTTAGGATCTACTACAGAACGATACAAAGCATTGGCACTTGAAAGATAGTCCTTTAACATCGGCTTTAACGTATTCTCCATAAGCGGAATTACAGGCACTTCAAATCCTCGTTTAGGCAGTTTCTCTACGCCTGCGGGTAGGTATTTCGCAGCTAACTTCCTAAGCAAATACTTTGTTGTGGTTCCTTTAATTTTAAGCGAATCTGGTAAAGAAGGTGCAAATTCTAGGATTCCTTTCGACAGGAATGGGGAGCGCCCTTCCAAAGAGTGCTGCATGGAACTGATGTCTATTTTCTTCAATAGAATGTTTGGTAAAATAGTTTCGAAATCAGTTAGCATAATCTGTCTTAATGCTGACATTTCTTTCGTAGCATTTTGCTCAATTCTGGATCTTAATTCACCTGACGGCTGTACTTTAAAAGATTTTGCCTGATCATAAAGCATGTCAGTACCCGAGCTGAGGTATTGTTCATATAGTTGCATACTGTTTAGTCTGGCTAGTCTGTAGGCGTAGTTATACAGGCTCATTTTGTCAGTAGGGGTAGGAAGAAAAGGAAGTACAGCGCCTGAAATATTTTTAACTACAGCATTATGTAATAGCTTATTACCAAAAGGCACATACCGTCTATACCCACCAAAAAGTTCATCCCCACCATCTCCATTAATGATAACAGTCAAATGTTTTTTTGCTTCCCGTGCTACGTAATAAGACGGTATTTGTGAGTCGTCCATAAAGGGCTCTCCGTAAGCGGTTACAATTTTTTCAAAGTCATTAGCCAATTGGTCGTACGATACGGATAGTTCGTGGTGGTCTGTCCCTATATGCTTTGAAACTGCACCTGCAATAGCCGATTCATCATACTGTCCACCAAATTTTACCGTAAAGGTTCTCAGATCAGGCTTCACTTTCGCTGCCATGGCCGTAATAATGCCACTATCAATCCCTCCGCTAAGAAAACAGCCAACTTCCAGGTCACTACTTTCTACCCTGCTCTTAACCGCCTGCTTCAATCGCGCGTCTAACTCAACAAGCGCATCCTGCTCGCTGAGTTGCAGCGTCTGCTGGTAGTATGGCTCTATCGACCACCATTGTTTTTGATCCGATAGTTCTTGGCTATCGACTTGTATAGACACCAGATGCCCTGGCTTCAATTCATAGATATCTTCGTAAGGTGTAGCTTCGCCATACACCATACCTGTCTGCAAATATTCTGCAATGGCAGACAGCTTAATAGTTGGTTTAACAATTTTTTGAAGCAGATTCTGCTCACTGGCAAAATAGATGCTATTACCCTGCTTGGAATAGTAGAGTGGTTTCTTACCTGCTCTATCACGAAGCAGGTAAAGCGTCTTTTTTCCTTTGTCATACAGTGCAATAGCAAACATGCCATCCATGTATTGCAACATATCAAGCCCAAACCGGCTGTACATGCGCATAATTGTTTCAGTATCGGAACGGGTATGGCATTTCAGGTCAAACTTATCTCGTATCTCTTGGTGGTTATAGATTTCACCATTAAATATAATAGCTAGATCCTCGTCTGCCATAGGTTGTGTTCCTCCAGCTATATCTACAATGCTTAGCCTGGCGTGGAACAGGTGCACCTGATCATACGATTCATAAAGTTGACCATCAGGTCCCCTGTGGCAGAGCATCTGCGTTGCCACCTCCATCTCACTAGCTTCCAGCTGGCCTACTTTTCCAAAAATTCCACACATAGCTTAAAATAATTCGAGGTCACCCATTTTAAAGGACCAATCATCCAAATTTTCAATTCTACTTATCAGATTACTGTCATTAACCTCCCGAATCGTCACTTCCGGAGCCAAATACTGAAGCGGAAAAGTCCTATATCTGATTTTACTCCATAGGCTTAATGGTTCATTGCCTATATAGCTGATAAAAGTAGTCCCCAATTCAGCAGCTAAGGTATGGCAAGCTGTTAAAAATACAGTTGTATTGTTTTTACCATTTAGCCATAGTTCGTCACATATCCTTAACTCATAAAACCTTCCACGTTTTTTTAAATGAAATAAGAGTAACACGCCAAAATTATCTTTTACATACTCATATTTGCCATAGGGTATTTCAGGAATACTTTGAAAACGCCACTTATGATAATTTACTGCATGGTTAGTATGAATATGAAGTTGATTTATAACAGGAAGGTAAGAGGATACATCAAAATTGAAACCCTGAAGAGATTGATGATACGCTTTAAATTTCTCAGCTGCTTTAGCGCTATAGGTTAAGGCGAGGCTCCCTGTTACATTTGGTTTGCCTAAGACCTGCCAGCCCATTTTCACATAGCCTGGCTTGGATTGTTCGTTTGGCGTATTGTAAATAAAAGAACTTGGTTCGCTTTCAGCCAGTTCCCCCAGTAGCCGTTTCGTTAACTTTGAGAAAATTCCCTTGCCACGGTAATCCGGGTGGGTTGCTGTATCAACAGCACGAAAGGCTGGCAGTACCTGACCATTTATTACCCATTGCCAGCGCATAAAGGCACGCAGGCCAATCAGCTTACCATCATTAAATGCCAGCAAAACAGGCGATGGGCCAAAGGGGTTATCTACATGCTTCCAGCGCCAAAAGCTTTCCACAGGAGCTCCTCCTTCTACCCCTAATGATAATTCAAATAGTTCTAATATAACAGGTACATCCTGTTCATTTGCCACTCTTATCGTGTAGTCCATTGTTTGTATATTGGAGATAAATACCCTCCAGCTTTTGCACCATTTTCTCCATACTGAAGTGTTGCTCTATACGCTTTCGGGCTTCCGCTGCCATTGCTATGCGCATTGGCTCATTCTCAATCAGCAAAGTTACATCTTTTTCTAGGCTCTCCACATCTCCTGCTTTGCTAATCATACCCGATACATGATGTTCTATGACCTCGGGTATACCCCCCACTCCTGTGGTTACTGGTATGCACCCCATACTCATGGCCTCCAAAAGGGCAATGGGTAAACCTTCAAAATCTGAAGTCATTAAATAAATGTCTGTGATGTTAAAATATGGCTTCACATCTGTTTGAAGTCCGGTAAAGTGTAGTCGTTTTTGAGCCACTAATGGTGCTGCAAGTTGTTCTACTTTACTTTTCTCAGGCCCGTCACCTATCATAATAAAGCTAACTTTCTCATGAGTTGCTGCAACCCTTTCTGCTACCTTAACAAAATTATCAAGTCGCTTTTGTTCTCTAAACACAGCTGCAGTTATTATAACGACATGATCATCCGGTATATTCAGTGTATCACGTATGTGCTGTTTACCTGTTTGGCGGGTAAAGCTTCTGGTATCAACCCCATTCAAGACCAACTGAATCCTTTCGGGTTTTGTGAATTGTAACAGCGCCTTTTCTGCATCCGCAGAAACAGGAATGTTCAAATCATTCAAGTGAAGTGTCACTCTACTCGCTAAACGCGTAAGCCCGTGGTAGCGGCTAAAATTATTATGCTCTGTATATACAACAGGAATCCCGGCTATTTTTGCGGCTAATCTACCTGCTATACCTGCCCAAGGTAAATGGCAATGCAGTATTTGGATATGATGTTGTTTGATATATGCTACCAATTTTGGGACCTGAAGCATAATCTTTATGTTATTAGAAGCTTCCAGGCATGCAACACTACCCCCACTTGATTCAATTGCCCCTACCATCTGGTCTTTCCAAGGAAGGAAATACACATAGTGGAATTCATATTTCTCCTGATCGTGGTATTTTAGCGTTTCAGGTAAAAGCATTTCGGCTCCGCCACGGCCAAGGGATTTAATGAGATGGAGAACTTTAGTTTTGTCAGACAAACCAATCGGTATTTAATTGTTTCTTAGTACTTCGTTATATAATTGCACAAAGTTCGAAGTAATATGTGAATTCATATAATATTTCCTGACTAATTGGGCAGCATTAGCTATAATTTGCTCCTTTTCAGAAAAAGGCAATTGTAAAACTTCATGAATTGTCTCTTCAAAAGCACGTTCATTCTCAGACTCGACCAACCAACCTGTTCTCTTATGGTGGACTACTTCACCTATACCGCCAACATTATAGGCAATAACAGGAGTTTCGTACAACATGGCTTCCAAGATTACACCAGGCAAACCTTCAATTATACTTGGTAAGAGTAAGGCATGCGCATTCGCAATGTAGTCCAAAGGATTATTTATGAAACCAGTGAAGTGAACACAGCCTTTTAATTCATGCTCTATAACAATATCCTCGATTGAATTTCTTAAAGACCCATCTCCAACAAGCCATAAGTGCGCGTTTGGTTGTTGTTGTTTTACTGAGCGGAAAATACGTAACAAGCCGACATGGTTCTTTTCGAAAGAGAAGCCACCTACATGTACAAGGTTAATTTGTTCTAAAGGGAAAGCTTCAAATGGGTTATTGACTACTTTCTTTTCATCAAGCCCGATAGGTATGGTAATAGCTTTACTTGACAAGCCAGGGAAAAGCTTTATTAAGTCTTTCCTGGAATGCTTACTCACTGAAGCAATCGCATCTGTTTGCTTATAAAGAAAACTATTGTACAGCTTTTGGAATGGACTTTTTATGTAAGAGCTTAGGGTACTTGCATTTCTAAATATAATAGGTTGTTTCCATCCGAATAGCATTTTCGAAAAGACAGCGTATTTCAGCGTATCGCCAGCATTCGCCTGAATAATATCAGGATTTTGCTCCTTTATGAGTTGTGCTAATTTTCCCCATCCTGCTTTATCCCATAAGCGGGCTTTAGGATTAGCATCTAATACCAGATAATCAGCTTTATACTTATGCTTTTCTATACTACCGAAAATTGCGATTATCTTAGATGAGTGCCCTAATGCTTCTAGTTGAGTCGACAATTGGGCAGCAAACATTTCAGCTCCACGTGGCTGGGGCTTTTGAATGAGTTGTAAAATTTTCATGAAATAATCTGCTGATAGAACTTAAGCGTCTCTTCGTTTATTTTACGCAGATTGAATTTATTGTTAAAATTTTCTAAACTCCTTTTACTCATACTTTCACGTAAAGCTGCGTCCTGCACAAGTTTTACCAGCTGCTTTGAAAGTTCGATCTCATTTCCTATAGGGAACATCAGTGCATTTACTTTGTCAACTACTACTTCGCTAAAGACGGGTAGGTCACTACAAATAATAGGGAGCCCTGCTGCCTGAGCTTCTATCAATGCTCCACCTAAACCTTCATATAGAGATGGGAACACAAATAAGTCAGAAGACACTAACAATTTAGGGATATCACTCCTATGACCTAACCAATATATATTTTCTGATAAGTAAGGGTGTTGACTCAAGTAATCAAGAATAGCAGATGTTTCATTTCCTTCCCTCCCACAAAACAATACTTTAATACCTCTCCAAACCTCAGATTTTTTTTTATAAATATCAGTCAGAGCTTTAAGGAAAATTAAGTGGCCCTTAGCATATTCTTGTCTTCCTACATGTATAAGTAAAACACTTTCTTTATCAATCCCAAGTTGTGTAACAATATCTTCCCTACAAGATTTTTCAATAGATTTAAATTCGTTTACTTCCCTACCACGACTGATTACGCCAATTTTTTTTCCTGGAATCCTTAATTCATTATTATAATGCCTTTTTACCTGTTCTGTTATTGCAATGCAGTAATCTACCCCTTTTGTAACTAGCATTTTATCCATGTACTTATATACGTAGAACCCTAACTTATTTATCTTAGGGTCTCTTAACCTTACATTATCATAAGGACAGCTTACAAGACTCTCAACATGAAGAAAGTTAAAAATAGCTTTTGCTAACCTTGTTCTTATGTTGGATTTGAATAATACAGAATGTACGACATCCGGCTTAAATTCTTTTATAAGATTTACAATGCCAGTAACCTGTTCGATTAAATATTTGCCATTAAGTGTAATTGTTTCGTTAGTCAGACCAAAATCGGATGGATCATACTCTGGGATTCTATCCTGAAGTTTACATAACTTAACTGCATGCCCCTTTGATTTAAGGTAGGACATTAGCTGCAAGGATGATATTTCAGCACCGCCTGTATATAATGAATCAATTATAAGTAATACTTTCATTTAAAATTTACGAATAAGCTTTTGGACATCTATTACTGACAGGCCAGACAAATAATTAAATGTATGTGTTGCTAATAAATCCTTACGCCAATATGGTTTAATTTCACTAACAGGTTGCTCTTTGAAGGCTTGTGGAGTCAACTCAGTAATCTCAAAAAACTGAATCCCAAAACCATATTTGTGCGCTCCGATTTGTCCTGGTCTTATTAGTTTACCATTAAAATTAAACAATCTACCAGCTGGTCGTGCTCCTCTAACATCATGTTTCACAGGATTCATTTTATGGGCTTTCCATTCGCCTTCTACTAAATCATCTGTGTAATATATGTGAAGTAGTTCATTGGCAGATAGGCCTTCATTAGTTTTCACAGTAGCAAACATGTACCATAAACCATCGTGCTGATGAAGGGTAGCATCGTAAGCAGCAATATTATCAATCAAAATTTTCTTCTTCTGCCAATTAAAAGGAAAGTTCTGCGCCTCATATAATATTATTTGTTTGTTATCACCACTTTCAGGAATCATGCAGAAACGCTCATTTAACTCAAACACGAATGGGTATGAGAGGTGAAAAGGTTCTTTCAAGACAACATCTATAAACTCAAAAGATTTTGTCACAGCATCGTATTTGAAGCATACTATCTCCCCAGGTTTGGAGCCATATTTTTGCTCCGCGAATAAGTAGATTCCTGTGGTATCTTCAACTAAAAAAGGATCTGCCCATATACAATTCTTAGGTGGTGTCAAGTATTTATATCGAAATAAAGACGTTTCTAATCCTGCCTTTATGGAGTAACCTATTGACCACTGTTGAAAATGGAGTATGTCCTCAACCTTTCTTTTTATCGCTCTGAATGCTAAAGATACTCCATATCGAATGCTTCTTATATTTGCAGTATCCTTATATAATGGGTGACTATAAAAAGCTGGAAAATGTATATTATTGTCTCCTGTATTTGGGAACACAGTTAGCTCCCCCATTGCTAATGCAGCCAATTTAGATTTAAACAACTCTACTCCTGCCCAAAAGAGTGCAGCCTGATTACGATTAAATGAAGTATAATCAGTTTTGATAAAGGACTTACCTATAACAGTCCCACCATCAAGGTCTTCAGAAAGTCTCTGCAAAGTTACTCCTGTTACAGGCTCTTTGTTAATTACTTCCCAGAATCCAGGAGGCCCTCCTCTGTTAATATCATTATCTGCATGGTGTAGAGACCAAATACCTAATGGAGCAATATTTAAAATATCTCCCCTTAGTATTCTAAAACCAAATCTTAAAATTACATCTGGGTTTAGACTTTTTAGCTCCTGAATATCTTCGTTTAAGAAATAATCACTAAATTTTTTCTGCTTTGGTGAAACGAAGAGCACATCATTTTGTAACTCTTTACTTAAAGCAACTCGATCAAATGGATTAGGATTGAATTGAAAAGTTAACCTATCTACTTTTCTTAAAATCCTATAGCCGTTAGTATTGTCTGCTGCTTTTGGAGCTTTATTTACTACAAGTCCAATTATTATAAAGTGCGAACTATTTTGTATAAAAGAAATAATCTCATTGATCCAGCGAGGAACATTTAGCTGATCAATTAATACTAATACCCTAATTTTTGATTGATTACTGGCTCCCATTACTACAATTAGAGCCTTTTAGCTCTTCTCTAAAAAAAATTGTAAGTTTATTCCTAGCCTGGCAAGTCAAAGTTTTGCATTAACTTTTTCCCAAAAGCTACTTTAGTATTTGTTTATTAATAATTGCTTATTTAAAACAGGAGCCCAGTATTCATTCGATAGGGTATAGCTTACTTCTTTAAGCCTATCCAAGTATAATGTATCTTCATATTGTTGAAGATACTCATAGATATTCTGAGCAGCTATTTCGGCGTTAACCTTTACTGGAATAAGGACTCCAACATTATAATTTTTAAGATATGAAGTCAAATCCCATTTAAGCTCAGACAGAGCTACTAACGAGCCTGCAGCTGTATATTCAGCAAATTTTGTAGGGAAAGCTACTTCGTTAACAATATTGTCACGTCTTATTAAGAAACCAATCTTCGATTCACTTAGCCAATTAGCTACCTCTTTAAAATTATTAGAACCTACGAACTCAATTGATTCTGCTGGTAGTTTTTCAGCTAAAATTTTAGTCCTATCATCCCTTGATATAACTCTAAATTTTAGTGAACTATCAATCTGATGAAGTTCTTCCCAAATTTCCTTCAGTATATCTAAAGATTGCCATGGAGCTCCAGTACCTAAATAAGTAAGGTACTTCTTTTCAGTAATACCTTTTGAATTAGAAAACAAATCTGTATCTACTGTTATTGGTATTTCAATAAAACTAGCAGATTTAAATATATAACTCTTAATTAGCCTTGTCATTGGCTTAGAAACTGTAACTATTTTATCTGGTTGGTCAAATAAACCATTAATCTTCCATTGAAAGTAGTTAGAAATATTACCTGTAATACTACTCCCATACATTAGATTTTCTTCTGGTACACCATTAACATACCATACCTTAAACGTACTATTCAAACTTTGACTATACACCCAGGCTGAAAATCCAATGAAATGCGCTTTCGTAATTTCTATCGTTCTAAATAGGGTTTTAATTTTTTTTATGGTGCTGAAGTATTTAATAAGCGGTTCATTAATCAGATGAATATTAGATAAATTGAACTCATCAATAAAACTTTTAAAATGTTGCTGCTTGTCAGGACTAAGTGTATTGGGGAATATCCACACAAAATCGACCTCATCATTATTGTTTAGCAGTATTGAATTTATTAATAATTTTAATCTAGCTCTTTCTAAAGGACCCCTATATAGAATAACTTCTTTCATTTTGTAGTATTTCAGCAATTATTTCACAAGACTTACCATTGCCATAAGGATTTTCACCAACCAAATAGCTATCATAGGCTTCCCTATTTTCAAGTAAAAGTGATGTCTCTTTAACTATTTTATTTGCATCTGTACCAACAAGTTTTACAACTCCGGCAAGCACACCTTCCTCCCGTTCAGTCTCTTCTCTCATTACCAGCACAGGCTTCTTAAGCGAAGGTGCTTCTTCTTGTACTCCGCCTGAGTCGGTAAGAATGATATATGACCTCATCATTAAGCTTATAAAATCTGCGTACCCTAGCGGTTTTATCAGCATAATGTTAGGCTGATTACCTAGTTTCTTGAATACAACTTCACTTACGTTCGGATTCAAATGAACAGGATAAATAAAATAAACTTCAGGATACAGTTCTGCCAGCTTATTTACTGCTTCACAAATATTGATAAACCCCGAACCAAAATTCTCTCTCCTATGTCCAGTAATTAATATAATCCTATTATCTTGCTTATCACCTACAAAAAAATCTTGTAGTTCAATAGGATAAATATTGTTCGTCTCAATTTTATTTCTAGAGAATAATAATGCGTCTATTACAGTATTTCCTGTAACGCTAATATTTGCCTCATTAACATTCTCTAACATAAGAGCTTCTTTACTCTTTTGAGTTGGTGCGAAATGTAGCTCTGCAAATTGGGATATAAGCTTTCTATTAACCTCCTCTGGCCATGGAGACATTATATTTCCTGTCCTAAGGCCAGCTTCTATATGCCCAACTTTAATTTTATTATAGAATCCAACTAGTCCAGCAACGAATGCAGTTGTTGTATCTCCCTGTACTAGTATTAAATTACTTTTACCTTCGGTATCAAACAGCTCTTGAAGTTTAACTATACACTTTGAACTAAGTCCACTTAAAGTTTGATTATGAGACATAATCTCTAAGTCAAAATCTGGTTGTATTTCAAACCAATCAAATACCTGAGCTAACATTTCTCGATGTTGTCCAGTACTGATTAATCTTGTAATAAGACCTCTTTCTTGAAGTTGCTTGTAGAGTATGGCCATTTTTATGGCTTCTGGCCTAGTACCTACTACTAAATCTATTTTCATATTATTTTAAAGTTCTTATTTCTGGAAAGTTTGTGATAATTAAAGAATTAATATTAATTACTTTATTAAAAAGGCTTGCTAACACTAATTTAAATTCATTCAAGACTCGCCATTACAGCTATTTTTTTTTAATGCGATAAAATTTTGATCAAGAATGAAGGCCAGTAAGTTAAGAGCTTAATAAAACCACTAGGTGAACCTTTGTAAAGTGTAAAAGCCTGATACCACAAAAACTTTTTAAATAAGTATAGTTTAATTTCGTTTCCTAAATTTTTATTACCAATTAGATTTACAGCATAATATCTAGCTAAAGCAGCATAAAAATAATATCGTCCTTTTTTGTTACTTTCATTACTCATCGACCCTATGTGAGTCCTTATATAAACTAAACTCTTATTTAGAGTACTAATTTTAATTTCAGGTTTCAATGAAAGCTTAATATTAAACAACCATTCCTGCGAATTCTGGATTCTTTCATCAAAAGGAGGTTTGTCAAAAATATCTTTTCCCCATAATCCAGTGGCTGTTTGCCATTGCAACCTACTAGTAATTAAATCTTTAGTAATATTTTCAGTTAATAACACATCGCTCCAAAGCTTCTCAAACAATATCACTTCACCATTTTCGACTCCAAAAAATCTTGCTAAGCATAAATTCACATTTGAATTGTTTGCAAGTAAATTAGCTAACTGCAATTCAAGGCACTTTTCATGCAATTTATCATCTGAATCGAGCCATTTAATAAATTGACCTGTTGACATTTCCAAACCATAATTCCTACATGCGTTTGCACCTTTTAGCCTATCATTTGGCCGTTTTAGGTATTTAATTCTTTTATCTTGTTCATTAAAAAGTGTAACAATGCTTTCTGTATTATCAGATGAACCATCGTCAACAACAAGTACTTCCCAATTTGAATATGTTTGGATAATAACACTTTTAATAGTTTCAGATAATATATATCCTCTATTATAAGTGGGAATAATTATTGAAACTTTAGTCTTCACAGCTACTTTTATGCATATAATTTGAAACCTAATTTCAGAATTTAGTATTTCTTTTCTCTAATCTATTTATAAAAATATTTAGAGGATAGTTTGTGATTTTAATAATAATTTTTATCAGAATTGTGTTTCTATTTAAACCTAACTTGTCAAGAAATAACATTCTTTTGATTTTTATTTTTTTTAGAATCCTTTCTTGAGTTGGCAGCAATTGTATATACCTTTTATAAAAAACTTTTCCACGTAAAACATCGAAATTAGAAAATACTTTTTTGTAACTGCTATCTTTCTGAACAGAACTTAAGCAAATTCTATATTTTGCTCCTACTATATTCAGATAAGTTAGCTTAATGTTATGTTTTGTGATTTTGAGCCACATTGGCCTATCTTCCCACATTGGGATAGATTCGTCAAAATAGCCCAATTCCTTAAAAATTTCACTTTTAATCATAACTGTTGCAGCCCAAATTTGACACTTTCTAAGCAAAATTTGAAATTGCATTTCAGGCGTTAAACCATCTTTATTGATTGTAAAACTAGATGAATTTGGCACTGGGAGACGGTTACATTCTTTGAAAGAGTCCTTGTACATATATACATTAGAATGTAAAAACTTTACTTCAGGTTGAGTTTCAATATAATCAATATAAGCTTCTACAAGGTTTGGAAACATAGCATCATCCCCTGCAATAGTTTTTATCCATTCTCCTTGTGCTATTGCTAATCCTCGATTAAAATTAGGAGCAATACCAGTATTTTTGAGAGAAGTAACTAACTCGGATCTTACAAATCTGCCAGCATTCTCCTCAAACCAGTCCCTGCATATTTGAACTGTATTATCATTAGAGCAATCATCAGAAACTATTAATTCAAGCTCAGAATAAGTCTGATGTTTAATACTATCTAGTGTCTCTACTACAGTATTAGAGGAGTTGTAAGTAACTACAATTATAGATACTAACGGCTTTTCTTGAATTACTTGCTGTATCATTTAGATTTAAACTTATTCATAAGCTTATTTAGTAAACCCATAATCTCTATGCGCTTATTCATCTCAACAAATGAAAATACGCATGAGGCTAAAATTAAAATTGTACCTATTGGAAAAGAAAAGCTTTTATCCAACATTTGCACAATGAGAAAACATGCTACAGCTAGAGTAAATTGAACAGAAAAAATTTTAACCAATCCTCTGCTAATAGTATAAGAATAAAAGATTTTACCTATGAAGTAGACTTGAATGAGGTAAATGAAATACCCCATTAAAAAAGATATACCTAAACCAGTTAGCCCCATTAAACTATACCCCAGTATATTAAATCCTAGAATATAAGCGCTTGCTATAACTTCATTCCAAAAAAACATCTTGCTATTTCCATTCGCCAGTATAACAAAACCTATTGCCCAACTAATAGCTTTGAAAAATATACCTAAAGCTGCCCAGTGTATCATGGTAGTAATAGGACTAAACTTATCGGAATACAATAGTACCACAGCCCAATTGATATAAACTAAAAAAGCTACTAAAATTGGAGCAAGAATTAGTAGCGCTATTTCCGCCTGTTGATTTATTTCCTCACTACTTCTGCTTTTATTGTGTGCTACGGCTGCTAATCTGGGATAATAATCAGTAGCCATCGCTGTAAATATCATCCCGACGTATGTATTTATAATAGCGAAACCGGCATTGAATAACCCTACATCGGCTACTCCTCCTTTATGACTTATAAATATTCTTACAATGTAAGCTACACCAATAGCTATAATACCACTTAAACTAATAAAGAAACCCATGCGCAGCATATCTTTTCCTTCAGCTAACATTGTTTCTCTACTAATCACTACTTCGGGGACTTCAACTTGCCGAGAGAAGTAACAAGTAACTACTAATGCTGAAATAGAAGTAATAATAATGGCAGGGACAATCCCTTCTTCTCTGAAGAAATAATACAGTGGAACAGAGATGACAAGCCCCATTACAGCGCCTATCATGCTTGACTTAGCCATCGATTGAATCTTTCTTGTCCCACGGAGAACCACTCCCTGCCCAGCTGAAATCTGGGAAAATAGCAAGGTTATTGATATCAATAGAAAGGCAACAGTGTAATTCCTATTGCCAAAGGCAATATCACTTAACCAAGGGGCAAAGAGCAAAGTAACTAAAAACCCCAACAAGCCCGTAAACCAAACTAATTTACGAAATACCGCTACTGTGGTGCCAAACTTTTGTGCCTCACCAGTTGCATAAGAAGCTGCAACATTTTTAACTGCAGATTTACTGATACCAAAATTAGTTAAAGCTTCAATTAAGCCAGTAGTTGATGTCAGAAGGGTTACTATTCCCATTCCGGATGGCCCTAAGAATACCGCAACCATTTTGGTTCTTACAATTGTAATAATAATATTGAATACCTGAACTCCACCAAAGATGGATGTAACTTTAAATATCTGTCTGTATGACCCACCCTTATCGTTTGACAACGTTTTACTCATGAGCAAATAACTATAATCGCGACTCCTTTTAACTTCCTCTTTTATACTTTAAATGTGGGCCCACCAAATAAAGCATTTCCTGAAAACGCTTTATTTGTCACTTTATTCTTGCTAGGAACATTACTTTAGATAACTGTCCTAATAGTTACTTTCTTAATTAACAAGCAAATTTTATCTACCACTTATAGTCTAAACTACAAATTATCTATCAATTAGTAGCATAGAAGCGTTTTATCACATCACATACTTGCAGTACTTCTTTGTTATCCATCCCTGGCCACAATGGTAAGCTTAAGCATGTATTGGCTAACTCTTCAGCAATTGGAAAGTCTCCACTCTTATATCCCAAATGCACATAAGCCTTCTGCAAATGAGGGGGAATAGGATAATGTATTAATGTACCTATATTGTGATTTGCTAAGTATTCTTGAAGCTCATTCCTAAGCTTAGTTTTAATAACATATAAATGGTATACGTGCGTCGCTTCCGGGTGCACATATGGCAGTACGAGGTCATCTAACACACTTAAGTTTTCATTATACCAAGCAGCAATCTGCTGGCGCTGAGCCGTCCATCGCTGTAGGTATTTAAGCTTTATTGTCAAGAACGCAGCCTGTAACTCATCGAGACGCATGTTATGACCTATAAATTCATTCTTGTATTTAACCTGAGAACCGTAGTTTCTCAGCGCCCGTATACGCATTGCCACTTCTGAGTCATTGGTAGTAACAGCTCCACCGTCTCCTAGCGCTCCCAAATTTTTCCCAGGATAAAAGCTGGTACCATTTGCATGCCCCCAACTACCTGTAATCTTACTTGCAAAAGCAGCCCCATGTGCCTGCGCATTATCTTCTATAACATAGAGCCCATGTTTCTTTGCTATTTCCATAATAGCATCCATATTACAGGCTTGACCATACAAATGTACTGGCATTATAGCTCTGGTTCTTGATGTAATAGCTTCTTCTATATTATTTGGGCTAATGTTGTAAGTTGATTGATCAGGTTCTACAAAAACTGGGGTAGCCCCAACATAGGATGTTGCTAAAGCAGTAGCTATATAGGTGTTAGAAGGCACAATGACTTCATCACCAGGACCAATATTTAATGCTTTCAAAGCCAAGTGCAAGGCATCTAGGCCATTGCTTACTCCTATTACATGTTCGACTTGGTTAAATCGAGAATAGGCTTTCTCAAAATCCGACAACTGCTTACCCATAATATACCAGTAACTGTCGTAAACTTTCTCAAAGGCATTTCGCATTTCAGCCTTGATAGCTGAGTGCATAGGTTCGAAATTCAAGAATGGTACTGTCATCATATTATAAAAAAGCTTGCTCAATCATTTTAAAATTCGCTGTATTAATTTCATAGAATCGATGAGCGTAAGCTCTGGCTCCAAAGCCTTCTTTCCAGTCTAATAAACCTTCGTTCACCTTGCATCCGTTCTGCTCATTCACAATACCGAAATCAAAGTAATCCTTATGTTTGAAGGTTTCATTTATTATTTCAAAGAACAATAAATCTAATGAGCCGTTCGCTCTGCCTTCGTTTGAGGCAGATATATATTGTGCATGGGCAGTTGTTTGTGTCTCGAATATGGTTGTACCCGCCATTATTTGCCCATCAAGCAAGGCGACAAATTGTCGAATGTGGGGGTTGTTATCTTTGTAGAGCTGTTGAATTTCATCCAAAGAGTGTACCGGATTAACTCCGAAACGCTCACTTAAATTTGGTATTAGAATTTCGTTCCAAAAGACACCGAAATCCGTTGTTTCTACTACACTTACTCCAAGTTTACGAGCCTTTTTGACTGACCTAAGTCTTCTTTCCTGAATTTTCGCCTTTTGGCTGGCTCCTTGTTTGATTACAGAAGCAATATCAACTCTATACAACTTTGCTTGTGTTAGAAATAAGCCATAGTCAATTTCATCTTGGCTTTTAGAGCAGTAAAATGAAGGCATTTGTTTAAAGAGTACTCTTTCAATTTTATTTTCAAAACAATATTCCAGCATTCTTGATATATACTGGAGCACTGCCTTAGAATAAGTATTTAGGGGTACAACAAAACCACCGTAAGTTAAACCTGAGTGAGATGCTATTGTCTTTTCATCAACTTTATTAGCTGGGAAGATGGCGACTGGCTTATTTTTGTCGTAAACAATTAGTGAGGCATCCTCGAAACGGTCCTTATGATATTCCATAAATGAGCGGGCATGAAGAAAGGTGCCATTTTTAGCCTCGGAGAGTACTTTGTTCCAATCTTCTAAGTGCTCTTTAGTATAACGCTCTACTTTTAACATTATAGCTTGTATTCATAAATTTTTACACTACCACTATCAATCATAGTAAATCCATACTTCTCATAACTCCTAATCGCTCTTTGATTCTCGCTATCTACTTTTAGCCAAACTTTTTTAAGTCCTAAGTTTCGCCCATGATTAACTATAAAATCTATAATTATTTTACCAAGACCTTTCCCCCAATATTCTTTTTCACCAATATACCCCCAGTACTCTCCAGAGGACGAATCGATATTTTTCAGACCACAGACTCCAACAGGTACCCCTTCATATTCTATACCTTTTATAAAATAATCTTTTCTTGCCGAGAGTCTAGAAAAGAAAGACAACTGCTCTTCCCTAGTAAATTTGGGGGTCATAGTAAGTCTTTTTATTTCTTGGTCTCTCAACCAATTCCATGATAGATCAAGATACCTTTTGTCGTAATCAACAAACTGCATTTTCTTTATCTTCAAGAAATCGGAGTATTCTCTAATATAATCGTGCTCCCCATAGGGAAGAGATGCCAATACGAGACATATGGCACCAGATGAGAAGTTATCTAATTCCCTCCAAAGACCAGAAGGCATGTATAATCCTATATAAGGCCTTGATAGATGAAATGTACGTTTTACACTTCCATCATCTACAGTTAGGTCAAAGCTACCACTGGCAGCTATGATTAGCTGTTGCAAATTCTTATGTGCATGTCCACCACGAGATTCTCCTCCGGGAACATCATACAGGTAGTAAACACGCTGCACCTCAAATGGGACCTCTTGCATATTGTTTATAGCAGTAATATCGCCGGCTGGATTGTGCACTCTGGGCAACTGCAAGATACTACAATCAAAAACTGTTGTCTGACTCATTTAATACCTTTAAATTCTTCAATACTATATATATAATCCGATGCAGAATAGACCATACTTGACAAATGCACACTTAAGGCATTGGTTGAAAAATTTTCCATATGTCTCCAAGTTAATGCAGGCACATAAATGCCATAATAACTGCGATTAAGGAAGAATTTCTCAGAATTGCCATCTGTATTCGTTATCACCACATCAAAGCTGCCGCTTAAGGCAATAATAATCTCCTCCTGCTGCCTAAAGGCATGCCCTCCCCTTTGCTCGCCACCTGGCACATCATATGTCCAGAAAACCCTCTTAATTTGAAAAGGAATTTGCTGAGGACTCTGCAAAAATGTAAGGTTACCACGTGGGTCCAGTATTTTAGGGAATTCTATTATATGTGCTTTCACGATGACTTTTATAGAAGTGATTAAATACCTCTAAGGTAAAAATTAAAATGACAATTTAACCGCTCCATAATTCTCCTTGAGCACCTGGATAAGGTACTCGCCGTATCCGCTTCTGCGCAGTGGCTCCGCTAGCATTCTGAGCTGCTCGTCATCGATGAAGCCCATGCGCCAGGCCACCTCCTCGATGCAGCCGATTTTGAGTCCCTGCCGCTCCTCGATCACCTGCACGAAGATGGCAGCCTGCATCAGCGAAGCTACCGTGCCCGTGTCGAGCCAGGCCGTGCCGCGGTTGAGCACGCCCACCTTCAGCCTGCCTCTGCGCAGGTACTCGCGGTTGACGTCCGTGATCTCGTACTCACCCCTTGGGCTGGGTTTTAGGTTCTTTGCAATTCCGACAATGTCATTGTCGTAGAAGTAGAGACCCGGCACGGCGTAGCTGGACTTAGGCGCTGCCGGCTTCTCCTCGATGGAGACGGCCTTTCCGCTCTCGTCGAACTCGACCACCCCGTAGCGTTCCGGGTCCGTGACGTGGTAGGCGTACACCACCCCGCCCTCGGGGTCCGCGTTCTCGCGCAGCACCGAGCCCATGCCCGCCCCATAGAAGATGTTGTCGCCCAGCACCAAAGCGACTTTGTCATCTCCGATGAACTCCTGCCCAATCACGAAGGCCTGCGCCAGCCCGTTCGGCGTCTCCTGCACCTTGTAGCTGAACCTGCAGCCGATACGGGAACCGTCCCCGAGCAGCCGCTCGAACATGGGCAGATCGTGGGGCGTGGAGATGATCAGGATCTCCCTGATGCCCGCCAGCATCAGTGTGGAGAGCGGGTAGTAGATCATGGGCTTGTCATACACCGGCATGAGCTGCTTGCTTACGGCCAGCGTCAACGGGTGCAGCCGGGTGCCGGAGCCCCCGGCCAGGATGATGCCTTTCATAGGTTAAATTGTCGGTTGTTAGCTGCAGATTGCCTTTCCACAATCCCCGCAGCTGTGCGTTCTAAAAATAGTCATACTGTGCAATGAGTTGCAGCAGCTAGCTGCCTTTACCGCTTCTGGTACTGCTCTTTATAATAATCGCGGTAGTGGCCGCTTGTCACCTCCTCCAGCCAAGCTTCGTTCGCCAGGCACCAGTCTACAGTCTTTCTCAGGCCCTGCTCGAAGCTGACCGAGGGTTTCCAGCCCAGCTCCCGCATCAGCTTTGAGGAGTCGATGGCGTAGCGTGCGTCGTGGCCGGCACGGTCCTTGACAAAGGTGATTAGCTTGCGCGACTCGCCCTGCTCTCTTCCCAGCTTCTCGTCCATCACGTCGCTGAGCAGCTCGATCAAATCTATGTTGCGCCACTCTTTCACCCCACCCACGTTGTAGGTCTCCCCCAGCTTGCCGCGGTGAAAGATGTCGTCGATGGCCCGGGCATGGTCTTTCACGAAGAGCCACTCGCGCACGTTCTCGCCCTTGCCGTACACGGGCACCGGCCTGTTCTCCCGGATGTTGTGGATGGCCAGCGGGATCAGTTTCTCGGGGAAGTGGTTTGGTCCGTAGTTGTTGGAGCAGTTGCTCAGTTTCACCGGCAAACCGTAGGTATGGTGCCAAGCCCTCACGAAGTGGTCCGAGGCCGCCTTGGAGGCCGAGTAGGGCGAGCGCGGGTCGTAGGCCGTGCTTTCAGTAAACAGGCCGTCTTCTCCAAGCGAGCCGTACACCTCGTCGGTGGAGACGTGGTAGAACAGCCTGCCCTCCATCTCACCTGCCCAGTGCCTTCTACAGGCCTCGAGCAAATTCACCGTACCCATCACATTGGTCTGAACGAAGGCCATGGGCCCTGCGATGGAGCGGTCCACATGCGACTCGGCCGCCAGGTGGATCACCGCCTCAAATTTGTGCTCGGCAAAAATCGACTCCAGGAAGGAGGCGTCCGTGATGTCCCCGCGGAGGAAGGTGTAGTTAGGTCTGCCCTCCACGTCCGCCAGGTTCTGCAGGTTGCCCGCGTAGGTCAAGGCATCAAGGTTGAAGACATGGTAATCTGGGTACTGCTCCACGAAAAGCCGCACCACGTGCGAGCCGATGAACCCGGCACCGCCGGTAATCAGTAGGTTCATAATTTGATAGTCTCTTGTTCTTTGTACCAGTTGTAGGCAATTCCTAAACCCTCCAATACAGAGTAAGTAGGAACATAACCTATCAAATTGCTCGCTTTACTGATATCAGCCAAACTATGTTGTACATCGCCTTTGCGTTCTTCTCTATATTCGGGTGCTAAATTTATACCTGCCATATCCGTGATTCTACACCAGAGCTGATTCAAGGTAGTGCGTTCTCCAAATGCAACATTTATGACATCATGTTCTGCTATACCTTCAGCCAACATGGCTTTCACATTAGCCTGCACCGCATTTTCCACAAAGGTAAAATCACGGCTAGTCTCACCATCCCCATTAATATATGGAGCTTTACTCTGAAGTGCTGCCTTTATAAAAAGTGGAATTACTGCCGCATAAGGTCCTTTAGGGTTTTGTTTTGGTCCAAACACGTTGAAGTACCGGAGTCCAATAGTATGAAAGTCGTAGGTCTTAGAGAAAACACTAGCGTACAATTCATTTACATACTTCGTGACAGCATAGGGAGAAAGTGGGTTACCAATTTTGTCCTCTACTTTCGGTAGTCCGGGATGATCACCATAGGTACTGGAGCTCGCGGCATACACAAAGCTTTTAACCTGGGCATCTCTTGCTGCAACCAGCATATTCAAAAATCCACTTACGTTTACTTCATTACTAGTAATCGGGTCATTGATGGAGCGGGGAACTGAACCTAGGGCAGCCTGATGCGATACATAGTCTATACCTTCCAATGCTTTCTGGCATGTTTCCAGATCCCGGATATCACCCTCGATCAGCTCAAAAACTGGGTTGCTTTTGAATTCTTCTATGTTTGCGTGAGAGCCGGTAGAGAAGTTATCCAGTACGCGCACCTTTCCTGCACCGTACTTGAGCAAGTATTCTGCGATATTAGAACCGATGAAGCCAGCACCTCCTGTAACTAGAAAAGTGTTTTGGCTTAAGTCAGTGTTATGGTAAGGTGTATTGTACATATTCTTTATTGTAAAATAAGTTTGAAATACCGGGTCAAACCACCCCGACCCCTCCTTAGCCAAGGAGGGGAGCTTTGCTTCTATTCTTAAAGACGCGCGTCTGCGAGTTCTTTTGGGAGAACACCTTTCACGTCGTAGATAACAGCTTTGCCTTTGCAGAGTTTACTTAAATCTAGTTCCCGGAATTCATTGTGGGATACGGCCAGGATAATGGCGTCACAGTCTGTTACACCATTCAGTTCTTTCACCGAATCCCAACCGTATTCGTGCTTCACTTCTGCTGGCTCAGCCCATGGATCGTAGATCGTGATATTGGTATCGTAATCTTTAAGGGTACGCAGGATGTCTACTACTTTAGTATTGCGCACATCCGGGCAGTTCTCTTTGAAAGTAATGCCCAGTACCAGGATATTTGCTCCTTTTACAGCAATGTCCTTCTTAACCATCAATTTAATCACTTCATGGGCCACATACTCGCCCATACCGTCATTTAAGCGGCGACCAGCCAGGATGATCTCCGGGTGATATCCAGCTTCCTGTGCTTTCTGTGCCAGGTAATATGGGTCAACCCCGATACAATGTCCTCCTACCAAGCCAGGCTTGAATTTGAGAAAATTCCATTTCGTTCCGGCTGCTTCCAATACCTCGTCTGTATCAATACCCAGACGATTGAAAATTTTGGCAAGTTCGTTTACGAAGGCAATATTGATATCACGCTGTGCATTCTCGATCACCTTCGCTGCTTCTGCAACCTTTATAGATGCTGCCTTGTGCGTTCCTGCTGTGATTACTGCTCTATACAGCTGGTCTACTTTTTCTGCTGTTTCAGGAGTAGAGCCGGAAGTGATTTTTAGAATTTTAGAAACAGTATGCTCTTTATCCCCTGGGTTGATGCGTTCAGGAGAATAGCCAGCAAAAAAGTCTTCATTAAATTTTAATCCTGACATACGTTCCAGTACCGGCACGCATTCCTCTTCTGTCACACCAGGGTATACTGTCGATTCATAGATCACAATATCGCCTCGCTTCAGCACTTTACCGACCGTCTCACTCGCTTTGTACAGTGGGGTCAGGTCCGGGCGATTATTCTTATCAACCGGGGTAGGTACAGTGACGATATAATAGTTGCAGGCTTCAATGTCATTCAGGTTATTTGAGCAATACAAACCCACCTGACTATTAGAGTTTGAAGTTAGAACCGATTTTAAATAATCATTTTCAATCTCTAACGTGCGATCATACCCCTCATTCAGTTCGAGCACCCGACTTTCATTGATGTCGAAACCAACAGTAGGAAACTTCTTTGCAAACTCAGCAGCTAGTGGTAAACCTACATAACCTAACCCGATTACGGCAATTTTGGCATTCTCTATACCTGTCATTTCTATACCTGACATTTGTTTATGTTCGTTTTTCTAGTTTTCATTTTCACTTATTAACCATCTCTGCCTGAGAGGGCAAATTTAGAACGATTGTCATCCCCCTGCCCCTCCCGAATCAAGTCCGGGATCTTCGACTTCAAAGGGGGACTTCGGGAATGATTAACCTGCACCTTCCCCAGCCCCCTCCTGTTCTTAGGAGGGGGCTGGGGAAGGTATTACTTCACCAACTTCCTCAACTTACTCCCCAATCCCTTCGACTCTTCTTCATAGTAATTCCCGTAACCATAGCCATACCCATAAGAGTAGCCATAACTGTTCGATTTCTTGGCATCGTTCAGTACGATCATCGGATGTTTGAGTTTCCGTGACTTATAAAGGTCGTCGATGATCTGAAGCTGCTTTTTATGCGTGTAATTATAGCGCACAATATAAAGGCTTGAATCAATGTAAGGTGCCAATGCCAAGGTATCCGCTACTTGCCCAACAGGCGAGGAATCCAAGATGATATAGTCAAATGCTGCTTTTAACTCATCAATTAGCACACCGATCTTAGGAAGCAACATTAGCTCAGCAGGGTTAGGCGGAATAGGACCAGAGCCGATAATAGCCAGTTCAGGCATATCTGGTGCAAACTGGATCATGTCCTCGATCTGTACGCTGTCGGAGATCAGGTAGTTGGTGATACCAATATTGTTTGGCAGATTTACACCTTGTGTCAGCTTCGGCTTACGAAGATCAAAACCTAATACCACTACTTTTTTACCCGTCATCATCAAACTAGCAGCAAGGTTCAGGCTGAAGAAGGTTTTTCCTTCACCACTCATACTAGAAGTAACGAGGATCACCTTGTTTTCTTTTCCTCCTGCTGCGAACTGTAGATTAGCACGTAGCAGGCGGAAGAGCTCAGCACTGGAACTGCGGCTCTGCTGACTGATGACCAGCATTTCCTCTGTATTATTATGCCCGATCTCACCCAGAATAGGAGTAGTCGTGGCTTTTTCTACATCCCGCACTTCCTGCACAGTATCGTTCAGCATGTCACGAAGGAAAATTCCAGCAAAAGGAATAGCCAAGCCAGCCAATAGTGCCATCAGATAGATATTTGTAGACTGAGGCTCAATCGGGCTACCTCCGGCTGCTGCAGGGTCGATAACACGGGAGTTTGAAGGGGTAATGGCCTGAGACAAAGCCGCTTCCTCACGCTTCTGGAGCAGGTATAGGTATAAGCCTTCCTTAACCCCCTGCTGTCGGCTTATTTTGGTTAGTTCTCGCTGCATAGAGGGCACCTGCCGCACCTGTGACTCGAACTGACGTGCGTTGGCCTCCAGGTTGCGACGGACAACCAGTAGCCCTTCCCGGATGTTACGTATATTCTCTAATATATTAAGGCGAAGGACTTCCAGCTGTTCGTTTACGTTGCGCAGCACCGGGTTATTTTCAGTAACAGAGCGGCCCAGGCGACGGCGCTGGTTCTGTAATTCGTTGAAATTTCCTATCAACCCACCTAAAGTCTGATCTGAAATATCGAGACTGGTAGGAACCAGTTCATACTTGTTTTCTTCTTTCTGCAGGTAGGACTCTACTGACTCCAGGATTTCCAGCTTAATTTCGTTTTCTGTAATCTGCTGGTTTAGTCCATGTGCTGTGCTTAAATATAGCCCACCACTCGCCGATTGATCAATTATACGGTTCTCCTGCAGATATTCCTGTACATCTTGTTCTACATCGCTCAACTCTGCTGTCAGGTATACGAGGCGCTCGTCAATAAACTGGATAGTTTTAGTAACAGCTAAGTTTTTCTCACTGATCGTTTCACGGTTATACACCTCGATCAACTTATTTAAAATATCTTTCCCTTTCGCTGGCACCGGGTCGGTCAGACTAAGCTCCATAACAGTAGCAAATTCATTGACGCTCTTCACTCCCAGTTGCTTGCTATAGCGACTAGCTAACTTGCGTAAGTCATTGAAACGAACTAACACACGACGCCCTTTGTCATCCATAAGATCCGAATCAGCTACGATAGTAAAAGATCCGTAACTTTTTTTGATCTGTTCTCCGAATTTATGAGTCGATACTTTGTTTTCACCTTCCCAAATACTGAAAGTATTGCCACTCTCCACTTCCACTACAAAGCTCCTACCTAAACCTGCTGAGTCAAGCTGGGTAATTACAGCTTTGATAGGACTACGTCCGCCATAGAGTTCCGGAGACTTGATGCGTCCTTCACCAAAATAAGACACTTCGAGCCCCAGTTCCAGCAAGACACGTTCCATTAAGCCCTTAGACTTTATGATAAGCACTTCGTTTGAAAAAGATTTATTGGCCTTTAGCCCAGCTAAATCCCCAAATACCCCGCTATTTGCCAAATCTGCACCGCTTTCATCTTTTATCAGGATTGTTGCTTTCACGCTATACACAGGAGTAGAATAGCGCAGATATAAATGCGCTGCAGTAAGGGCCAGTGCCACACCTATCACAAACAGGTACCAGTAGCGCAGGTACCGCATGATCAGGCCTTTTATATCTAAAGACTCGCTGTTGTCTTCCTGGAAATCAAGTTCAGACATTATTATAAATAAGGAAACATTATATTACTTTAACAATTGGTAAAGCACCCAGGCTGAGGATACGATACCGGCAGCAAAGCCCCAGTTACGACGGATAAAGCTCGTACCTGTTACTTTGGCCTTATCTGGCTCTACATACACAATATCATTCTGTTGCAGGTAAAAATAAGGTGAGGTCAGTGTTTCCTTGCTGTTCAGGTTTAAGCGGGCCATGGTACGCTGCCCATCCTGCTCCCGAATCACCAGTACATTGTTCATCTTACCATAGATGGAAATGCCTCCTGCCATGGCCAGGCCCTCCAGCAAATTTACTTCTTCGTTATCAGCAGGAACCTGCACAACGGATGGTCCAGTTTCACCCATCATCGTGAAGCGGAAATTCTGTAATCTTACCTTTACAATGGGATCCTGCACGTAATCGCGTACTTGTAACATAATGGAATCCCGAACTTGTTCCGTTGTCATACCATGTACCTGCATATTGCCTAGCACCGGGAAATCAATTGCGCCTTTCGTATCTACCAGGTAACCTTCATTCTGATTTCCCTGCTGGCGCATCATTTGTCCGCCACCGCCAGCTCCCTCTTCCATAATAATGCCCCTATTGAACAGCAAATTTGTTTCCGCATTAGGAGTGAGCACTTCAATCGCCAGTAGATCACCAGGCTTGATAGTCAAACGTTTCAGTTCAACCGGCTCAGTAATAAGCGGCTTCTGTTCAAGATCACTAAAATAGACAATATTACGTGTGCGGAGTGAGCTACAGGAGGCAAAAAAGAGAAGACTCAGAAAGAGTACCAGTTTAATTTTCATACAGGGTAAAATAGCGTTTGCTTTGCTAACAGGCCATGAAGCAAAAATGTAGAATATAGATTAAAACACATTCTCGCTAGAAAGCAAAATTACGTAAAATGTTTTTGAAAACAGTTATATAGTATAGTTAATTGTCTGAATCAGTATTTAAGAATTGACACTATTTCTCTTTTTATTGATTTTGCTCAGGCAGGCTATAGAATTTTTTCTGTCATCTCGACGAAAGGAGATATCTGTATTATTCCATTGACTCAATAATCTCCCAGATTTCTCCCTAAGGTCGAAATGACATGTCTGGGTTCTTCTGCCTTTGACTTATTCATTCATACATTTTGTAACTTGCAGACTCTTTACCACTTTCTGAATTAAACACCATGAAAACGATAAACCCGAAAGAAACCAAAACGGCGGAAGTACATGCTTTATTGCTGGGAGCCATAGCACCGCGGCCGATTGCCTTTGCCAGCACGGTGGATGAGAAGGGGAATGTGAACCTGAGCCCGTTCAGTTTCTTCAACGTGTTCAGCGCTAAACCGCCCATCGTGGTCTTCTCCCCTGCCCGCCGCGTGCGTGACAACACAGGCAAGCACACCCTAGAGAATGTGGAATCGACAAAAGAAGTCGTGATCAATATTTGCAACTATGATATGGTGGAGCAGATGTCGCTAGCCAGCACGGAGTATGACAAGGGCGTTAACGAGTTCATTAAATCAGGATTGACGCCAGAGCCTTCGGTGATGGTACGTGCTCCTCGTGTGAAGGAAGCGCCCTTCGCGATGGAGTGCCGGGTGAATGAAATAATTAGCTTGGGACCGGAAGGTGGTGCGGGTAACCTGGTGATATGTGAGGTGCTACTTATTCATGTGAACGAGAATATCTTGAACGAAGAAGGCAAGATCGATCCGTTTAAACTGGACGCAGTGGCCCGTATGGGAGGTGACTACTACCTGCGGGCTAACGGCGATTGCATTTTCGAGCTTCCCAAGCCCGTGCGCAACAAAGGCGTTGGTGTAGACCAACTACCGGAGCACATCCGCAACAGCAGCATCTTGACCGGCAACTACCTGGCCCGCCTTGGCAATACAGAAGTTATACCTGGTCCGGATGAAGTAGAGGCCTTTAAGGCTGATCCACTGGTAAGCTATACCTTTAGTAAGTACAGCCATGATGAAGCGCTGCTTCGTGCTGAGCTGGAACTACTGGGTAAAAAGTTGCTGGATGATCATTTGGTGCTGGAGGCGTGGAAGGTACTTTTATTGAGTAAGGTATATTAAAATGGCATGTTGTTAATTACCTAATCAGCTGTCAAAGTAAAAACCTTAATTAATACTTAGGTACTATTTCGCGACTCTCTTGGGGCACCTTATTTTCTAAAAATCTGCTACTTGCTAATTGATAAGCGGTATGTATTTGATAAGCAGCCCATCCTGCTATACCAAAGAATTTAAAACAATCCTCAACAAATGTAGGAATATTAATAAACATATCTACAATCGAGTAGACGGCCCCGTCAGCGTTAGCTGACGGGGTGCGCCTCTCACACCACTGTACAAGCGGGTCTCGCATA